>CAXMRC010000141.1:0-10335 GCA_964195945.1 uncultured Gemmatimonadales bacterium
GACTGAACGGGCCGCGGCCAACGCGATTGTCATAGGTCCTCCTTCAGGGGGCCTCTTGCAGGTCTTTTTGTGTATGCCTGTGACTGTAGCGGCACGGTACAGCCAGTTCCCAGGGATATTGAAAGGCAAAGCCCGCGGCTCCAGACAGAGCCACGGGTAGTTGCCCATTCGTTCTACAAAACGTTCTGCGAGGGCGCGTTAGGCGATTGTCACCGAATCGTCGAGGTACACGTCTTGGATAGCTTGCAAGAGCTCGACACCCTCAGCCATCGGGCGCTGGAACGCTTTGCGTCCACTGATCATGCCCGTGCCACCGGCCCGCTTGTTGACAACGGCAGTCCGAACAGCATCGGCGAGATCGCTTTCTCCGCCGGATGCGCCACCTGAGTTGATCAGACCGACCCGGCCCATGTAGGTGTTGACAACCTGCCAGCGGGTCAAATCGATCGGGTGATCTGAAGTCAGTTCGCTGTAGACCCGCGGATGCGTCTTGCCGAAGCCAACCGCGCCATAGCCATTGTTGGAATCGGGCTGCTTCTGCTTGACGATGTCGGCCTCAATGGTCGCACCGATATGGTTTGCCTGACCGGTGAGGTCGGCCGAACCTTCATAGTTGACTCCATCAACTGTGAACGCGCTGTTGCGCACATAGCACCACAGCACCGTGAACATCCCGAGCTGATGGGCCCGCTCGAAGGCTTCAGCGGTCTCTTGCAGCTGCCGAGTAGCCAGATCCGACCCAAAGTAAATCGTTGCGCCGACACCGGCAGCACCTAGGTCAAATGCCTGCTCGACGGAGCCGTACATGACCTGATCGGCACCGTTGGGGTAGGTGAGCAGCTCATTGTGATTGATCTTCACGATGAACGGAATCTTGTGCGCATACTTGCGAGACACCATGGCGAGGACGCCAAAGGTCGAAGCAACGGCATTCGTTCCGCCTTCAAGCGCCAGCTCAACAATGTTCTTGGGGTCGAAGTAGGCGGGATTCGGCGCAAACGATGCCGCTGCCGAATGCTCGATGCCCTGGTCTACGGGAAGAATCGACACGTAGCCGGTACCACCGAGACGACCATGGTCGTAAAGGCTCTGCAAGTTCCGCAACACCTGGGGGGACCTGTCACTCAGTGATGTGACACGGTCGATGAAGTCAGGCCCGGGAAGACTGAGCTGCTCCTTGTTCACCTTTGCTTTGTATCCGAGAAGGTCTTCGGCTTGGTCTCCGAGGAGAGCAGCTAGGTCCATGACGGCTCCTTAGTCAATGCGCGCTAGATGAGCGCTCGTTGTTTGCCTCCGGCATTATTGCGGATCACGGTGCACAACGGAATTTCCTGCTGGCACCGCTGTGAAAAGCACAGCGGTCGTGCCCTTGTTCGCGACTGATTGGGACGGCTACAGGCCGAGCTGGTCGGCGATTGCGGCCGCTACCACTGTGGCTTCTGCGACAAGGCTCGCCTCTTGTGCTTCGGTCGAAAGGTCCACGTCGCGGGCCGCGACGAGGTCCACGTAGATCTTGAGTTTTGGTTCGGTGCCGCTGGGACGTACCAACGCACGGCCGCGATCGCCAAAATCCAACTCGACAAGGGGCGTCGCCCCGAGATAGCGAGGACGATCCTCGGCCCCCAGCCGGAAATCGGTGGTCGCAACAACAGAAATGCCCGCGGCCTCGGTGGGTGGGTTTTCCGCGATGCGTTCCATGGCAGCGGTAATCTGAGCCGCTCCCTCGCCACCCGGCCGAACGATGCTTTTTTGGGTCGACACCCACAGACCGAACCGGTCATACAACCGGGCCAGATAGTCGAGAACGGTCTCGCCACGGGCGCTGCAGGCTGCGGCCAAGTCGGCAAAGACCACCGCTGCCGAAATCCCGTCCTTGTCCCGAACCGCGGGGCCAACCGAATAGCCAAGGGCCTCCTCATAACCGAACACGAATGTGCCTTCTCCCGCGGCCTGCATGTCTAATGCCGCGTTCCAGATCCATTTGAAACCCGTGAGCGTGGCTGCAAACCCGGCGCCATGGGCCTCGGCGATGCGGGCCAACATCGGTGAAGACACGATGCTGTTGAGGACGAGGGGCTTCTCGACTTTTGTGTTGGCCAGTACGTAGTCGCCGAGCAACACTCCGATCTGGTTACCGGTCAGAGCCCGCCAGCCGTCTTTCCTCTCGACGCTTATTGCGAGCCGATCGGTATCGGGATCATTGGCAATGATGATGTCGGCGCTGATCTCCTCAGCAAGCTCACTGGCAAGATCCAACGCCCCCGGCTCCTCAGGATTGGGGAATGACACGGTCGGAAAGTGACCGTCCGGTTCGTATTGCGCAGGGACAGGATGAAAATCTGGGTGTCCTGACTGTTGCAGTGCTTCGGCAACAAAGATGCCTCCGACGCCATGGAGAGGCGTGTAGACGATCCGGAGATCGGATCCGGTTGCATCGTCTGCACGCACTTTTGCCATATCGGTGAGGTAGTGCTCGTAGATGTACTCAGGTACCGGCGAAGCGAGCTCACCCCGGTACTTCTTGGACAACCGGGGCACATCTTTGGCGCCGCCAATCGTCGCGATCTTGTCGGCGACGTCTCTATCTGTGGGAGGGACAATCTGGGCACCGTTTGTGTCGTAGACCTTGTAACCGTTGTCGTACGGTGGATTGTGACTTGCCGTGATCACGATTGCGGCGCGCGCCCCAAGCTGGAGAGCGGCATAGGCGACAACGGGGGTAGGAACGACGTCAGGGAAATAGCGGACCAGGATTCCGGCCGCGGTGAGCACACCGATGGCATCCTTCTGGAAACGCTCACTCGACAGACGGGCGTCGCGACCAATGACTAGAGGCTTGTCCGAGTCGGGGGAACGTTCGATCAGGTACTCGGCAAGGCCACGAGTGGTGCGGATGACGACCGCTCGGTTCATCCGGTTCGATCCGCCTTCGACACGGCCACGGAGGCCGGCAGTTCCGAACATCAGCGATCCGTCCATGCGCTCGCTCAGCTCGGCGGCATCACCCGCCTCGAGGAGTGCCCGCAGTTCTTTGCGCATCTTCTTTTGGGGATCTGCCGCGATCCAGGCTTCCGTCCGGTCCCTGAGTTCCTGCGGTATTGTGCTCATGGTCCCATTATCGGAGTTGTTGAACCGAGTTGCCAGCCAGAAATCGACTTTTGGGGGTCGGTCGCTCGATATTCGACGTGGAACGCATGAATGCCTCCCCGAGATGGGGAGGCATTCGTTGTCTTGGGGCCGTTTGACGACTAGTCGTCAGATGTGGCCGATGCCTTGGCGGCGATCTCTTGGACGATATCGGCGTTGGCGAGGGTGGTGACGTCACCCAATTGCCGTTTCTCCGAGATGTCCTTGAGCAGGCGACGCATGATCTTGCCGGACCTCGTCTTGGGGAGATCGTCGGTAAAGACGATGCTCTTTGGCTTGGCGATGGGACCAATCGTGGATGCAACGTGGTTGCGAAGTTCTGCGAGAAGCTCGTCGCTTCCTTCGAACTCGCTGCGCAACGTGACAAACGCCGCAATCGCCTGACCGGTTACCGGGTCGGCACGACCCACAACCGCAGCTTCCGCAACCGCCGGGTGGCTGACGAGAGCCGACTCGACCTCGGTGGTCGAGATGTTGTGACCGGCGATCAGCATGACGTCGTCGACACGACCGAGCAACCAGAAGTAGCCATCTTTGTCGCGCTTGGCGCCGTCGCCTGCGAAGTACATGTTGTCGAAACGCGACCAGTACGTATCGAGATAACGCTGGTCATCACCGTAGATGGTCCGCAACATTCCAGGCCATGGCTTCCGCATGACGAGGAAGCCACCGCCGCCCAGAGGCACCGAATTGCCCCCTTCGTCAACCACGTCTGCGGCAACACCGGGGAAGGGCCTGGTTGCCGAACCGGGCTTTGTTGCCACGGCACCGGGGAGAGGTGTAATCATGATGGCACCGGTCTCTGTCTGCCACCACGTATCGACGATCGGACAGTTGTTACCGCCGATGAATTCGTTGTACCACATCCATGCTTCTGGATTGATCGGCTCGCCAACTGTGCCGAGGAGGCGCAGCGAGGAGAGATCATGCTTGGTAACGTGCTCGTCGCCCCACTTCATGAACGCACGAATAGCCGTCGGTGCGGTGTAGAAGATGGTGCACTTGTAGTCCTCGACGATCTGCCACAACCTGTCAAGACCCGGATGGTTTGGAGCACCCTCGTACATGATGCTGGTTGCACCGTTAGCCAGCGGGCCGTACGTGATGTAGGAATGGCCGGTTACCCAGCCGATGTCGGCCGTGCACCAGTAGACATCGTCATCTTTGATGTCGAACACATAATCATGCGTGGTCGCAATCTGTGTTAGGTATCCACCCTGGGAATGGACAATGCCCTTTGGCTTGCCGATGGTACCGGAGGTGTAGAGGATGAACAACGGATCTTCCGCGTTCATCACCTCTGGTTCACACCCGACGGCCTGATCGGAGATGAGGTCGTGATACCAAATGTCCTTGTCGGACCACGCAACCTCATTCTCGGTGCGCTTGACGACGACAACCTTCTCTATCGAGGGTGAGCGCGATACCGATTCGTCGGCTACATCCTTGAGGGACACCACGCTGCCACGGCGCCAGGCGCCGTCACCGGTGATCAAAACTTTGCAGCTCGAGTCTTGGATCCGGTCGGCGAGCGAGTCTGCGGAGAAGCCGCCAAAGACGACCGAGTGGATTGCACCAATGCGGGCGCAGGCCAGCAGCGCAACCGGAAGCTCCGGCACCATGCCGAGATAGATCGCGACACGGTCGCCCTTCTCGACACCAAGGCTCTTCAGGCCGTTGGCCAGCTTGGTGACCTCTTCATAAAGGTCGGTATATGTGATATCGCGGGTATCGCCTGGCTCACCGATCCAGTGGAATGCAACCTTGTCGCCCTTATCTTCCAGGTGGCGGTCGAGGCAATTGTAAGAGACGTTGAGTTCGCCGTCGCTGAACCACTTGAAGAAAGGCGCGTTCGAATCATCAAGAACCTCTGTCGGTTCTTTGAACCAAGTCACTCTTTCCAGCGCTTGTTTCTTCCAGAACGCCAAGTAGTCGGCGTCGGCTTCGTCGTACACCTCGGGGCCGATATTTGCCGCGGCGACAAACGCTTCGGATGGCGGGAATAGTCGTTCCTCGCTCAGCAGGTTGGCAATGGCATCGGGTTGGTCACCCATTTAGTCCTCCTAAGACACGTTCCTGTGTTGCATCCTATGCGTTGGGACGAGCGTCTTTGAGGGACCAAAGTCACCTTCCGAATGGCCCCTCGCACTAGTTTGGCGAGGCGGTGCGGAGGTGTTCGAGGATCGCATCGGCAATGACATCTCGTTCGACGTCCAATACCGCGACATGACGGGATGCTTCGAGCCAGACCAAGCCTTTGTCGACCGAGCCCAGACCGTCGTAGATGATCTCTGCACTCACCGGCTTGACCGTCTCGTCGACACGTGACTGGATGACCAGCGCGGGGCATGTGACCCGAAACAAATTGTAGCGGGCGGCGATGATGAGGTCCCCGAGTTCGGCGACTGTCCCGATCGGGGTGCCGTTGTATTGCTGCTGGTATTGCAGAAGCTCATCCGGAACCGGGGCAGGTGGTTCGCCGGCGTCAATGCGCTTGCTGCCCCGATAGAGCGTCGCCAGCCGGGACCGCCAGTCATGGATTCGCTGCGGCGCATTGATTGTCGTGATCGAAGCTGCATCAAAGACCGGGGCCAGCAGCAAAGACATCACACCCCCCATCGACAATCCGACGAGGTGAAGCCGCTGCTCGCTGGCAACAATCTCGTTCGCAGCTTCCGCCGCGGTTCGCATCCAGTCGCGCCAGCCGGTTTCGACCATGTCTTCGAGTGAGGTGCCGTGCCCGGCCAACAAAGGTGCAACGACAGAAAAGCCTGCTCCGTTTAGGGCCGCGCCGAGTTCACGCAGGTGAGCAGGCGAACCGGTCCATCCGTGGAGAAGCAACACGGTGTCGCCGCGATCTCCTTCCATGCGGAACGGTGCCGCGAGTGGATGTAGGTAATCGGTCACTATCTGGAACCTAGCTCCGATCCGGGCCCGCGGGACCATCTCCAGCGCGATGAGGGGCTGCATCGGCGCAGCCCCTCAAGATCGCCATTGATTGTTACGCTGCTATTCCTCGGTGTCGCCGATAAAGCCCATCGCACCACCGAAGGTCACCAGCACGGTGCCAACGATCAGGACGAAGAAGCCGACACCTGTGCTTACCTCGACCGCGGCTGGGAGCAACCCGGCGCCTGCCGCCTGGCCGAACGCTGCAGCAAGGCTGTCTGCCTTGTCGCCGGCATCCACGAACTTCACAACGGCATAGGCGAGCAGAGCGACGCCGACAACGGCGACGATCATCGATGAATTCCGGTCTAAGCCTCTTGCCATGTCCGGTCGAACGCAGATAACGACCACGACAATGATCAAGATCACGAGTACTACTTGCGCCCAGGCATCAAGACCACCCCAGATGGTTGGAATCCCATCTGGAAAATCAGGACTGGCAGCATTCAGGTCTGGTAGCGCCGATTCTCCGTCCGTTGTCAGCGACTTCATGAACAAGCCAATGACCCCGATGACGACGCCGGCAAGCGCAATTAGGCGGTTGCGATGCATATTCTCTCCCTCTAATTGTCTAACTCCCGACATACATCGTACGGAGCTGAGCCGTGTGACCGCAACAAGGGGGAACAGAGATCCAGAGATCGGGGTTGGCTCGAACAATGAGCAAGCATCTCTCAATTCTGGCAGCGACCGTTGCGGTGCTCCTCGCCGCCTGTACGACCGGCACCGACACGGCGGGCCGTCTGGTGATTCTCAACGGAGGAGATGTTGTCACTGTCGACTCTGACGGAGCCAATCCCTTGACCATCGCCGCAGACAACGATGGTGCATTCTTTCAACCGGTGTGGTCTCCCGATCGTAGCCTTCTAGCGTTCTCGCTAAACGCCGACGAGCCGGCGATGTACGTGGCAGATCCAGACGGTGGCACTACCTATTCCATTGCGACGGATTCGTTCCCGTTCTATTTCTCTTGGTCGTCGGCGAACAGGTTGGCAATTCTCCGCAATGGCGAAGACGGCCTGCGGCTCGATACGACGTTCGTCGTCAACGAATCTCTCGAGGAGTTGCGCACCGTCGAGACGGGCCAGCCGCTCTACTACTCATGGAGTCCGGATGGGCTGGAGTTGGCCGCCCATATCGGTGGTGACCAACTGGTTCTTAGCGATCTCAGCAAATCTGAATCACTCGGCTTGAACCCGGGGTTCTTCCAGGCACCACGCTGGACGACTCGGGGGATCATTGCCTTGGAACAGGGCACGCGGGATCAGCGGTTGGTGATCGTTTCATCGGACGGGACGAGCACACCCGTTGCGAGTATCGGCGGCCCGGCGACCTTCGTAACTAATGCGGACGGATCGCTGATCGCCATACAGGGCTTGAGCCCAGACCAGAACGCCAATACTGCGGCGTTTCAGCAGCTACCGCTCCTCCCCACCAATCGCCTTGTGGTTGTCACAACCGACAGCGGCGATCAGCAGACAGTGACGAACCAACCAGTTCTCGCCTACTTTTGGTCTCCGACCGGCGACCAACTACTGGTTCTAGACATCGTGGCCGGACCGCAGGCACGCTGGAGTATCTGGACAGAAGGCGAACTAAGGGAGGCGGTTCGGTTTGAGCCCGACCCGAGCTTCATCACAGAGTTTGTCCCGTTCTTCGACCAGTACGCCCAAAGCGTCTCGCTTTGGGCACCTGACGGATCTGCGTTTGCTTTCCCAGGTGCGATCGATGGACAGCCGGGCATCTGGGTGCAACCAATCGACGGTGACCCGCGACTGGTCAGCGCCGGCACCTGGGTGTCATGGGCGCCATGATCAGGGCAGAAATGGAGCTGATTCGAGTTTCCCGCAGCACCGTGGCGCATCTATACTCATCTCGCTCGGTTCTACAGCCACCAGATGGTGTAACATCCCGAATTCCTCGGGCCAACCCGATTGTTTCGGGCCCCCATCGTCCAGCGGCCTAGGACTCCGCCCTTTCAAGGCGGCAACGGGGATTCGAATTCCCCTGGGGGCACCCGTGGGGGCGTGGTGAAGTCTGGAGTTCACGCCGGCCTGTCAAGCCGGAGGTCGCGGGTTCAAATCCCGTCGCTCCCGCCACATACTACGCCCGGACCTCGGTCCGGGCGTGTGTGTAGGAGGTCAGGTAGCTCAGTTGGTAGAGCGCTGGTCTGAAAAACCAGAGGTCGACGGATCGACGCCGTCCCTGACCACGCGAACCCGCCCGATGGGCGGGTTCGTTTGCGATTACGGACAGCCGAGACTGCAGCTACCTGGGAACCCTGCGATGGCGGATCGAAAGCACAATCGGTTTCACGCGCTTTCGGTCGGTGTCACACGCTCCATCACGTCGAGAATGATCGCGGCTTCGGTGTCGGTCACCCGACTGGTGAAATGACGCTCGATACTGGCGAGATGGACCTCCGAGGCCCGGCCGGCGATGTCCTGTCCTTCTTCGGTAAGTCTGATCCGGGTCGCTCGACGGTCCTCGGGGTCGGGGGTCCGCTGGAGCAAGCCCCGCTTCTCGAGTCGATCAACCACCGCAGTGAGGCCCGACTTGCTCATAAACACATCCTGGGCAAGATCGGTCATGCGGATACCGGGTTCCCCTGCTTTGATGATGTGCATTAGGGCGTCGTAGATCGCGATGTCGATACCAGTCTCGTCGCGAAGCTCTTCCTCCATGATCTGGAAAGCGAGCCGCCGTTGCATCACCATCGTTGCCCACCAGGCGCGGCGTTGCACGCTGACTGTTCCGCCCTCGTCGAGCACTCGCACTTGACTTCTTTCATTCATTCTGTTCTACTTCTGATTGTCTGCTATCGAACTATCGGATAGCGTACTGTCTGTTCTCGAAAGAATAACACAGGGAGGTGAAGTCGTCGAGGGCAGCGGTCCACCGGATAGGTAACAATGAATCAGGAGGAGATCATGAAGTACATCGTCGAGGTCAGCTTCCCGAACGAGCCGTTCAGCGCAATGGTTCTCGATGGCACAGCCGGACAGAAGATCGGGGAAACCCTGGCGGCGATCCAGCCCGAAGTCTTCTACTTTACGGACAACGGTGACGGCAGAGGGGCGCTCATGGTGGTCGATATGGAGGACGCATCGGGCGTACCCAACGTGACGGAGCCGCTCATCCTCAACTTCGATGCTGCGGTGCACTACCGGCTGGCGATGAGCCCCGAAGATCTCGCCAACGCCGGTCTGGAGAAGTACGCAACGGCTTGAACACCACGAGGGGCGACCCAGCCTCGGCTACCGCCGCCCCCACCGATCCACAGAGGAGCACCGCATGCACACCCACGACATAGTCGAAATTACTCGCAGCTACTACGAACAAGTGTGGAACCAGAACAACCTCGACGCAGTGACCGATCTCGTCGCGCCAGACGCCAACTTCAACGGCTTCACGCCCGGCCACGAAGGAGTCAAGGGCATCGTCGCCGGCATGCGGGAATCGTTTCCGGATCTGCGCTACACCCTCGAGGACGTGATGGCAGACGGCGACAAGACCGTCGTCCGCTTCACGTTCCATGGGACACACCGTGGCGTCTATAGAGACGTCGACCCGACCGACAAGGAGGTGTCCTTCACCGGAATCGGCATCTGGCGGG
Source organism: uncultured Gemmatimonadales bacterium (assembly GCA_964195945.1). Taxonomy (GTDB): domain Bacteria; phylum Actinomycetota; class Acidimicrobiia; order Spongiisociales; family UBA5794; genus JAAETI01. The sequence continues at coordinate 9,713 of CAXMRC010000141.1, forward strand.
TGCAGGATGGCCAACTCGTCGAGCACTGGAGCAACATCGACCTCTACGGCTTGATGGTGCAGCTCGGCGCGATTGGTGGGTAGGGCTGGTCGTCACGCACCCCACCCAGAAGATCACCCTTGGAGAGATGAAGTGTTCTCGCATGACCCGATACTCGCTGTCCGCATCGAATCAGACGCTGTGGTGATGCCTGAAACAGGGTCCCTGGTCCGAACAGTATTCGTCGCAGGTACGCCAACGATCACGCACCGCCGGGTGCCCTCCAGGTGCCATTCGGCGAATTCACGGGGTTTCAGTACGTCGCGCTACGTTTCACAAACCCAATGAAATGGGACCCCGTGACCTGTACTGAGACCTAGCGCGACATCCTCTATGGGTCTGAAAAACCAGAGGTCGACGGATCGACGCCGTCCCTGACCACAGCAAAATCCCCTGTCCTGCAGGGGATCTCTTGGTTTCTAGCGTTCCTCCCCCCACGTGAACGGTCGATTGGCCGACCGTCGTCGAGCAAGAGCATGGGACCCCCGACACTGGGCCAAGGGTCCCATGCTCAACTGGACAGGTCAGATTTAGTGGCCTGTGTCGAAGTGATGGCAAGCGTATGGGCCTGCACCCACCTCACT
>CAXMRC010000142.1:0-3343 GCA_964195945.1 uncultured Gemmatimonadales bacterium
TGTGATTGGATCGGTGCTCCTGCTTCTGGTCGCCTCCGGGTGCTCTGCCTTGTCACCGACGTCTGTTCCCGTCGAACCGGCTGACATGGTTGACAGCGGCTCGTGGTATGCGAAGGAGCGGTGGCCTCATGACGGCAGCCCCTATGAGACTGAACACTTCGTCGTGTACAGCGACGGTGCGAGCCTGGCGGCGCGGCAGCGTCTCGCCGCCCTTGCCGAGGAGGTGTACGTCGACGTGGTCGAGGAGATGGGCGTCGACCCGGCGACCATGTTCAAGTTCCCCGCCGATCAAGACAGGATCGACCTGTACGCCAACCGGTACAACGTCCTGGAAGGTGGCGGTGCACGGGGGTACTACGCCGGGGTGATCATCTCGTCGTTCGACCATGAAGCTTCGCGGGAGGCCACCGATGTCACGACGGTCCGGACCACGCTGAAGCACGAGTTGATCCACGTGGTCGAAGCGCTGTTGAAGGGCCGGTTCGTGGGTGACGTCGCGGTGAGCGACCCGCGGCGCATGCCGGTGTGGTTCAGCGAGGGCACGGCCGAAGCCCTCTCAGGCGGGACAACCGGCGGTGCGCCCCGAACCCTCGACCAGATAGACGGCCTGATTGCCGACTACGGCCGCGTCAACCCGATCGCATGGAGGGTCGACCTCCCGCTCTCGGAGTCTGTGCTGGACGCGTATCCCCACTACTACTACCCGATGGCTCAGCTCGCCGTCGACTTCCTCCTCGATCCCAACGGCCTGGGCAAGTCCCCTGAGGACCTCGCAGCAGTGATGCTCGACATGGGCAACAACGTCTCGTTCGCCGAGGCCTTCGAGACCCACATGGGCATCAGCGTGCATGACTACGAGACGCAGTTCTTCACACTCATGGACGGGTACCTGCCCCAGAGTGAATTCCCATTCGAGGCAGTGGCACTGGGGCTGGCGTCGCTGCTGGCCGCAGCCGTCATGGGTGGCTCAGTGGTATGGGGCCTACGCCATTGGCCTGGCGGCGTGACCGTATCAACCCCGTCCGATGTGTCGGTTCGGACCCGCCGCGCACGGCGGGGTTTCGTTGCCGAGGTTTCAGCATTCGCTGTGATCACGGTCGGCTTTGTGGCGCTCGCCCTGTTCTCGATCGGATTCGACGAACTCCCAGTCGGGGCGAATCGGGCTCTGCTGTACGCGGTCACCGCCGGTTTCTTCGTCGGCTCCGCTGGCATTCTGATGTGGGCCATTCGACGCTGGGACGCCCGATCGCGGCTGGCGTATCTGATACCGCCGCTGGTCATCGTTGCCGCCTTCATCACGCAGGCACTGTTCGACCAGATCGTCTTCTGAACGCGTCAACACCCGCCCATAACGGCACATATGGGCGGGCAGAACGAGCGGAGTAGACCGCCCAGAATGCCGGACATGGGCGGGTAGCCGAGGCTGGTAGAGTCCCCGTTTGCCCAGGTTGCGAAGTGGTTGTGACGAACGCAAGCGAAAGGCTGTGGTTGTGACCGACACCAGCATGGAGCGAAGACAGGACGCGCCGGACACCGAGACCCCACGAGTCTTCACTCTCCGGTTTTCGGGTCCTGGCTTGGTGGTTGCGGCGTTGTTCTTTGCGTTGTCGTTGGAGCCTTCGCTTCTTCCGCGTGAGGCGCTGTTCCAGGGGATTGTGTCGGGTGTCACATTGGCGATTGGATACGGGGTCGGTGTCGTGGGCCAGTGGGCGTGGAACTACCTCCGCCTCCCGGTTCCTGAGCATGGCAGTACCACGCAACGTGTGATCGTCTGGGTTGTTGCGGTGGTGATTGGGTTTTCCACTATGTGGTCGATCTGGCGACACGTTGGGTGGCAGAACGATGTGCGTGGGATCGTGGGTGTGGATTCGGTTTCACCTTGGGTGTGGCTGGTCATTGTGCCTGTGACGCTGGTTGTGTCGGGTTTGATCCTGATCATCAGTCGTTCGTTGCGGAAGCTGTTCCGATTCGCTGCCCGTTGGCTCGCGAAGGTCATGCCGCCACGTGTTGCGAGGTTGCTGGGCGGTGCTGCGGTGTTCGCGCTCGTCTTTGGTCTGGTCAATGGTGTGCTGATCGATGGGTTCTTTGCAGTCGCCAACTCGGCGTTTTCGGTGCGCGATACCGATACCGTTGAAGGTGTAACCCAGCCCGAGGATGCGGAACGTTCAGGCAGCCCTGAGTCCCTCGTGGCGTGGGACACCCTCGGCCTACAGGGCAGATCCTTCACGGGAACCGGACCGACCGTTGATGAACTGGACGCGTTCCGTGGCGGCGGCGGTTCTGTACCTATCCGCGCGTATGTCGGGCTCAAGTCCGCGAACACGCTTCAGGGCCGAGCGGATCTCCTCTTGGAGGAACTCAAACGGACAGGTGCGTTCCAACGTGAAGTGCTGGTTGTGGCGACCACGACCGGGACGGGATTCTTGGAACCGAAGGCGATGCAGTCACTTGAGTATCTCCACAACGGGGATACGGCGATCGCTGGGGTGCAGTACTCGTACCTCCCGAGCTGGATCTCACTCCTCGCCGATCAGGAAACCACCAAAGAGGCCTCGCGCGTCGTGTTCTCGACCGTTCACGACTACTGGCAGACCCTGCCCGAGAGCGCGCGTCCTGATATCTACCTGTTCGGTTTGTCTCTCGGCTCATTTGGCGTGGAATCGATTCTCACGTCGATCAACATCGTCAACGAGCCGATCAACGGTGCCTTGCTCACAGGGCCACCTTTTGTCAGCGATCTGTGGAATGAGCTGACAGACACGCGAGACGCCGGGTCGCCCGCATGGCAGCCCATATCCCAGGACGGTCGCACCGTCCGGTTCACAGCCCTGGAGAATGCTCTCGACAAACCCACCGGAGAATGGCAGGAGACCAAGATCGTGTACCTCCAGCACGCGTCGGACCCGATCAGCTTCTTCTCCGGCGAGCTCGCTTTCTCCGAACCGGATTGGCTCAAGGTAGGACAACGAGGGCCAGACGTATCGGAAAAGATGCAGTGGCTGCCAGTTGTCACCATGTGGCAAGTTGCAGCGGATCTTGCCGTAGCTGGCAATGTGCCCAGAGGTTATGGCCATCTCTACAAGAGCGGCGAGTACCTTGACGGTTGGGTGGGCATCTCGCGACCCGACGGGTGGACCGATGAAGACTCCACGAACCTTGCCGATTTCCTCGACACCAGGGACGCTGCCGAGGAACTCGAGAGCTGACGGACGAAGACCTCGCGAGGCCTGAATCGAACAGCTGCATTCCGTAGCCGCTAGACACCGGCGAGGCCGCGTCCCGAACTCGGCACACTTGAACAGCCATCGGTTGGCGAACCCAACTAGTCACCCTGACATACCCA
>CAXMRC010000143.1:0-5328 GCA_964195945.1 uncultured Gemmatimonadales bacterium
GCGAGGTGTGGCGGGATCTCGATTGGATGGCCGATGACGACAAGGTTGCCTTTGATGTAACCGCCCACGCCAATCTGTCGGCAGCGCTGATGGGTGTCTACGACTCACAGATCACCGGTGGCAAACGCTACGACCTCGCTAGCGCGGGTCGACGACTCGCCCATGCCACCTTTTCCGAGAGCCACAATGTCGACCAGGCGGAGGCGTTCATCTATGCGATGGATCTCACGCCTCTCGTCACGGGGTCAGACGACCCGGCAGAACACGTTGCCGATCACATCGACAGAATGCAACAAGAGATCACGGATCGAATCGGCCGCCTTTCCTAGGCCGAGCGATCGGGACACACAACAATAGAAAACGACTATGGAGGAGAAACATATGAGCAGGCGTCTAATCGTCTCACTCTTCTTTGGCGGGGTCTTCTCGCCGGATCGGTGAAGGGATGAACCTTCCGAATGCGGCAGAAACTCTTGTCCTTGCTTTTGAAGGCACAAAGGCACCCGCCGCCATACTGGATCGGGTCGCGAAGAATCCGCCGGCCGGGTTCACCTTGTTCTCGCTCGACAATGTGCAAACCGTTGACCAGGTTCGGGAGCTGACTGCCTCCCTGGAAGCAGCCAATACATCGGCTCTGCCGCTGTTGATCGGAAGCGACCAGGAAGGCGGACAACTCATCGCCCTCACCGGTACCACCGAATTCCCTGGCAACATGGCTTTGGGAGCGGCCGGCGATATCGACCTAACTGAACGAGTCGGGCATGCGATGGGCCTCGAAATGTTGGCCACCGGCGTGAACCTCAACTACGCACCCGCGGCGGACCTCAATACCAATCCCAACAATCCGGCTTTGGGTATCCGCGCCTTCGGCGATGAGCCCCAGGCGGTCGCTGCCCATGTTGCCGCATTCGTCGCTGGCCAGCACTCCGCTGGTGTGCTCACCACCCTGAAGCATTTCCCCGGCAAGGGTGACGCTCAGGTCGACAGCCACTACGGACTGCCTGTCATCAACCACGATCGCAATCGACTGGAGCAAAAGGAGCTGGTTCCATTTAGAGCAGGTCTTGCCGCCGGCGCCCAACTCGTCATGACCGGACACTTTGCGATTCCCGGCATGACCGAACGTGACGACATCGCCTCGACGCTGTCCCACGCAGTCCTGACCGGCTTGTTGCGAGACGAGCTTGGATTCACGGGTGCGGTCATCACCGATGCTTTCGACATGGGGGCCATTGCCCAAGGTTCGGGTCAGGTGATCGATGCCATTGCCGCGATCCGGGCCGGGGTCGATCTAATGCTGCTCAAAGGGGAGACCCAGGATCGTGTCGAACAGGGCCTCGCCCTGGCCAACCACCGAGGCCTGATCTCAGATGAACGCCTCGCCAACGCCGTGCACAACTCTCGCGAGCTGCGCCGCTGGGTGGCGAAGAGCGCCCGACCGCCGCTCGATGTTGTTGGTTGCCAGGAGCATGTCGACCTCGCAAACGAGGCCGCAGCTCGTTCCATCACTGTGGTGAAGGACGACGCGGACCTACTGCCGCTCACGCTCGCGACAACGGACCGAATCGCCGCCATCATGCCAAGGCCGATCGACCTCACACCCGCCGACACCTCATCGTTGGTGGAGCCGGGCCTGGCCAAGGCATTGCGAAATCATCACCCAAATGTCGATGAGCTTGTGGTCAACAATCCGCCGACTGACGATGACATCATCGAGATGCGTTCCCGTGTCGGCGACTATGACCTGATCGTGCTTGGGACCATCTCGGCATCGCTTGATCCGCAGCAGGCCGAGCTAGCCAGGCAACTGATCGACACCGATGTCCCTGTCGTCACGGTTGCCATGCGGACCCCCTACGACATCAACGCCTACAACACCGCCACCACCCATGTTTGCTCATACGGCATCCGCCAGCCCCTGCTCGACGCGACGGCGGCGGCACTGTTCGGGGTCAACCCGTTCACCGGTCGATTGCCGGTGAAAGTGTCGGATCAATATCCGCTTGGCTACGGACTCATTTCAGGAGGTTCACTGTGACATTGCGCTCGGAGATCGGTGAGCAGCCAGAGATATTTCGAAGGGCGCTTGATCGCAATGCCGAGCCAATGGAGTCGATTGCAACCCAGCTGGGCACAAGTGACTTCAACTATGCGCTGATCGCCGCCCGCGGCACGTCTGACAACGCGGCGCGATATGCCAAATATTTGTGGGCCGCCCACAACGGGATCCCCGTCGCCTTGGCTGCACCCTCGCTGTTCACCTCATACGGACGTCCCCCCCAGTTGGATGGTGCGTTGGTGGTTGGGATCTCCCAGTCCGGCGAGTCACCGGATCTTGTTGAGGTTGTGGCGGAGGGTCGCCGTCAGGGTCGCCCAACGCTCGCCATTACCAACGAGCCTGATTCGCCGTTGGCCGCACAGGCCGACATGGTCATCAATATCGCGGCAGGGGAAGAACTTGCCGTCGCCGCAACGAAGACATACACCGCACAGCTTCTCGCCGTTGCCATGCTCTCGGCTGCGCTTGACCCCGCGGAGACCGGCGCCGAACTGCACAATTTGCCCGGATACGTCGAGTCGGTACTTGTCATCGAGGATGACATCGCCGACGTCGCCGGCAACTTCGCTGACATGCGTGCCTGTGCGGTGCTGGGTCGGGGATACAACCACTCGACTGCGTACGAGTGGGCGCTCAAGGTCCAAGAAGTGACCTACGCACTGGCCCATCCATACTCGACGGCTGACTTCCGGCATGGGCCAATTGCGGTCGTCGAACCTGGCTTTCCGATCCTGGCAATCGCACCCGATGGACCGCTGTTCGATGACATGCTGGCGCTGCTGCACGACGTCACTGCCGAGAAGCGCAGCCGAAGTGTCGCTGTCTCGAATCGAAGCGAAGCGCTCGAGGTCGCCCGGTACGGAATCCCCCTCCCGGAGATGCCGGAATGGGTTAGCCCGATCCCGGCGATCGTTGCCGCACAACTCTTCACCTACCACCTGGGCACCATCAAAGGCCTTGACACCGACCAGCCCCGCGGCCTCTCCAAAGTGACCAAGACGATCTAGCCGGCACTAGACCCCGCTACTCGTGAACAAACTGAGAACACGAGTCGATACTGGAACGTTGTCCACTACGTTTGGCGTTGCCTTCTTCATCAGAGCAATTGAGGGGTATGAAGACCATGAGTTTTATTCGACGCCACAAATGGCCAATTCTTGCAACCGGCGCCGCAGTCCTGCTTGTCGGATTCCTGTTGTTCCGGCCCGACAAGCTGTTTGTCGACGACGCCGTCGATGAGCCACTGGCTGACGCCTTCCCTGTTAACGCCGAGACGGTTGCTGAGCAGCCCGAGCCAACCACCACAACGACAACTCAGGCGCCAGCGGACGAAACTCCCGAAACGACAACCTCCACCACGACGACGGCCGCTCCCGAACCCTCGGGGCCGGTGGTCGTTTCCACGGGTGGCTTCTATGGAATCGACCACTCGGCCGAAGGCACTGCGGCTGTCTATGAACAGGACGGGGCTTATGTGCTTCGCTTCGAGGACGACACCGATATTCAGAATGGACCCGACCTCTTCGTGTGGGTGCTCGCAGCTGAAGAGTACGACGGTGGCAGCCCCGGAGAGTTCATCGATCTTGGCAAGATCAAGGGCAACATCGGTGGACAGAACTACGAGCTGCCAGGTGACTTTGATCCGGCTATTCACCAGTTCGTCCTGATCTGGTGCAAACGGTTCTCGGTTCCATTTGCGGCGTCACCACTCGCTTAGGTCGACGGGAAGCGGCGAGCGCTATCGATCCAGCTGCCACAATGGCCCGGTCCCCCAGGGCCAGAGGTATCAGAATGGAAGAGGCGTTGCTCCAAGGAGCCCCCAACTTTCGTGACCTGGGTGGGTACGCCACCACCGATGGAACGGTCACCCGGTCCGGTCTGGTCTTTCGCTCTGGCCATCTCGCCGATCTCACGGCCCCAGATCTAGAAACTCTCAACCGCTTGGGGATTCGGACCGTCATTGATTTCCGGCCACAGCGCGAGCAGGAGATCTCAGGGCAAGACACACTCCCGGAGAACGTCGACTACGTGTCGATTCCAATCGGTGATCCGGCAATGGCACCTCACGTTTATCGGGCGCTCCAACACGGTGAGTTCACTGCCCTCCCCGACATCATTGCGGCCAACCGCACCCTGGTACGCGACTTCGGCGCCCAGTTGGGAGAAGCAATCCGGATCATGAGCAATCCTGAGAGCCTCCCGCTCGTCTTCCACTGCATCGGCGGCAAAGACAGAACCGGGATGACTGCCGCGCTGTTGCTCACCATCGTCGGCGTGCCATGGCAGACGGTGCGCGAAGACTATCTGCGATCGAACACAAGACTGGGTGCATCTGCTGTCGACCAGGACGCTTTCTTGAGTCGGCTGGCCGACCGCACCGGGAGCGGGAACCTGACTGACGAGAACCGGCGGGCGTTGCGACGGTTCTTCGTTCTCGAGGAGGCGTACCTGGATGCGGCCTGGGACGAGATCGGGCTCGTTGCCGACTCGTTTGACCAATATGTCGAACAGCACCTACGCATCGATGGGGAAACCACGGCGGCATTGCGCTCTCTGCTACTGGAACACCCTCGTCCGTAAACGGGGAGTGGGACCCCGCACCAGGGCGGGGTCCCACCGATCGTCTTCTCTAGGCCGGTGCTGGAACAGGCTCCGGCTGTGAGCCACCAAACCCGATTGACTCCGGCTCCTCGGCGAATTCGCCCTCCTGGGAGACTCGCGTCCGGCGTGGAATGAGCGTGAAGGCAATGATGATCGCCGTCAACAGGATGACTGCGGAAATCCGGAACCCGGCGGTCATTGCATCTACGAAGGCCTCGTTGGCTGCGGCCACCACATCCTGACCCAACGCGGCAGGGAGTTGCTGCGCAGTGATGGCGGCGACCCCGACGCTCTCGGAGGCCAGCTCCGCCACCTCGGCCGGGACCCCGGCCAGTTCACCGCCGACGTTGGAGCGATAGAGGCTGGAGACAACGCTCCCGATAGAAGCTACCCCGAGGGCACCCCCCAGCTCGCGGCTGACATCGTTCACCGCGGACCCTACCCCGGCGTCGGCCTCGGGTACCGCAGCCATGACGGTGTCGGTCAGAGCCGGCATCCCCAGTCCGGCACCGAATCCGAATATGGATAGCGGGATGATGGCACTCAGTGAGGACGAGCCCACTTCTAGCGAAGTCAGCATCATGACACCGGTGACCATGGCAACCGCCATCGCCAGTACGAGATAGCGAGGACCGATCTTCGTCACCAGCTGACCCGACAGCGGAGCA
>CAXMRC010000144.1:0-9190 GCA_964195945.1 uncultured Gemmatimonadales bacterium
GGATAGGGGTGTCCGTCATCGATGATCTGGGCGAGAATTTTGGCCTTTCCCTCACCCTGGACAAGGAACACGATCTCTCTTGCGCTCCACAGCAGTGGCATCGTGGCCGTGAGTCGCCACACTTCCTTGCTCTCAACCCAATTCGCCACATAGACACCCGCATCAGCATCGAGCGCTTCCGTGTCGGGGAACAGCGACGCGGTGTGCCCGTCGTCTCCGATGCCAAGCAGCACCAGGTCCGGCCGTCCTTCGTGGAACAAGTTGGTCAGCGAATGTGAATATGCGTCCGCGGCATCAGCTGGATCGCCAAAGGCAGTATCGGGGGCAATCAGTTTGCCGACGACCTTGTCGACCAGTGTTTCGTGTGCCATACGCGTGTTGGATTCCTCGTGGTCATGGGGGACCCAACGTTCATCACCGAGCCACATGACAACTTTGCGCCAGTCAATGCTGCGTGTGGCGAGTGCGTTGTAGGTTGCGGCAGGCGTGCCTCCGCCGGCCAGGCCGAGGGTGACGACGCGATCGGCATCGTTGACATGTTCCGCAATGTGGTCGGCTGCGGCGACGGCCATGCTTTCCGCTGTGGGGTAGATGTGGACGTTCATGATGTCCAAACTACTCCACTCTCGAATATGCGTTGGGGACTAGCGTGAGCCCATGACACGTCGACTTGCTGTCAAATGGGGGAGCGGGGAGAAGGTAACTGCCCGTCTCGCCATACCGAAACAAGAGAGGGGAACCGGAATCTTGCTTGCCCACGGCGCCGGCGCTGGGCAAGACCACATCTTCATGGTGACCTTGCGCGATGCGCTTGCGGAGCAAGGTTTCACTGTGATGACCTTCAACTACGCGTATACCGAGGCCGGGAGGAAGGCACCGGATCGCTTGCCAAAGCTCCTGGCCGTTCACGAGGCCGCCGCCGATCGTCTGGCGACATACTGCGACCGTGTCTTTCTCGGCGGCAAGTCGATGGGTGGGCGGGTCGGATCGCATCTTGCCAGCGACGGTGGGTGGGAGTCTGCCGGTCTTGTTTACTACGGATACCCGCTGGTGCCTTTGGGCAAGCCTGAGCCGCGCGACACCAGCCACCTGAGCAGGATCTCTGCTCCGCAGTTGTTTTTTGCGGGGACCAGGGACCGGCTCAGCCCTCCAGATCGGATCGTGCCCTTGGTGGCAAGTCTTTCTGGTGCCACAGCCGAAGTCATCGAGGGTGGCGACCATTCCTTCAACGTTCCCAAGAAATCGGGGCGTACCCAGAAGGAGGTCATAGGAGAGTTGGCGGAGCTGACGGCCAGGTGGAGCAGCTAGCTCCGACCCTCGTAGAAGCCAGACTGCACCTTGCCGTCCGCCATGTCGAGGATCCATATAGAAGCTTTCGGCCACCGGCGGCTGCCCCGCAGCGGCACCCGCTTGCTGTCGAGGTCCTTGAGCAGGGGTGCTATCCAATCTTTGTGAGCACTCACAACGACCGACCCTGGGCCGACCATCCCCAAGAACTCGTAGATCTTGTCGAGTTCCGTGAATTCCTTGAGCAGTTTGCTGATTCTTAGTTGCGAATCTGTGTGGTCGGCGACGGTGGAGACCGTTTGGATACAGCGCAGTGCTGGGCTTGACCACACCTCCGTGACCGGGTGGCGGGCGAGGATGTCCGCCGTTCCCAGCGACTGTTGCTGGCCCTTTTCGGTGAGGGGACGCTGTTTGTCCGGAGCTTTCCACTTCGACCGAACACCTGCGTTTCCATGACGGACCAGGTAGATACGAGTTGCCGTGGGGTTCACTAATTGGGCGTGGGCCCGTTCGACAAGACGAGCATCCCTGTTGTAGCTGAGGAGGGCTTGCGCCCCGTGGAGACCGACCCATTCGAGTTTGTCCACCTCTTGATTGGGTACAAAGCCGCCTTTGTCCTTCTTCATCAGCCAGTATTTGACGATCTTGAGACGCCCGCGGTCGGTCTCGTAGGTCACCGCACCTAGGTAGTTGCCACGCACGCATTTGAGACCGGTTTCCTCGCGGATCTCCCGTGTAGCGGCATCGGCAAATGTCTCGCCGCGATCGAGTTTGCCCTTGGGCAGGGACCAGTCGTGATAGCGATTGCGGTGCACCACCAGGAACTCGGGTCCGCTGCCAGGGTCACCATTTCGGTAGACAACGCCACCGGCGGCACGAAGCAGTTCTTGCACCATCAAGTTCTCGCTCTGTTAGCGCAACCGCACAAGATCGTGGTCAACAGGTCTCCTTGAAGCGGCCCAGCCGACCGCATGTTGCGCTCAAAATAGTCGATCTTCGAGTGCCTGAATCGGTGTTACAGGTGAGTTCTCTCGATTTCGAGAACCTTGTTGAGCCTTCTAACGAAACGCTCGTCCGTGATGAATTTTGCACCGAGGTAGGCGGTAACGATTTCGGAGGCCACCGCCCCACCGGTCACCCTGGCGGCAAGGGCCAGCACGTTGATGTCATCATGCTCTACAGCTTGATGGGCCGTGTAGGTGTCACACGCTTGCGCACATCGAATCCCGTCGAGCTTGTTGGCGGCGATCGCCGCCCCGGCACCGGACCCACACACGACGATGCCACGATCGGCGCGCCCGGCAAGTATCGCTCGACCGACGGCGGCCGAGTAGTCGGGGTAGTCAACGGATTCCGTTGAGTCGGTTCCCAGATCGAGCACTGAGTGGCCTGCGTCGGCGATCTGACGTTTCAGTTCTTCTTTTAGTTCGAATCCGGCGTGGTCCGCCCCGATTGCTACTCGCATGACCCTCTTTTCTAAGTCGTCTGGAGGCTAGTGCATCGTCGGCCGCGATCCGTCGGTCACAAGGCGAGCCCATCGCATCGATTGTCCGCAACTCTGCCTACCATTCCGGCAATGGATTCCATCAGAGTTGTTGGGGGAAACCCGATTTCAGGGAAGGTCGCGGTTCACGGAGCCAAGAACGCGGTACTCAAGCACATGGTTGCGATGCTGCTCGCTCCCGGGCGTTACCGCCTCGACAACGTGCCGGGGATTCTTGATGTCGACATCATGGGTGAAGTGCTTGATCACGTCGGTGCGAGCTGTACCAGGCGAGGGTCCGTTGTTGAAGTAGATGTTCCCGAGAAGTTGAATCCCGAAGCCCCCCTGGAATTGGTGCGGCGAATGCGCGCCTCGATTCTTATTCTGGGTGCATTGCTGGCCAGGGTCGGTTCGGCTCGGGTGGCGTTGCCAGGTGGTGACGACTTCGGCTCGCGGCCGATCGGTATGCATCTTGAAGGACTTGAACAGATGGGTGCGGTGTTCGAACTGCGCCACGGCGTTCTCGAAGGATCTGCGCCGAATGGTCTCAGTGGCACTGAGATATTTCTGGAGTTCCCCAGCGTGGGGGCAACCGAGAATCTGCTTCTTGCGGCGGTCTTGGCAAAAGGTCGCACCATCATCAGCAATGCTGCGCGCGAACCGGAGCTCGCCGACCTGGCAGCCTTCCTGAACGCGATGGGTGCCAGGGTCGAAGGGGCCGGCACATCCACCATCGAGGTTACCGGGGTGGCGTCGTTGCGTCCCACTGATCACACGGTGGTTGCTGATCGTCTCGTTGCCGGAACCTATGCGCTCGCTGCGGCGGCCACCGGGGGCACGCTGGAGGTTCAGGGCTGTAACCCCGGGTTTCTTCGCATGGAGCTTCGCAAGATGGAAGCGGCCGGCTGCGAAGTCGTGCGTGGCGACAACTGGTTCTCGGTCGTCGGGCCGGAACGCCCCGTTGCGCAAGACATCGCGACCCTGCCCTATCCGGGGTTCCACACAGACATGCACCCACAAATGGTTGCATTTCTAGCGAGGGCCAAAGGCACCTCGCTTGTTACAGAGAATGTATATGCAGCCCGCTTCAGATACATCGGCGAATTGAATCGTATGGGTGCCGATGTCCACGCAGACGGTCAACACGTTGTTATCCGCGGCGTGAAAGACCTGAGTGGGTGCGAGGTGGACGGATGCGATATCCGAGCCGCAGCCGCGCTAACTATCGCGGGTCTGTCGGCCGATGGGGAGACAATCGTCCGTGATGCCGAGCACATCGATAGGGGATACGACGGATTTGTCGAGGTGCTCCGGTCGCTCGGTGCGGACATCGACCGATAGAGGAGGCGGATGCCCATCGCTGCCGCACTAATCCTGTCGCTTGCCTTGTTCGTTGCCCAACCGGCAGTGCCGGAACAGGCAGTCGTGGCCTCTCAAGCCGTTGAATCGGTCTCCTTGATTCCGGCTGCCGACACGACTCTGGAAATGGGGAGGGGCGGCTACGAAGGGGCGCTGGAAATCACGGCATACCTGGCGGGACTCGCCGCCGTCGAGTCGACGACAGTCGATCGATATCTGCTGGGTATCGCTGAGGTTCCGTCGTCATGGCCGGCGGCGACGCTCGAGGCGCAGGCGGTTGCCGCGCGGACTTATCTGGCCTGGACATTGTCGCGGGGACGAAGCATCAACGGAACCAAATACGACTACGACATCTGTGCCTCGCAGTACTGCCAGGTGTACCGCGGGCCGAGCGGTTCGGCGGTGACGTGGGCGAACGCAGTAGTTGACACGGGAGGTGAGATCCTCGTCTACGAGGACCGACCGGCGCAGGCGCTGTATTCATCGAGTGCAGGCACACGCACCAGATCAGTCCAGGACATCTGGGGAGGCGCCGGTGTTCCGTACCTCCACGCAGTCGACTCACCAGAAATGGAGTTCACACCTTACGAGCGGTGGGAGCTCAGTGTTACCGAGGATGCTTTCCAAAGGGTATTTGGTCTTGGCGGCTACAGCTTTGGCGAAGCAATCACGGATGTCACGATGCGGAGTGCGGGCGAGGGCGGTGGCCAGGAGTATGTCGAAGTCCACACTGAGCTAGGCGTGACCGCGGTCCCCGCCACCCGCTTTCGAGCGATCTTCAACGTGCATGGACCGGATCTCTACCCGGGTCTCATGCCGGCGGCGCGCCCTACGGGCGGACGATGGCCGCAAACGATCTTGTCCTACACATTTGAGGTCGACTACCAACCGCCGCGCCAAATCAGCCATCCGTTACTTCCACCTGGTGATGCAGGTGCTCCTGGCACTCTCACGGTTGTCGGTGAGGGCTGGGGTCACGGGGTTGGCATGAGTCAGTGGGGCGCTATGGCTATGGGCACAGCGGGCGAGTCATACGATGCAATCCTGGAGCTCTACTACGGCCTGTCGCCTCGCGATGGAGGAGCGATGCTTCCGGAGACGGTTCGTGTTGGTCTCGAAGTCGAGCGAGCCGAGATCTCCGTGGTTGCGGATGGCCCTTTCGATCTGGTCACGCCTGGATATGACCCGGTGACGCTGCAAGCGGGAGAGTGGACGTTCCGACGATCCGGGTCGGGTCTTGTAATCATTGGGTCGGGTGCGGCAGTGTACGATTCGCCGCTATTCAGGCCACCGCGGTGGCAACCGAGGTGACGATGCTGCCCGAACCCATCCAATCCGCGCTCACCGCGCTCGCCTTACGTCTCGATGACGCCGGAGTGTCTTATCAACTTGGCGGGAGCGCCATGTTGCGTCTTGACGGCTTCGATGTACCGGTCGGCGACCTGGATATTGTTGTTGAGGCGTCGGCGAGGGCCGCGGTTGAGTCGATATTGACCGCATCCACTGAGGGGCTGTCCGCCGAGCCGTGGCGTTCGGCGTGGTTCTTGCGAGCCGACTGGCCGGTCGGCGAGGCAAGCGTCGCCGTCGACGTCATTGGGGGCTTAGCGTTGGTGATCGATGGCAGGGTCGTCGACTTCCCTTTCGAGGTTGCCCGGCTTGTCGAGCTCGGAGACGTGAAGGTCCCTTTGGCCCCGCTGCACCATTGGTATCACTTATACCGGATTCATGACCCGGCCAAGGCAGCATTGGTCGCCAGACGCCTCACGGACGAGGAAATCATGACCGGTGCCGCCGAATTGGGAATCGACGATCTATTTTCCCCTACACTGATAGTGCGAATCGGGAATGATTCGCAGCCAGACAGGATTGAACAAGACATGAGTAGCGACGTACAGAGTTCCATCATCGAGGTTGCCTCGCCGACCGACCAGACCTTCGACGAGCCGGGTAGCGAGATAATCGACCGCGACCTCCTCAATGAGACTCTCGAATATGTTCGCCCCGCGCTGCAAGCTGACGGTGGGGATCTGATCTTGCTCGGAACTGACGGCGGCAAGGTCACGCTGCAGCTGGTGGGCGCCTGTGGCGGATGTCCTCTGTCAACAATGACGCTTACTTCAGGCATCGAGCGGATCTTGCAAGACCGTGTTCCAGGGGTTACATCTGTCGTATCGGTGTAGCTAGCCGACCAATCCGAAACTTGTGGATTCTCTGCGAGTTGTACATCGAGAATGTCCGCCAGGACGCTCCGGTAAGCACTTCCACGGAGCGCCAAGGAGTTAGGCTCCAGCTGCGATGACCCGTATTTCCGATCCTGCGATCCTTATCCCGAAGGCACAAGCCGGCGACCGACGCTCGCTGGCACGCCTCATCACCATTGTCGAGAATGGTGGAGACGGCGCGGCCAGGGTGCTGGCACAGGTGTTCCCCGCAGGGGGTAAGGCGTGGATCACTGGACTGACCGGTGCTCCAGGGGCCGGGAAGTCGACACTCACCGACGGGCTCATCGATCAGGTCCGTGGCAACGGAGCTGAGGTCGCGATCGTCGCAGTAGATCCATCAAGCCCGTTTAGCGGCGGAGCCGTCCTCGGCGATCGAGTCCGGATGCAAGACCACATCGATGACGATGGTGTCTACATTCGGTCGATGGCCAGTAGAGGGCACCTCGGCGGGATATCTGCCGCCACGCCTCGTGTGGTCGCGACTTTGGATGGCATCGGCTTTCCAGAGATCATCGTCGAGACCGTCGGCGTTGGGCAGGCTGAAGTTGAGATTGCTGGAAATGCTGACACCACCGTCGTGGTCGTCAATCCTGGATGGGGTGACAGCATCCAGGCGGCGAAAGCAGGGCTTCTCGAGATCGGCGATGTCTTTGTTGTTAACAAGGCCGACCGACCAGGAGTGAACGAAACCGTTCGCGACCTGACCCAGATGCTCGAACTCGGAGGGGACCGCGATTGGGCACCGCCCATCATCCCAACCGTGGCATCGACTGGCGAGGGTGTTCCCGAGCTATGGGAAGCAGTCGGCGCCCACCGACAACACAGCGAAGCCTCTGGTCAGCTTGTGCGCGAGCGAAAGACCCGTCTCGTCACCGAGATGGAGTCGGCGCTCCTTGCCGGGATGCGGACGCAGGTGCGTTCTGCGGTTCCCGAAGGTGTCTGGCTCGAGTTAACTGAGCAAGTGGCACAACGACGGGTTGATCCATGGAGCGCCGCCGGGCGTCTCCTTGGTGAGCTCGGAGTAGCCTCCGCATAACACCCAGAGGAGGGTTCTCATGAGTTTGGTTGACTACACGGTTACCGGTGCGGTAGCTCAGATCACATTGAATCGCCCCCCGGTCAACGCGCTCAACAGCGAACTAATTGCTGATATAGATGCGGCCGTCGCTTTGGCTGAGGATCCCACCGTCAGGGCAGTCGTAATCAACGGAACGAAACACTTCGCTGCTGGTGCCGACATCACCCGATTCGTGGATTCTTTCGACAAGGAAGACTCTGAGCCGCAGGCTTCCGGGCTCGGTGCTGTGGTGCTGCGGTTCGAAGCGCTGCAAAAGCCAACCATCGCCGCTATCTCAGGCTACGCCCTCGGCGGAGGACTTGAGCTGGCCATGGGAGCCGACTTCCGCTATCTGGCTTCCGACGCAAAGGTGGGTCAGCCAGAGATCTTGCTGGGGATCATCCCCGGGGCTGGTGGTACCCAACGGTTGTCAAGAATCGTGGGTTTCCAGGCTGCCAAGGAGTTGAACTTCTCCGGTCGCCATGTGGGTGCGACCGAGGCGGCGACTCTGGGACTGGCCGACAAGGTCGTAGAGCCCGACAAGCTGATTTCGACTGCATTGGCCGACGCAGCACAATGGGCTCAAGGGCCGACGCGGGCATATCACGCGGCAAAGAAGGCCATGGGTGACGGATACGGGCTTGCTCTGGAGTCGGCGCTCGGGGTGGAACGTGACGCGTTCGAAGAGGTCTTTTCCACGGCCGATGCCAAGACCGGGATCCTTGCCTTTGTCAACAAGGAGAAGCCCAAGTTCTCTGGGGAGTAGTGCCGAAGTTGGCCGAGTGGTCCAGAGGGTGAGAAAGCGCGGTAGCCTCGTCCGGTGGAAGAAAGCAGATTCGGATACTGGGCGAAACGCATCGCGGCCGCGATCGTTGTTGGGCTGATTATCGGCCTGTTCGTGGGTGCCTTCAGAGGAGCGTCGGTGATAGCGACCGATCTGCTTACCCCCGAACCCGTCGAGCTCAGTGCACAGTTCGAGATCAAATTGGTTGGTGCCGGTCGAATCGTCCTGCCCCGCAACGAGACCACGGAACAGGATGGAATCTGGGGCGTGAGCAACGGTACTGGCGGCTACGGTCAGATTGCCGCGGTGATCTCCCAGGATGCAGAGACCGTTGAGCGTTCGTTTCGGACTTTGGCTGGTCGTTTCATAGCAGGCGAGATGGTGAGGTTCGATGCCTATGCCGTCGGGGAGAACCCGATGGACGCGTTTGCGATCCAATACGACGATGTCAGGGTTCCCAGCAATCTGGGTGTCAACCCGGCATGGTTTGTCCCCGGCCAGGGCGACACCTGGGCGATCGTCGTCCATGGAGAAGGTCTTGACGAGCGCCGCCAAGCGCTGCGGATTCTCCCTGTCATCGACGATTTTGAGTTCCCCACGTTGGTGATCAGCTATCGCAACGACGGCGCGGCTCCCGACGACGGTGGGTTCTACCGTTGGGGTCTTGCCGAGTGGCAGGACATCGAAGCGGCAATGACCTTTGCCCGCAACCGCGGAGCCGAGCAATTTGTGCTCTATGGCTTTGGCATGGGCGCAACGATTGCAATGAACCACCTGCACCAGTCGGACTCGGCCGGGCAGGTGCTTGGCGTAGTCCTTGATTCGCCGGTTTTGGATTTGGGTGCGGTGGTTGATCAGATTGCAGAGGAACGAGGCATCCCCGGCGTGATCAGCGGCGCCGCCAAAGGGGTCGCTCGGATCAGGTTTGGTCTGGAGTGGGGGCAACTGGACCAGATGGGCCGCATCGATCAGTTCGATATCCCCATGTTGTTGTTCCA
>CAXMRC010000145.1:0-2463 GCA_964195945.1 uncultured Gemmatimonadales bacterium
GGCATCCAGATCGGAATCGATCTCGCGCCACCGGTCCCATAGTCGGGCCCGTTCGTCGCCATCGGCGGCGCGCCCGGTGACCTTGCGTTCGCCCGCGGGGAGATCGACGCTCGCTTCCGGTTGTGCCTGGAGGTTGAGCCACCACGCGGGTTCGGCTTCACCCCAACCGTTCATGGCCATTGTTACGAGGTTCGGGCCATCCTCGAAGTAGGCCACAATTACAGTTCGCTCCTGACCGCTGCGCCGCCCCGTTGTCGTGAGACGCATCAGTCCGTAGCGGTCACCCTTCGGGCGTCTCAACCCGAACCGACCCCCGGTGATGCGGTACAGGCCACGGTGGACCCGCCAGGCAAGACGGATGAACCATCGTGGAGGAAGTCGCGGTTCTTTCACAGCGTCCGACATCAGCGCTCCTCGTTTGGGTAAGAAGAAGGCTAGTTGTAATCCCCCGGCGGAGCTCAGCGAGTTGATTCGCAGTGACCAGGACAACGGTGGCCATATCGCTACCGACCGGAGACACGTCAGATAGAGGCTATGGACGGCCGGCAAACATAGACGGCGGCCGGGAAGACCCGGAACCTTCGACCAGCGTCGCTGACCTTCCCGCCCGACATCAACAACTCTGTCGCCATAACGCACCCGTCCTCGACCCGCCCATATCGGCACATATGGGAGGGACAACTGTCCACGCTGCCGGGTGGGATACTTGACCTTGATGGAGGGTTTCCACGGTCAAGATACGCAGATACGCAGATAGCGATGCCATCCGCGTCGGCGTGTTGATCGCCGACACCTACGGTGGTTTCAATCTGCACGCGATGACACCCACCAAGCGTGAATCCATGCTGGGACCCTTCGCCCTAGCGGGTTCATCGATGCCAGAAGATCGGGAGGCGATCGCCGCCGCTATCTCGGCTCCATCAGTGTGGGTCGCCGAACACGACGATGAGATCGTCGGTGTGTTGCGTGGCGGCAGGACGGATCGGCGAGGCCGCACCGTGCTTTCGAGCCTGTTCGTCAACGGCCAACACCATCGTCAAGGCGTTGGGCGGAAGCTCGTGGACCGATTCGAGCAGGAGTACGCGGCGAAAGGGGCCGAAGTGATCAGACTATCCGCCACATTGTATGCGGTCCCGTTCTACTTGAGCATGGGCTACAAGAGATCTACGGGAGAGCGAACCATGTCCAGTTTCGGTGAGCCTGGGCTGATGTACCAGCCGATGATGAAGACACTACCGCAACAGGACTGACCACCTGTAGAGCAAGTATCCCATCGGCGCTCGCGACTGAAGAGACGCCGCGACCCCGCCCATATCGGCACATATGGACGGGGCGGATATCACTCAAGATTCAGTGATGGGTGCGTCGTCGCGTTCACTCTTCGCTCTCCGACGTTGCTCGAATGGTCCGATGCAGTATCAGGATCGCCGCAACGAGCAGCACTGTTGAACCGATCATCTCTAGCGTTTCCTCGGTGATCATTGTCGGGACGTAGATAGCGGCCTGTACAGGTGTTCCACCCCAGTTCTGGAGGAGCTCCAGAGTCAACACGACGATCCAAGCCACCGCACCGGTCATGAGCAGTGCCGCGATACGAGCCTGACTCCGATAGCGGCGGAACACTCCCCACAATGCCGCGGCGGCAACACCCATCAAGGGGACATAGAGGAGTTGCCAGTCGATCCCCGACCACCGTTCCAAGCGCTCGTGCATGGCGCTTCCTTCATCAAGCGCCAACCACGCCAGCACCGGCCACCAAACCCAGACCGCCAGCGACCAGGGTCGGCCAGTCACCGCGACGAGCAGCCACCAGAACGCTGCGACCCACAACAGCGTTGCCGAAAACCACGTCGCAACCGACACCTCCGAATCGAGGTTCGCGGCGCTCCAGTCTGGGAATGCGACTCGTTGCAGGATGCCCAATACCACGAACACGCCGATGGCGACGCCAGAGACGACGGCAACCAACACGACGGGCACCCTCGAAGCCAACACAGCAACACGACCAGCGTTCGCCAGATCCGTTGGTGCGGTATCGGAATCGGTCACCGACACGACGTCCTGGCCAGACTCGGGGCCCGCTCTCGTCTCACATACGACACAGGCGGGCCACACCCAACATGTAATGAGCCTCATCGCCACCACCGACAACGAACATCTCGAATCCACATCGGTCCGACCATGTCATGAACGAGAAGACTCCCTCACCGCGCCGCATCAAGGGATTCTCCCACGTCTGCCGACCCGAACCCCCGCCGCCGACACAGACCGCCCATAACGGCACATATCGGCGGGCAGAACGAGCCACCCAGCCGTGCATATTGCCGGATATGGATGGGCTGTCGGCGCTGTTCGAGGGGTGGCCTTGGTCAGGTCTTTGTGCTCTGGGTGCAGAAAGCCCTTGATAGATGATTGGTGGTCGACATAGGCCGGTCGGTGACCGACACCCCGCCCTTCGAGGTG
>CAXMRC010000146.1:0-4299 GCA_964195945.1 uncultured Gemmatimonadales bacterium
CGAGGACCGTCAGGAGGAAGTTGAGACCGGTGGACGATGCGAACGGGTCTGTGTACCCCATGACCACTTCTCCCGCGATGACGGCTTCGATCAAAGTTGATGTGTCAAGTGTTCCGTAATTGGAGCGCAACTGATCGGCGGTCTCTGTCTTCATGACGATGCCAGCGACGTTCGGCACGGTCTGCTCACGGATGGCCGTCATTGGGCGGTGGACATTGGCCATTTCAATCCAGAGTTGGTTGGATGGGCTGAATCCAGCGGGGACGCTCTTGCCTGCGGCTATGAACTGGTACCCCGTCCCCGAGGGGATACTCCGGATTGCGACCTTGGCTTCACGGCCGTCCGGGAGGGTGTGATTGGATTCGTTGAACGATTCTGCGACTTCGACCATCCACCCGTCTGTGCCCTGGCCGGATTTCTCGGTCGAAACGAAAACCTCGGCAACGACCTGATTGGGTCCCGTCTGAGCAGCTACGACGATGGGGAATTCGCCGATGTCAGGCAGGGTATCGGCCAGATCCTTTGCAGGCGGGGGGACATTCGCTTTCCTCGTAACCGGATCGTTCTGCCAGCCGACCTCGCCCGCCAACTCCAGGAGTTGTGTCTCGGCCTCTGACTGGTCCATCGGCTCGCCGTCGCTGCCACCGCACGCCGAAGCGAGAAGTGATCCCGCCAGCAAGACCGCCGCGAAGCGGTTTGATGCTCGACTTCTCTTTGCCACAGTCTGCTCCTCCTAGCGTCGTCGAATGTGTCAGGTCTCGCCCTCGATTCTGAGCGCACTCGTTGCGGCGTCTCCGTGTTCGAGGCGCTCGATTGCCTCTTCGCCGTCGGCGGTCAGTTGGTCCAACTCGAGGATCGTGTTCGCCATCTGTGGCAATGCCTCTCGGCGGTAGCGGGACATCTCGTCGAGCGCGATGTTGATGTCCGCGAACGCCGACTTCAGGGATTCCATGTCCAGCATGGCGCTCGCCGCTTGTTCGTGGATCTGTGTCCCCTGCGTCTTGAGTCGTTCAGCCGTTCCGGCAATAAGGTCGGACGTCGTCCGGTTGATGGCCTCGACCTTGTCGAGCACAACCTTCTGATGCGCAAGAGCCAATGCGACGGTCACCGCGACTTGCAGAGCGCTGACCGTTACGTCAACTGACCGGTTGACGCCGCGGATGAGTTCCCTGTTGTTGCGGATGACCAGTTCCGTGGCGAGCACCCCCTGCTGGTTGACGGCCTGCTGTTGCTGGAGATCCAGGGTGCGCTGTCGAAGCACGAAGACCAGTTCCTCCTCGATGTACTGGCGTCTTGCGTCGTCGAGCGTGATTTCACCGTCGAGTCGGTAGACGATCGTTTCGTCTAGCGCTTGGGCGAGCGCGATTTGATCCGCGAGCGTCAGGGTGAGTTCGCGCATCTGCTTCTGGTCTTCATTCAGCGTGACGTTGTCGCGTTTGATCTGGTCGCGCCCGCTCTCGAGCGACTTGATGATCGAATCAATCGCGGTCTGTGAGCTCTCAAACCCCATGAAATAGCGCTTGAGAGGTGTGCCGACTCCCGGGATCTTCCCCACGGCTCGGGTGAACCACCCGGGATCGAGATCCAAGGACGCCGGATCGAGCTTCTCCACCTCGATCCGGAGATCCGAGAGCGATCTCGCGACAGGTCCACCGTCTTCGGTTCCTCGAGACAAGTCGCGCAACGGCGCCTGAAGCATCCGACTCTTGGCGGCAGAGCTCCGTTGCAGGTCGCGCCCCATGCCCTCGATGGCCGTCAGGCTGGAGATTCGCGAATCCTGATTGGCTGGATCAAAGGCCAGGAGTTCATTGGCATAGTTGCGGGCACGCTGGCGAAGCTCGTCGTCTGGCTCGGGTTCCGGCAATGCCAGCTCGGCTTTGGTTTGAGCCACGTTGAGGTCAAGTCGGAATGCTAGATCCTGATCCTGAGCCTCGCTTCTCGATACTGGCTTCGATGCACTTGTCATCACTGCACCCCCTGGTGCTTGGGATTGGCACACGCCAGGTCGCTAGCCCGTCGCATACTTGGTTGCTCGGTTTGCTAGATCCTCCAATGCGTCCATCGCCGCGTCGGCATCGTGCGGCGTCCGTCCGATCGGCGCATCGGCAAGAGCCGTCGATGTCCGGTCGATGAGTGTCATCGCCGACTCGTTCTGTGCTAGCAACTCAGCGACTTTGGTCTCCTGAGTCGTGAGCAGAGCTCGCCGGATCTGTAGAGATGAGATCTCGCCATCGGCACGCGTACCTTCCTTGCCTTCCAGTTCACTCAGGCGTCGATCGATGTAGACAGGATCGATTGTGCTGACGCTGCCTTCAGCGACTAGAACCTCCTGGAGATTCCCAAGAACCGCGATGTACACCTGCTGCGCGGTTGAGAGGTAGCGGGCGTAGGTCAACTCGCCGGCATCGAGCCGCCGATTGAGCATCTCCACGAGGTTGTGTCGCTTCTCCTGGATGGCCTGCAACTGGTGGGCGGGTCTGGGATCATCGAGCTCCGCCAGTTCCTTTTCAAGGGCCATCAGCTCTTGCTCACCCACTTCGGGGAGCCTCGGTACTTCGAACTGCAGCTTCGAGAGCGTGCCGGTCGCTGACATCGTGAGCGGCCAGACGATGATCGCAACGATGCCGAGAATAACCAGGACGACAGCAAGGAACGTAGGTGGTTGGAGGAGGGCGAGTATGGCCCAGACAGCGACGACCACCAGGGCGATGGCGAACCACGTCGGAGGATATGTCGCTACAGCTTTCCACCAACTCTTCATATCATCACGCCTCCCGCCGCAGCAGGCTGCTGCGGAGCGCCTTGCGGACCAGGCGACTTGCTCCATTGACGAATCCACCGCAAAACTATCACATCCGTCCGGCGGTTGCCCTCCGATGTCTCAGGCTGCGCAACGAACTCACTTGGCACATGAGGCTCTTGGCCGCTCTCGGAGGTCCAGTCCGGCACGTGCACGCCGCCAATATCGGCGATCCCATCAAGGCATGTGTACGTGTGGGCCGCAGTCGTCGTTGAGTCCGGATCGGCGATCCGCTGATCCGGTTCGGATCTGTCCGGACAGCATGTTCCGCGAGAACGACGCCTTTCACCGGAAGCGTCCCTCCCGGCCGTTCGTGCATATCTAGCGACGCTTCTTGACAGAAGCATTGTTCACCGGATGCTCTGCTCGAGGAGTGACGCTTCCCATCGGAAGCGGAGTTGCGTGTCCCAAAACGGTGAGAACACGACGCTTTCGACAAGAAGCGCAACCTCCTGGCAGCAATCGATCTTGTCGCGACGCTTTTGGGAAGAAGCGACGCTTTGTCCAGGAAGCGCCACCTCCTGGTAGCAATCGACCTCATAGCGACGCTTTTGGGAAATAGCGATGCAGACGCCGTTGCTCGTGTGTAGGCCGCCCATATGTGCCGATATGGGCGGATTGGAGTGGGCACGACCACCATCGAGACCGGGATGGTCAGGCGCTGTCCGCCGCGCGAGCAACCATGCGCTGAATAGGTCAGCGGCTGCGTTTCTGTTTGCGGCGTAGCGTCGGTGAACCCAGAGAGCACTTCAAACGGTCCAGCGCCGCTCCCTATTCTTGTCGGGAGGGCGCCCGCTACTTCGACGGGGGTTCACACCGCCGGCAGTTTATTTCGATGTCGCATCACAACTCCTCTGAGTGACGTGACGGAGGCGGTTTGCGCCGTCACGCCTGCAACGCCGCGGGTTCGGCAGATGAATCCCGATCGCGCCGTTGTGCAGCGTTTGTTCACGGCAAGCGCCCCCTGCGTATTCGCCGGGAGCCAACCTTCTCCTGCTCTTGGCTCGTGGCTTGCAGCTCTGACCTACGTCACCGATGTACGGGTCTGGGGATAGGTCTGGGGGAGGGCTGCTTCCATCAGGGATACGATGCGGACGATGGCCGTGTGTAGGTCGATGTAGCTCGTGTAGAGGGGGGCGAAGCCGAAGCGGAGGTTGTCGGGTTCGCGGAAGTCGGGGATGACCTTGCCGTGTTCGATCATCGCCCGGACGATGCGCCAGCCATCCGGATGGCGGAGCGACACATGCGAGCCTCGCCTCCTAGGGTCAGCGGGGGAAGCGAGGGTGAACCCGAGCGGTCCTAGGTGAACCCGGCTCTGCTCGATGAAGAACTCGGAGAGGCCGATCGACTTCGCCCTGAGGTTGTCGATCCCCGCCTCGGCCGTGAGGGCGACACCGGTCTCCACCGCCGAAAGCGAGAGGATCGGCATCGTGCCGGTCTGGAATCGGCGAATCGACGACGCTGGCCTGTACTCAAGATCGAACGCGAAGGGCTGCTCG
>CAXMRC010000147.1:0-37469 GCA_964195945.1 uncultured Gemmatimonadales bacterium
TCCTTGCATGGACCATCTGACGAGGTCTTGCGAGAGACGGTGCGCCATGACAATGGGGACCTCACCATTCAATCTCCCGCAGGCAAGATACGTCTCGTCAATGGTTCAGACGGATGGATGCGCTACAACCACTACCTCGAAGAGCGCAACATTGACCCACACGTCGAGGAGGCGTGAGAAGCTAAGAGCTCAATTCGATTGGCTCGCTTCGAAGGCCGACGATTGATTGTCGCCCGACCGTCACGAAGCATTGGCGCAAACCCTCCTGGGCGTATTTCTCGGAGCTCCAACGGCCGAACCCGTTCGGGATTGGCCGCACATATCGCTCACCGCCCGATACGATATCGAGCACCCACCTGCGCTCTCGATCCGGCCAATCCTGAGCGGTCGCGTAGTGCTAGGCAGCTACCGCGATTTGGAACACTATGCCAGGTAGGTCAAAACCAGTGACGCTGAGCCCGTGCGGGACGTAGCAGCACTCCGATGTCGAGGAGCTGTCGAATCAGATCATCTTTGGAGTCGAAATGCGCGTAAAACGCGCCTCGGGTGTATAAGTCAAAGAGGCCGTCCCTCGGGGCGGCCTCTTCTTCAAATCTGATTTACAGGTTCGTCTCCGCCAGAGCCGCCAAGTCAGGGGCTGTCAACCCGTTCTCCTTCATCAGGAATGCATGGTCACCGAGCTTCTGGAACTTGTCGCCCAGGCTGGCAATCACCTGTTTCGGAGCATCGGCGACACCGGCTTTGTACTCCGCAACCGCCCCTCCCAGGCCGCCTATCGAGCTGTGTTCTTCAACTGTTACGACGAGCGCGTTCTCGGAGAACACCTTGTCCAGCATCTCTGTGTCCAACGGTTTCACGGTATGCATGTCGACAACCCGGGTCGAAATCCCTTTGCTCTCGAGGATGTCGGCGGCGCCGACCGCATCAGAGAGGAGCGATCCGCTCGATACGAACGCAACATCGCTGCCAGTTCGATACTCGATGGCTTTGCCGATCTGAAAATCGAAGTCCTCGGGATACATCACGGGGTATCCCGGACCGCCGGTGAGCCGCATATAGACCGGTCCCTCGTGCTCGATGCAGGCGTAAAGAGCCTTGTGAGTTGAGAGCGGATCCGACGGGGCGATGACGGTGAAGTTCGGGATCGCTCTGACGACGGCGATGTCGTCCATGGCGTAGTGAGTATTCCCCAGCGGGCCGAAACGAACCCCGGCTTCGATACCGATAACCGTCACGTTCACATTCATGTAGCCCAGGGCGGCGCGCATCTGCTCGGCCGGGCGCATCGGCACCATGGCTGCCAAGCCCACAGCAAACGGGCGAAGCCCCTCGAGCGCAAGGCCGGCTGAGAAATCGATCAGATTCTGTTCGGCGATTCCAACGTCAAAGAACCTGTCGGGATAGGTGTCCTTGAATTCAACAAGCCGTGCCGTTGGGGTGAGGTCGGCACTCAGGGCGACCATTTCTGGATAGTCGGCGGCCAGCATCACCAGGGTGTCTCCCTGCGCTGAGCGGTGACCCTTCTCGGACCATTCCTGCAATTTGTCCAATGCTGCTTTGTTCATGTCGTCTTCCCGCCCGCTACGCGTTCTCAAGGTCCGCGACGGCTTGTTCGTATTGGTCCTTGTTCATCGGCCGGGCATGCCAGTTGAGACTGCCCTCCATGAACGAAATGCCTTTGCCCTTGGTTGTGTTGGCAATGATCATGTGCGGCTTCCCGTTGCTGGAATCCTTCATCCCCTCCAGGGCCTCAAGCACGCTGGACGCGTCATTTCCGTCTTCGATGACCAGAACGTCCCAGCCCGCAGCTCTCCACAGCGCTTCGACATCAACATCCATGATGTCTTTGGTGGTTCCGGCCAACTGGACGAAATTGCGGTCGATGATGGCGATGAGGTTGTCCAGTTTGTACTTGACGGCGTTCATGGCCGCTTCCCAGATGACTCCCTCGTTGCACTCTCCATCACCGACGAGGCAGAACACCTTGTGACCCTCGCCCTTGACCTTCGCTGCCTTGGCCATCCCGCACGCAACGGCGAACCCGTTGCCGAGGCTTCCCGACGACACCTCGATGCCGTATTGCGGGTTTCGAGTGGGATGACCGGCGAGGAAGCTTCCGTCGCCCTTGAACGTGGCCATCTGTTCTTCCGTGATGTAGCCGGCTTCGCCGAGTGCGGAGTACAAGGCAAGGCAGGCATGGCCCTTGCTCTGCACGAAGCGATCCCGGTCCGCCATCGTGGGGTTCTTGGGGTCGTTGTTCATGACTCCAAAGAACAGGCTGGCCACGATTTCAATGCTTGACAGGGCCGGACCGAAGTGGGCGCCGCGGCCACCCGCGGCATATCCCATTTCGATGACATCCCGGCGCATCAGAGCAGCCTTCTCCTCGACGAGATCAACCGTTTCTGTGTTTGCCATGTTGTTTCTCCGTACGCGATTGCTGCATGCTGTTAGTCGGTGGCCGGGATTCTGAACTGATGCCCGCTGAACTGTCCGGTCGGTATTACTGAGGCTTGCCATTTCGCGAGTTCGATCATCTTCGGGATATCGACGCCAAGTTCGTATCCCATTTCAGACAGCATGAACGCCAGATCTTCCGTAGCCAGGTTTCCGGACGCCCCGGGGGCAAAGGGACAGCCACCCAGGCCACCGAGGGTCGATTGCACTTTGTCGACGCCAAGCTCGATGGCAGCCAGGGTATTGACCATTCCCATGTTCCGGGTGTCGTGAATATGAACCTGCAGATCCAGCAACGGGTATTCGGTCCTGACGGCTTCAATGATTCGGCGAACCTGAGCAGGGTTGGCGATCCCAATTGTGTCGCAGAGATTGACGGTCCGGATTCCGCTGTCGACATAGGGCTTCAGAAACGGCACAACGTCGTCTTTGCTCTTCATCCCCTCAAACGGGCAACCGAATGTGGTGGACAGATCCAGACAGACGTCCATCTGTGGATAGGCATCCAGAATCGCCTGCAATCCGGCAAAGGACTCTTCGTGTGTCCGCCTGATGTTGGCCTTGTTGTGGCTCTCACTCAGCGATACGACGTAGGACACTGATTTCAGACCGGATTCCCAGGCCGCTTCTGCACCACGCAGATTCGGCACCAGTGCAAAGAGATCTGCATCCGGGTATCTGCCAACGATGCGCGAAGCCAATTCCCCGGCATCTCTCATTTGCGGAATTGCCTTTGGACTGACGAAAGAAGTTATTTGCAGATGCCTCAATCCGGCAGCCAGCAGCCCTTCGACAATGCGAACCTTCGTCTCTAACGGGATGTACTCATCCACCATCTGAAAGCCGTCACGGGGCCCGACTTCATAAAGTTCGATCTTCGTCATGATCCCTTCTCCAGCATGGTGCCTTCCTCGTTGAGCCGCCGGTACCACCCAAACGCCGCTTCGGGTAGCTGGGGATGGTGTCCGCCGCACTGCTCACGTGCAGTCTGCAGGTAGGCCGCTAATTGCCCCCGATAGGGTTCAGATGCGCAGTGGGTGACGATGGCGTCGGCCCGTTCTCCGTCATCTAGCCCGCGGAGGTCGGCGATGCCGTGCTCGGTGACGACGATGTCGACATCGTGCTCACCGATGTCCTGGTGGGACACCATCGGGACGATGTTCGAAATCGCACCGCCCTTGGCCGTGGAGGGGATGAGGACCACGGAGAGACCGGCGTTTTGGGCGAAACTCGCTCCGCCGCCGATCCCGTTCACAACCCGGCTCCCGGCGATATGGCTGGAGTTCACATTGCCGTAGACGTCAATCTCAAGAGCGGTGTTCAGGGCAACCAGCCCCAGCCGGCCGATCACTTCGGCGTTATTGGTGATGTCGCCGTTGCGGATAACCAGGTGCTCGCGCAGATTCGGAGTGTCGTGCAGGATCTGCTCCACCCGCTCACTCATGCCCAACCCGCCGGCTGATAGCGCTGTGGCCTTCCCGGACGCGAGGAGTTCCAGCACTGGCTCTGTGATGCCACCGCAGAAGAACTGGAGGTCGCGGAAGCTGGACTGCTGGAACGCGTCGGCGATGGAATCGGCGAGGCTGCCGAAGCCGGTCTGAATCGGCGGGAGATGCCCCGTCTTGTGGACCTCTAGTTCGAGAAAGTTGAACAGGTGGTCGGCGATGGTCTTTGTCACCGCGGTGCCCGACGGCTGCGGTCCCGTTCGTTCCGGGATGTCTGTCTCGACGATGTACCGGATCTTCTTCGGGTCGACCGGGATTCCCGATTTACCGATTCGCTGACTGGTGCGGACCAGCGGGATCGGCTGCGTATCGGGCGCTGCTGCCGGGATGTATACGTCGTGTAGCTCTCGCAGGACCTCTGGCTGGGCGGTGTTGACCTCGACGATGATTTCGGTGGCTGCATCCATCAGGTAGTGAGTCATACCGATGGAACTGGTGGGGATGAGGTTCCCGTCTTCGTCGAATCCCAGCGCTTCGACCACCGCGACATCGATCCGTCCGAAGCTGCGGTTTCTGAGCAGCCGGGGCATCTTGCTCATCTGTTGCTCGACGTAGCGGAGAGAACCGTTGTTGGCTTGAGCAGCGAGGGTGCGACTGGCCACCATCGGAGCCCGCCGGGATACGAGTTCGGCCGCACCGAGTTTCTCGTCCAGCCATGGCACATTGGCGCCGGTGATCAGCTCGAACGACAGGTCTTCACCGTTCTGCTTGCGTTGCACAAGAGCCTCGACAACAGCTTTGGGATAGCCCGCCATGGCGTATCCGCTCATGGCGACGGTCACGCCATTGCCGATTGAGGCGGCCGCCTCCTCGGCTGTTGTAACGCGGTTGTCGTTCAAGGTCTTCTCCAGATCCCCGGCTGCTTCACCCGCGAGCCGTGAAGCCGGAGAACAGTTCCTCGTCGGTGGGTTGGAAGCTGGGGATCTCGCGGATGACCCAGGTGTTATTCATGTAGTGCTTGAGGGCAATGTTCTCCGATATGCCATTGCCGCCCCACGTTCCGCAGCCCAGCGAGTGGGTGAACGGCATTCCGCTTACCCAGCTGCCGCCGTTGGTTGCAGCCTGAGGCTGGTTGACGACCACACGAGTCGTATAGGTTCCCAATGCCAGCTTCTCTACGTTCTCAGGTGTTGCAGAGAAGATCCCGCATGAATGTCCGTGTCCCGAATATGCGTGGTTCTCATTGGTGATGCGGATGGCCTCGTCAATGCTGCTGCTCTTGTACACAGTTGTTATAAGGCTCATCTTCTCGCCGCTGAAGGGCGACGTTTCGCCGGTCTTGTCCTCTTCAACCAGCAGAAAGCTGGTTCCCTCGGGAACATCGAGGCCGGCCAGTTCGGCAATATTGCTCACCGGCGACGCCACGATGTGCCTATTGATCATGTGGTTGGCAGGCCATTCAGGCCAGATGGCCTTCTTCAGCTTCTCCTTCTCATCCGCATTGAGCAGGTGGGCACCGACTTTGCGGAACTCGGCCAGCATGTCGGCATATACCGACTCGTCGATCACAACCGCGTTGTCACAGGAACATCCGGCGGCAAGGTCGAATGTCTTGCTGGCTTTGATCTTGGTTGCTGCATCAGCAAGATCGGCGGTCTTATCGATGATGATGATGGCGTTGCCTGCGCCGACACCGAAGGCCGGCGTTCCTGAGCTGTGGGCGGCGCGAACCATGGGTTGGCCACCCGTGGCGATCACCAGATCGCATTGCTTCATCAGCTCATTCGTCTTCGGAATCGAAGGATCCTCGATGGTGATGAACAGATCCTCTGGCGCGCCATACTTCTTCATGACGGCCCGAAGCAGGTTCGTGACTTTGCGGGTGGTCAGCTTGCTCCTGGGATGGGGGGAGAAGATGACTGCGTCCCGGGCCTTGACCACAAAGATGGCCTGAGTCAGCGGATGAAACTCTCCCTGGGTACTGGGTACCAGCGAACCGATGACACCAACCGGCTTCGCGATACGGACAAGCCCCTTCTCGGGGATCTCCTCGACTACACCAACGCTCCTGGCATCCTTGACGTCATAGAGGATTCCCCGGCATTTGCCGGCGACTTTGGCAACCTTCGAAGGGACATCACCCAACTGGCATTCCTGGAATGAGAACTCGGCTATCTCCTGCAGAAGCTCATCATTTGCGGCGATCTCCCAGGTGATAGCAGCGGCGAGTTCATCCACCTTCTCCTGTGAGAATCCTTCCGCTATTTTCTGTGCATTCCGTGCTCGACCTATCAGTTCGGAAATGTAGGCCGTGATATCCAAATCGCTCTGGCTCATAAGTACCCTCGATAAACAATCTGTTTCCATCGCCTCAATACCTGCGTTGGGGCCCCTAGCGTCTGGTATGGATCGCCCGGAGTAACGCTATCCGGACCGAGGATGACGGTGCGAGCCGCTACACCGGCACGCAGGTTCGGCAGGATCTCTCGTTCAAACCAAACCGACGGCCTCGATGCGACCAAGGAACCCTCCAGCTGTCCTCAGCCGATACTACCCCCGATCGTTGGAACGTTCCAATTATTTTACGGCGAGGGATCTGGGTTCCCGGGCGAGTGCGTGGAGGGCTTGCTGACCCCCCCGGAGGTTGTCGAATCGACCGCCCACGTCGCCGCACGGATCGCCGGGTACAGCGCTAGGTACTGCCGGTAGCTCCTGTCGTACTGCGGCGTCTCGGTTGGAGTCAGAGTGTGGGCAACACCCGTCCAATCGCTGAGGTCGTCGATCGCTTTGTCACCGGCGGCGACGGCACCGAGAAAGGCATCTCCGAGCACTGCTCCACCGCCGGCGGAGGACATCTCTTGCTCGATCCTTGCTACATCGGACACAATCTGCGGCCAGATATCTCCCGTCGTTCCACCTCCGACCGCGACGACTCGACCGATCGGTGCGTTGGCGCCTCGCAATGCGTCGAGGTTGTGGCGGATCCCGTAGGCGACACCCTCGAGGATCGCCCTGAACATCTCCGGCCGGCCGTGCGCCAGCGACAACCCGGCGAAGACCCCACGCGCATCAGGATCGTTGATCGGCGTCCGCTCACCCGAGAAGTAGGGCAACACGATCAGCCCATCGCTTCCCGGCGACACCGTCGCCGCCTCGGCGAACAACTGCTTGAAGCCGATGTTCTCCGCAAGGTTGCGGCGGAACCAATCCGTGAGCGATCCCGTCGTTGCCATACCCGCCGCCACGGTGCGGCTCCCCGGGAACGCACCCGGCAATAGCCACATGCCGGGAGCCGGGGTGGGGTTCTCAGCGACCAGGACGAAGAATGCCGTGCTTCCGTACATCAACATCAGATCGCCCGAATGTACCGCACCGACACCGACCGCTTCGCTAAGCGCATCCACGGCACCCACGGCGACCGGCGTTCCGGCGCTGAGACCGGTGGCTTCAGCGGTGGCCTCGGTGACTGTGCCGGCAAGCTCCTGGCTCCATCCCAGCCGAGGCAGACGATCGATGGCGACGAGGAGATCGCTGAACTCGTCCGACCAAGCATGCCGGTCGGCGTCATACAGCAGCATGCTGTGCGCCGCCGTGTGGTGGTCGATGACGTGCTCCCCGGTGAGCCGGAAGACCACGTAGCTGCTGGCGGTCGTAAGCATCGCTGTCCGCGCCCAAATTTCCGGCTCATTCTGCTGGAGCCACATCATCTTCGGGGTCACGGCCTGACTCGACAGATCCATGCCCGCCCGAGCATGGATCTCTTCCCCGCCGACAATCCGCTCCAACTCAGCTATCTGGTCGCTGGCCCGGGCGTCTACTCCGTAGAGGACCGCGGGGCGCAGCGGCCTGCCCTTGGCATCGAGCGGCAGCAGGCACGGGCCGATGGCGCTCACCCCGATACCCGAGACGTTCTTCCCTGAATACTCGGTCTCGTTGAACAGGGTCTGGCAAAGGTGGACGAAGTCGTGCCACCAGACACCGTCGGCGTCCTGCTCGGCCCAGCCGGGATGGGGGATCGACATCTCGTGCCGGATCGACGCGGTCGCAACCGTGGTGCCGTCGGCATCGACAAGCGCCGCCTTGGAACTCGATGATCCAATATCGACACCAAGGTAGAGAGGTGAGGTAGTGGGGCTCATGGGTTCAATGGTGGCACATCAGCGCACCAGGACACTTGTGATCGGGTGCTAGTCACCCGGCGGCACCTTCCCGCCGCCAGCGGGGGGACTGACAGGACCGAATACCGGTTCGGGCAATCCACGCACGCCGGGCGTGAAGGCGAAGATGCCGCCGTGTGCGCCGGGGCCGTCGGATAGCGGGTCGCGAACACCGATCGTCGTAATGAACAGCGTGTCGAGGTCGGGACCGCCGAAAGCGGGCATAGTCGGACGGATCACGGGGACATCGACTACTCGGTCCACGTCGCCGTGCGGAGTGATCCGGGCCACCGCCGCACCGCCAACGCAAGCGATCCAATAACAACCCGTCTCGTCGACACAGGCTCCATCGGGCCGACCCGGCAGTGGGCCGAAATCAAGGAAGACCCTCTCGTTGTGCTGCTCACCGGTGGAAACGTCATAGTCGTACGCCCAGATGGTCTCGTGAAGAGTGTCAGCCCAGTACATGACCTTTCCGTCTGGGGAAAACGCCGAACCGTTGGCACAGCCGACCTGGTCACGGACGGTGGTGAAGGTGCCGTCGGGCTCAACCCGGTGCAGGAATGCTTCGAAGCGCATCGCCGAGGTCGGCACATACATGCCGCCGATCCAGAGTCGACCTGCTGGGTCGCAGCGGCCGTCGTTGAGGCGAACGCCATCCTGCGATTCCTCTAGCGTCACCCAGGTAGTCACCGTGCCGGTTTCGAGGTTCAGCCAGGCCAGTTCGTTTTCGGCCGCGACGAGCAGTCGCCGCGGATCACTGGTCCTGGCGATGGCCGAAGGCCGCCCTTCGATCGGCCAAGCCCGATCGGACCCATTTGCAGGATCGAAGGCATGGACCGCACATCCGTCGATATCCACCCAGTAGAGGAGTCCGTCCTTGGCACTCCACACCGGGCACTCCCCCAGCTTGGCAGCCGCGGGGAGAACGCACTCAACCGTCACCCAGTCCGCCCAAACGCCCTCTGCGCAGCATCGAGATTGGCAGCCCCGAGCATCACCCGATTGTTCGTTGCCAGCGATAGCAGATACACCCCTGCACCCCCGTCATACGCGATGCGAGTGACTTCCGCCAAGCCCCCGGGATAATCGCCGAGATCCACGAGAAGCACGTCACGCGTGTCCACCATCAGGCAACCGGTTGCGGCTAGTACGCCGCCGGCCACCTCCACGGCGTCATCATCGACAACGATGTGGACTACCCGGTGACGCTCCCTAGAGAACGACACCGCCGCCGCAATGGCAATGTCGGCACCCTGCAACGCCTCCCATACCTCGGGGACGGCACCGCCTCGATCTGGGATGATGATTGTGATGTCTTTCATCGCATACCTCACTTGGTCGCCCGGGTCATGCGGACCGGGCATCGGATTATTGTCATTATGTGCACCGAAGCCTCCTCCTGACAGCATTCATTGCGTTCACCTTCTTTGGCATGACCGCATGCGGCGGTGGAGCTCCAGAGTTGCGTTACGGCGAAGCGATGCCGGATGATCTGCGTGCGCTGGCAGACCAGACCTGGGATGACTTCCTCGCCGTCTTCCCGGCCCGAAACGACTGCATCCCCTCCCCAACTCTTGTGGCGGCGTGGGAACTCGATAGCCGCGGTGAATACCAACCGGAATCGATGACCATCCTGGTACGGGTGCCGGGTACCCCGGCGACACTTCGCAGCGAATTGCTCCACGAGTTTGCCCATCACGTTGAGTTCACCTGTCCGGATCATGAGAGCCTCCGCACTCCGTTTCGCCAAGCACAAGGCTTTCCAAAGGACCTCGCCTGGTTCGACGGAGACACCTGGGAAACCACTCCGTCGGAGCAGTACGCCGAGGCGGTCGTCGAACTGATCGAGGGAAGGCGAACGCATCAAGGCGGCGTCCATCTGACCAACGATGCGGTCGCCGTTGTCCGCGCCTGGGGACTGGGGTCGTGACCGTGAGTAATCCTCGGCCACGACCCGAACACCCTTAGCCTTCTCCCAGCTCCTCGAGCTCGGAACTGATCGCCTCGGCCGTCTCGGCCAAAGCCTCGGCTCCTTCTTCGCCTTCACGCGATGCCATCTCGAGCTCGTGCTGAAGCACTTCGAGGTCGGCACCGCCGGCCATCATCTGGACCAGCTGCTCGAGCGGTAGCTCTTCCTTCGTGAAGTCGCCGTACACCGTACCGCGGCGCAGAATCACAAAGTGATCTGCGACCGGATAGGCATGGTGCGGATTATGCGTGATGAAGATCACGCCGATGCCGCGGTTGCGTGCCTGCAAGATGTACTTGAGGACAACACCGGCCTGCTTCACGCCGAGAGCCGCGGTGGGCTCATCGAGGATCAGCACCTTGGCACCGAAGTAGACCGCTCGGGCGATTGCCACGGACTGGCGCTCACCACCGGACAGAGTACCGACGGTCTGATCGGGATCGCGGAGTTCGATCCCCATCTTGCCGAGCTCGCTGATCGCGGTCTCCTTGGCGAAGTCAACGTCGTAGCGCTGGAACGGACCCCAACCCTTGGTAGGTTCCGCACCCAGGAAGAAGTTCCGCCACACCGCCATCAGCGGA
This sequence comes from uncultured Gemmatimonadales bacterium, assembly GCA_964195945.1. Lineage (GTDB taxonomy): Bacteria > Actinomycetota > Acidimicrobiia > Spongiisociales > UBA5794 > JAAETI01. The sequence goes on from CAXMRC010000147.1 coordinate 10,613, forward strand.
ATCATGGCGAGGTCCTGATACACGGTTGCGATTCCGTGGTCCAACGCCTCGCGCGGTGAGCTGAATTCCCTCTTCTCTCCGTCGAAGAAGTACTCACCTTCTGTCGGCTTGTGCACGCCAGCTAACACCTTGATCAGTGTCGACTTGCCGGCGCCGTTGTCGCCGAGCAGGCAAGTCACCTCGCCGGCACGAACAAATGCCGAAACGTCTTGGATAGCGATGACGCTTCCAAAGAACTTGGAGACGTTCTTGATTTCCAGAAGGGGGGTGCCGTTGCCACTCATCGTTGTGCCGCCTTCGCTCGGACGAAATTGTTGAAGATCACGGCGACGATGAGGATTCCACCAACAAACACCTGGAACCAGTCACCGTCAACACCGGTGATGATGATCCCCTGCTGCACCATCGCAAAGATCAATGCACCGAAGAATGCACCGATTGCCGATCCGTAGCCACCGGTGAGCAGGGTGCCGCCGATGACCACCGCAATGATCGCAAAGAATTCCTGTTGCCTGCCGCGCAGAGTGTCGGCGCCGGTGAACTGCACAACCTGAATCATCGCCACCAAGAAGCCGGCAAACGCCGTCGTCATGAATAGCGCGATCTTGGTTCGGTCCACGGGCACGCCCTGGTTGCGGGCTGAGTTCGCATCGCCACCGGAGCCAAAGATCCAGCTTCCTTGCTTGGTCCGCAGCAGAATCCAGGTCGCCAGAGCGGTCAACGCAATCCACCAAAGGATGGAGATTCTGAACGAAGCTCCAAACACTTTGATTTGAGCTGCAAACAGCCTGTCGGCCAGCGCGAAGCCAGAAACCTCGTCGGCGCCACCCAGCTGGGTGCGATTGGTAATCAATCGGGTCAAGGCGATGGTCAAGCCGCGGAACACAAAGAGCGTACCGAGAGTGATGATGAATGATGGCAACTTGGTTACCTTCACCAACCAGCCGTTGAACAACCCAATCGCCAAAGCGAAGATCAGTGCAACGAGGATCGCCGGCCACAGCGCCCAGCCAAACCCGCCGCCCTCGGTCGGAAAGACCAGAACCATGATGGTCATGCCGGCAAAGCCGACTATCGACCCTATCGACAGGTCGAATTCGCCGCCGATCATGAGCAGAGAGACTGCAATGGCGAGAATGCCGAGAGGCGCCGCCCTGTTGAAAATCGCAGCCGTCGTCACCCAGCTCGCAAAGTTGTTGTCCCAGGCGACAATCGCAAAGAACACCCAGATCAGGGCCGTTCCGGCGATCGCCCCGACCTCAGGACGAGACAGCAGTCGGCTAATAGCTCCGACCTTCCTGACTCTTTCGTCGCTTGGTGGTGCCGGCGCTGTTGCCGGCGCCGTATCAGTGGTCACGCAATCCTCCCTCCATCGTCGAAAATGCAGCTGGGACCCGCCGTAGCGGGTCCCAGCCAGTTCATCTAGTTAGCGGAGGCCTTGCTCCGAGTAGCTGATCACGTCGGCTGCGACGTCCGCTGTCACGATCTGCGGACCAGTCAGAATGACACGATCGACGCTACCTAGCGGCAGCGCTCCGGTCTCCAGGAACTTGGTCAGCAGTACGATCGGCAGGTAGCCCTGCAGGTACTGCGCCTGATCGATGGCGAACAGCATGTCACCGTCAAGAATCGACTGCAGAACGTCAGGAGACATGTCAAACGTGGCGAACTTGATGGTTCCCAACATGCCGTTCTCGGTCAGTGCGGCCAGGGTTGGCGCGGCACCGGTGGGGCCCAATGTCAGGATTCCTTCAACAGGGTTGGCCTGGAGAGCACCACCAACAGTTTCCTGAGTTCCGGTCGGATCGGCAAGATCCACCGGAACGACGTTGACATCGACACCAAGACCATCCTCGAAGCCCTGGCAGCGGTCGTCGAGCGCCGTGTTGCCGACTTCCTGGTTGATGCAGATCGCGCTGGTGACACCCTCGGCGGCGAAACGCTGACCAGCGATGAGGCCGGCCGCGTACTCTGTCTGGCCAACGTGGACCAGAACGCCAAGCTCGGCAAACGCGTCGCTACCCGAGTTCATCGAGATGACCGGGATTCCGGCAGCAACCGCGGCCCGAATCGAGTCACCAAGAGCGCCAGCATCGGGGATCGTCACAACCAGCCCGTCGGGCTGCGAAGCAACGGCCGCATCGATGATCTGGCTCATCTCGACCATGTCGAACGTGCCGGGCGATTGATACTCAACCGTGATACCCATGTCATCAGCGGCGTCACTGACACCGTTGGCCGCAACCGACCAGAACGGGTCAGATGCCTGACCGTGGGAAACCACGACGATGCGCAGGCTGCGCTGGGAGACGGCGTCGTCGCCGCCTGCCTCCGCCGTCGTCGCCGTCGCGTCATCCGTGCCAGCAGCGGTGGTCGTTGCATCGTCATCGCCACCACAGGCAGCGACGATCAAGGCGAAGGCCAGCAATAGCACCAGCCATACACTTCTTTTCATCCGTTGTTCCTCCTCTGTATTTCCTACCCACAAGATGTGGGCCTTCCGCCCTCGCGACGCGAGGGAAATCGCTACTAGTTCAATCCTGCCAAGTACTCGAAGCTCTTCTTGGCGTCCCCAATTGGCCCTTCTCCCAGGAGAGGATCGGCATCGAGAACCGTGTCTTGCTCGAGTACGTACCAACCCTCAAATCCCTCTTCCTCCAAAGCTGCGACGAAGCTGGCGATATCGATCGCACCATCACCGAGCGGCTTGAAAATGCCGTCGATAACGGACTGCCGGAAAGGCAGGTCGCCACTTCGCACCTGCTTGGCCATCGACTCATCGACGTCCTTTAGATGTACGTGGGCAACCCGTCCGGCGGCCGCCCTGGCAACCGCAACCGGGTCGGCTCCTCCGAGATAGAGGTGGCCGGTATCAAGACAGAACTCGACCGAGCTTTCGGCGATCAGCCGTTCAACATGAGCCTGAGTTTCGATTGCCATGCCCCAGTGCTGGTGTAGAGCAACGGTCAGTCCTTCATCGGCCGCGGATGCAATCACATGTTTCAGGTTACTCAAGAAGATCGCCCAGTTGTCGTCCGACATTTCAATTGACGTGTCGTAGCCGTCAAGTCCAGAGCTCGGACCCAGAACGAGAACGCTCGCTCCACACCCTGCCAGCGTCTTCGACGCCCGCGACGCATAGGCGAGCTCCACTTCCGCCCGCTCCGGGATCTGCAGCACCGCAGGGACAAAACCTCCGACCAGCTCGAGCCCATATCGATCGAGCTTCTCTTTGAGCTCGCCGGGATCGACCGGCAGGTAACCATCAGGGCCAAGCTCAGTGGCCCGCAAACCGAGTTCGGCCATCTCGCCGAGGACACGGTCGGCGTCCATGAGATGACCCCAACCCGGGGAACCGTCGACCCCCCAGGTGATCGGCGCTCCGGCGATACGCGACATCATGTCTGTCATGTCACTTCCTCCAATCGAACGGGTCGGTGCTCTGCGCGTGAGATGTTGCAGGCGATTGCAATCCGCAGCGCCTCGCGGGCATCTTCGGGGGTGCACGGACTCTCGGCCCGACCCAGCGCAACATCGACGAAACGCTCAATCTCTGCTTGATACGCCGGCGCAAATCTGTCCAAGAACGTCTTTGGCATCGGATCGGCTGTGGCGACACCGCCGGGCTCCACCGAATGGAGGGGGAGGGTCGGATGGAGTCCGACGCTGACGCTGTTACCAACTCCGAACAACTCCATGCGAACGTCGTGGCCGACCGGGTCGTGACGGATGCCTGACATGAGCGCCTGGGTACCGTCGCTCATCGACATGATCACGACGCCCGTATCGATTGGACGATCGTCTCCGAAGCTCTCCGCGGTCGTAGTGAACCCGGTCGCGTAAACCTCAACGGCTTCCTGACCGGTAACAAATCTGACGATGTCGAAGTCGTGGATTTGGGTATCGACGAATATCCCCATGTCGACGTACCCGGGGGGCGGGGGTTCGAAGTCGTGAGTGGTGGTGCGCACCGAGTAGAGGTGTCCCAGAGTGCCGTTGTCGACAAGCGCCTTGGCGTTGCGGTAGCCCGCATCGAACCGTCGTTGGAAACCGATTTGCGCCGCGATGCCGGCGCTGCGGATGTGCTCGACGACCTCATCCGTGGCAGACAGATCAACGGCGATCGGCTTCTCACAAAACACGGGAATGCCGGCATCGGCAGCCAGGTGCATCATCGGGGCATGCACATCCGTCGCCGCGGCGACAACCATCGCGTCGATGTCACCGATCATCGCTGCGGCGTCCGGAGCGACCTTCCCTCCGATGTCGGCAGCGACGGCCTCAGCACGTTCCAACAAGGGGTCGGTGACGATGACCTCGCTCACCTCGGAATGATCAGCCAAGGTTCGGCCGTGAAATACCCCGATACGACCCGCACCGATGAGACCGACACGCATCTGTCACTTCTCCAGTTCTCCCCGAGGGTCGTCGCTGACTCCCGGAATGTGGAACGTTCCAATGCTCAACGGTAAACATCCGTGCGAGCACATGTCAAACGGCATCGCCTCGTTGACATCACCCTCCACCGGCGATTAGGTTCACACCTGTTGGAACGTTCCAAGGAGTGCGTCATGACACAGCTCTTTTATCCGGCGGGTTCGCCGGCGCGTGACGGATCGTCGGTCGCCGTCGATCCGGGATCGGCCGGCTGGGCCTACAGCGGTCTTGAGGTACTGACGATGGCCACCGGTGACAGCAGGATTGTGCATACCGGACCGGCAGAAGTCGCCGTCCTTCCCCTCGCCGGATCATGCACCATCGAGATCGAGGGCAAGCGATTTGATGTTGACGGAAGAGACAGTGTCTTCACGGGGGTCGCAGGCTTTGCGTATGCGCCGATCGATTCGGAACTAAAGGTCACCTCTTCAACCGGTGGCGAAATCGCCATCTGCTCAGCCGTAGCGACCAGACGAATCGATCCATACGTTGTCCCCGCCAGGGCCGTAGCTGTAGAGGTCCGCGGGGCAGGCACGGCTTCACGCCAGATCAACAACTTCCTCAGCGCCGCCTACTGGGAGGCGGACAAGCTTATCGCCGTCGAGGTCATCACCCCCGAGGGCGGATGGTCGTCATACCCGGCACACCGCCACGACAGAATGTCGGAAGACGAGGTCGAGCTGGAGGAGATCTACTACTTCCGTATCCACGGAGATCACGGAGCGGGGTTTTTCACCTGCTACACGATGAGTGGTGAAATCAACGAGACGGTCACCGTCCACGACGGTGACACGTTCCTCGTGCCGAAGGGATTCCACGGCCCTGCGGGAGCGTTCCCCGGACACCATATGTACTACCTGAACGTCATGGCAGGACCATCGCCCGAACGACGATGGAGCATCTGCAACGACCACCGTCAGGAACCGGCGATGGCTTCGCTCGAGGCGCTCGGACCCGACCCGCGATTGCCACTCACCAAAGCTGCCGAATAGGACTAGAAAGGAAAACCAATGCAAGACCTCACATTCGTCATTGGAGAGGACCGGGCTGTCGCCGAGTTGTGGGAAGCCCTTGGTACCGCCGATATCCAGATGGAAGCGTCGTGCACGTTTCCCCGGCTGGAAGGGCGAATCGTCCATGTTGTCGTGAAGGACGAGCACGCCGATCTGGCATACCAGACCCTGCGTACCCTGAACTTCATTCCCCTCGATAGGCGATCTGTTCTACTCACCGAGATCGTCCCCCGCGCCGGGGAGCTCGGTCGCATCGCACGCAAGATCGCCGACGCCGGAGCCAAGCTCTACATCCTCTATATGGCCTCCGACAACCGCATTGTCATCGGAGCGAGCGATCTCGACAAGGCCGCAGCCGCACTCGGCATCGACGCGGGCTGACCCCTTCCCGACACCGGCGGCGTAAGCTCGGAGGCAATGGACTCCGGACCGATCGCTGCGGAATCGACCGTTTCGACCGCCTACTGGCATTTATGTGACGACGGGCGGATCCAATGTGACCTGTGTCCGCGCGAATGCAAACTACGCGAGGGACAACGCGGGCTCTGCTACACCCGGGCCAGAGTCGACGACGAGATCGTCCTCACCACTTACGGCCGGTCCAGTGGCTTCTGTGTTGACCCCATCGAGAAGAAGCCGCTGAATCACTTCTATCCGGGGAGCGCGGTCCTGTCGTTCGGGACGGCGGGATGCAACCTTGCCTGCCGGTTCTGCCAGAACTGGGACATCTCGAAGGCGAAGGAGTTCGACGTCCTCACCGACCAAGCCTCTCCCGCCAAGATTGCCGAGGCCGCCACAACTCTCGGTTGCCGGAGCATCGCCTTCACCTATAACGACCCCGTGATCTTCCACGAATACGCCATCGACGCAGCCGCCGCAGCACGAGACGTAGGATTGAAGACGGTGGCTGTGACGGCCGGCTACGTGAACCCAGAACCGCGCCGTGAGTTCTACCGGCACATGGACGCGGCCAATATCGATCTCAAGGCTTTCACCGAAGAGTTCTATCACCGGGTCTGCGCTGGTGCTCTGCGCCCGGTGCTCGACACTCTGGAATATGTCGCCCAGGAAACGGATGTATGGGTTGAAATCACAACTTTGTTGATCCCGGGGCTGAATGATTCTGCAGAAGAGATCAGCAAGATGACCCGGTGGGTGGTCGCCAACCTCGGCCCGGATGTCCCCCACCATTTCTCGGCATTCCATCCCGACTTCAAAATGCGGGACATTCCCGCGACGCCGCCAGAAACGCTGACCCGGGCCCGCGAGATCGCCATCGAGAACGGCGAGCGGTACGTCTTCACCGGCAACGTGCACGACTCCTCGGGGCAAACGACGTACTGCCGTTCGTGCCAAGCGGTACTGATCGAACGTGACTGGTACCGGCTCGGCAGATGGGGATTGAACGACAACGGACGCTGTGCAGAATGCGGAACATCCTGCGCCGGAGTCTTCGAAGCGCAACCCGAGAACTGGGGACCACGCCGGCGCTCGGTCCGCATCAGCGACTTCTAGGAGACTGTTGAACAAATGACGTGCAGGCTCGTCCCCCGGCAAAGCGTCTGGTCGCAGCGGTACGACGAGCTGAAACTGGCGTTGTTCAATAGACGACTAGCCGCCGAGTGCAAATGCTCCGTAGCCGACTACCCGCTCCGGAGAACCCGCGGTGTCAGCCGAGTTGCGCAGATCCAGCGTCTTCGCCCGGAAGCCGTTGCGGCGCGCCACCTCGAGGGCAATCTGGATTGCGGTTCGCCCACATGCCGACTCCCTATCGAGAGCGGCACCATCTAGACGCTCGATGGCGGCTGCAGTGACAGCGTCGAGACGCCGCGCCGTTGCGGCGTCGTAGAAGTGTGACAAGTCCGACGAGACCAACAGCAGACTCTCCTCGTCCAGAAGCGGGCTGATCACGTCGGCTCCTTGCCAGGGGGCGATGGCCCCGGTCAGTAGCGGCACGACGGGAGTTCCGGGGGCCACGACCTGGAGGAACGGCAACTGGACTTCGAGCGAGTGCTCGCGACCATGTGCCGCTGCGGATTCCTCAACCAGAGAGTCGGCCAACAAGGCGGCGACTCCACCCGGGTCAACGGTTACCGTCCCAAGCGGCGTGTCGAGCGCTTCTGCCCCCGGGAGCGCCAGCCCGGCAAACGGGACGTAGTGGGCAGGCCCGAGCATGACTACGCGGCGGAAGTTGCTCTGCGCAACTAGCCGATAGCCACGGCCCGCGGTGGGCCCCGAGTAAACGTACCCGGCGTGCGGAACGATGAGGATTCGGAGCTGGAACGCGAGTTCGACCGGTTCCGCCGCACGCAGATGAGCGTGGACCGCCGCGGTGAGAGCACCCAGGTCGAGTGGATAGAAAGTACCTGCCACAGCAGGAGGGCGAACCGACATAGCTACCTCCACTTATCAAGCTACGCCGTGGCCGGGTTCGATACCAGCACTTCCTCTTCAAACTGGAGCCGGGACCGAATAGGTTGTGTACATGAACCCGGAAGAGCACCCGTATGTGGCGCTGGCTCGCGCCGCTATCCATGAATACTCGGCGAGGAAACGAACCCTGCAACCGGGGGCGGAGCCGGGCGACCCACCCCCGGCATGCGTGTTTGTCTCCCTGCACGAACCACCTGGTTCCGGAGAGCTCGAGGGCCCCCTGCGTGGCTGCATCGGCTCGGTAGAGCCCAGGGAGGAGAACCTACGCCGGGAGATCGCACGCTCGGCGGTTGCGGCTGCCTTTTCGGATCCCCGATTCCGACCACTAACTCCACGGGAGATCGACAGGTTGGAGGTCACCGTGTATGTCTTGGGCGAGCCCGAGCAGATCGAGGGTCTCTCAGATCTGGACCCCGCTCGTTACGGTGTCCTCATCGAGGGACACAATGGGCGTAGAGGGATCCTCCTTCCGGCGATTGCAGCAATAACTACGGCCAGCCGACAGGTGATGGTTGCCCGGCAGAAGGCCGGCCTCGCATCCGAGGACCCAGCGAAGATGTCCAGATTCACCGCAACCGTCTTTCGTTCTACGCCCAGGCGATAGTCTGCACCGAGCCGCGCTGAATAGGAGCCGACATGGCAATGGAATCAACGATGCTTTCTCTGGGCACACCAGCCCCCGACTTTGACCTGCTCGACACAGTTGGCGGAGGCCGGGTCAGGCTCGGCGACCTGACTGCCAAAGCCGTGGTGGTCATGTTTATCTGCAATCACTGCCCCTACGTCAAGCACGTCCAGGCGGGCCTCGCCGAGTTTGGCCAGGACTATGCGAATGCCGACGTCGACATCATCGCCATCAGCTCCAACGACGTCGGGCAGTACCCTGACGACAGCCCCGAGCAACTCGCCGTGATCTCCAAGCAGGTCGGCTACACCTTCCCGGTGTTGTTCGATGAATCCCAGGAAGTCGCCAAGGCATACACCGCGGCGTGCACCCCGGACTTCTTCCTGTTCGGGTCGGACCGCGCTCTCGTATACCGCGGCCGTTTCGACGAGTCCCGACCGAACTCAGGATTGCCGGTCACCGGCGCCGACCTACGCGCCGCACTCGATGCGGTGCTCGCCGACTCGGCCATGCCGGAAGACCAGTTCCCTTCGATGGGCTGCGGCATCAAATGGAAGCCGGGCAACGAACCGGGCTAGCCGTCAGACGCTTGGTGACCGCCACGGAGGATCCAGCCGGTCTTGCGTAGATCTGCGCGAAATACCCGTAGCCAGTTACGCAAGAGGCACGGGTGTAACGTGCCACGATGCTCGTCGTCACCGCAATCGCCGCGTTCCTAATCGGTTTTAGCAAGGCCGGGGTTGGGGGGACGCTGTCACCGTTTGTCACGGTGTTGGTTGCATTGTCGCTGCCTGCCGATGATGCGATCGGTTTGTTGCTGCCGATGTTGATCGTCGCCGACTGGTTCACCGTCACCGCACACTGGCGTCAATGGGACACCCCAATCGTCCTTCGATTACTCGCAGCCAGCGTGGTCGGCATCGCCATCGGCAGCACCATCGTTGGCAACATCAGCGAGCCCGCACTGCGCAGTCTGATCGCCATCGCGATGCTGATCTTTGCCGTGTACTACATGATCACCAAGACCAAGGTGGCAGCCCACCTTTCGATGAGTCATGCTTGGCCTGCGGGGCTCATAGCGGGCGTCAGCTCTACCCTCGCCCATCTCGGCGGGCCACCGGTGCTCGCCTACCTGCTGACGACGGACCTACCCCCGCGCAGGTTCGTCGCCACGTCGGCTGCCTTGTTTGCCGCGACCAACATGCTGAAGGTCCCTGCCTACCTACTGGCCGGTCTGTTGGACGGCGAACTGATCGCATCCACCTGGTTCGCCTGGCTGGCCATCCCCTTTGGTGTGCTGGCCGGGAGGGCTCTAGTCGGCAGGCTCGATCGGGCCATGTTCGATCGCATCTCCATGACGTTGCTCGTCACCGGAGCAATCGTGTTGTTGGTGACTTAAGGCCTGCTTCCTGGTGCGGACCTAACCAAGGGTTTTTGAAAGGGCTACCCATGGGCTGTTCGTGTTGAGCAGGAGCACCTTCTCCCCAGGCTCGACGGTTCCTGTGGCCAGGAGGATCTTCATGGCTGCCAGCGTCGCCGAGCCTTCATACCCGGACGCGACGCCCTCCGCGGCGAACTCATCGTATGCGACGGCTATGTCGTCCTCAGTAACCGCAACACCCTGGCCGCCGCTGCCATACAGCACCCGCAGGATCTCGTGACCCATGATCGCGCCCGGTACATCAAGACCGTCGGCGATCGTGCCCTCACTGGATACCGGAGCGACGACATCAGCGTCAGCGCGGAACGATTCGACCACCGGTGCACAGTTCTCCGATTGCACAGCAACCATCTTTGGCATCGCCTTGTCGGCAGGAATGAGACCAAGTGCCTTCAACTCCCCGAAAGCCTTCCAGATGCCGACCAGCCCGGTACCTCCACCCGTCGGGTAGACAACCCAGTCCGGGAGATCGGCACCAAAGTGCTCAAAGATCTCGAGACCCATCGTCTTTTTGCCTTCGAGACGTCCCGGTTCAAAGAAGGTGGACAGATCGACGCTACGACCGGCCGCAACCTCATCTGCCATCTCTTCCCTTGCGAACTTGCCGGCGGCGGCAATGTTGGGCCCAAAGAAGCTGACCTTGCCGCCATAGTGCTCGCAGGCATGGTGGTACATACCCCCGACATAGCTCTCCGGCATCGTGACCCGGCACGCCGGGAGGCCGAGCCGCGTCGAGAACAGCGAAGCGGCAACACCGGCATTGCCCTGTGTCGGCAGAAAGAACGACTCGGCGCCCAAGGCACTTCCCAAAGCGACACCGACGGCCAATCCCCTGTCCTTGAAGCTTCCCGACGGGTTCCCGCCCTCGTGCTTGACCCAAAGATCGACACCGTACCGCTCGCTCAGATTCGGATACGGCACGGTCGGCGTCCGACCGACATCGGCTGCGTACGCCTGTGGTACCCCCCACACCGGAAGCAGGTTCGCATAACGCCACATCCCGGGGCGATCCTCGAAGAGATCGCCGCGTTCGGCGATCGCCCCGAGGTCGTACTCCACCGTGACCGGGAAGCCCGCAGGTGACAGACCTATCGGATGGCTGAAGCCATCGTGGTCGACTTCTTCGCCGGTGCGCGAACAGACCAGCCGCTTGATGTTGGGGTTGATAGATAGGGCCATCTGTGCGCCCGTCTAGCCTTAGATCCCCAGATAGCGATCCGTCAGCGCGACCGCCTCCGCGCCCGTCGACTGCATTTCCATGGAGGCACGAACCGCATCGATGGTCTCCGGGATCGTCACCGACTCCTGCGGGATGTTGATCGCAAAAACAACGTCATCGCCCGAAAGACCCACCGTCTCCTCGAACAAACCGATCTCGTACATGTCGGCACGGGGGTGCTCCAGATAGCGCGCCCACTGGAACAGCGCAGCGTTCGAGTCGAACCCGTCAGCGATTCGTACGACCTTGATGCGCGGGTATGCCTCGAAGGCTGCGATAGCCTCGGTAACCGACATCTTCTCCTTCGGTGAGGTCGATATTGTGATGATGTGACCGTGTGTGACCGGGGTGTGTACCAACAGACCCGTCGCATCGATGCCATCCATGATGTTCATGAGGTCGACTGCCTGATGGTTCGGAATCGGCTCGATCTGCAGGACATTGGTGAGTCCGCGATGGGTGTCACCCGGATCAGCAACACGACGGATGATGGTGATAAAGGTCTTGCTGACCCCAACTGCCTTGTGCACGGCATCGACCGCACGGATCAACCCGGTCGTATTACACGAAGTCAGCTTCATGTAGTCAACGCCGAGGCCCTTTTCATAGTTGACTGTGCCATGGAAAAAGAGATCGGCAACCTCCGCGGATTCGCCACCCTGGAATACAGCCTTTGTCCCGGAAGCCACGTACTTCTCTTTGTTCTTTGCCCCGATCCCACCCGGTGCCGCGTCGAGCATGATGTCGACTTCGCCGAGCAGATCATCGAAACTGCCTGAAACCGGAATGCCTGCCTCCGCAAGAACTTTCTCAGAACCAGGTACGGCGGAGAAGAGCCGGAATGGCATGCCCCGCTCTTTCAAAGCACGAACCGGCAGAGTAGGAGCAACGTCGGCAACACCAACGAGCTCCATATCGTCCTGCATCTCGATGCCCGCGGCGAGTCGGTTACCTATGACACCGTATCCAGCGACACCAACCTTGACCTTGCTCATGTTGTGCTCCTAACTGCTGTAGCTCATCCCGGGGATTCTCCACCAATCGGCTGGCACATCCAATTCTCGAGGGCCACTCGGTGTCGGACGTGGCGCGCCAAGCCATAGTCAGCGCCTCGCAATCTCCTCCGCTAATCGGTGGTGGCCCCAGATATTGTATTCGTCGGCAAAGCCAACCATCAGCAGGGGCAACAGACCGCCAGAGAACACACCGGCAGGTGTCGCGACCACCAGCAGAAGGAACGTGTAGACGACCGTCAACACGGTCGCCGCAATCCGCCACTTGTAGACATCGTTGATCAATGGCGGATTGAGACACAACGCGGCACCGACGCCAAAGGCGGCAGTCGCTCCCAATACCGGCGACAGCAGCCCTACCGAAAACCCCAGCCCAACCAGAAGACCCATGGACTGAAGCACCCGCCGCGGCGCGTGCTTGTTGCGCGAAACAAAGGCAAGAACGATGAAGACGAACGGAGCCAATACGAGACCGATGCCAACGAGCGCCGGGTCGATCTCGACTCCTCCCTCTGGCGGAGTCGAGAACGAAGACGCATAGGGAAAGTAGCTGAACATCATCACCACCGTCGCCAGCGCGATCGCCAGCCAGTTGCGACGTTTCAGCTCGTCAGTTGCTGCCCGCCCGTACTCGTCTGCGGTCATTTATCCCTTTACCGACCCTGCAGTAAGCCCACGGACGAAGAACCGCTGCAGAGAGAAGAACACCACGAGCGGGAGGATCATCGTGACGAAGGCGGCAGCTGGCAGCAAGCTCAGCGCTCCCTCTCCTCGCCCGGCGAGGTCCGCCAGTTCGACAGTGAGCACTCTCACGTTGGGATCGATGCCAAGGAACACCAGCGCAACCAGGTAGTCGTTCCACACCCAGAGGAACTGGAAGATGGCAAACGAGGCCAACACCGGTACGGATAGCGGGATGACGAGCCGGTAGAAGATAGTGAAGTGGTCTGCACCATCGATGTTCGCCGACTCCATCAGTGATGCCGGCAGCGACCCCATGTAGTTCCGCAACAGATATACCGCTAACGGCAACCCGAAACCAGCATGTGCCAGCCATACGGCCGGGAAGGTTCCGGTGACGTCGAAGTCTGTGTATATGCGGAGGATCGGGATAAGCGCCATCTGGAGCGGAACCACCATCAGTCCCACCACGGTCACAAACAGCACATTGCGGCCTGGGAACTTCATCCACGCAAATGCATAGGCGGCAAATGCCGCGATCGTGATCGGAATCACCACCGAGGGAATGCTGATCGCCACGGTGTTCGCAAAGGCATTGCTGAAGCCCTCATCGAGCACCACTCGGTAATTCTCCAGGCTCCATGTAGCCGTGTTGAAGATATCGCCGAGGACGGTCCACCAGCCATTGGTACGGATCGAACTCGGCTCCCTGAATGAGTTGATCAACAGCCCAAGAGACGGGATCGTCCAGAGCAGGGCGACCACGCCGACCGTCAGATAGATAGGGACCTTCCGGAACCGAGATTCCTTCATCTCTGTCGGGACAACAGTCCGCGTTTCAGTGGTGGCTGTCATCGCGTTGCCTCCTGCGCCCTAAACCGATTGACATTGATGATCAGGACCGGGATCACTGCGATAAACAGCAGTACCGCAAGGGCGGCACCTATCCCAAAGTTGAAGTTGGTGAAGAACTCTTCAACCATCGTTTGAGCGATCACCTGGGTGTCAAAGAGCCCACCGGTCATCACAAACACTATGTCAAAGACCTTCCATACAGTGATGAGGACGGTCGTCCAAACCACAACTATGGTCGACGAAATCGAAGGAAATGTTACCTTCCAGAACGCCTGCCACTCGCTGGCACCGTCGATCCGAGCTGCCTCCAGTAGAACCTCGGGCACTCCCTTGATGGCAGAAGAAAGGATGACCATCGAGAAACCGGTTTGCAGCCACACCAGGATGATCATTAAGAACAGATTGTTCCATGGCGATGTTTGCAACCAGTTGACCGGATTTCCCCCCAAACCCGTCCAGATGCCGTTGAGCACTCCGATCTGGTTCCCGAAGCCCTCGGGCCGGAAACCGTACACGAAGGTCCATACGACCGCAGCTCCGACGAAGGAAATGGCCATAGGTAAGAAGATCAGGGACTTGGTGAACGCCTCGACACGGCTGGACAGTTTGTCTGCCATGGTCGCAAACGCCAGACCGATGCCAACCGCCAACAGAGGAACCAATATCACCCAGACAAGGCTGTTCCGGATCGAGATCAGGTACTTGCTCTCGCTGAAGATCCTGATGTAGTTGTCAAAACCAACAAACGCTTCGCTGTCTTTGTCCTGGAAGCTGATGACCAACGTGTTGACTGCCGGATAGACCAGATAAAAAGTCAGGAGCGCCATTGCCGGCCCGACAAAAGCGAAAGGCCGCACCGCCCTCGCCGACCGGTCGGGAAGTTGGCTGATCGCTCGATCCATACCCCAATACAGGGCCCACACACCGCCGATACCAACGACTACCGCAACCAGCACCTGAATCGCCTTATTTGCGTCCTCGTCTTTGAGGAACCCAAAGGTAAGGAAGAACACGACGACAACTGCCGGTAGAACGAGAGCCGAAACGATCCGCAATAGCCACAAGCCGAAAGTGTGGACGTGCTCGCCATCTGGATGTCGAGGAGGTCCCCCGTCAAGCTCTGCGTGATCCATCAATGGTGGCGTACTCATCAACCCTCCCGTATCAGATGGCTTCCAATTTATCGTGTTGGTTGGGGGGCGACGAATCGTCGCCCCCCAACCGCAGTCTTACTATTTACAAACGATCGGCTTACGGCCAGCTTGCCTCGACAGTGTCGACGATCTCTGAGACCGCGGTGCCGCGGGTCCAGTTGACCATCGCCTCCCAGAAGCTGCCTTGTCCAACTTCCGGCGGCATCAGGTCAGATGCGTCAAACACGAAGGAGTTCGCCGCAAGTGCTGCGGTGACCGCACCGGCGAACGACTTCGCTTGATCAGTCTCGTAACAGCCCAGGTCCGCGTCCTTGTGGCCCGGAAGCCGCTCGATACCCGCCACACCGTGACCGCCATACGGGGCGACTCCGCCACCGCTGGCCGACGCCAACGTGCATTGCCAGTCCGTGGTGATCCAGGCCTTGACCGCTTCGACATTTGCAGGTGCACCGTCGAACACGATGATCGTGTCGCCGCCGCCCATCGCACCGGTGTTGCCATCGATGGTCGGGAACGGGAACGTCAAGATCTCGGACTCTTCACCAGCGTCGTAATTTGCCGTGTCGGCGAAGAAGTTCGTTATAAACGAACCCTGCTTCATCATCAGACATCCCGGCTCGGGATCGTTGAATAGCGGGCCTGGTGCGTCGCCAAAGGCCACGCCGGCGACATTCTCGGGACCACCGAGCACGAAACCTTCAGCGAAGAACAACTCACCGAATGTGTCGAATGCCGACACAACGGCCGGGTCATTGAACGGAATGTCATGGTTGAACCAGTCGGCGTATACGTCGCCGCCAGCCTCACGAACCAGAATATCCTCCAGCCAGTCGGTGCCGGCCCACCCGGTGGCGCCACCACTCTCAAAGCCGAAGCACCACGGTGTTCCGCCGTCGTCGACGATCTGTTGTGACAGGGAGATCATGTCATCCCATGTTTCAGGGATCTCGTAGCCCTTCGCCGCAAAGGTCGGCTCGTGATAGAAGATGATCGACTTGTAGTTCGGGAACCACGGAATGCCATAGTGCAATCCGTCGGCACACAGACCGAGGTCCATCCAGAACTTAGAGTGATTCGCTTCCATCTCTGCGATGTCAAAGCCCATGTCCTCCAGCGACACCAGGACTCCGTCGTCCGCAAACGCGCAAATCGATGCAGGCTGCGGCGTGAACGCTACGGCCGGTGGATCTCCACCCTCAACTCGAATTCGAAGCTGTGCCTCGAAGTCTTCCGAACCCGTATAGACGATGTCGGACCCGGTTGCGGCGTTATATGCATCGAGGAAACCCTCAATTGCTTTGCCCTCGTCGCCACCTGGGGCGCCGAACAGGGTGAACTCGGCCGCCAGAGCCTCGGTTCCACCTGCGGTGGTTGCTGTTTCGCCCGCGGTGGTTGCTGTTGCGCCCGCCGTCGTCTCTGTTGTTCCGGCGTCCGCCGTTGTCGTTGTCTCATCGCCACCATCGTCGCCGCACGCAGCAACAATCATGGCAAAAGCAACGAGCAGCAGAAGCCACTTGAACTTTCGCATACTTCCTATTTCCTCCTTGGTACCAGCTGGTCCTGCCTTACTGCAGAAGTCAGCGAACTAGATACCTTTGTTGCCATGTCCAAAGCCTCAAACGAGACAGTTGACAGGGGTTCTTGTGCGGTGAGTACCGGGGCAGTGCTGTTCCGGACGACAAGCTCGAGAGGAGGTAGCTCTGGCATTTGCTCCTCGATCGTGTGTCTCAGCATCTGCAACAAACGGAGCCCGGCACGGCGTCCCGACACTTCAAGAGGTTGCCGCACCGTGGTTAGACCCATCAGCGACGCGGCGAAGATATCGTCGAAACCAATTACCGAAAGCTGGTCAGGAACCCTCACCCTGGCGCTGCGAGCGGCCGTCAGCACGCCGAAAGCCTGAATGTCGGATGCCGCGAAGATGGCACTGGGTGGTTCGGTGAGCGCAAGCATCTGCTCGGCAAGCTCTGCTGCCGTCTCGGTTCCATGCGGCGCAGTTCGGACATAGTCCGGTCGGACCTCGAGCCGAGCCGCGGCCATTGCACGCTGGTAGCCGCGCCGGCGATCAGCACTCGCCGGGATTCCGACGGTGGTTTCTTCTCGGTCGCCGATGAAACCTATCCGCCTGTGTCCGAGCGCGATGAGATGACGGGTTGCCATCTCTCCGCCTGCGACATCGTCAACGGTGTCAGCAGGGAACTCGTCGGACGGGGAGTCCACCAACACCACCGGGACACCCGCATCATGGAAGGCCTGATGGTCCCTCTCGTCCAGTGACATTGAAATGACGACCACACCGGCGGGTCGATTCCGCAGAACGATCTCACCGACTTGGCGGACACGTTCTGTAACCGGCCGTTCGAGGTCAACGAGGTGGAGTTCATAGGGCGAGGTGCGAAGCACGCCAATGAGCCCGCCCAAACGTAAGGTCGCCGATGGCTCGGTGATGTGAGGCAAGATGACCAGGACGGTATCGGAATAGCCACGCGACAAGCCCCGTGCCATGGGATTCGGGTGATAGCCGAGATGCTCGATCGCCCGAAGCACCGACAGCCTGGTATCGGGCGCCACGGGTGCGGAACCGTTGATGACGCGCGACACAGTTGGAATCGATACACCCGCATCCAGAGCGACGTGTGCCATCGTGACAGGACGCCCGGTCGAACCCTCCACAGACTCCTCCTCCAGCAACAACGGTAATGAAACCGCTTTCACTAAGGAGTGATCATAGGTAGGGGTCCCACGTGATCAAAATGAGAGTGGATCTTGCAGACTAGAGACGCCGCCTGCCCTTCGGGCAGGTTGGAGATTGACTGAGTCAATCTCTGCCTGGGGCAATTCGTGAGTTCCTTGGCAGTTAATGCTCCATGGCCTCGTCGGCAAGGAAGCTGTCGCTGACTATGCCCGAGCCGGACAACTCACCGGCCGACTCGCTGATCTCACGAAGGATCTCAGCCGACTCATGTGGCATGTGATAGGTCTCTGCCTCACCAGGAAACTCACCATTGCGCACGTCATCGAAAAACTGCTCGAGAGCGGTGACAGCCGCATCAGCCAGTTGTGCGTACTGCCGGACGAATTTGGCCGTCTTCTTGTCGTGAAGACCGAGCACATCGTGAAAGACAAGCACCTGCCCATCGCAGTCAGCGCCTGCGCCGATCCCGATGGTGGGAACTCCGATCTCCTCGGTGACCATCCCGGCGACCACATCGGGCACGCCCTCGAGAACGATGGCGAACACACCGGCGTCCGCCAGCAATTTGGCTTCGGTGATGAGCTCATATGCGTCGGCGGCCTGCTTGCCCTGCACCCGGTATCCGCCCATGGCGTGCACCGATTGCGGGGTAAGTCCAAGATGTCCCATTACAGGGATCTCAGCGTCGAGGACTGCCCGCACCGCATCTAGTCGCTTGCGACCGCCTTCGAGCTTGACGGCACCGGCGCCACCATCACGGATCAGCCGACCCGCGTTGTGAACCGCGTCTTCAGGTGTCGTGTGATAGCTGAGCCAAGGCATGTCACCAACGACGAACGCGTTAGGTGCTGCTGCCATAACCGCCGCGGTGTGATAGACCATTTCGTCAACGGTCATGGCGAGAGTGTCGACTCTGCCAAGAACAGCGTTGGCGACTGAATCGCCGACCAAGATGATGTCGGCCCCGGCTCGATCCGCAATACGGGCCGACGGCTCGTCGTACGCGGTAATCATCGTGAGCTTGGCGCCGCCCTTGCGGGCTTTGATAGCCGGTGCGGTGAGTTTCCCTGCCATGTTGTTCTTCCCTTCTCCCCACCGGTCTGGTTGGGGGATGGTCAGTTGCTTGATTGTCCCAACCGAGCAGACGCATCGGCCGCCCCGGGGGTCGCCCGTGCTTGCTCGGTCTCCGTACCGTGGAACGTTACCCGGACCCGCGGCATTCCGCACTGTCGCCCGGCTATGTTTGTCCCATGGCACGCAAAGACATAACTATGACCCCCGACGAGGTTCAAGAGTTTCTCGCCTCCAACAAGATCCTTCAGGTCTCGACAGTCGGAGGAGACGGATGGCCGCACCTCGCACCAATGTGGTATGTCTTAGATGGCGACAAGATCGTCTTTCGGTCGTTCACGAAATCGCAGAAGATCGTCAACCTCGAGCGCAACCCCAAGTTCACGGTTCTTGTGGAGACAGGCGATAACTACTCGCAGTTGCAAGGAGTGATGATAAAAGGAAGGGCTCGTCTGGTAACCGACTCGAATTATGTGCTGTCGATCTACGGGGGTCTGGCGGCGAAATATCCGATGATCAATGATGCCCCGATCGAGCTCGCCGCCGATGCTCTCGAGGCCGCTTTTGGCCGCTTCGCTTCCAAGAACACTGCGGTCGTTGTGGAACCAGACAAGATGGTCACCTGGGATCACACCAAGCTGGGTGGGGCGTACTAGCCCTCTACTCGTAGACTGAGGTCATGGCACTCATACCGATCATCCTTTTGGCAATTGTTCTTATCGGTTATCTCGCTTGGAAGTCGCATCAACGCACAGTCGAGACTTGGCGACGGGTGGGTTCCGAGCTTGGTCTTGGTGTCGCAATCAAGGGCGGTCTCTCCCGCCCCGTGATCAGCGGGAACGTCAATGGTCTACCTGTCACGATCGACACCTACACGCAACGCTCTGGCAACAGCTCCACGACATACACCCGCTACCGGGTCGGGTTCCCGCCTCTTGGGGTCGGTCTGAAACTGCAGCGCGAGAGCGGATTCTCCTTCTTCGGCAAGCTCCTCGGAATCGAAGATGTTCAGGTGGGAGATCCGGTCTTTGATGGTGCTGTCAAGATAGAAACCTCCAACCGAGCAAGGCTCCTCGAGTTGCTGACGCCGTCGGTCCGTTCCGGACTTTTCCGGCTGCTGGCGTCGTACCCGCGAGCGATCATCACCGACGGTGACATCACGGTCACCAAGGCCAAGTTTGAGGGCAACGGAGATGTCCTCGCATCGACGACACAACGCATGGTGGCGATGGCACAGTTGCTGGCATCGCCTTCGGCGGGGGTAAGCGACGAGATGGTCGTAGACCGGGGACAAGGTCTTCTCAGCGAGGTTGCCGAACGCATCCGGGAGGCCGTGGAGAACCAACCCGACGATTTCGACCAACGCATATTTGAGGTTGAGACTCTGGCTGCGGCCGGCGAAGACACCAAAGCCACAGACCGGCTCCGTGAACTGGAGCAAATGGCACCCGCAGACCCGGATGTCGTGGGATGGAAACAGGCTCTCAGGACACCCGCACAGCCAGCTGTGAAGACCACCGTCGATATCGATGAGATGGCGAAGAACCTCTTTGGTGGGGAAGATCTCAGCTTCGAGACACGGACCAAGTTCAACAGCCAGTACAGAGGTGCCCAGATCAGTTGGCCGGGCAAGGTCAAACAGGTAAGGCAAACCGGTGCCACCATGAAGGCCACCATCACGGTCGCCACCGTCCACAATGACCTTTACGGCAACACCGATATCGCGGTTGTGGTCGAGGAGGCCACGGGACCCGTGCTTAGCGAGGGGCAGAACGTAACCGTCGCAGGCAAACTGCAGACCATCGATCCGCTGATGCGGAACCTATTTGTCACCGACGGAACCCTCACCTGACGTGGAATCTTTCTAGTTATCGATCAACTCGAGTAGACCGGTGATGAGTCGACGGATCTGGTCCAGGTAGCGCTCGTTGACCAGTTCACCGTCGGCGAAAGCGGCGCCACCAGGGACGAGGACTTCGGGTCTTTGCACGACCCGAAGATCGTTGTGCAGAAGCACGGTTCGCAGATGCATCTGGGCACGGACCGAGCCAAGACGACCGGCCGCTCCCATGATGGCTGCCGGCTTCCGGGTCAGTGGCGCATCTTGGCCACCGCGTGATGCCCAATCGAGGGCGTTCTTCAAGGCACCGGGCATCGAGTAGTTGTACTCAGGTGTGGCGATCAGCAACCCATCGGCAGTCGCGATCTGGTTGCGGAAACGAACCACAGTCTCAGGAAACCCCGACTCCTGTTCGACATCCCAGTTGTAAAGGGGAAGATCCGAGATGTCGGCGGCTTCGAGATTGACACCATCGGGCAGCAGACCACCGGCCGCCCGCAGCAGCGCCCGATTGAGACTGTCGCGGCGGAGACTGCCGGAGATGCCGAGAATATTGATGGCCATGAGAACCTGCTTGGGGTTGTTTCGGTGGATTCCGCAGGGGCGTATTGTCACGCGATGGACAAAACAATCTTTGACTTGGCCCAACTTGCCGGAATCGATCGCTACAAGCTGTTGACCGGCCTAGTTATTCCGCGCCCCATCGGGTGGGTGGGGTCGGTCGATGCCGACGGCCATCGCAATCTTGCCCCCTACTCGTATTTCAACGTTGTCGCCGCTACGCCGCCCACAGTCATCTTCTCCACCGGTCGACCGCAAGGGAGGATCAAGGACTCACTGGCCAACGTAATAGCCACCGGCGAGTTCACAGTGAACATCGTCGATGAATCCCTGACCGCTGCGATGCACGCCAGTTCCGAGCAGTTCCCGCCGCAGGTGGACGAGTTTGCAGAGGTGGGCCTCACCGCCATCCCGGGCGACGTAGTTATGGCACCAATGGTGGCCGAAGCCAGGGCCGTGCTCGAGTGCCGGGTCAGCCAGATAGTCGATCTGGGGGATCCCGTAACCGCATCCGTCGTGTTCGGTGACATCGTGCGACTCCATGTTGCGAATGAGATTCTCGATGGGACCAGGATCAACCACGAGAAGCTGCGCGCCGTGGGGCGGATCGCCGGGACCACCTACGTCACCACAGCAAATGCACTATTCGAAGTCGAGCCATGAGTATCACCATCCGAGCGTACGAAGTCACCGACCTGGCAACGTGCCGGGCACTCTGGGTGCAGTTGACCGAGTGGCACCGAACGATCTACGACAGTCCAGAAATCGGAGGGGACGACCCCGGCAAACAATTCGATAGCCACCTTAAGCGGGTCGGACCCGACCACATCTGGCTGGCCGAAAGCAACGGGGAAGCAGTCGGCATGGCAGGACTCATCCACGAGCCGGATGGAGGCACGATAGAAATGGAGCCGCTCATCGTGACACCCGCGGCGCGGGGCACGGGAGTGGGACGTCTGCTCGTCGACCACGTGATCCGCGCCGCAAGCGACCTGGGCGAACGTGATCTCAACGTTCGGGTGGTCGGACGCAATGTCGAGGCAATCCGCTTCTATCACGAACTCGGCTTCGACACGGTTGGCTATTTCGAACTGTTCCGCGACACCCGACCGCGCAGCGATCAACCGTGGCGCGACGGCGAGACAATCGCCGACCGCCGATTTCGTGTCTAGGAAACGTGGATCTCTAGAGCCGATCCCAGGGGATGCCGACGACGATAAGCACCAGCGCAACGACGAGGGAACCGGACGCTACTAGCCAGGAGCGGACTCCATTTCGTTTCTTGGCTACGGCCAATCCCATGTGGGCGATGCCAAGGGCAAGAAGCATGAATATCGGGTGGATGACCTTGAAGAAGACCGTCTCGCTCCAGCCCTCGTCAAAGATCCAAATGACGATGCCAATCGTGACCTGGATGTCTACGACCATCACGGCAAGTTGGAAGAAACTCGGATTCCAATCCGCTTTGCTGCGATAACGCAGCCAACCAATCACGATCCCGCCGATCAAGGCTGCCAACACAAGCCAGCGTGTCCACGAATGAATGGTTACGAGCGTTTCCAATGCCCACCTCCTCTAGAAATCAACATGGGCATTCTGGTCGTTCTTGCCAACAACGCCTATTTGGAATCGGTCAAGATAACCTCGACACGGCGGATACGGCGACCGGTGACTACCGCGACGCGGATCACAGCATCTCCAGCAGAGATTTCGCTACCAACTCTGGGCAATTCCCCAGCGAGACCCATCACCATGCCGCCGAGCGTTGTCCATTCTCCGTCGGGTAACTCGCATCCGATGGAGGCTTCTAGATCCGCAGTGAGCATGCGGCCATCAACCGTCCAACGCCCGTCGCCGACACTCTTCAGCAAAGGCGCCGACACAACACCTTCCTCGCTTACAACACCAAACAGTTCTTCGACGATATCCTCGATCGTGACCATGCCCGAGGTGCCACCGTGCTCGTCAATGACGATGGCGACATGGATAGCGCCCTTCTGCATTTCGCGCAGGAGCTCGAGCACCCTCTTGGACTCAGCAACAAGAAGCGGTGGATAGGCAATGTCGCCGACAGCACCGGCCGCGCCAGTAACAAGATCGCGCTGACGGACGACACCGATGATGTTGTCAATGCCCCCGTCGTGGACAGGAAGACGCCTATGTCCCGACGCGATTGCGAGGTCCAGAGCCTCCTGTGTCGTGGCGGAGGCAGACACCGCGACCATATCGACCCTGGGAACCATCACCTCCTCCGCGATGCGATCACCGAGACGGAAGGCCCCTTCGATGAGTTTGAGATCTGCGTTGGTGATCTCGCCTTCGGTCGCAGCGGCAGCGGCGAGGCTCCGCAACTCGCGCTCGGTCACGGTTGGTGTTGTGGCTATCCCCTTCCCCGGTGCATGCAGGTCGGCGAACTTCACCAGAAGGGAAACTCCAGGGCGCAACAATGACGTGAGCAGGCCGACCGGGTAAGCCAACGCCATCACGACCGGAGCCGCGTTTCTATAGGCATAGGTCTTGGGGATCGCCTCGGAGTAGACGAAAAGGAAGATCGTCAGGACGAATGTCGCGATCGTTATGCCGAGACCGCCAAACCAGCGTTCCGCCAGAAGGCCGGTAATTGTCGCGGCACCGATCTGGACCAGTAGGACGACCAGCAGTGTGGTGTTGAGCACGGTGGGAAGATCGTCAAGCAACCGTAACGTTCGAGCTGCCCGCCGGCTGCCGTCTTCGGCGAGGGCCGCTATCCGCACTCTCGATACGCGAACCAATGCCGTTTCCGCCGCAGCCAGGACGACGGCGACGAGGAACAGCACGAAGAACATTGAGATCAAGTTGCTGTCCTGGTTCCAGTCCATCAAATATCAGTTTGCCACGTTGACGGGGTTCCAACCGATCTGAGTGAGCCACCGATCTGCTCTGGCTTCGGCGTACTCAATATCGATTTCCTCATGCACCACGATCTTCTTGTAGAAGAAAGCCCCGACAAGATCGTTGGCAGCTTCTTGTGGATCGAGGTCTGCCGGAACCTCCCCACGGTCGATGGCGCGTTGGATCACGTGAGCCAGATAGTTGCGCCGGCCTCGGGTTGCCTCACGGTGGAGCTTCTTCACCTGTTCATCGCGATGGGCAACGGTAAGGAGATGCAGCACCATCATCACGCCATCGGTGCTGCCGAACCACCTGACAAGATCTTGTAGAAGAGCGAGCACATCGGAGCGCAACGAGCCGGTATCGATTTCAGGCTGACCAATCAAGCGATGTTTGACAGCATCAACCAATAAGTCGTTTCTGCCAGCCCAATGTCTGTAGATGGTGGAACGGGCCACGCCACAACGTTCGCTCACACCCTCGATGGTCGTGTTGTCGTACCCGATCTCGGTGATTAACTCTACGGCCGCCTCTAGCACCACCTTGCGGGTGCGTTCGATTCTGGGGTCTACATCGGTGGTGGATCTTGGTGCCATCTAGCGCACCATATCAGACACCCGCGTAGCGCTGCAAAACATTCCTGTTGCATAATGCAACACTTCTGATCTATAGTGCAACACACGTGTTGTATAACACATGCCGAAGGACGAGCAAGATGCGGATCACACAAGAACAGAAATACCAGCGACGGTGGTGGACGCTTGGCGTACTCGCCCTGAGTCTCGTCATCATCGGACTCGACAACACAATCCTCAACGTTGCGATACCGACACTCCAGAACGACCTGTCGGCAACGGCATCCGAACTGCAGTGGATGGTGGACAGCTATGTGCTCGTGTTTGCCGGCATGCTGCTGACGATGGGCGCCATCGGTGACCGCTTTGGTAGGGGTGGGGCCTTGGTAACCGGACTCATCATCTTTGGAGCAGCCAGCCTCGTAGCGTCCCAAACGACAACGGCGACCCAACTGATCTCCGCCAGGGCAGTCATGGGTATCGGCGGGGCGCTGATCATGCCCGCCACGCTCTCAATCATCACCGACGTGTTCCCCCGTGAGGAACGAGGACGGGCCATCGGAATCTGGGCCGGCGTCGCTGGCGCTGGCATCGGCCTCGGACCAATCGTCGGCGGCTTCCTCCTCGAGTACTTCTCCTGGGGGTCAGTATTCCTCGTAAACGTTCCGATCGTCCTCATCGCTCTTGTCGGTGGCTACTTCCTCGTTCCCACTAGCCGGGACCCAGAAGCAACCCCTCTCGACCTCAAGGGTGCCGTCCTCTCGATGGCCTCGATCTCCGCCCTCGTCTACGCAATCATTGAGGGGCCTGCAATGGGTTGGACCTCGACGCAGGTCGTCATCGGATTCGCAGCTGCGATCGTTTTCGGCGCCGCGTTCGTGCTAATCGAATTGCGCACCGAACATCCAATGCTGAACCTGTCCTTCTTCGCCAACCGTCGCTTCTCAGGCGGTGCGACCGCAATCGGTATCGCGTTCTTCTCGTTGTTCGGATTGGTCTTCTTGCTCACCCAGTACCTGCAGTTCGTGCAGGGCTACACCGCGCTCGAGGCAGGGCTCCGGACCGCCCCACTCGCCATCGGGATGATTATCGGTTCGTCAACCGCCCCCCGCATCGTTGAACGCGTTGGTACGACCCGGGTCGTGTCCGGTGGACTGTTGTTACTCGCCGGCGTTCTAATCGGCTTCACCTTTATCACGCCGACGACGTCGTACTGGGCGGTAGGCCCAGGGTTGGTCCTGATTGCCACCGCAATGGGGACCATCATGGCTCCATCCACCGATGCGGTTATGGGGGCCGTTCCCGTGGCGAAGGCCGGCGTAGCTTCCGCAACGAACGATGTCGCCCGCCAGGTATCAGGAGCGATCGGAGTCGCCGTCATCGGATCGGTGTTCAATTCAATGTACGCGTCGAATGTCGCAGGTGCTGTCTCACAACTGCCGCCAGAAACCGCCGAGCTCGCCGGAGACTCAATCGGCGCCGCGATGGTGATCTCCAGCCAACTCCCTGGGGAGGCGGGTGCCGCTTTGGCGACCGCGGCCGGCCAGGGCTTCACCGACGCCATGGCCGTTGCCGTGTTCATCGCCGTTGCCGTCGCACTGGTGGGAGCGTTTCTGGTTGCCAGATTCATGCCTGCCCAGCATCTGCCCGAGGCGGAGTCCGTGTCGTCGCTGACGCAACTCGACCCGGCCCTCGAAGGCGCCTAGAAAGCCCCTCCGTCCGTCGATCCCCCCGTCAAGGGGGGATCGATACGTCCAAAGCTACGGTCGCGGTGTGGGGTTGCCGGCACAGTCCAGACCTTCGCCTGGGCGGTAGCGAGCGGTCACTGAATCCTCGACAACCACACCGTCGGGGTTGGTGCTGGAACGGAACGTCTCAACCGACGTACAAGCACCGGATCGCCATCGACTCTGGTCGGTCTGCTCCACTTCCCAATACTGAGTCGAGTACATCTGGACAGTGATTGAGGTCTCGGTGTACTCGGCCCAGATGAGGATTCCGTACGGAGTGTTGTTGATGAACGCCAGGTCTACATCGGGATAGTTGAGTGTTGCTTCCCTGCCGTACGGGTAGCGACTGATGTAGATCGTGTGCGACTGGTAATCATCGAACTCGAGACCAGCGAAGAATGCCGCGTTGAAGAGCGTTGTCGCGAATTGAGAGATGCCACCACCCACATCGTCTTTGTAGTGGCCTTGCTGGATAGTGCCGGCGGACACAAAACCCTTCTCCCGAGTTCTTTCTCCGACGTAGTCGTTGACAGAGAAACGCTCCCCCGGCTGCAGGACGACACCGCTGACGATGTCGGCGATCTGATGAATGTTGATGACCCGGTTCTCACAACACCCGTGGTTGGTGGTGAACTCGCTCACC
>CAXMRC010000148.1:0-13450 GCA_964195945.1 uncultured Gemmatimonadales bacterium
GCAGAAACGATCGCACCGCCGATGAGCGCGGCGACGACGGTGCCGAGGTAGAGAGCCCCACTAGTCACGATCAGCTCGGCGTCGCCGTTGCTATTCAGACCAACGGCATCCATCGCGTAGCGCCCGACAAAGAGGGCAAGCAGGGCGGTAGCGATGAGCCCGCCCGCAAGAGCACCAGTTAGGACGACCGGCGAATGATGTTTCAAGACTCGCTCCGATTCGGCAACGGTCGGGATTGTAGTTCGCCACGCCCCAGCGCGTGCTGAAGCCTTAAGCACTGCAACGTCAGCAGAAATCGACAGATGCATCAACCGAGTAGATGCCCATGATCTGATCGGTTCCTTCGTTGCCACTGTCGAGCACCGGGCCCCACAACAAGAGGTTTCCGCTACTGCCGCGAAGTTCAAAGATGCGGCCCAAGTCCGGATCGGTTACCAGCTCAATATCGAAACCCGAGTAGATATCTCGAAGCTGCGTTACGGAGTATCCGAGCTTGAGACCACTCAGCGTCTCGAGCTCGGCGGCTCCAGAGCTGGCGGCACCGTCGTAGGTGAGATCGAGCCGGTAGCCGCCGAAGAACCCCGCGCCGTCAGCGTCTATCACGATGATGGCGGCCAAGGCTCCAAACTTGACGATGCGGACCGGTAGGTCTTCGCAAGCCCCGAAGGCGCCGGTAGAGGTGATCGGGCCGGTGTCACTCGAGGGCTCACCAAACGTGGCGACGAGTTGTCCGACCGCATCGACGGCGTCAGCGCCAAGGTTGATTGGTCCAATGCCCGTGGTTTGCAGTACGAGGTCGCTGAGGGGGATCGGATTGCCGACCGCGATGTATGGGTCGAACTCGATCGGCGCCGCGGTGGTCGTCGTTGTCGTGCTTTCGGCAGGCAAGTCGTCGTCGGCGGTCGCCGTCGCTGCCACATCGACCGTGGTCCCAGAGGCCTCTTGGGTGGTGTCGGTTGGATCAGTCGCGGCGGAGGTTTCGTCGTCCCGCGTCAGGTTGAACACAGCAATGCTGAGGACGACGAGGAGCAGCCCAAGAATGAGTCCGGTCAGTAGCGGGCTTCGTGGTGGGGTGGCCGGCGGCATGGTCGGATCCTCGAGCGGTGGCAGCGGCTCGTCGCCGGTCAGATCCATCAAACCCTCG
Source organism: uncultured Gemmatimonadales bacterium (assembly GCA_964195945.1). Lineage (GTDB taxonomy): Bacteria > Actinomycetota > Acidimicrobiia > Spongiisociales > UBA5794 > JAAETI01. The sequence continues at coordinate 1,145 of CAXMRC010000148.1, forward strand.
TAGGGGTCGTATTCGGGTTGGTGGGGGGGATCGGTGAAGTCGCTCACGTCATCTCAGAGTTTGGGTTGCCCATCATATTGCCGGGGAAGCGTAAAGCGGTGTTACTCAGGGAGTTCGAGACCTGCGGCTGCAAAGTATTCGTTGAGGAGATCGTCGAACGGTGTGGTGGCGACGAGCACCTGAGCTCCCTCAGCGGTCACATAGTTTTCGACAGGGATGGTCAGGCGGATGATGTCGTCCGCCTGGAGACCACGCAGATCCCATGCGAGTCCGACTGCATCGCTCAGACTTAGTTGGTTGTCCAGCGTAAATGCGTTGCCGACTGATCTGACGACCCCGGCTAGTTCCTGCGGGGAGTCGAATTCAGAAGCCTTCTCGAGCACGGAGAGGATGACGTCCTGTTGACGCTCGTTGCGAGTGATGTCGCTGACATCTTCCATTGTCCGCCATACTCCGTCGACGTATTCGAGCGTCGATCGTGATCGGACCCATGCAAGAACTTCCGCACCCGTGGCATCGGTGCAACCGGCGGGCAGATTGAGGAAGGCCTTGCGGTCCCGCACTGCATAGTCAACGCAGATTTCGACGCCGCCCACTTCATCGAGGATCTCTTCGAATCCGTCGAACGTAAACAAAGCGAAGTGGTCGACGTCCACACCGGTGAAGTCGGCCACTGCCCCCGACAGGAGCGTGGCGCCGTTGACGTCGTCTCCGCATCCGTTGAAGTTGGCATTGAGCCTGGTGTAGGACTCCGCGCACCGGTTGGGGAGGTACAGATCTCGGGGAAGCGACACCATGATCGGGACAGAACCATCGGTAGGGAGCATTACCAAGATGATTACGTCGGCTCGATAGTCCCCGATGTCGGAGCCAACCACCATGTAGGTGTCATAGACGCCGTGCTCGCTTGGGGTTGCGGTGACTGCTGTCGCTGCCTCCGGTGTCAGAGTTTCTCCCGCATCGGCCGGTGGGGGGACTACGGGAAGCTCGTCGAGGGCGATTTCGTCAAACGTATGCCTGTCAAGGTCTTGCCAGGAGTCCCACACGGCGTAGAAATTCCAAAGCGAGTAGACGGCTAGAAGAACAAAGAACGTGCTCAAGACTCTCTTCAGTGATCGCCTCCACAATGGTCTTCTGTCAAGCCCACCGCCGGCCTTGTTGACGATGAAACCGATGATCGGCGCTCCGATCTCGGCCAGACGGTCGCTGATCTTGCCGATATCGCGACCGTCTACCTGTGGGGTGACGACCAGAACGGTGCCGTCAGCGTGGGTGGCTACTTGCTGCAGGCCGGTGTCCCAATCCACCGGTGCCGTGTTAACTATGAGAAGGTCGGAGTGCTCGGTGAGTTCGTCGACCTTTGCGGCGAGCGCCATTCCTCCCAAGGCTTCGCCGCGGTCGTCGATGTCCGACCCCACCGGGATGAATGGGAGCGCATTGGCGTCGTCGATCTTCCAGACTCTCGAGGCTTCTTCAAGGGTTGCCGAACCGGTAGCGAGATCGGTCCAGCCTGGGATCGACTCGGTCCGACCGAACTCGGACATGCCGCCTTCAGGGTCTGCGTCTATGAGAACGACGCGACGTCCCATGCGGGTGGCCGCGGTAGCGAGGTTCATGGCAACAGTTGTTGCTCCGAGACCGGGTGTGGCGCTGGTCACCATGATGACTTGGCCGTTGGTCGCTAGCTCGAGTGCCGCAACGGCTTCGATGTAGGTCTGGGCAGCGTCCGAATCGGGTTCACCAAGAGTTGGCGTTGGGGCTCCTGTGGTGCTCGGCACATATGCAAGAATCGGCTTCCTGGCCACCTTGGCAAGTTGAGGCCCTTGTGTAGATCGCATCCAGAACACCCAGATGATGCCGGTGACGATGCTGCCAATGATTGCAGCGCCAACCGTGCCGCCCGATGAGCGCCAGCCAGAGGCAATGAGCCAGAACACGATGAGTCCAGCGCCGACGGAAGCCAAATTGGGAACGGTCACCATGCGACGGATGACGCTCTTTGTGTCGTTTTTTGAGTCGCTAACCATTGCGGGCTACCTCGGCCGGACGATGGCCGGTTGATGCCGACCGATGGTCGGTTGATGCCGACCGGTAGTCGGTGATGTTAGATGGATCGTCGGGCCTCGATCCAGGCTCAAGGGTATTCGGTTGCCCCCCGGCATTGGTTTACGGCGTCCCATGCGGCCCGCTGTCACAGGCTCGTGGCGAGTAAATCCCCTCAATCACACCGCTTGGCTCAGCGCTTGTCACTGGTCCCCACAAGAGAGTGGCGTTGTCACTGGACCTCAGGAGGAGAAAGTATATGATTCCGTCGACCTCCTCAAATGCCAATCCAGACTGCAGGTAGATGGCATCGAGCGTCTCAATAGTGTGGCCAAGTTCCAGCCCCGAACGACTGGTAATTGACTGACTCGGATGGTCGCTTCCCGTGGAAACTAGTTGGTAGCCAGCCAGGACTTCGTTGTCGCCCTCGATGCGGAAGATCGCAGTGAACCCGTCCCACGTATAAGCAACTCCCGCTTCGCCGTCGCAGAGTCCGAGGTCAGTACTGACTTCGCTGCGGCTATCCGGCTGTCCGAGGCTTGCCACTAGACGCCCTAGATAGGACGCATCGACGTTGAAGGAAAGCGGTCCGAGCGCAAATGCCCCAAGCGTCAGGTCTTGGACATCTATTGCGGTTCCCTCCGCTTCGATTGGTGGCACGGTTGTCGTCGTCGTGGTTGTAGTTGTCGTCGTTGTACTTGCGGTTGTGGTCGGAGATGTCGTTGTGACGGCTGTGGTATTTGTGGTGGGTGTTGTGGTGTTGGTGACGCCATCGGTGGTCGTGGTAGCGACCGCCACGTCGTCTCCGTTTCCGCCGATAACTCCGGAGAAGGCAATCGCAACGAGGATCAGGGCGATGCCGGCGCCGACCAGTAGCCCCCATGGGCGACGTCCTTGAGTCTCTGGTTCGGATGCAACTGTGCTTGTCCCGAGTGCAGCACGTTCCTGTGCAGACGCGGCGACGACCTCGGGTGTCAGCGGCGGAAGCTGCTCGCCGAACTTCGTGTCGATCCACGTGTGGCCGCATTGCGGACATATCGGTTTGGATACCGGGCGCGAGGTTCCGCAGTAGACGCAGAGGCCTTCTCTGTTGGGGGATTGATCACTCACGATGCCGTAGCTTACGATCCGTGGGGGGTTCTGGGTGAATTTCCCGCCGAGTCCGGCCCGAGGTTCAGGCGGTCACGGAGTGCGGCCGGAGTCGTGACCGGCAGATCGCAGACAAAGTCACGGCACACATGAGCCGCCGCGGGGGCACCCGCACTGCCACGGTTCTGCAACAGAGGGATGACCGATTCGTCGCCACCGGACGCCACGACACAATCCGGGCGATACGTTTCCCACAACACTTCCTCCAGCGAGAGGCGGTGTGATGGGTCGCCGACGATGGCGACTTCTTTGAATCCGTGCTCAGATGTCAGGAGGACTGCGAGGAGATGTCCGACAGCATTTGGTGCCCGCTCCAGGAGCCGTGCCGCGCCTCGAGCTATGCCGTCGACATGGTGGGTGAGCTCACCGGTATACGCGGAAAGCATGAGCATCGCTTCTGCTGCAAGTGAGTTTGCGGAGGGGAGCGGATTGTCGGTGAAGTCTTTTGGGCGTGCGATCAGGTCGGTGGTGTCGCTGCCCGGTGAGTAGAACCCGTCCTTGTCTCCAAATAGATCAATCATCGAACCGGTGAGCCGTTCTGCTTCTCGATACCAGCGGGCGTCGGCGGTCACCTGGAACAACGTGAACATGCCGACCGCCATGGCTGCGTAGTCGTCGCAGAAGCCGGGGCCCGACGTTCTGCCGTCGCGCCACGAGCGCAGCAATCGGCCATCGTCCCTGACCATGTTGGTGGTGACGAACTCCGCGATGCCGATGGCGACTTTGCGGTAGTGGTGCGAGCCCAGCACCGCGGCAGCTTCTGCAAACGCTCTTAACGCCAGTCCGTTCCAGACAGCAATGATTTTGTCGTCCCGTCCTGGCGGAATCCTTGCGGATCGTGCAGCGAGCAGGGCTTCGTCAGCCCGTTGCCTGGCCGCTTCCACTGTCGGAACTGCGATGTTGTAGCGTTGCGCCACTTCTTCGATGCTGGCCGCCAGATGAAGATTGTTGGCTCCTTCGAAGTTGCCATCCACGGTGACTCCGTAAAGGGCCCCGACTACATCAGCGTCGTCACCGACGATGGTGCGGAACTCCTCGTGGGTCCACACGTAGAACTTGCCTTCCACGCCTTCCGAGTCGGCGTCCTCCGCTGCATGGATGCCGCCTCCCTGATCACGCATCGCCGAGGCCAGATAGTCGAGGGTCTGAACTGCGGTGGCGGTGTAGCGAGGCTCATCGAATACCTGACCTGCACGCAAGTAAATGCGGGCAAGAAGCGCGTTGTCATAGAGCATCTTTTCAAAGTGGGGGATCAGCCACTGGTGATCGACCGAATAGCGGGCAAAGCCACCACCGATCTGGTCATAAATTCCGCCGGCCCTCATGGCATCCAACGTCCGCCGCAGCATCGGTTCGATGGTTGCTTGCGTGACGGGGTCCAGAACCATAGAGCGAAGCAAAAACTCGAGTACAGGTGCCTGTGGGAACTTGGGGGCTCCACCAAAGCCGCCCCATTCGGAGTCGTGGGCGGCTGCGAGCGTCTGTATCGCAGTGGCTGCCGCGTCAACGACCATAGGGGGGTCGGTTGCCGGTATCCCGGCTCTCACTGCTTCCGCGAGTCGCTCTGCCTGGTCGGTGAGTTGATCACGTTCTGTTGTCCACGCTTTGATGACGCTTTCGAGGACTTGACGGAACGTCGGCATGTGGCCGTGCGGGTGCTTTGGGAAGTAGGTACCTGCAAAGAACGGCTCCCCGGTTGGGGTGAGGAAAACTGTCATCGGCCAGCCGCCGTGACCGCTCATTGCTTGCAGTGCGTCCATATATATACGATCGACATCAGGTCGTTCCTCGCGGTCCACCTTCACGTTGACAAATCCGGTGTTCATGAACGATGCCGTTTCGTCATCTTCGAATGACTCGTGAGCCATGACGTGACACCAGTGGCATGCCGAGTATCCGACTGAAAGCAAGATGGGTCGGTCTGTAGATTGGGCGAGCTGGAAAGCTTCTTCGCCCCATTCATACCAATCAACCGGGTTGTCTTGATGCTGAAGCAGGTACGGGCTGGTGGAGTTGGCGAGACGGTTTGGCATAGAGCGGAGGCTAGGTGTGGTCGTCCGGCCGTGGTGACACGTTCAGCCAACGGTTTCCAGGGGTGCGTGGATTGATGCCTTTTCGCGACCTTGCAACGTTAGGGTCGTGATGTCTGGTCGGAAGCTGAGCGGGAGGTCATGGTGTCTGTCAATTCGCGCCGCGGTGTGCTGTTCGGAATTCTTGGACTATTGATGACGGTAGGTGCCGTCCCGGCTGCCGCACAGACAGAGCCGGGCTCGGGGTTTGTAGATGACGACGGCAACATTCATGAGCTCAACATCGAGTTCATCAAGGAGGCTGGGATAACCAAGGGCTGCAACCCACCGGTGAATGACCAGTACTGTCCGCAGTTGCCAGTGACCCGTGCCGAGCTGGCCTCGTTTATGGCTCGTGCGTTCGCACTCCCCGCTTCTGCGACTGATCACTTCGGCGACGACGACACCAGTATCCATGAGGGTGACATCAACGCGATAGCTGATGCTGGGTTCGTGTTCGGATGCGGAACCGATCTCTACTGTCCGGACGATCCAGTGACACGGGCGGAGTTAGCCTCCGTTTTTGTGCGGGCCTTTGGGTTCGCAGCTTCGACCACCGATCACTTCGTAGATGACGACGCAAGTATCCATGAAGCTGATATCAACGCCCTCGCCGAAGTCGGGGTCACCCAGGGTTGCAGCGTGGACCCTGCAAATTACTGTCCATTCGACCCGGTGCTACGTGACCAGTTCGCTTCGTTCATGGCGCGAGCGCTGCGGTTGCCGACTAACGAGCCGCCCGTTGCCAATCCTGGGGCTGCGAGCACCGACGAGGACACACCGATCGCCGTCGTGCTCAGCGGTACCGACACCGATGGTGACACGCTCACGTACAACGTTGTTAGCGGACCTGCGGATGGTTCATTGTCCGGTGTCGCTCCGGATCTCACCTACACACCCAATCTTGATTTCTTTGGCACTGATGCGTTCACCTTCACTGTGAACGACGGTGATGTCACCTCGGGTGCCGCAACCTTCGATCTGACTGTTGCCGCCGTCAATGATGCGCCGGTTTTAGGTGTGATTGGTGATCGGTCGGTTGATGAGTTGGTGTCGCTTGGGTTTACGGCGTCGGCTACTGATGTGGATGTGCCTGCGAATGGTTTGACGTTCAGTTTGGATGCGGCGTCGGTTGTGGCGGGTATGTCGATTGGTTCGTCGTCTGGGGTGTTTGAGTGGACTCCGTCTGAGGTTCAGGGTCCTGGGGTGTTTTCGGTGACGGTGACTGTTGCTGATGATGGGTTGCCGGGTTTGGATGATTCGGAGACGTTTGATGTGACGGTGAACGAAATCAACGTCGCTCCGACCGCAGCCGCCCAGGCATATGACGCTGTCGGCAACGTCTCGATTGTGGTCCCGGCCGGAAGCGGGCTCCTCACCGGTGCTGCTGATTCCGATACGCCCCCACAGATTCTCTCGGTCAGTTCGTTCGACGCGACAACAACCGGTGGCGGTTCGGTCACCGCGGTGAATAGTGCAACCGGCGCCTTCACCTACACGCCGACCGCGGGGTACAACGGCGCCGACACCTTCACCTACACCGTGCAAGACGATGGGCCCGGGACGCCCGTCTCGGCATCGGCGACAGTAACCATCACCGTGGCGGACACGATCTGGTTTATCGACAACTCAGCGGCGGGTACCGATGACGGAACCCTGAGCAATCCGTTCCAGACTACCGGCGCCTTCAATGCCTCCGGAGATGTCGCTGCCGGAGACAACGTTTACCTGGCCGAGACCGGAACGGACTACACGACCGGGATACTCCTCGCCGATAATCAGAAACTCGTTGGCGAAGGTGCCAGCGGGGCCTCGCTCGATTCCGTGCTCGGCATCACGCTTCCGACCCACAGCGCAGCGCTACCTGCGATCGGCGGTGCGAGTCCCGTCGTGAACGCAACAGGCAGCGGAGTGGCCGTCGCCAGCGGCAATGAGGTGCGCGGTCTCGATATCACGACAACTGGTGGGGTTGGCCTCACCGGTGCCGGTGTCGGCGTGCTCACCGTCGACGACGTGGCATCTATTAGCTCCAGCGGCGCTGCAGGGATAGTGCTCAGCGGTGGATCGGCCGTCTCGATCACCGTCGATGCGGTAACGGTCACCGGGTCTCCCAGCGGTGGGATCAACCTGACCAGCATGCCGGGGACGACGAACCTGGCCGGGATCAATATCACCACGACCGGCGGGACCGCGCTGCTCGCGACGAATGCCGGCACGATCAATGTCACCGGATCGGCAAACTCGATCGATGCAACCAATGGCCCGGCCGTTTCGCTCACCGGCACCACCATCGGTCTCTCCGGCATGACGTTTGGTTCGATCTCCGCATCAGCAGGGTCGACCGGGATCGTGCTCAACGGCACCGGTACCGGAGCGTTTGTGGTCACCGGAGATGGGCCATCCTCACCGGCTGACCTCACCAGGGGACAAACCGTCGTGGGATCGGGTGGTCCGATCACCCTCGGGTCAGGCGGCACCATCGCCAATACGAACGGTGACGCGATTCAGTTGACAAACGCCTCCAACGTCACGCTCCGCAACATGGTCGTGTCCGGCGACGGCGCCGGGTCACGGAGCGGGATGTTGGCGGTCGGTGGCGAAGCGCTGACTATCGACAACACCCGAATCACCGGGTTCTCTGATGACGGTATCCATGCCACGGGTCTCGTCGGACTCACTGTGACTCATACCGAAGTTGAGACAAACGCCAAGTCCACGGACTCGATCGCAAACGACGAATCCAACGTCACTCTCACCGACGTCAGCGGCGTTGCGCTCTTTGACAACTCTCTGATACGCGACGTCCACCAGGACAACGTCAGGGTTTCGTCTTGTGCGAGCGGGCCGTGCGGAGGTACGTCACTCTCGCTGACCTTCGACAACGTAGCGATCAGTGACACGCTCTCGGGAGGCGGTGGCAACGACGGCATCCTCGTCCGGTCGTTCAATGATGCGAACGTGACGCTGGTTGTGACCAACAGCGAGTTCACCAACAACCGTGCCAACGGTATCCAGCACACCACCAACGATGCCGCCACGGCGGGATCGACCACGGTTACCGGTTCAGTGTTCTACGGATCAGCCGTCGAGATCAACATTGCTCATCAAGGAACGACCCACAGCTTCAACGTTGCCAACAACACCATCCGAGATCAGCTTGGTGTTGTTGCCCACACGAGCCATGCGGTAAACGTGTTTCTCGGTGGCCTCTCCGGTCCGAGCAGCGTCCTTTCCGGGACCATCTCGGGGAACACCATCGGCAACGCGGCCATCGCCGACTCCGGATCACTCTTCGGGCAGGGAATCGAATTGTTTGCCTCAGGGGCAGGGACCCTGACCGCCAACGTGACCGACAACACGGTGCGAGCAATACAGTTCGGCTCGGCGTTCCGGGCGATCTCGTCGTCACACACGGGACTCATCAACGTCACGGCGAAGACGAACACCTTTGACATCACGCCCTCGTCTAGCGGCTTTGCACTGGCTGGTCTCGACCTGACCGCCGGTGCGACACCGACTGACACCGGGACGATGTGCGCCGACATACTCGGTAACACCTCGTTCGTGGGAGATCTTTTCTGGGCGGGTGCGTATGTCACCACGGCAGCTGGAAGCCCGACCATCGAATTAGTCGGCTACGCCGGTGCCGCCAACGACCCGACAGTAATTGAGGCGTTCTTGGATTCGGCGGCAACAACGGTGAGCCCGAGCGCAAGCGGTTTCTCGTTCCTCGGCGCCGGGACAGTGACCGGTCGAGGCGCACCATGTCCACAACCTTGATGGAAGGAGATAGCGAATGTCGGAACCATTCCTAGCTGAGATCAAGATCGTCGGCTTCAATTTCTCGCCACGCGGCTGGGCGCTGTGCGACGGACAGATCCTTCCGATCAACCAAAACCAGAGCCTCTACTCGCTGCTCGGTACGACCTATGGAGGCGACGGGAGAACGTCGTTCGGTCTCCCCGATTTAAGGGGTCGGGCCCCAATTCACGTCGGATCGGCGGGCGGAGCAAGCTACAACCTCGGAGTCAAGACCGGGGATGAGGGGATTTCGCTCACCGAGGCCGAGATGCCACAGCACACCCACCAGGCCTCTGGATCGACCACCGAGGGAGACTCCCCGGTCCCGGTCGGTAATGTGCCAGCAGCGTCACCGGTGCAGATGTACGGCGACGCCCAGAACCTGGTGACGCTCCATGCCGGCACACTGCCATTGACAGGTGACGGCTCCGACCACAACAACATGCAGCCCTACCAGGCGCTGAACTTCTGTATTGCGCTTTCGGGTCTGTTCCCGTCGAGGAACTGAGGAGACACCATGGCAGAACCATTTGTAGGTGAGATCCGGATGTTCGCCGGCAACTTTGCCCCACGGGGCTGGGCGTTGTGTGATGGCCAACTCCTTGCGGTTTCGCAAAACGATGCTCTCTTTTCCCTTTTCGGCACCATATATGGTGGCGACGGTCGAACCACCTTTGGCCTGCCGGAACTCAGGGGCCGGGTCCCGGTCCATGCCGGAAGCGGCCCGGGCCTCACGCCCCGTATTCTGGGATCCAAGGCCGGCACCGAGAACGAATCGGTCTCGATCGCATCGTTGACCGCGCACACGCACGCCTACCAGGCCTCAACCAACATCGCCGACGAATCAGCCCCGACCGGCAACGTCCTGGCGCAGGCGCCGGTCGCGTCGACGTATTTCCCAACCACTCCGACGGTCGCGCTGGCCGGTACGACGGTCAGCAGCGTCGGCGGTAGCCAGAGTCACCCCAACGTGATGCCCTTCTTATGTATCAACTTCATCGTTGCACTTTTCGGCGTCTACCCGACAAGGACTTAGGAGCGGACATGTCTGAACCATTCATTGCTGAAATCCGCATCTTTGCCGGCAACTTCGCACCACGGGGCTGGGCGTTTTGTGATGGCCAGCTGCTGCCGATCGCCCAGAACACCGCCCTGTTCTCGCTTATCGGGACCACCTACGGCGGGGATGGACGAACCACAACGGCGCTCCCGAATCTCTCCGGGAGGGTACCGATGCATCCTGGCCGCGGGCCGGGGCTATCGTCCCGTCGGCTTGGAGAGCGCGGGGGTGTCGAGACTGTGACCCTGACTGAAGCACAGATGCCTGCGCACTCTCATGCGGTGCACGGCCTCAACAATCCGGCCCTGGTCAAGCTTCCCTCATCGAGTGCGGCAATCGCCCGCACAAGTGGTGCGGCCGGGTTTCAGACAGACAGCGCTTCGAATCTTGCGGCGATGGCGCCAGAAGCGATTCTGGCAACCGGTAACACGCAGGCGCACCAAAACGTGCAGCCTGTACTGGCCGTCAACCACATCATCGCTCTGGTCGGCACCTACCCGTCCCGCTCCTAGCCCGTCATAGTGTCCCTCGAGCTAAGAGACGTGAGGCCGGGCGACGATCAGTACCTGGTTGATTTGTACGCCTCGACAAGGGCGCCAGAGATGGCAGCAGCCCCCTGGACCGATATCCAGAAGCATGAGTTTGTCCTCATGCAATTTGAAGCGCAGCGCACCGACTACCGGACGCGGTTTCCAGATGCACTGCATTCGATCATGGTGCTGGCTGGTCGGGACGTCGGTCGTATCTGGATAGATCGACGTCCAGAAGAGATCAGGCTGCTTGATATCACCGTCCATCCGGATAACCGCAACCAGGGTGTCGGATCGATGGCGATCGAATTGCTGCAGACAGAATCCGAGACTTCAGCTGTTCCTCTTCGTCACTCGGTGTATGTGAGCAACGATTCGGCGCTCCGGTTCTACCGACGACACGGGTTCTCCGTCATCGAGGATTTCGGGACCTACGTTCTCATGGAATGGCTGCCGGAGTCGCTCACAGACGAGTAAAGATGGCCTCGTAGCTCGTGCTGTCGGCGTCGTTGGCAACCGGTACCAGAAAGACGGCTTGTGGCTCTGAATCCCCGTGGCTCAGTCCATACGTGCCCTGACCCAGCACTGGTTCGCTCGGGCCATGGAACGTGAGGGACAAGCCCATAGCTGCTGCGTCACCCGGCCCGGTCGCCAACCGGGATGCTTCCGTCAGTGCCAGCGGAAGCGCCGAGCCGTCGGCCATTTCGATCAAGAACGTATCACCCACATGCCGTTTAGCGGTCTCGATCGAGAGATCAGCGAAGTTCACAGCTAGCGAAGCCGGCTGAACACGGCCTCATACCGCTGGCCGCCTTCGCTGTTGATGTCGTTAGGGACAACAAAGAGCGGAAACGTGCCGACCCGATCGCTCTCGATTTCATAGGTTCCCTGTTGGAGTGGGGTAGCGGCGGCTCCGCTCAACATCACGCTGAACGCCGTGCCGACGGACTTGCCGTCGTCGCTGCGGATCTGAGAACCGGTAGTGACGTCATCGACGATAAGGGGGATGCGTCCGGAAGGCAGGACTACCGAGACAGTCTCACCCGCCATAGGTGCCAGCAGCTGTGCGTCGAGGTCGACGGCGGTGTAGCTAGGTCTCCGGAATAGTGTGTTGATTGCCTCTCGAACCGGTCCTCCAGGTGCCAACGCCGCAGCGCCAAGAGCAAGGCCGGCCAATCCAGAGGATTTCAGGAATCGACGTCTATCGAGTCGTACACTCTTGTGAGTCACCAGATACTCCCTCGTGATGCCGTCAGGCTGGTCCTTCTCGCGAGAGCACCCTACCTCGCGAAACCCAAGAATCGAGGGATCCCCTGTCCGCAAAGAGGAACAGCGCCGGGACCTCGTTTCCGACATGAGTCTGTTGACGCTCACTGTCCAATACCTTCCAGGTTCTGACGATCGTTGGACCGGCTCCCTCTCTTGATCGACGTGATTCAGCCTGGTTGTGCGTCACGTACCCGAGGCAGACGGCGATGCGGGCGTTGGAACAGAACGGGGGGCTGGTGCGTTCCAGTAGAAGTAGGGGCTATACGCCGGGCGCCAAGAGCGATACGGTCGAAGGATGCACCCGCATCGGGTTATGCCCTTGAGGATTGGTCCGATATGAAGAAAACCAATTTTGGGGGTTCACAAACGTGAATACCTGTGTGAT
>CAXMRC010000149.1:0-56265 GCA_964195945.1 uncultured Gemmatimonadales bacterium
CTCGGCAAGATCCTCGTTCAGCGAAAGATTACGAGCTATCGAACGACCGATCTGAGTTACCTGCAACGTGTGGGTGAGCCTGGTCACATAGTGGTCGCCCTCAGGATTGATAAACACCTGTGTTTTGTGCTTGAGCCGGCGGAACGCCTTGGAATGGATGATCCGGTCACGGTCGCGTTGGAAGGCTGCTCGATACGCATCATCCAGTTCGGGAAGACGTCGTCCCCGTGAATGGACCGATTTGGTAGCGGCAGGGGCGAGCGTGTCGTTCTCGAGACGCTCGGTATCCTCCCGCGTTCTACGGATGAATTCGCTCATTCAGACCTGCACTAGACGAGGCGCTCGCGGAGCCGGGCGCTGATCCAGTCCATCGTCGCTACGACGATGGCGATCGCCAGCATTTGCGCCGCCGCATCCTTGTACTGCAGCAGATTGATGTTCTGTTGCAGCAAGAACCCGATACCGCCGCCACCGGCGAAACCGATGATGGTCGACATGCGAACGTTGATGTCCCAGCGGTACATAGTGAATGACAGATACGGCGGAACGATCTGTGGGACCACGCCGTAGATGATTGTTTGCATCCTGGTGGCACCAGTGGCCCGGACTGCTTCTATGGGCCCGGTCATCACGCTCTCGACTTGCTCGGAGTAGAGCTTGGACAACGCAGCCGCCGTGTGCAGCGACAGCGCCAGCGAACCGGCGAACGGTCCGAAGCCGACCCAGACAACGAACACGATGACCATCACCAATGGCTCGATCGAGCGCAGCGTGTTGAATAGCGTCCGCGACATGTAGTAGACGATCATGCCGACGCCGACGCCTTCGGATTTCTTGACTCGGGCCGCCAGGTACAGACCGATGAGGGCTCCAACAATGCCGGGTATCCAGCGGCTTGCCCACAGATTTTCAAACTGATAGAACCAATCGATGATCGCTCCGATCATCATGGCGATGATGGCTCCGGCGGAAGCTGCCAGTGGTAGGTTCACCGCTCGAATCGCGGTACCTTCAAGGCGATCGTTGATGGCGAATCCAAGCTTCGAACCAAGATTCATCATCATGCCGACCGCACCAACGATGGCTGCGACGGGTAGCAATAGTCGGGTGACCTCTCCGAGGATGGTGATGAAGTTTCCGATGAAACCCCAGCCCATGGCGCCGCCAACGTTGAACAGGAGCGCCGCAGTGATGAAGCCCCAGATGGTTGCGACGAAGCCAGCGGCAATGAACACGCCGGTCTGAACGGTCCGTTCCCGGCTGGTCGGAGCCTCGGTGTCTTCCTCTTTGAGGATGAGGCGCAGGGTGTAGATCAGTCCAATCGGCATCGCGATCACCAGTAGGAACCTGAGCCAGTCATTGCCGAGGTTGCCGGCAAGCGATCGCGCCCAACGGCTCAAGTAGAGACCGATCAGTCCGCCGATAGGGATGGCCAGCAGGTTGAGCGACAGATTGGTGACACTGGTGCGGATGTCGCGCATCAAGTTCCGGGCTGCCAGGAACGACATGGGTAACGCAATCATCATTCCGAGTGTCGTGGCCAGGAACGCCATGAAGACGGTCTCGATGATCTTCTCCCAAGTGTCCTTGGCGTTATCGGACAGACGTGGGGAGTGAGCGAACTGGTCGGCTACTGAATGGGTTCCGGCACGGTTGCCGCTTTCGGGGTTGTAAATCAGCACTTCGAGATCGCTGAGATCGCCGCCGGCGGGTCCGGAGATGGTTATCTGGCCCTCCTGGGAAGCATCGGTGATGAGATACTCCGACTCCCCAACGATTCCTGATGACAGCATCAGGTCCTCAGCGGGGCCACTCGTTGCCATGAAGTCGTCAGCGAGGGCGAGGGTTTGTACAAGTTCCTCCCCATCCATGAATGCCAGGCCTGCGCCGCGGATCGGAAGCAGCGCCGGTACATCCATTTCTAACGTGCCCGAGTCCGGCATTGTCTTCTCGTCCCGAACATCGTTCTTGTTGGTGTCTGTCCACGAGACGGCGCGGTTTAACCATGAGCCCATCTGCACTCCGGCTATGGCCTCTATCTGCTGGAAACTATCGGATTCCCTGTCCGGGATCTCAGCCGTGATCTCGAAACTGCCGTCGGTAGCAACCGTGAACGTCTCCAGATCGCGGAAGGCACCGAATTCTGATTCAGGCCAGAACTTCGTTCGTCCGGTCGATGCGGCCTGGAAGCCGACACCGGCGATAGTGACGATGTCACCTGGGTTCGCACATGATGGCGTTACAACTATGTAAGGATCTGTCGTCGTATCTGCCTCGGGCCCGACTGCTCCCTCGGGGCACGGGACCAGTACGTCTACAGAAATCGCTACCTCTTCGCTGTCGTATGTCACCAGGTTTGGATGCGCCAGGTTGCGCATGATGCGAACGAGACTCTCCCGGCGAGTTTCGCTCTGGACTTCAGCGAGATCAACATCGGTTTCCTGAACGGCATAGCCATAGAGCAGGAACGCGGCGAAAAAGCCGAGGACGATATACAGGCGGCGCCTGGATTTGCGTTCTTTGTTAGCCAATGCGCTCGGCCTCCCGTCCGTAAATGTCCTTGAAGCGCTCGTCGTCCAATTCTGTAGCGGTGCCTTGGAATACGAGACGACCCTCGTTGAGGGCGATCACACGCTGCGAGTATTTCTCGACCAGGTCGAGGAAGTGCAGGCTGCACAAGATGGTGACACCGTCTTCCTGGTTGATCTGCTCGAGGTACTGCATGATCGAGTGTGCCAACACGGGGTCAAGACTGGCCACCGGCTCGTCTGCCAGGATCATTTCGGGTTCCTGGATCATCGCTCGGGCGATTCCGACACGCTGTTGCTGACCACCGCTCAACGCGTCGGCGCGGTGGTCATCTCGATCGGTGAGCCCGACCCGTCCCAATTGGGTCTGGGCGCGGGCGAGATCATCTTTGGAGAACCGGTTGATAAGTGAGTAAGCCGGATTGGTGTAGCCGAGTCGGCCGGAGAGAACATTGGTGGTGACCTTAGAACGGTTAACCAGATTGAAGTGCTGGAACACCATTCCGATCCGCCGCCGGATTCTGCGCAGGTCCTCCTGTGACGCTTTCGTAATGTCGACACCATTCCAGGTGATGGTGCCTTCGGTTGGCTCGATGAGCCTATTGATGCACCGCAGCAAGGTCGACTTGCCGGATCCGCTGAGTCCGATGACGGCAAGAAACTCACCGTCCTCTACCTCAAACGACACATCCTCAAGGGCGAGCGTGCCCCCTTCATAGATCTTGGTCAGATGTTCAACCTTGAGCACAGACGACCTTCCTCACGAGTGTGATCTATTCAAGCGAGTGCAGTACAAAAAAGCGATACGGGCGGAGCGTTTGCTCCGCCCGTATCAGCAGTCATCCGTTGCTCGGCATGAGCCGAGTTACGTATTGGTTCTAGAAGTCTGCGAGCGTGAACCCGAGGGCCTGTAGCAACGCACGGATGGAGTCGAACTCCGCATCCGAAGTCTCAGCGACGCCGCTCCAGCTGTAAGCGTCGAAGGCCGTCGAGAAGGCATCCGGGTCGCTATCGGCAAAGGCAAGCATGGCTGCCACGATGTCGGCCTTGAGATCTGCGGGGAAGTCAGGGCCGAAGGCCATGCCGTCATTCGGGATCGGATCGGACAGGGTCACGATCCTCACCTTCTGGATGACGTCGGGTGCCTCTTCCCGGATGTTACGACGTGCGTCACGGGGGTACTCGCCGCTGCACTCGATCTCACCGTCAGCGTCCAGCACACAGGTTTCTATGGCTTCTTCGCTGATTTCGGCACCACCAGCTGTGCCGTCCCAGATCACGTTCCGGTCAGCGTCGATCTGCGGGCTGTAGAACACTGTCCCGAAGTCGGCCTCACCGTTGTAGACCGCACGGACGACGGCGGAGTGACCGCCGGCCTCGAAGGACTCGCCAACCTTGATACCGAAGCGCTCGAAGAGGCCGGAGGGCACCAGGAAGCCGGAGGTTGATGTCGCATCCGGATACGCCCACTTGGCACCGGCGAAGTCAAAGATGTCATTGGCATCGCTGTCGCGAGGCACGATGAACTCGGTCCAGTACTCGGTGAAGCCGAACCGGAGGGACTTCAGCTGGATGTCAACGCCGCACAGGTCGCTGGCCAGAACATAACCCTGAGCAGGGATGAACCCGATGGTGTTCTCGGGAGATGCGCACATCTCTTCAATGGTCGATGCGTACGAAGCACCAACCGACACCTCAAAGGTAAGGCCGGTTGTGGCGTTCAGTGCATCGGCGAGGAGCTCGCCACCGGCGATGATCTCCTCAGCGCTCACCGACGGGACAAACAGAACCTGGATCGGGTCATCGGCGGAGCCGATGGTCGGGGCCGGTGCTGCGGTCGTCGTTGGTGCTGCGGTTGTTGTCGTTGGTGCTGCGGTTGTTGTTGGTGCTGCGGTTGTTGCTACTGGCGCTGCTGTGGTGTCTGCGGATTCCTCGGAGTCTCCACAGGCGGCCACGAATAGTGCCAGGACGGCAAGCAACGCGAATATCTTGCGAACAGTCATTGCGAATGCGCTCCCTTTGGTTAGCCCATAAATGTTGGTCTCGCCTTACGACACAAGATTAGACCCGTATAGCGACTCCGCCCATTCGAGGATTCTCCTTTTCGCGAACTTGCCGGTGGTCGCGGATGTGGTTTGCGTGATCAGAGGTAACCTCGGTCGATGGCAACCATTACATCACCGGGTCGACTGATAGTGGTTGCCTTTCTCCTGTTTGTTGCTCTCGGTTTGTCACAAGGCGTGCTGGGTGTTGCCTGGCCTTCGATGCGGCTCGACATGTCACGGCCGCTGTCTGATCTAGGTGTCTTGCTGGCCATCGGCACCGGTGGCTACTTCGTCGCTGGTGTAGTTTCCGGATGGCTGACGAGGCGGCTCGGTGTCGGCCACCTGCTTACCGCAACGATGGCTCTCGGCACCGTCTCCCTTGCAGGCTACGGCGTAGCTAAGTCCTGGCCGTTGCTCCTTGTATCGGCAATTGGTGTTGGCGTCACTGGTGGACTGATCGACTCTGTAGTCAATTCCTACGTAGCACTTCGCCACGGCACCCGCACCATGAACTTGCTCCATGCCAGCTTTGGCATCGGGGCAACCGCCGGGCCGATTCTGGTGGCATCGACTCTGGCCAGGGGCCTCTCATGGAGAACGGCGTTCCTGGTTCTGGCAGTCGCAGAATTGGTGTTGTTGGTCACGGTCGCAAGTGTTCGGCGCCGTTGGCCAGAAGCATCGCAGGAAACAGGGGCCGCGGCTGCCGACCATCACGTCGGTGGGCCGATAGCAGGACTGCTCGGGCTCTTCTTTCTCTATGTTGGCCTTGAGCTTGCTGCTGGTCAGTGGGCCTATTCGCTATTGACCGAAGGCCGGGGGGTAACCGAGTTCATTGCAGGCTTGTGGGTTGCTCTGTATTGGGGCGGGTTGACCGGAGGCAGACTTCTGCTGGGGGTGATCGGCGATCGAATTGGTGGTCGCACCGTTCTCCACATGAGCATGATCGGAACGATTCTTGGCTGTGCGATCTTTTGGTGGGACCCGGCAGGATTGGGGGCGTTTGGCTTGCCAGTGGCCGGCGTGAGCCTTGCGGGGATATTCCCGACCCTGGTTGCGCTCACGCCAAGCTGGGTCGGTTCGGAAAGGGCCCCGACTGTCATCGGGTATCAGATCGCAGCCTCGAGCGTCGGGGCTGCGTCGCTTCCTTGGATTGCCGGGCGGTTCATCGATTCAGCGGGGCTGGAATCACTTGGCCCGTTTCTCGTTGTTGCCGCAACGCTGATGGCGCTTCTGCATCTATTGGTGGACCGAACCGCCAACGGTCAGTCGCAATGGCGGTTGCCGTTTTGGCGAGTGACAACAGACAGGAACTCATCCCAGTCGTGAACATCGATCGCTCCGGCGACTGGTTGATTCCAGGGGCGTACGAATCTGCAAACGATCGAGTCGGGGCGCTTTTCGACAAGTTCGGGAAGCATGAACGGAGAGTCGTCGAGATAGATACCGCAGTCGATCTTCCACTTGTCGCGGATCAGGTGAACTTCCTGCGTTGGGATGTGGTTGTCGGCGATCCACGAAAACGTATCGTGGCGTGCCCAATCGTCTTTCATCGTCAGAATGACTATGTCGTGACAGGTCGCCAACCGACCAAGGGTCTCTAGTGCTCCCGGGTAGGTAGTGAGATTGCGGAACACGGTCGGGCCGTTGCCGGAGGCACCAGCCCAATGCCAGAAGTCCGACATCTTTTCGAAATGGGTGAGGTCGTATGCCGCATCCCAGTGATCGACGAGGTCTTCAGTGAGGCTCGTGCCAAACTCCATGTTGTATCGAGTTATCCATCCGCCTGTGAAGTTGGCGACAACGCCGTCAAGGTCGATTCCCAAGCGGATTCTCATCGCTCAGCCTGCGTCGGCCACCCATTGGGGAGACATTCCCCGAGTCCCTTTGTCTGTTGCATCATGACCGGTGCCGGCTCTCCTGGTGTACGGCAAGTCAAGTGTCCTCTTCCGAGGAAGTGCCCTACCTCGTGGTTGAGGAGGTAATGCCGGTACGTCGTTAGGTTCTCGGTGTACTCATCGGTCGCTTCTTCCCATCTCATTAGGTTGATAATGACTTTGTCACCATTCCTGCAGGAGTATCGGCCGGCAGTATTGGCCGGATAGCAGAGCGTGTCGGTGGTTGCGGGTGACGCGAGCACGAGTCTGAAGTCGAAGGAGTCGTCGTCTACCCGAGCAAAGGTGACGTCTTCGAAGGTGGTCCATCCGCGCTCATCGGTGAGGATATCGATGGCGACTGCTGCAAAACACTCAGCGTCGATTGCCAGTCCCTCCTCGATTTCAACCCGAAGTCGTACAACGTTGTCTGCGGCGACGTTCCCTGCCGAACCCGGCGCTATCGCCAGAGCCCCGGTTGGTTCGTGTAGTCCGGAAAGGCCGCAGGCAGTGGCGATGTCGGGCTCTAGCGGTGGTTGCTCGGCGAGGACACCGACCGGAACACAGAAGTCGGGGAAGAGGGGGTTGCAGCCGTCTGCTGGTGACGTGACCTCGGCTCGAACAAGTTGGGCGTTGATGGCATCCGCAGCATCTTCGTCCGTAGATGGTGTCGCTCCGGTCTGGGATGCGTCGATGGAAGCTGGCTCGAACACGGGAGTCTCCGTGGCGAGCCCCGCCATTGCCGTAGTCGACGATATGACGACCACAACTGCTGCGGTGAGGAAGGCCGATCTGGCCAGCGTCCTGGTCGGTTTTGCGGCACGTTTGGTCGATTGCGAAGGTGTTGGCGAGGAACTCACAGCATGAGGGTAAGCCTAAGTAAATGACACGCGTGTGATTTCGCGGCGGGACGTCACCGGGCTCGGGTACCATCGCCGTCAATGGACTATCAGGCGCTCTATCGAAAATACCGACCGCAGAGGTTCGACGAGATGGTCGGGCAAGATCACGTAACCGTGACTCTCGCCCGCGAGGTGGTCGACAGCAAGGTCGCACATGCATATCTCTTTGCCGGACCACGCGGTACGGGGAAGACCACGACGGCACGGCTCCTGGCAAAGGCCCTCAACTGTGTGAACCGTGCGGCTGACGGGGAGCCATGCAACGAATGTGTCTCTTGCGTGTCGGTCACCGAAGGTAATTCACTGGACGTCATCGAGCTTGATGCGGCCTCGCACAACAAGGTCGAAGACGTGCGCGAGATAAGAGCGAACGTTGGAACGGTCGCCGTTGCCGGGGGTGCACGCAAGATCTACATCCTCGATGAGGCACACATGCTGTCGCGTGCTGCTGGTAACGCCCTTCTCAAGACTCTGGAAGAGCCCCCTGACCATGTTGTATTTGTGCTGGCCACCACCGAGCCGTACAAGCTGCTCGACACGATCCGCAGCCGCGCCCAGCGGTTCGACTTCCTACCTGTTCCTGTCGAAGTACTGATCGATCACCTCAGTGATATCGCGCAACGTGAGGAATTCGACGCAAGCGCAGACGGGCTCGCCAGTGTGGCCACGCACGCCAAAGGCTCCGTCCGGGATGCAATGAGTCTTCTCGAGCAAGTGGCTGCGTTGGGCGGTGGCACTGTTGAATCTGCGACTGTGGCACGTGCGCTTGGTCTTGCGGATCGGGATGCGTTCACCCGGCTAGCTGCGGCGATAGCCAATCAAGACGCACCCGCCGCGCTCACGCTGGTGTCCGAGCTCGCTGCCCGTGGTGGCGATCTGCGCCGATTCGTTGCTGAGGCGATGGGTTTCTTCCGCGGTGTGTTCCTTGCGCAGTACGCCCCGAACTTGGAGGAGATCGCCGACGAACCGATCGACGTGCTCGATGAGTGGCGTCGCCACGCCAAGTTGCTGACCGCCGCAGAAGTGCTTCGAGCCGTTGATCAACTGTCCGAGGCGTTGCTTCATCTGCGGCAAGGGCGCGAGGAGCGTCTTATTACCGAGCTAACGCTTATCCGTCTCACCCGACCAGAGATAGGCGTGGATGCCGAAGCGCTCAATGTGCGGCTCGAGCGTCTCGAGAAGAGGCCACAAGGTGCGCCCACCGTGCCGGTGGCTGCTGCAACCTCCGCTCCGGCACCGGACTCGCAGCCGGTCAAGTCCACCGCTGACGAGCCGGTCATGAGAGCGGCTCCCCAAGCCAAGACCCCGACCGTCCCGCCATCGTCCCCAGCACCCAAGAAGCCGAGTCCTTCGCTGGAACCGCCTCCGTCGGATCCAGCGGCAGCACCCATTGCCGCCAGCAGCAAACCAGCGCGGGACCTTGACCTTGCCACGTATGAATCGGCGTGGCCTGCCATCGCAGCTCGGATGCGGGATCTTGCCGGGCCGTCCAAGCATGCCCTGCTCCTCGAGGTTCGGCCGGCGGCGGTGAATGCCGGGAAGGTTGTGTTCGAACTCCCCGGCCATCTCCCGTTCCATCTGGAGAGGCTCAAAGCAGATACTCAGCTCCATCAGTTGCTGGCAGAGGCCTCAGCGGAGTTCGTTGGCGGCTCAATTGATGTCGAGTTTCGGGCTGACGGCATAGCGGCCGTGCCCGCTCCCGCTCCAGAACCGACGCGGGCACCTGACAAGGATTCTCTTGTTGAAGAAGACGAGGGCGCCATCGACCCGACGAGTCTCGTGGTCGACATCCTTGGTGGCGAAGTCCTCGACTAGTGAAAGACACCGTTGTCGGGCGAACATGGCACGGTTGTCCCGTTGTCCCTCGCGATCTTCTACTCTCTGGGTATGGGAAGAATGCCAAAAGACATGCGCGGGCTGATGCAGCAGGCGCAAAAGATGCAAGAAGAAATGCAGAAGGCGCAAAGCGACCTTGCCGACCGCACCTATGAGGCGACCGCCGGTGGCGGGGTCGTCAAGGCTGTGGTCCGTGGATCCGGAGATGTCGTTTCTGTGGAGTTTGATCCAGCCGTGCTGGACCCGGACGACCCTGAGATGGCCGGCGACCTTGTCGTGGCGGCAGTCAACTCCGCTCTCAAGATGGCGAGCGACGATGCTGGTGCGGCGATGGGGGGCCTGGCCGGCGGTCTTGACCTCGGTGGTCTGCTCGGCTGATGTTCGAACCGCCTGTGCAGAGGCTGGTCGACGAGCTAGCACGACTCCCCGGCGTTGGCCGGAAGAGCGCGCAGCGACTGGCTTTTCACTTGCTCCATATCGATGTGGCTGACGCCGAGCGTCTTGGCAATGCCATCATTGATCTACGCAGACTGGTGCGTCTCTGCGACCGGTGCTTCAACATCACCGCGGAGGATGAATGCTCTATCTGCCAGGACCTGCGTCGTGACCCCACTTCTGTTTGCGTAGTGGAGAGGGCTCAGGACATTTCAGTTCTCGAGCGCACCCAGGAGTTCCGGGGCCGCTATCACGTTCTGGGTGGTTCTATCTCGCCGATCGCGGGCGTCGGGCCCGACCAGCTGCGAATGAGAGAGCTTGTGGCTCGGATCGATGCCGAGTCGATCACCGAGGTGATTGTTGCAACCAATCCGACGGTGGAAGGTGACACCACCGCGCTCTATATCGCCCGGCTGATCAAGCCGCTCGGAGTGAAGGTCTCTCGTCTCGCCAGCGGGCTCCCGGTCGGCGGCGATCTTGACTACGCAGACGAGATCACGCTCGGCCGCGCCCTGTCCGGCCGCAAAGAGTTGTAGCCCATGACCACGTCTGGCGTCCTCCAGCGCCGTATAAGGCGCTCACGGACGCCAGACTCCCAATGAGGCTGGCAGTTGTCGAGCCGTACTTTGGGGGCTCGCACGCATCGTGGGCAGCCGGGTACCAACAGTATTCCAAGCACGAAGTGGTAGTCCTGTCGCACACCGACCGGTTCTGGAAGTGGCGAATGCATGGCGCCCACGTCACTCTTGCCAGAGAGTTTGTCTCTGAGGTAGAGGCGAACGGTCCGTTCGATGTCGTCATCAGCTCCAGCATGTTGAATTTGCCAGGGTTTCTGGGTCTGGCTCGCCGTTCCGTCCACTCTGCCGGGATCGTCCTCTACATGCACGAGAATCAACTCGGTTATCCGCTGTCCCCCCGTGACAAAGTTGATCTGACATACCCAATGATCAACTGGACATCGATGCTGGGCGCCGACGCTGTTGTGTTCAATTCTGAGTACCACCGTGACCAGTGGTTCGGTGCGATCCCCGGCTTTCTCCGTCAGTTCCCCGACTACCAGCAACACCATCTGATTGCCGAGGTGGTGGAGCGGTCGACTGTTCTCCCCGTCGGAGTGGATCTAGGCAGATTCGACACGGCAAGCCGACAGTGGAACCCGGTACCGCGCATCGTGTGGAATCAGCGCTGGGAGTATGACAAGGGGCCTGCTGAGTTGGCCGCCGCCATTACCGCTCTTGATGACAACCAAGCCAACTTTGAACTGGTTCTTGCTGGCGAGCAGTTTCCAACAGATCCGGCCGAATTTGTGCGGCTCCGTGATCGGTTGGGGGACCGTCTTGTCCACTATGGATGGGCTGAGCCCGAGACCTATGTCGATCTACTCGGTTCCAGCGACATCGTGGTGTCGACCGCCCATCATGAGTTCTTCGGGATATCCATTGTCGAAGCCATCTATGCCGGAGCGTTTCCCATCTTGCCGAACCGTGTTGTCTACCCGGAACGGATCCCCGCAAGGCTCCATGGCCGGTGTCTATATGAGGACGAAACAGAGCTCATCGACAAGCTGGCATGGGCTATCGAGCACCGCACGGAGGCCGCCGCCATCGCTGCTGAGCTCCGACCAGCCGTTGCCGATTCGGATTGGTCGGTCGTTGCCCCGCGATACGACGAACGGTTCACCGCTGCCACTCGATATAGCTAGGCGTCAAAGAGCCGCAATGCCGGTTGCGAAGTGGGTGCAGGTTCGTCGAGCGGGATGTATCCAGGTACCTCATGATGCGGCGTGTCCAGATACACCTTGGCCTCTGGCGAGGGGCCGAATCTGCCATGGGACCATCGTATTTCGACATGGCCGCGCACGGTCTCGTCAGAGTCGTTGGCGTGGTTGCGCACGTCGGCCCGCCAATGGACCACGGGCTGCTGCGCATCGCCACTAGGAACAATCACGAGGTCGCGAAACGTGTAGCGCAACCGGAAATCCCATGGAGTCGCCACCCGAAACCGCAGCGGTTGAGCGTCGGCCGACTCGCCAAGAACAAAGTACGGAGCAGATTCGAACCTCAGCAACCGCCAGAGCATCGTCTCCTTTTTGCGCGCCGTCGCCATGTTTGACCGCCAGCGTTTGGCGGTTGCGGCCGCGACTATGCGC
Organism: uncultured Gemmatimonadales bacterium; assembly: GCA_964195945.1. Classification (GTDB taxonomy): domain Bacteria; phylum Actinomycetota; class Acidimicrobiia; order Spongiisociales; family UBA5794; genus JAAETI01. The sequence continues at coordinate 11,767 of CAXMRC010000149.1, forward strand.
GAGAAGTCGGCATACGCGTCTCCCAGCTCCCCGGTCAACCGGCGCGGCAGGTGATCTCGCAACAACTGGATGCCTTCATCGCCTAGCTGCTCGACCGCCGTCGGCAGATCAGAGTGGCCGATCGCAGCTCGGCATTCGTCGTAGAACGACTGGTAGGCGTCAGGGGCGACCTCCTGATACCACCCGGTCTCCGCCCGGTACTCGCGGTCGAGCAGCAGATTGACGAAGAGATTGCCGGGGGACGGGTTGTGAAGAATGTTGGACCCGTACTTGCATGAGATCAGGAAGACGTGGTCGATTCGCAGGTCGGCAGGTATCTGCTCATAACCAGGAGGCCGTTGGTTGCCCTTCCATTCAACAGACCAGGGGGGTCGACCACGCAGACCATCGGCGGCGCGGGCGAATTCCACACCGTTGTCCCAGGCCCGGACGAATTCATTTGTGTGCTGGCCGCTTGCTAGTGCTTCGCTGAGCCGAGCGAAGTGTTGGTCCTCGACGTGAAGAAAGCTTCGGGGGCGAACAGCAAGAGCCCGTTCGATGTTGGGAAACCCCATCGTTGCCAGTCCGGTAACGATCTCGGTGATCTCAGTCCGGAGCGACGGCATCGTCAGGCGTCCGAGAACAACGGGGAGAACTGCATCTGGGCGCTGAGCAGACCCTCGGGATAGTCTGCATCGGTCAACACATCTTCTGTGTAGACGTCGACGGCGACTCCGGTGTGCTCGATCCACATGGCGACAGCGTCGCTCCATTGTTCTTGGAGGAGAGCGTCCTGCAACTGTTGTCTGCGCCCGTCCGGAATCATGCTCTGATCAGCCCGTGCCACGAGTCGCACCGCAAGTGCCCTGTGTAACACGTCCAGGTCGGCCGCAACCAGGACCGACGGAGGATCGTCTCGGATCACCGCTACTGCGACGGTTGTGTGACTCACGAGAAGTCCTCGACCTCTTCGCTGGTCCAGAACCCGGGTAGCGGCCGATCTGCCTCGCCGGTCGCATATGCGGCGAGCCGTTCTCGACCCGCATCGTCGTACATTTCGATAGCGTCCCAGAAAGCGCCGCTCTTGCCGGCTGTGTGAAGAGCTTTGTCGCCCTCGCTGCCAGGTCGGGGGAGATGGGACGTCAGCAGGAGGAGTCGGACTGGAGGCGCCGACGCCTCATCCTGCTGGAAGCTCTCGCGTAATACGAGGGCTCGACCGAGTGTCTTCCAGACGGTGTCGGTGCGTCGCAGCCCGCCCCGCGTTGTGGTGAACGCACCGGAAACATCGACGTACCATGGGTTGCCCATCGTGTCGGTGGCGAGCAGATTGAACTGAGCCCCGGTGCCTTTGACGCGGTGCGCCCGTTTCTCGATGGTGAATCCTGCCGACTCGAGAGTGCCTTGAGCGATTCGTTGCGCCGCCTTGCCCTCCTTCGTCGCCCTCGCCTGGAAGTTATCGCTCGGGTCAAGACCTTGTGCCAACACGGGCTCGATTGGTTTCACGTCGGAGGCGACCCGGGCGTTGGCGATCTTCTGTTGATGATCCTTCTCGGCTTGAACCCGTTCCCTGGCGATTTCGACGTATTTGGCTTCGAGGTCGTATCCAACAGGACGCCGTTGTTTCTTGATAGCTGCAACAAGCGTCGTTCCCGACCCCATGAACGGGTCGAGCACCAGGTCGCCTTCATAGGTGTAGAGATTGATGAGACGCAGCGGCAGCCCGACAGGAAACGGTGCGGGATGTTTGGCCCGCTGTGCGCTCTCCGAGGGGATGTCCCAGACGTCGAGCGTTGCCTCCATGAATTCATCGGCGGTGATCTTGGTATCGAATGGCAGTTCCCTGGCCTCACGAGCCTTTGGCGATATGGCCCGATCGAACCTGCCCTTGCTGGCGATGATGACGCGTTCGGTGATGTCACGAAGCACCGGGTTGGTTGCTTTTCGGTATGAGCCCCAGGCGACCGATCCGGCTGCACCGTCGGCTTTCTTCCAGACGACCTCGCCACGAAGCAGCAACTGCAGGCGATCCTGCAAGATATGGATGACGTCCGAGGCCAGGCTGCGGTATGGCTTACGGCCGAGATTGGCAACGTTGACGGCAATCCGCCCACCCGGTTCGAGCTTGCGCACACATTCCTTAAACACGTCGTGGAGCATCTCGAGGTAGTCCAGATACGAGGCGGGAACACCGTCCTCACCCAGGTTCTCCTCGTATTCCTTGCCGGCAAAGTATGGAGGCGAAGTGACGACCAGGGCAACCGAACCGTCAGGGATCTGACCCATGTTGCGTGCATCTCCGAGGATGCACGGCTCGTCGATCGGAGGAGCAACCGTGATCCGGTCATCATCTGAAATCAACGGCGGGCTAAAACGCGCATAGAACTTCGATGCGTCGTGGCTCTGGCGTCTGCCTACCCCGAAGGATGATGTTGATGTTGGTTCGCGGTTAACGGTCACGGGTCCTTCTCCAGTGCCCGCACGATAACTCGAAGGTGTGACACGCGCGATCGATCAGACTGGGGGAGCTCCGATAGTTACCCCCGCGAGGCTGCTTAAAGTTCGAACGCCGACAGATCACGCAACTGTTCGACCTTGTGGATCGTCTCCATGTAGCGAGCCGTCCCGGTCTTTGACCGTAGAACCAGCGAATGGGTGTACACGTGGCGGCTTCCGAACCGGACACCGTCCAGCAATTCGCCAGTGGTGACCCCCGTCGCCGCAAAGAAGGTGTTGTCAGAGTTGACAAGATCGCGCGTGGTCAGCACCTGGGTGAGGTCGAGCCCTTCTTCTCTGGCGAAGACCTTCTCACTCTCATCGCGCGGCCATAGCTTGGCCTGGATCTCACCGTCGAGGGCAGCCATCGCACATGCCGAGGTGACCGCCTCTGGCGAACCACCGATGCCGAACAGGATGTCAATACCGCTATCGGTCTTGGCAGTCGAGATGCTCCCTGAGATATCGCCGTCGCCGATCAATGCGATACGGGCCCCTGCGTCACGCACTGCCTGGACGAAAGGCTCGTTGCGCGGCCGATCCAGAATGATTGCGGTGACGTCGGAGACCGGCTTGGAGTTGGCCTTGGCGACTTGAGCCAGGTTGTGGGCAACCGGAGCTTCAATATCGATCATCCCGGCGGCGGCGGGACCGACTGCAATCTTGTCCATGTAGACCAGCTTGCCTGGGGCGTACATCGTCCCCTTGGGAGCGAGAGCGATGACGGCGAGCGCACCCGGCATGCCCCGCGCAGTGAGCCGGGTTCCGTCCACAGGGTCGACGGCGACATCGACGAGTGGTGGCTGGCCGTTGCCGACGACTTCGCCGTTGTACAGCATGGGGGCTTCGTCCTTTTCGCCCTCACCAATTACAACTACGCCGTCCATATCGATGGTGCGAAGCACCTGCCGCATCGCGTCGACCGCGGCTTGATCGACGGCCTCCTTGTCCCCTCTGCCCTGGTAACGGGCGGCGGCTATTGCCGCACCCTCGGTCACTCTCACCAGTTCTAAAGCCAGGTTTCGCTCGGGTGTTTGTGGCATCTGCCGACTCCTCCTATTGAACTTTGACAATGAGAGCGTCGCCCTGTCCGCCGCCGCCACAAAGGGCGGCCGCTCCCAAGCCGCCGCCGCGGGCACGCAGCGCATTGATCAAGGTGACCGTGATCCGTGCTCCGGTCGAGCCGAGTGGATGGCCGATCGCAACGGCACCGCCGTTGACGTTGACCTTGTCGTGATCGGCTTCGAGCATTCGCGCCGACCACAAGGCGACCGCGGCAAACGCTTCGTTGATTTCGTAGAGGTGCAGATCTTGGCGGCTCAGACTTGCGATGGCGAGGGCCTTGTCCACCGCCTCAGCAGGACGTTCGTGCAGGGTGGCATCGGGTCCGGCAGTCTGTCCATATGCCACGATCTCAGCGATGATCGGGAGACCGGCAGCTTCGGCTGCCGCTCGATCGGCGACGATGACCGCGGCCGCCCCATCAGAGATCTGTGAGGCGTTCCCCGCGGTGACCGTTCCATTGGCCGAGAACGCGGGGCGGAGTCTGCCAAGCGACTCTGCCGTCGTACCGGGCCGCATTCCCTCGTCGCGATCGACAACCACAGGGTCGCCACGTCGCTGCGGCACCGACACCGGGACGATTTCATCAGCAAAAACACCCGATTCAGTCGCGGCGATGGCACGTTCGTGCGACGCAGCCGACCATTCGTCTTGTTCTGCCCGGCCGACCCCAAGAACGGTGTTTTTCGTATCGGTGGATTCGCCCATGATGCAATGATCGAAGGCGCACCAGAGACCGTCGTGGTTCAGAGAGTCGACGAGCTTGCCGTCGCCGAGCCGGTAGCCGTGGCGGGCGCCGTGGAGGATGTGGGGGGCGTTGGTCATCGATTCCATGCCACCGGCGAGGATGAATCGGGCTTCGCCGAGTCGGATGCGGCGCCCGGCATCGGCGATGGCCGTCATCCCTGAAAGACATACTTTGTTGATGGTCGTCGCCGGAACCGTCATTGGCACATCGGCTTTGCGGGCCGCCTGCCGGGCGGTGATTTGGCCTTGTCCGGCTTGGATGACGTGGCCGTAGATCACCTCATCGAGGTTGTCTGCGGGTAGACCGGCCCGGTCAAGGGCACCACGCATCGCGACGCCTCCCAGTTCCATCGCCGTTAAGGGCGTAAACGCACCGCTGAACTTCCCAAGCGGTGTGCGCGCGATCGAGCAGATGACGGGATTCAATACGATCCTTTCGATGTTCGACACGATGGTAACCGGTGTCCGCTTTCTCATCCTCAGCGGGTGTCCGAAAAACGCAGCGTGGCCTAACCCATCTCTATCTCGTGGAGGAGACTTCTGAGTCGTTTCTCACTCACTTTGCCGCGGGTTCCCAATGACTGGGCGAACAGGCTGACCCGGAGTTCTTGGATCATCCACGCGGCATCCATTAGACGATCATCTCCCGCCATTGCCTCCTCGAGACGGTCTAGCTCGGTTTCGAGCTGTTGGATCAGACTCATGTGACTGGCATCTCTCCCAGGGTCCTGAGGAAGTCGCTCGATGCGCTTCTCGATGGCCTGCAGGTATCTGCGGATATCGGGAACCCGGTCCGATCCGACATTCGTCAAGAAGCGCGGATAGACAAGCGAACCAACCTGGCTGGCGATATCGGTGATCACTGCGACATGGTGCTGCTCGTCGAGCTGATTGAACGCAAACTCGGCGTCCTCTAGGGCCTCCAGCAGCAGGAGGGAGTCTCGAGCGACCAAGGTGACACGTTCGTGGAGCTCGTCGCGGGCTTTTGTCAACAGACGATCAAAGCCGACACCATCCCATGCAGGTCCTCCAGCCTCTGCAATCAATTCACCCATGGCGCAACCGAGACAGTCGTCAACCCACTCGGTCTGGTCGGCGTGGGGACCGGTGCGCAGAGCCCGCTTGGCCTCGTTGGTGAGCAGTGGCCGGAGCAGCCGCCCCGGCGATGGGAGGTTGAGGAGCAGCAGTCGGATGGTTCCCCGCCACATCGCAGCGGCTTGCTCGGTGGGGGTGGCGAGCAGCTGCACGCCGATGGAGGTGTCTTCGTCGATGAGCGCGGGGTATGCCTGTATGACGTGTCCCTCTCCGGCAATTTCGACGATTTCTGGTAGCTCCCCGATGCTCCAGCTGGTGAGACCGGTTCGCTCCAAGTCGTGCGAGGTGGCCTGAACGACTGAGCGGGTTTCGGCACGGACAAGGTCTTTGAGTTGCAGGAGATCGGGACCGGTGGCGATGGGCGCTCCGCTGTCATCGATGACGCGGAAAGCGGGGCGCAGATGCGGAGGAAGCGCGTCGATGTCGAATGCGTCGACGGGTATCGGGACGCCGCCGATCCGGGTCAGTTCCCGGCGGAGCGGTGCCAGCAACCCCGCACCTTCGTCTGGCGAGATCCGGGTGAGGACGGTTCGTGCGGTGTCCGGCACTGGTGCGAACGCCTTGCGGAGGTTCTTCGGCAAGGAGCGGATGAGCGCAGTTACAAGCTCCTCACGCATCCCCGGCACATGCCATTCGAATACCGCCGGATCGATCCGCACCATGCCCTGAAGCGGGATGTCGATTGTCATCCCGTCGGTAGGACTGGCCGGGTCGAACTCGTATTCGAGTGGCAGTCCCAGATCCCCGTACTCCCATACTTCAGGGAAGGCGTCTGGATTTGGTTCAGCCTCAGCCGGATCGATGAGATCAGTCAAGCTCAGGTCGAGGAGATGGGGTTGGGGTTCCCTCATGTCGCGCCACCAACGATCGAAGTGGCGAATGGTTGTGATGTCATCTGGGATCCGCTCTGCAAAGAACTCAACGAGGACGTCATCGTCGACCAGAAGGTTGGTGCGTCTCTCCCGCGCTTCCATTTCGAGAACTTCATCGATTCGGTCTTCGTTGTGGGAGACGAACCGGTGGGTTGATTCCCACTCTCCGGCGACCAGCGCATGTCGGATGAACAGTTCGCGCGACGCTGCCTGGTCGTAGGGGCCGAACTGGACCACGCGGTCGGTCTGCAGTGGAAGTCCGTAGAGCGTGACCGACTCTTTGGCGACGGCGGAGCCCCGCTTTGCGTCCCACCACGGATCGGAGTGCGAGCACTTTACAAGATGAGCCCCGATTTCCTCGGCCCACTCCGCAGGAATCCCAACTGCGCTGTGCGCCCACAGCCTGCTCGTTTCGACAAGTTCGGCTGCCATGATCCACTCGGGTGAGCGTTTAAAGAGGGTCGAGCCCGGTGAGATAAAGAACCGGGCACCTCTTGCCCCCCGGTACTCGTACCCGTCAGGGTCTTTCTTGCCGATATTCGACAAGAGGCCGGACAGCAAGGAGCGGTGAATCGTGTCGGAGTCTGCCGGTTTGCGGTTGCGGTGCAAACGCAATTCGTTCGATATGTCACGCAGTTGGGAATGTATGTCCTGCCATTCGCGAACCCTGCGGTAGCTCAAGTACTCGTCACGGCACAGGCGACGGAACTGGCCCGAGGTACGGGCTCGTCGCTCGGTTCGTATGTAATCCCACAGCCGCAGCCAGCTCAGGAAATCGGACTCCTCGTCAATGAAGCGTGCGTGCATTTGGTCCGCTTGTTGTTCCTTCTCGAGCGGTCGCTCTCGCGGATCTTGGATAGATAGGGCGGCGGCGATGACCTCTACCTCGGCCAGGCACAGGTTGCGGTCGGCCTCCAGAACCATCCGACCCAGGCGGATGTCGAGGGGGAGGCGAGCCAGGTTCCTTCCCAGCTTGGTGAGACGCCGCTCGGTATCGTCACCGTTGAGGTCTAGAGCGCCTACCTCTTCCAACAGGGCGATGCCATCGCGGATACTGCGCGAGTCCGGGGGATCGAGGAACGGGAATGACTCAATATCGCCAAGCCCGAGCGCCGCCATCTGCAGCATCACCGAAGCTAGACCGGTGCGTTGGATCTCCGGTTCGGTGAATTCGGGGCGGGCGTTGTAGTCATCTTCGGAGTAGAGCCTGATGCAGACTCCTGGCCCGAGCCGCCCACAACGGCCGGCTCGTTGGTTTGCCGATGCCTGGGAGATGGCTTCGATGGGGAGTCGCTGCACCTTCGTGCGTCGTCCGTAGCGGGAGATCCGGGCCGTACCCGCATCCACCACGGCGCGGATCCCCGGCACGGTCAGGGAGGTCTCGGCGACGTTGGTGGCAAGAACGATCCTGCGCCCGGTGTGTTTTTGGAAGACACGGTTCTGCTCCCCGGTGGAGAGTCGCCCGTAGAGGGGGACGATCTCGGTGTGGCGGAGGCCTAGCTCCTCCAACGTGTCTGCGGCGTCGCGGATCTCTCGCTCGCCTGAGCAGAAGACCAGGATGTCTCCGTCCTTTTCTGTAAACAACTCGACGACGGCGTCGCTGATCCCTTGCGGCTGGTCTCGTGGTTCCGGCTGGGTCGGGTCGTCCAGGGGGCGATAGCGCATCTCAACCGGATAGGTCCTTCCGGAAACCTCTACGATCGGTGCGTCCTCGAAATGTGCGGAAAAGCGCTCGGTGTCGATAGTGGCCGACGTGATTATGACTTTGAGGTTGGGCCGTTTCGGCAGCAGATTCTTCAGATAACCGAGCAAGAAGTCGATGTTGAGGCTCCGCTCGTGAGCCTCGTCGATGATGATCGTGTCGTATCTGTTGAGCCGCCGGTCACGGTGGATCTCGTTGAGCAGGATTCCGTCCGTCATCAGTTTGATGAGGGTTGTTTCGCCGACCTGGTCGGAGAAGCGGACGGTGAAGCCGACTAGGTCTCCGATGGAACTTCCCAGTTCCTCAGCGACTCGAGTCGCGATCGATCGTGCCGCGATTCGGCGCGGCTGGGTATGGCCGATGAACCCATCGATGCCGCGCCCTAGTTCCAAACAGAGTTTGGGGAGTTGGGTGCTCTTGCCGGCGCCGGTCTCGCCAGACACGATCACAACCTGGTTGTCACGAATCGTGTCGAGCAGTTCCTGGCGCCGATCGGTGATGGGCAGCTCTGCGGGATAGGAGATCTTGTCGGGGCGGGCGGCCTTGCGGGCTTCGAGCTTGCGTGCGGCGGCGGCGATCTCTTCCGAGATGGTCGTTAGCGCTTTGGAACGCTTCTCAGGCGCGCTGATCTTGGCTGCACTACTGATCCGGCGCTGGAAGTGGCGCCGGTCGGTCAGCATCAGCCCGTCACTGCGGGCGCGTAGATTTGCGATACGTATCGTCACAAGAGATGTGGGTTGCGGTAGGCCCCATGATGCCACGGTGTGACGAGGCTCATGTCAGGTGGCGCGTGCGCTAGCTTGGAGTGATGTTCGCTTACAACCTCGACCATGTTGCGATTGCGGTGCGGGATCTCGATGCTGCGCTCGCCCAGTACGCCAACCTCTTTGGGGCACAGCCCATGTATCGAGAGGTTGTCGCCGAGCAGGGCGTTGAGGAGGCCATGATCGCGGTGGGTGGCTCGTTCATTCAGCTTCTCCAGCCCTTGAGTGACGAGACGCCGGTGGGCCGGTTCATTGCGTCGCGAGGCGAGGGGATGCATCACATTGCCCTGGCCGTCGCCGATATAGATGCGGCGCTGGCTCACCTCAAGGCCGAAGGGTCGCGGCTGATAGACAAGGAACCGCGCAGGGGCGGCCGTGGTGCTCGGATTGCGTTCGTGCATCCGAAAGCGTTCGCCGGAACGTTGGTAGAACTCGTAGAGTCTCAACTATGAACTCAGGTTTCGAAGTATCGGGCGGCGCCGGCCACCAAGAGACAGCAGCGATTGCGGCGGCAATTGCAGCCCTCGTCGAAGACGAGAGGACCGCGCTGGCGACACCGCTCCAAGCACCCCGGCAAAGTTCGTGGGTACTGGCCTGGCGTCCCCGTGACATCCCGACGCCGCTCCCATCGCACACGTTTGACGCCCGACCGTGGGCGGAGATTGAGTCCGGCGACTCGACCGAGCCGGGAGCGACCTAGCTCGGTTGGGTACGGGTGCTCGTAGTTCGGCTGTCTGTGAACGGCTCTGCTTCGACCGATGGCACCGGGGCATTGGGGATGATGCGGGACAGACCCATTGAGAATTGGAACGAGGCACCAGTCGGGAAGCGGGGGGCGTACCAGACATCTCCACCCATGGCCCGTGCCAATTGTCGGGCGATTGGTAAGCCCAGCCCGACTCCTTCGGCCTCTCGGGAATCCCCTTTGCCGACCTGTTCGAAGTGTTCGAAGACTCGCTCCCAGTTTTCTTCTGCGATGCCGGGCCCGTTGTCAGAGATGGTGATTGTGTAGATGTCGGTTCCGGCCTCGCCCTCGACCTGTACCGAGTCGCCGCCATATTTGCGGGCGTTGTCGAGCAGATTGCGCAGGATCTGGCCGGTTCTGCCTCTGTCGGCGTTGACCATGACACCGCCCGGTATGGAGGCGTTCACCTCCGTGCCGGTATCGGCAAACACGAGACGGGAGGTTGCGGCTATCTCGCCGGCAAGGTCGAACTCTTGGGGGCGGAGCCGGAGCCGACCGGCTTCGATACGCGGAATGACGAGGATGTCTTCGACCAGGTTGCTCAGGTGATGGGCTTCTTGTCGCATGATGATGAGGAATTCGGCGATCTCTTCGGGTTCCAGGTCGGGCCAGTTGGATCGCAGCGTCTCGGAGAATCCCGCAATGCTGGTCAGCGGGGTGCGGAACTCATGGCTGACCATTGACACGAACTCGTCCTTTAGTTCCACCGCACGTCGCTCGGCGGCGAGGGCGGTTTCGTGCCGTAGCGTCGAGGCATGGAGAGCCTGGACTGCTCCGTACAAGAGAGTGCCCACAATCAGAGAAATCAGCGCGACTGACGCGGCGTTAAAGATCGCCTCTCTGGTGCCGTTGATCTGCGGATCTCCGATGGGCGCCGCAATGATGACCGAGATGATGACGGCGACAGCAATGCCAACGACTGAGGCCGCCTTAGGGATCGAGAGCAAGAGCAAGGCACCGGTGAGAATGTAAAAGAACTTCACTGACTCGACTAGCTCGGGGTTGCCCTTGAGGAGGGAGATTGCGGCAATGACCACTGTGTCGGTGAGGAGCATCGGTATTGCGCTCGTGCCGTGGGTGCGGCGCCATAGACCATCCGCAGTGAGGAACAAAGCACAGATCAGAATCCATGGTGCAGGGTCGATACCCTCGACGATGCCGGAGATGGCCAGTACGGCTATGACGGCTCCGAAGGCCGCGCGAACGCTATTGACCAGGCCTCGAACCTCTGTGTACGCAACGGGAGCGTGCAGTCGGGCGAGTTCGGATGTGCTCACGGTCGTTGTCCCACTCGTGTCGTCTCTGCCGGCAAATCCCACTTGGGTGGCGATCAGCCTACGCCATTGTGGTCGGCTTGATACGCTCTGCGCTTACCGGTTTTGCTCAAGTCGCTCGAATGCAGAATCGGGGACCCGCAGATCACCTTTCCCGGTGCCTATCGACAGGTGCGGTTTGTACTTACCGTGGTAGTCGGATCCGCCGGTCGCGACGATCCCGAGATCTTCACAGATCTCGGCAATCCTGGACCGCATCGCCGGCGTGTACTCCCCGTAATACGCCTCGATGCCTCCAAGTCCGTGGTTGGCGAGTTCTTTGAATCCCGTTGCAAACTCGTCGGCCCGTAGGTTCAGGGTGTGGGGATGGGCGATGACGGACACTGCCCTGGATTCATGGCTGAGGCTGATGGCCTGTTCGGCTGTGAGTCGTTTACGTGGGGTGTAGGCAGGTCGACCCGCCGCGAGATAGCGGTCGAATGCTTCCGGCACGTTCGCGACATAGTTCTTCTGCATCATCACCCCTGCGAAGTGGGGTCTGCCCACCACGCCACCGCCCGCTTCCTTGGTGGCGTCTTCGATGGTGACGTTGAGTCCCAGGCCTTGGAGCTTGTCGGCTATTTGGATGTTGCGCTGGTGGCGGGAGCTGCGCAGCTCCACCATGCGGTCCTGGAGTGGCCCCGACCCAGGGTCGAGGAAGTAGACGAGCATGTGCATGCTCTGGTCCTTCCACATCACTGACAGCTCAGTGCCGCCGATGAACCGGAGACTGTGTGACTTGGCCGCTATGGCAGCTTCGGGGATTCCGTCGAGCGTGTCATGGTCGGTGAGGGCGATGCCGGTGAGACCGATGTCGACGGCACGTTCGACTATCTCGACCGGCGTGTTGGAGCCATCCGAGTAGGTGCTGTGCAGGTGAAGATCAACCGCCATCAGAGGGAGGCGTGGGAGGTCATCCCCAGACGATGTTGGCGAGAACGAGCAGCAGCCCGCCAACGACGGCCCAGGTCGCTACCTTTCTCGCGGTATCGAGGACCTTCAGTTTGCGTGCGGCTTTGTTGTCCACGTTCTGTTTCGCAGCGCGGTTGAGACGCTGCCGTTCACGTTTATCAGTCGCCATAGAGCTGGGATTGTACCAGCGCGATACGGTCGCAAGCTGATGTAGGCCCGGCTACGGAGCAACGATGACTTGCTCGATGTAGAGGGTCTCCAATGGGACGCTCTGCTCGCCGAATGCGTTCTGGCCAAGCGGAATCTCGGTGATGCGGTCCAGAGTGTCAAACCCATCCACCACACTGCCGAAGTAGCTGAAGTCAGGGTTGAGCCCGGCATCGGCCAGCATGATAAAGAACTGGGAGCCGGTGGAGTTTGGACCCGAATTCGCCATGGCGAGGACGCCTCGTTCGTACAGGAAGCCTGATTCGGGCAACTCGTCCCTGATGGTGTATCCCGGCCCTTCTCGGCCGGTTGCGGTCGGATCTCCTGCCTGTAGGACGAACCCGGTAACGATGCGGTGCGAGACAGATCCATCGAAGTACCCGCTGCGGGCGAGGAACACAAATGAGTTGACCGTGTCGGGTGCGATGCCGGGATCGAGTTCGATGACGATGTCACCGCACGAGGTCACGATTGTTGCCTGCACAGTCTGGCCTGGGTCGAGACCCTGGTCTTCGGGGGCGGCGAAGGTCATCGGAGTCAGCGGGGATGGGGCGTCTGCCCCACATGCGGTTGGCTGCGCGGCGAACCCTGCGTAGTCAGCGGGAGGCCGTGGAGGGAGGGTGATCTCGGGCAGCGTGTCGGTGGTGGTTGTGGCCGCGGGTGCTTCGGTCGATGCTGCTGTAGCGACAGTGGTGACCGATTCACCGGCGGCGGCATCGTTCTCGGAGCTGCCACATGCGGCTGCCGCGAGACCCAGGATTGTTACGCCGATAAGTATTCGAGTTCTAAGTGATGACATGCGGCGGGATAGTAATTCCGCTGAGCCGCTACGTGGGTACACTCGCGCAGATGGCCATAGTTGTGCAGAAATACGGTGGTACTTCCGTTGCAGACGCGCAAAGAATCAAGGCGGTCGCACAACGTGCCGTCGCCACCCATAAGTCGGGTAATGACGTGGTTGTTGTTGTATCGGCAATGGGCAAGAGCACGGACGAATTGATCGTGTTGGCTGCCGAAGTCACCGATAACCGACACCCCCGCGAGATGGATATGTTGCTCACCTCTGGTGAGCGAATATCGATGGCCCTGGTGGCCATGGCGATTGAGGACCACGGTATCGGCTCGATGAGCCTCACCGGGTCCCAGGCGGGCATCCTCACTACTGAGGATCATGGTCACGCCGAGATTATTGGAATCCGCGGTGACAGGGTTCGCGAGGGTCTTGCGGAGGGGAAGATTGTCATCGTTGCCGGATTCCAAGGGTTCAGTCCAGAAACCCGTGATGTCACGACCCTCGGCCGTGGAGGGTCCGACGCAACCGCGGTCGCTTTGGCAGCCACCTTGGGTGCTGAGGTGTGCGAGATCTACACCGATGTCGATGGCGTGTTTACGGCTGATCCCAGGGTTGTGCCCGATGCAACCAAACTTGATGAGATTTCGTTTGAAGAGATGCTGGAGTTGGCTGCTGCTGGTGCCGGGGTCTTGATGGCCCGGTCGGTGGAGTTCGGCCGCAGATACAACATTCCGATACACGTGCGTTCGTCATTCCATGGCGGTGCGGGTACGTGGGTCAAGGAGGAAACGATGGAAGAAGCGATTATCCGTGGCGTAGCTCATGACGTCTCGGAGGCAAAGGTCACGGTCCATGGTGTCCCTGACTCGCCAGGTCTTGCCGCGCAACTGTTTGAGCCGTTGGCGGAAGCCGGGCTGACGGTCGACATGATTGTGCAGAACGTGTCCCGCCAGGGTGTGACGGACATCAGCTTCACCGTTCCCCGCGTCGATCTGGAGATGGCGGAAAAGGTCGCACAAACCACGGCTGACGATATTGGCGCCGATGGGGTCAACGTCGACCACAACATCGCCAAGGTATCGCTCGTTGGCGCCGGGATGAAAGACGAACTTGGCATCGCAGGGAAGATGTTCCGCGTCCTCGCCGAGCACGGCGTCAACATCGACATGATTAGTACGTCGCCGATTCGCATATCCTGTGTGGTTCGAGGCGATGACGTGGCGGCTGCGGTCCAGGGACTGCACGATGCGTTCTCGCTTGGTAGCAGTGAGGAGAGTGCTGAGAATGGGTAAGCGAACTGCGATCGTCGGCGCAACCGGTGCGGTCGGAACCACAATGCTTTCGATTCTCGAAGAGAGGGGTTTCCCTGTCTCTGATCTGCGGCTGATGGCTTCGAGCCGATCTGCCGGCAGGGTCGTGGCAACGAAGTGGGGTGACGTCACTGTCGAGGACCTGGCAACGGCAGAACCGTCGGGGATCGACGTGGCATTGTTTTCTGCGGGCGGTTCGCGGTCGCTGGAGTATGCCCCCAAGTTCGCTGCCGCCGGTGCAGTCGTCGTCGACAACTCTTCTGCTTTCCGAATGGATGACAACGTTCCGCTTGTCGTTGCCGAGGTCAATGATGAGGCGATTAGGTCGCATCAGGGCATCGTCGCCAACCCGAATTGCACCACGATGGTTGTGATGATGGCTGCTGGTCCGTTGCATCGGGCTGCTGGTCTCCGTGCCATGACGGCAACGTCATACCAGTCGGTTTCTGGCTCGGGCCAGACCGGTATGGAGGTGCTCAGCCACGAGATCGATGTGCTCGGTAAGGACAGGGAAACTCTCGCTACCGGTGGCTGGTCCGACCCGAACAGTGATCTCTACAGCCGTCCTATCGGCTTCAACGTTCTTGCTCATGCCGGCGGTTTCACCGAGCAGGGGTACACCGATGAAGAGTGGAAGCTGGTCAACGAGACCCGCAAGATCCTCGATGTTCCCCAGGCCAAGGTTGAGCCGTTTTGTGTCAGAGTTCCTGTCATGGTGGGTCACGGGATTGCGGCGACGATGTTCTTTGATCGCCCTGTTTCGATCGGCGAAGCCAAGGAGATCCTGGCCGACGCCCCTGGTGCTCAGCTATGGGATGACTCGAAGGTGCCGACACCTCTCGACTCGGCTGGGATCGACGATGTCCTCATCGGCAGGGTTCGCCCCACCATCGGCGAAGAAGGTGGGATCAGCCTGTGGGCTGTTGGCGACAACCTCCGCAAGGGTGCGGCGTTAAACGCCGTGCAACTGGCCGAACTTCTCTAGGACTTCCGCAGCGCGGCTGCCGAGACCAGAGCAAACGCCGACACTTCCCCCGCAGCAAAGCCGTAGGCGACCCTGAGTAGGGGTTCGCTGTCGGACGCCATCAGGACGACAGCGGCGATCGTGGCGGCGATGAGCCAGCCGATGGCGATGTCTTTGGTACGCCCTCTGGCGATAAGTATCTGAGAGACAAACAAGATGGCGAGGGCCGCAACGGCGCCGGCGCCACCGAGTGCTGCGACCGCGGCGCTTGGTCGAAACTCTGCGCCGTAGAGGATCTCGATCAGCGTTGGCAGTACGAAGTAGCTTGCCGCCCCGGCGACCGCAGCAATGGCGGCCCCGGTCGTGGTGAGCCGCACCGCCCACGAGTGCAGTACCGGGGTTTCGTTTTCGCTGATGGCAGTTGTCATGGCAGCAAGGAATCGGGTGGAGAGACCGTATGACGCGGTGATTGGTCCCCGCAGCAGTGTGAACGTAATGAAGTAGATACTCACTTCCGCCGCCGATCCTCCGACCAGGCCCACCACCAGCGGTCCCCCGGCCAGGATGAGTTGCGACAATGCGGCTGCCACAACAAGGAGCTGTAGCAACCCGCTCGATTCGGTTGCGGTCGGTGGTTGGGCCGCCACATGTTCGTTGACCCGGTAGGGGCGAACCAGCAACAGCGCCAGCGGGGCTGCAGCGATTGAGGCGGCAAACCAGGCCGCGCTCGCCTCGGTAGTCGAGAAGGCAACACCGAGGCTCATCAGCGCAACGGCCTCGAGAAGCATGGATGTGCCGTACGCCCAGAAGCGACGGCGCCCCGCCATCACCCCGCGCGCCACTGTCATGGCGGCCCGGCTCACCATGAGGAGGGCCATCACCGCGGCAAAGGAAGCCTCGCCATTAAAGAATCGATCGAGCACGAGGGCGACAATCCCGATGCCCAATGCGCCTCCCAAGCCCAGGGTTGTAGCCACCTGGCGACGCGTATGCGTCGAAAGAGTGCTCCCACTCGAAAGAGTCACGGTGCGTGTGATCATTTGTTCGACGGGGAGCATCACGATTGTGTAGACAAGAAATCCGGTGGTCCACAACGCGGCAACAGGCGCAAAGCCGTCGGCGCCCAGCGAGCGGCCCCCGACGACTTGGAACCCGTAGGCGCCAATGGATGCCCCGATAGCACCAAACGCGATCATCCATGTGCCATCAGAACCGCGCCAAAACCCGGAGAACCAACGTCTGCCCATGCGGAAACATTAACTGGCGCGCTTATGCCGGCGTTCCTTATTGCCGATAGTGATGTACCGTAGGAAAGGCAGTGTGAGGACAACATGATTACCAAGACCTCCATCATCATCGAACGCCCCATTGATGAGGTGTTCGCCTACGTCAGCAACGTGGAGAACATGTCGCGTTGGGTTTCCGGTGTTCACAAGGTTCGTTTGCTGTCCGACAAGGTCAAGTCGGGGGCAATGTTTACTGCCGAGTACGCCGAGGGGATGCGGACGGCCGGCATCGATTTCAAGGTGGTCGAGTTCGAGCCTCCGGTGCGTTTTGCAACCAAGTCAGAGCGTGGGCCTTTCTCTTTCCCGTTCCGCGGCACAATGGAGTTGCGTGCGCTTGGGGATACCACTGAGGTCACCAACAACATCGAGACCGGACCGGAGAGCCTTGCGGTGAGATTGGCCAACATCTTTCTCGGTCCCATCCTCCGCAAGAGCTTCCAACGCCGCCTGCAAGAGGAGCTGCAAGCCCTCAAAGCTGGCATCGCGAGGACGCGGAGCTAGGCCCCCCTACCCCAGCGGCTACGCCGGTGCGGTACTTTCCCCCCGATGAGGCGCCAGGGAATGAGGAAGGCCGACAACTTGCGTTGCCGGCCTTGGTCGGGACGGCCGGATTTGAACCGGCGACCTCATCGTCCCGAACGATGCGCGCTACCAAGCTGCGCTACGTCCCGAGTGGGGAGATTGTAGCCAGACCGCGGAGCTGCGAATAGCCGACACGGTTGCGGCGGGTTGTATCAGAGCTTTTCGATACGGATCCGGTCGATCCGGTTGCGGTCCATCCGCATCACCAGCATTAGGTAGCCATCGACGGTCAACTGATGGCCATCCGATGGAATGTGCCCAGCAAGCGCCAAGAACATCCCGCCCACAGTCGAATACGGACCCTCGGGAAAGGCGTGTTCCAAGGTGTCGGCGAGGTCGTCGGTGGGGAGCCGGCCGTCTGCCATCCAACGATCCGGTCCGATCTTGACTATCGACGGAACACTGGGGTCGTACTCGTCTTGGAGATCTCCGACGAGTTCGGAGACAAGGTCCTTGATGGTGACGATGCCTTCGACGCCGCCGTGCTCATCGAGAATGAGGGCGAGGGTGAACCGTCGTACTCTCATGTCTTGGAGAACCTCGAGAATCGGCGTGGATTCGGGGACAAACGTCGGCTTGCGAATGAGTGCCGAAATCTCCGATGGTGTCGGGTCGCCGCCGAGGCGAAGGACATCCTTGACGTAGAGGATCCCAACCAGATCGTCGAGGTCGCCACCGGTCACCGGGAAACGGGAATGGGCGGCGTTGGTCACCGCCTCGCGGACGTTCTCGATGGTTGCCGGGTTGCCCAGAGTGACGATGTCGACGCGGGGCGTCATCACATCACGAACCGGCCGGTCGGCCAGGGTGAACAAAGATTCGATGATCTCGCGCTCGGCTGCCTCGATTTCGCCGCCGGCAGCACTCAATTCGGCGAGTGCTTTGATGTCGGCTTCGGTGACACCGCGGTAGTCATCGTTTGTCGAGATGCGGAACAGCCGCAACAGGATCCGGGTGACTGCCGTGAAGAGACGGGCAACGGGGTTCAGTACCAGCGATAGACGCCAAATGGTTGGGGCAACCGCCAGCGAGAAACGCTCTGGGTAGCGGGCGGCCAGAGTCTTTGGGGTGATTTCGCCGACGATCAGCACGACAACGGTCACTGCAAGCGTCGACACCCAGGGCCCCCACTTTTCTCCGACGAGCGAGATGAACAAGGTGGTGGCCACCGCGGTACCAAGGATGTTCACGAGATTGTTGGCAACAAGAAGAGTCGACAGCAACCGCTCTGGTTCTGCAACCAGTTGCGCAACCCGCTTGCCGCGCCGCCCCAGCGTGGAGACCTGGTGAACACGTTCTCGCCCGATGCCGATCAGAGCCGTCTCCGACCCAGAGAAGAACCCGGAACCCACGGCGCAAAACGCCAGGATTGCAATGTAGGCAGCGGTTGTCGGGTTCATTAGGCCAGGTTGGTGTCGGGGAACCGGGGAATCAAGCTTTACGTGGCGATCGCATACTCGACCGCGGTGCGGAGGTCGTGAGCGCTGAAAGGCTTGGTAACCCAGGCCGCGACACCGGCGCGTTTTGCGAGAAAGCTATCGGCGGCCCTGTCGAGCAATAAGACCACCGGCACTTCTCCTCGCTTTGCGAGTGCCGCCTGCTGGTGGAGTTCGCGGGCAACGGCCATGCCGCCCATGCTGGCGATCTGCAGGTCGACCACAACCGCATCCGGGGCCTCCGCAACGACCACGTCCACCGCGGTCGCGGGGTCGGTGTGGTTGATCAGGGTGTAATCAGGTTCGGTGAGGGCGGTCTGGACCTCGTTGCGAGCCCAGGCTTCGTCTGCGATGACGACGATTCGTAATGCCATGGCGGCAAGAGTAGCGCACGCCGACGTCCGGTCGGCAGCCGAGCCGGGTAGCATGCGGCCCCGTGTTGAGACGCCTAATCCTTCTTTTCTTTGTTGCGAGCGCTGTGTTGGCTGTGGTTCCTGCGAGTGCGCAGGAGTCCGCGGCCGGTCCGGTTGTGGTTGCCGACGTCCGCGGTCCGTTGGATCAGCGGGCACTGGACTTTCTTGTGGATGCGGTCCACACCGAGGACGCGCAGTTGGTTGTTCTCAAGATTGACAACCCGGGTATCGCATCTGGTGATCCTGATGGGCTTTTTGAGGCAATCCGGACTACGACAAACCAGGTTGTGGCGTGGGTGGGACCCGATGGAGCCGTGGCGTATGGGGGCGCCGGCCAGTTGCTCGGTGCCGTTGCCGTTGCCGGTGCGGCTCAGGGGGCGCATGTCGGGTACATGTCTCCGACAGTTGCCGGCGAACAATTAGCGCTGCTGGCAGGCGACGAGGTCTGGGACCTACGCGATCAGGAAGTTGTAATTGAAGACGAGTCGACGACCGACCTCATCGATATCGTCCAACCCACCATTGGACAGTTCATTGCGGCGCTTGACGGGATGGCTGTCACAACCAACATTCGTGAAGACGTGCTGGAGACAGCCACCGAGACCACGCTCGATGACGGGTCTATTGCGATCGTGTCGTCCGTCGACGTTCGGTTTCTCAAGCCAACGCTGTTGACCCGGTTCCTCCGTCTCGGCACTCGACCCGATGCGGCGTTCTTCTTCTTGCTGGCCGGCCTCGCAGTAGGTGCTTTCGAGTTCTATGCAGCGGGTGGTGGGGTGGCCGCCTCGATGGCCGTCATTTCACTGTTTCTCGCCGGGTACGGCTTTGCGACGCTGCCGATGAATTGGTTGGCTGTGGCTGCCGCGGTGTTCGGTGTTGTCCTCTACACGTGGGATTTCCAAAGACATGAGCTTGGAGCACGCAGCATTCTTGGCACAGTTGTCATGTTGTGGGGCGGTATTGCATTTGTTGGCGGGTCTCCCCAGATCGGGACCAGCTTTTGGTCGGTACTGGTCACAGTGATCGGTCTCATGTTGTTCTACCTGTTTGCAATGACGACGATCGTTCGGTCCCGTTTCGGCACGCCCACCATCGGGAGGGAGCACCTCGTCGGGGCGACCGGTGTTGCCGAGTCGGCGCTAGAGCCCGATGGTGTGGTGACTATTGACGGTGCCAAATGGCGGGCGCGGGCCCACCGGGCTGCTGGAATCGAGCGTGGTTCAGCGATCGAAGTGCTTGCCGTCGAGGGCATCACCCTCCAGGTCGCGCCGCCCGCTGATTGACCCAATCCGGGCTGTTCGCGAAAAACGCTGGCATTTCTACCAGGATATTCCTGGCGTAACTTGTATTAGGTGCCTACATTCTGCCGACTGTTATGTAAGTGTCACCACTTGTTGGAGGAGGAGTCCGTGACGCCGATGGATCGTTCCTGGCAGCCCGTTGCGCTGTGCCGTGGAAACCACTCTCATCTGTTTTTTCCGCCCACTACGTCTGAACGTAAAGACGAGCGGCAACGTAGGGAAATCAGAGCCAAGTCCATCTGCCAGGTGTGCCCTGTGCAGAACTCATGCCTCGACTATGCGGTCGAGTCCACTGAGCAGTACGGCATCTGGGGCGGCTTTACCGAGACGGAACGGCGCCAGATCCCCGCTGCGATGTCCGTCTGACGATTCCAACCGGTCACGTGCGTAAGCTGCGTACGTCACCGCGTCTGATCGTCACTCCGTTTCTGTCGAACCATTCGAGGAGTGGGACTGCCTGACGTCGTGTCACGCCGATGAGATCACGGAACGTGGCAACCGTGAACTCTGCGTCTAGCTCGCTCAGGCGCGCAGTTATGGCTTCGATCTGTTCGGGCAGAAATACCAGGTCGTCGCTGACTCTTATGAGTCGCCCATCACGGACCAGTGCATGCAGAAGCTCCTTGCCAAGTTCGAGCTGTGCCGCACGGGGAACTGCAAAACTGTCCTGCAGCCGTCGCTGCGCTGCCTCCCACGACGTGTGCTCAGTAACTGTCAATCCCGGCGCAAAGTCGACGCTGCGCACCGTTGCCCCGTCATCAACCAGTTGATCAGTGCCAGCGACAACCAGGGCGATCGAATCGGGATTGACACCGAGAGACGAACTCAGCTCCGCCTTGGGCAGACCGGGACGCAAACGGTTCTCGCGGTGGAACGCGGTGACCGCCTCTGTCACTGCCGTCAACAGCCCGGCTGCGGCCGTGACAGCCATCATCATCGAGCCGGTGGCAAACGCCGACGACGCCACACCACCCCCGGAGTCTTTAGCAAGGTCCCCGACAGAGGCAGTGCCGCGGATAGCCAACAGCGCATCGGCGATGCTATCGGTCCCACCGGCAAGAGCATCGAGCAAGACGGGGAAGGCATGTCTTATAGCGGCGCCGGATCGGGGCGGATGCGGGTCGAGGACTACGCCGCCCCCCACCACGGCCTTCCGACCTGTCTCGCGCAGGATGAACCTGTCCCCGCTTTGCAGAGGGATCGGGCCGTCGGAACGAAGCAAGCAAGCCGCAGTGGGCGAATCAGTTTCGATGACACGCATCCGCACCGGCCACGACCCGCTCCCAACGTGAAGGTGATACGCCCCGCGAGAGGTCAGGTCCTCGTCGATGTTTCGCACCGGGCGTAGCGTCGCCAGGAAGGATGAGCTGTCGCGAAAAGAACCGGGTCTGCCCAGCATGGCCCCGCGACCGATGTCCTCGGCACCCGTAATGTTCAACGCCGCCCTGGTTCCTGCGGCCAACCGGTCCGTAGGTGCATCGTGGTGTTGCATCCCACGCACCCGAACCGGGACCGCACCCGGCCACAGCATCATTTCGTCGTCTGCGGCGAGTGATCCCCCAGAAAGGGTCCCGGTCACTACCAAGCCTGCTCCTGATATGCGAAAAGCACGGTCCACCCAGAGCCGAGGTCTGCCCAGGTCTGCCGGCTTGCCCGCGGCCAATAGTTGATCAACGAGGGCGGACGCCAGGTCATCCATCCCCTGCGCGGTAATGGCCGAGACGCGAACGATTGGCCATGCCGCAAGCGTTGTCCCCTCGACGGCTTCGAGGATCTCCAGCTCCGCCAGATCGGCGGTGTCGGCGTCGGTCAAGTCGATTCGAGTCATGGCGATCACGCCGTATCTCGTCTCGAGGAGATCGAGGATGGCGAGGTGCTCTTCACTCTGCGGCATCCAGCCTTCGTCGGCGGCGACCACAAACAGCGCCACATCCAGCGCACCAACTCCGGCCAACATGTTCTTGATGAACCGCTCGTGGCCGGGCACATCGACAAAGCCAACATCGAGCCCGCCAAGCTGTTTCCACGCAAAGCCAAGGTCGATGGTGAGGCCGCGGGCTTTCTCTTCTGCCCACCGGTCCGGATCACGCCCGGTTAGGGCTTCAATGAGGGTGGACTTGCCATGGTCGACATGGCCGGCGGTGGCAACAATCGGCATTTCAGGCCAGTGCCTTCACGATATGAATATCGTCGGCAGGGTCGACGGTGCGGAGGTCGATGACGAGGTTGCCGTCACGGCGTCGCGCCAGGATCGGTGGGGTGGCTGCCAGCAGCTTGCGCCACATGCCATTGGCACTGCCGTGCAGGTGGAGGTTTGGCGAAGCAATAGTCTCTCCAGGGACCGATCCGGCCCCCGGCAACGACTCGCCTGCGACGACTTCGCCTGTGCCGCCAAGTGCGGTCAGGAGCCGGCTGTGGCGCTGCTCCAACTGGTCATACGACAGCTTGACCATTGCCCAAAACGGAATCTCAGCACCGCGATCGGATGCGTATAGCTCGAGAGTTCCGACGAGGGCGGCATGAGTCGCACCGTCGATCCGCAACGCCCGGGCCAGGGGGTGCTTCGCCATCTTGGAGACCAGAGCGGAACTGCCAACGGCGATCCCGGCCTGCGGTCCGCCGAGAAGCTTGTCCCCTGAGAAGAGAACCACATCCGCACCGGTCTCCAGCGTTTGCTTCACACCAGGTTCCTCTGCGAGCCATGCGGGGGGTTGGCCGGGGAGCCACGGCACGTTGACGTCGAGTAGCCCGCTGCCAACGTCGGCGATCAACGGAACACCGGAGCGCTCGGAAAGATCGGCCAGGTCGGCATATGAAGCTGACTCAGCGAAACCCTCGAGGCGATAGTTAGACGGGTGGACTTTGAGGATCGCTGCGGCGCGGTCGGCGACCTTCTCGTAGTCGGACACCCTGGTGCGGTTGGTGGTGCCCACCTCAACCAGCTTTGCGCCAGAAGCGGCCATGAGCTCAGGGAGACGGAAAGACCCGCCTATCTCGATCTCCTCGCCCCTGGAGACCACGGCGTTGCCTCCGTCGGCGACGGCCGCCAGGGCCAGCAGCAATGCGGCGGCGTTGTTGTTGACGACCAGTGCGGCTTCGGCCCCGGTCAGGGAAGTAAGAAGTTGGTTGGCGTAGGCAGACCGCTTGCCCCGGTTGCCGGTGGTGACGTCGAGTTCGACGTTTCCGTAGCTGGTGCTCAGGTCGGCAGCCAGGTCGGCAGCTTGGGAGGGGAGGGTGGCTCTCCCCAGGTTGGTGTGGAGCAACACCCCAGTGGCGTTGATGACGCGGGCGGGTCGACCAGTGAGGACGTCGTCGGCTGCGGCGTTGGCGAGAGCCACTGCATCGGCGGTGCCTCCTTCAGTGATTTGGCTCCGCGCTATGGCCAGCGAATCTCTGGCAACTGCGATGGCCAGTTGCCGCGGCAAGCCCTTGGTGACAAGCGAGGCAGCAAGTTCATCGGCTCGGGGGAGGTCCTTTGGTTCCATGTGGCAGAGCCTACCCATACCGGTATCCTCGGATGCATGAGACCCGCATCGATTCTCTTCTTGCTGTTCATACTTGTGCCCCCGATCGAGATCGGGCTCTTTATCGCGGTCGGTGGCAGAATCGGTCTCTGGCCGACGATGGCGATCGTTTTGGTGACGGCCGTCCTCGGAGCCTCGCTCGTCTCCCGGCAAGGTCGTGGCGCTCTGGCCAGCCTGCAAGCCGAGTTTGCGTCAGGGCACTTTCCGGCCAAGACGCTTGCGCACGGAGCGATGATTCTTGTGGCTGGTGCGCTGCTGGTCACTCCCGGTTTCTTGACAGATGTTGTGGGGTTCTCTCTCCTGTCTCCCCAAATCAGGGAGATACTGCGCAAGTGGGGTGTTCGGCGTTGGTCGAATCGTGTGACGGTGCTGTGACCGCTGCGCCACGTCCCTCATCAACAGTGTGTGTCCTTCACCAGGGCGAACTCGATTTCGAAGTACTGATGGTGCGGCGTAGCCCCACCGCCCGCTTTATGGGGGGTGCCTGGGTGTTCCCCGGTGGGGTCGTCGATCCAGGAGACCACGACCAAGAAGCGTTGGCCAGCCTTGCCGGCGCATTCGAACCGGAGATCGGGCCGTGGCTCGCCGCGGCGTTTCGCGAGGTCGTCGAAGAGACAGGTGTCTGGCTGACGAGGCCAACCCTGGTGGAACCGCTTGGTGACCGAAAAGTCTTCGCCGTTGCTGAATCTGCGGGCAGACGGTTCACGGTCGATCGCTCCGCATACTTCGCAAACTGGATCACTCCAACGATGATCCCGGTGCGGTTCGACGCCCGGTTCTTCATCGTCGCTATCGAAGACAAGGTGGTCCCCGTTCCGGACGAGAGGGAGATCGACTCTGTCGAGTTTGTCAGTCCTCGAGAGGCGTTGCGACGGGCCGATACAGGGGAGTGGCTGGTCCCGTTCCCCACCCAGCGCACCCTTCATCAGTTGATGGATTTTGCGTCGGTTGATGCGGCACTGGACGAGTGGCGGAAACGGTCCGTGGTTGCGGTGCAACCGCGGATGCGTGTTGCCGCCGACGGTTCGCTCGAGGTCGTCATGCCGGGCGATCCCGGTTTCGATGATCTTGACGATATCGAACCTGATCCAGACGTGTTGGCCCGTGCCGCCCAGGCTGCGGCCAAACAGGGTCGTCCGATAGTCGAGGTTGCCGTTGACGAAGATTGAACTGGTCCGTGCCCCCAACCCGGGCCCGTTCACCGGGCCGGGCACCAATTCGTATATTATTGAGTCCGGAGGCGAAGCCCTCGTGCTCGACCCGGGACCGGTGATCCGCGAGCACCTCGATGCAATCCGTGTCGCCCTGACGGGACTCGACCCCGTTGGCGTCGTCGTTACGCACACCCACCCGGATCACGCCCCTGCTGCCAACGGTCTGGGACGGGAATTCGACGTGCCGGTCTTCGGCTTTGACAGGGGAGACGAATTCGAGCCAACCGATCGCCTTGAAGACGGATCGCCGATCGCCTTTGGCAAGGATCGCTTGATCACCGTCCACACCCCTGGGCACACCGCCGATCATGTTTGCTTCCGCTTGGGCGACTACCTGTTTACGGGGGATCACATCATGGGCGGCTCGACGGTGATCATCGAAGATGCCGCCGCCTACATGAAGTCACTGGAGAAGGTGGCTGCGCTGGATCCCGCACATCTGTACCCAGGGCACGGCCCTGAGCTACCAGAAGCGCGTCAGGTCATTGCCGAATACATCGCACACCGTATCGAGCGGGAACGCCAGGTGTTGGCCGCCATTACCGCAGGCGCAGCACGGATTGGCGACATCGTTGATGTTGTCTATGCGGGTCTTGATCCATCACTGCAGATGGCCGCGACGATGCAGGTGCACACCCAGTTGATCAAGTTGCAGCACGAAGGTCGAGTATCTTTGGGTTTGGGCGGGATGCACGGGGCAACGACAGTTGAGCTTGTGGAGACACCGTAGAAATGGCCAGACAACCAAGCGTTCATGGGTCGCTGCAGCGTCGCGTTACCGCGATGCTGGTGTTTTGTCTCGCCGTCTTGCCAGCCCTCGCCGCCAGTGCACAATCGGAGATCACCCAGGATGACATTGCCGCTGCCGACGTCAAGCGGCGGGCGATCAGCGCCGATCTCGAGGCTGCCACCATTGAATACGACACTGCGGTGGCTCGCCTCATCGAACTCGAGAACTCGCTGACTCAACTTGGTATCGAACTTGCCGAACTCGAACAAGATCTGGCATCGGCCAGAGTTGCTGCCCAAGAGATAGCGACAGATCGATACGTGTACGCGGGGTCATCGCAGTCAGTGCTGTTTGATGCCGCCTCGTTAGACGATGTCCGGGTCCGCACCAGCTATCTCGACATTCTCAGCCGTGAAGGCACGGACATTGTCATCCGGTTGTTTGCGCTCGAAGAGAGCTACATGGCGCAAGAAGCCAACGTGGCCCAGGCGCTGTCGAACCAGCAGACCACACGGGTCGATCTCGAAGCGATGGCCACCGACATTCTGACTCAACTCGAAGACGCCAACACCGAATACAACGCGATTGTTGCGGCATACGAAAAGCAGGAAGAAGAACGACGGGCTCGAGAAGAAGCCGAGCGCTTGCGACGTGAGGAGGAAGAGCGGCAGCGCCTCGCCACTTCCACCACGACAACCACAGTGGCGACCACGTCGAGCACCGCGGCGCCATTGGACACAACGACGACGACCACAACGGCACCACCGACGACAACGACCCAACCTCCAAGCGGGTCACTGACCTGCCCGGTCAACGGGGCCGTTGCGTTCACCGACACCTGGGGAGCAACCCGGTCGGGAGGAAGATCCCATGAAGGGGTCGACATGATCGCGGCCAGGGGTACTCCGCTGGTTGCCATTGAGACCGGAACCGTAAAGCGTATGGGCAACGGCGGTCTTGGCGGTATCACCGTGACCATGACGGGGGCCGGCGGCGATGAGTATTACTACGCACATCTAGATGGTTGGGCGGCCGGTCTCAGCGTCGGGCAGGCGGTCAGCGTCGGCGACTTGCTGGGTTACGTCGGTAACACCGGCAACGCCCAGTACACGGTCCCTCATCTCCACTTTGAGTATCACCCCGGTGGAGGCTCTGCGGTCAACCCCTACCCACTTGTCGCAGGTTTGTGCCGGTAGGAAGCCCCCCTAACCCCAGCAGCTCCGCTGCTGCGGTAGGTTCCCCCGAAATGGGGGACTGATCCGAACTGGGCTCCGCGGCGGGGATCGACTTTGAATCAGTCTCCCCGGAAGGGGGGAAAGTACCGCCGGCGAAGCCGGGGGTAGGGGGGCTCTTCAGCCGAGTTGGGCGATTTGTTCGGCTACCAGGGTGAGTCGGGCGGAGCAGCCGTCATCTGCGATGGGGGGTAGCAGCTTGGTTAGTTCCTTGGCAGCCGCGGTGACGGCAATCGCCGATGGTGCGCCAGGATCAGCGGTGACCACCGGATTGCCGGAATCGCCGCCTGCGGCGACCCGGGGATCGATGGGAACCGAACCGAGCAGATCTACACCGAGATCTTCGGCAAGCGCTTGGCCTCCGCCGGTTCCAAACAGCGGAAAATGCTCGCCAGCCGGGGTGGTAAACCCTGACATGTTCTCGATGACACCGATAACCGGCATGTGGGACCGCCGCGCCATATCGGCCACCCGCGCCGCCACCTTCTGCGCCGCCAACTGTGGTGTGGTCACAACAACCATCTCGGCCTGCGGGAGCAGCCGGGCCAACGCCATCTGCACATCACCGGTGCCGGGTGGCATGTCCAGCAACAGGTAGTCAAGATCTTGTGGCCAGGCCACATCACGGAGGAACTGTTCGAGCGCTTTGGACAGCATCAAGCCGCGCCACATCAACGCCGTGTCCTCGTCGTCGAGTAGCAAGCCGGTGGAAACCACATGGATGCCATACGCCTCTGCCGGGACGATCTTGCGATCTTCGCCTGCTTCGAGACGTTCGCCACCCAGTCCCAGGATCCGGGGGATCGAAAACCCCCAGATGTCGGCATCGAGCAGACCCACCTTGTGGCCTTGCGCCGAGATGGCGAGCGCCAGGTTGGCGCTCAGCGAAGACTTGCCCACACCACCCTTACCGCTGCTGATAGCCACCACCCGGGTGTTGGGATGCACCATCGTTGGCTCTGCATCTTCACGGGCGCGGAGACGGGCTCGCTCCATGAGTTGGGTGCGTTCGGCCTGGCTCATCGCTCCGATCTCGATCTTGACGTCCTCTACCCCGGGGACCGCACGTAGCTTGCGCAGGACTTCGTTCTCGATCTGGTCACGAAGGGGACACGCGGCGATGGTCAGCGCCACCTTGACCATGACCGTGCTGCCCTCGATACGGACGTCCTTGACCATGCCAAGATCGACGATGTTGGCCCCCAACTCGGGGTCGATGACCCGTTGCAGCGCGGCTTCGATTTCCGTCATTTGCACCATGGGTAGAAGCGTAGACTGCCGCCACGAGCAAAAAAACCTATCGCCATAGTCGGAACTCTCGCGTATAATCCGGCGAAGCCAGCTACTACTCGGAGGTCCCGGGACCATGATCACGAACGACGAAACAACCACAGTCCAGGGTGTGACCCTCACTAGTAGCGCAGCTGCCAAGGTGCTTGAGCTCATTACCGCTGAGGGCGACGTGTCGCTGGCGTTGCGTCTCGCAGTACGACCCGGTGGATGCTCTGGCTTTTCATACGACATGTTCTTCGACTCTGCACTCGACGATTCCGACATCGTCAATGAGACGGATGGGGTGCGAGTAGTGATCGATGCCGAAAGCGCGTCCATGGTTGGCGGCGCCATTGTTGATTTCAAAGACGATGGGCTCCAGGGCGCCGGTTTTGCCATCAACAATCCCAGCGAACAGCGCTCGTGTGGCTGCGGTCAGTCCTTCTGCTGAGGTAGAAAGCTGGTCCCAGTTGGCTAGCCTGGCTCTATGGCCAAACCTGCTGGATGTCTAAAGACGTTCTTTGCCGTTCCGCTACTCCTCATCGTCTTTGGTCTGGGCTGGTGGCTCCTCGCCAATGTGAATCGGGTGGTCAAACACGACACGGCTGAAGGCGTCGTCGTCGAACTCGCCAGGAGCGATTCCGATGGTGACGCCGTCTATGCGCCGACCTATGAGTTCCACGTTGACGGGCAGACGTATCGGTATGAGTCCCAGGTGAGCTACGGCGGTCTGTTGGTGCCTGAGTTGGGCGACACCAAAACCCTTCTCTACAACCCCGGCAACCCCTCTGATGCGCGGGTACGCAACATGTTTGTGCTTATCGGGCTCCCTTTGACCCTGATGGCGATCCCTCTGTTGATTCTGGCGGCGATGGTGTGGTCGTCGAGCCGGCGTCGGCGTCGCAAGACCGAGGTGCCAACTCAACTGAACCAAACATCGTCGCCACCGTGGGCCGAGCAGACGGCCCAACCGCCATGGGCAGGCCAGACAGTTCAGCCCTCGTGGGATCCACCTATAGGTCCGGATCGATCTTCTGTGGAGGCCATGTTCATGGGCTCAGAACCGTCGCAGATGGATGCGGAAGGAAATGTGCGCTACCGGGTCAAGGCCCGAGCCGAGGTGGATGGGGTGTTGCACCGGTTCCGCAGCGAATGGTTAGACGATGACCCAACGCTGTATTACATGGAACACGGCAACAAGGTCGAGGTTCGGGTCGATCCGAACGACTTCACCTCATACGAGGTTGTGCTGCCCCCGCTGGAGTGACGTTGGCGGCGGGTAGCCTGATGGGGCAGATAGTCAGCAACGGAGGTATCCCGTGCCCAAGAAGATTCTCGACGTGCCAAGTGCTCCCGCTCCTGTCGGGCCCTACTCCGTGGCGACGGAGGCGAACGGCTTCGTCTTTGTCTCCGGACAGGTGGGTATGGACACCTCGGTCGGCAAATTGGTTGACGGCGGCGTCGAGCCTGAAACCCACCAGATCATGAAGAACCTCGCGGCGATCCTCGCCGATGTCGGTCTGGGGTACAGCGACATCATCAAGACCACGATTTTCCTCGCTGACATGGGTGACTTCCCGGTCGTCAACGCCGCCTACGGCGAGTATGTGGCAGACGCCAAGCCGGCCCGCTCGACCGTTGAGGTTGCTGCGCTGCCACTGGGGGTTCAGGTAGAAATCGAGGTAATCGCGGCCCGCTAGGTGTGATTGCTATGGCCGACTTCACCGAGTCCGTCAATCCGGCTACCGGGGAAACGATCGCTCGCTATCTCTTCCATACGCGAGGCGAGATTGACGCCGCGTTGGGTACAGCAAAGGAGGCCTTTGCGACCTGGCGGGGCACAAGCTGGGCCGAACGTTCCGCCCAAATGGGGCAGGTCTCAAATGTTCTCGAAGCCAATCGGGAAGAGTGGGCTCATCTCATGACTGCGGAAGTGGGCAAGCCGATCCGCGAAGCTCGTGCCGAGATCGACAAGTGCGCCTGGGTCTGCCGTTTCTACTCAGATGAAGCGGAACGAATGCTTGCCGACCGGCCGGTGGAAACCGGGCGGACCAAATCCTACGTCCACCACCAACCGCTTGGTGTCATCCTGGCGGTGATGCCGTGGAACTTCCCGTTCTGGCAGGTATTCCGGTTTGCGGCCCCGGCACTCATGGCCGGCAACGTTGGCGTTCTCAAACACGCATCCAATGTGTCCGGCTGTGCGCTCGCCATCGAGAAGGCTTTCCGTGATGCCGGTTTCCCGAGAGGAGCATTCCAGACGCTTCTGATTCCCAGCACCAGGGTGGATGAGGTTATCGAGCACCCGGTCGTCGCCGCGGCGACCCTCACCGGCTCGGAGGCAGCCGGCGCCGCCGTTGCAGCCAAGGCTGGTTCTCTGCTCAAGAAGGTGGTCCTCGAGTTGGGTGGATCGGACCCATATATCGTTTTGCATGACGCCGATGTCCCCGCCGCCGCCATCACCTGTGCGGCCAGCCGCGTGATCAATTCCGGACAGTCCTGTATCGCGGCGAAGCGCTTCATCGTGCACACCGATGTCTACGACGAGTGGCTGGAGGTGTTCACCGCGGCCATGGCCAAGCTCAATGTCGGCGATCCGCAATTCGACGACACCGAGGTCGGTCCTCTTGCCAGGCCCGATCTACGCGACGCATTGCATGAGCAAGTCCTTGACTCGGTTGCGGCCGGGGCCCGCATCGAGCTGGGTGGTGAACTACCCGACGGTCCAGGTTCCTTCTACCCACCAACGATCCTGGTTGATGTGGCTGCGGGCATGCCTGCCTATGCGGAAGAACTGTTTGGGCCCGTAGCCGCAGTCATAAGGGTGGGCAGTGAGGACGAAGCGATTGCTGTCGCCAACGACACCCAATACGGTCTGGCTGCCGCAGTCTTCACAGCGGATCTGGCCCGTGGGGAACGTATTGCCGCAGAGCGGATCGAAGCCGGGACCTGCGTGGTCAACACCTTGGTCGCATCCGATCCCAGGCTTCCATTTGGGGGAATCAAGGCTTCCGGATACGGTCGAGAACTCGCTGAGCTTGGCATCAGAGAGTTCGTGAATCAGAAAACGGTAGTGGTGGCCTGATTGCAACTGCAGGGCTCCTAGTAGCGTTAGTGGATACCACATCGCTTGAGGAGGCCTCACTGTGAACCGTGACCAGATTTTGCGTGCTCTTGGACTAGAAGAAGAGAACCCCGGGGCATACGCCGCCGGGTGGGTCGCGACCGGTGGCGAACTCCTCACCAGCTACGACCCGACCACGGGTGACGCTATCGCGGCGGTGCGTCAAGCAACCCTTGCCGACTACGAAACGGTTGTTGCCAACTCGACAGAGGTGTTCAAAGAGTGGCGAATGATTCCTGCTCCCGAGCGTGGTGAGTACGTCCGGCGTCTCGGCAATGCGCTTCGTGACTACAAGGACCCCCTGGGTGCCCTCGTCTCCTACGAGATGGGCAAGATCAAGCCCGAGGGTGACGGTGAAGTCCAGGAGATGATCGATATCGCCGACTTCGCCGTCGGTCTGTCCCGCCAGCTCTACGGCCTCACCATGACCTCGGAGCGTCCCCGGCACCGGATGTACGAACAGTGGCATCCACTGGGACCCGTCGGAGTCATCACCTCGTTCAACTTCCCGACTGCGGTGTGGGCCTGGAACTCGTTTATCGCCGCAGTTTGTGGCGACACGATGATCTGGAAACCGTCGAGTACAACCCCACTGACGGCAATCGCCGTCTCCAAGATCGTCAACGAGGTGATGGACGGAACCGGGTTCGAAGGTGTCTTCAACCTGGTGGTCGGCCCGGGCCGAACCGTCGGTGACACGATGATCAACGATCGCCGGGTTCCGCTGATTTCGGCAACAGGCTCATGCGGAATGGGTGAGAAGGTGGGCACCGCCGTCGCCAAGCGGCTGGGACGATCGCTTCTAGAGCTTGGTGGCAATAACGCCATCATCTGTCTCGACGACGCCGATGCCGATCTGGTCACCCGCGGTGCCCTGTTTGCGGCCGTTGGTACTGCCGGACAGCGCTGCACCTCGCTGCGCCGTCTCATCATCCAGAAGGGCATCTCCGACAAGGTCGCCAAGCAACTGGCGGAGGCCTATGCGCGGGTCTCGATCGGTGACCCTTTGGCAGACGATGTTCTGATGGGCCCGCTCATCAATCAGAGCGCTGTCGATACCTTTGCGGCTGCCGTTGGGATCGCTCAGGAACAGGGCGGCGAGGTCTTGTACGGCGGCAACGTGCTCGACCGTGAGGGCTTTTTCGTTGAGCCGACCATCATCAAGATGCCGGCGAATGCCCCAATTCTTGGCGTCGAAACATTTGCGCCGATTCTGTATCTCATCGAGTTCGACGAGTTGGTCGACGGTATTGCCATCAACAACGGGGTCAAGCAAGGTCTGTCATCTGCGATCTTCACCGACTCGATGAAGTCGGCAGAGCGGTTCTTATCGCACGAGGGCTCCGACTGTGGCATCGCCAACGTCAATATCGGCACCTCGGGTGCCGAAATCGGTGGCGCCTTTGGCGGAGAGAAAGAAACCGGAGGAGGTCGCGAATCCGGCTCGGATTCGTGGAAGGCCTATATGCGTCGCCAGACCGTGACCATCAACTGGAGTGACGAACTCCCCCTCGCTCAGGGCATCGAGTTCGGGTAAACCCACACAGGGAACGCAAGAAGGGCGGCCATGAGGCCGCCCTTCTCTCAGTAGAGCGAGCTATTGGTTGAGCGAGAACGGTGGGTATACGTCGGTGAGGCTGAATAACCAGGCGTATATCCTCGTGTACCAACGCATCATGCCAACGATGAACTTGTAGATACCCTCCGGGTATTTCCCTGTTAGTGCGATAACCCAGTAGGCGAGCCAACCGGCAACCATCGCCGCAAAACCAAGGAAATAGAGCACAAACATGTGGGGTATCAACAAGATGGCTTTTGCGAAGAACACGATGCCGGCCACGGCGAGGCCGCGGCTTCGCTCCAATGTCGGTTCGGTGATCGTTACTCGTGCGGCATAGGCCGGCTGCTCCATGGCGATGGCGGGATACTCATCTCGCAGGCTCAGCAGCCAAGAGGCCGTCCGCAGATTCCAACCCAGGTAGTTGTGGAGGAATCGAGCAAAGCCCGGTGAGAGCCTTCCGGTAAAGGCGATGCCGAAGAACCCGAACCAAGCGGCAAACATCGCACCGATTTGAAGGAAATACAGAACAAAGAGATGGGGTATGGCGATGAGCATCTTGACCGGGAACAGGATCCCGAGGACCGCAAGACCACGGCTGCGCGCGCCGTCTGCATAGTCGACAGATACATCAACCGGATATGTCATCATCGCTCCCACTTTGAAGATCTCCTGAGACTACCGGACCGCTATCCGAATCGATATCCGACGCTGCGCACGGTGGTGATCCACGAAGCCCGTTCTTCGCCAAGTTTGGCGCGGAGCCTCCGCACATGGACATCGACGGTTCGCGAGCCGCCGAAGTAATCGTAGCCCCACACCTTGGAGAGGATCTGGTCGCGGCTCCACACCCGACCAGGGTTCTCAACGAAGAAACGAAGCAGCTCGTACTCCATGAAGGTCAGGTCGCGCGGATCGCCGCCCACGGTCGCCTGGTAGGTCGCCGTGTTCAGCTCGAGGTCACGGAATCTGATGACAGCTTCGTCTGCAATCGCAGGCGAAGCGAAGTGAAGCCGACCCAGGCGAACTCGCAGCTCGGTGCGGTCAACCGGAGAAAGCACAAAATCCGTAAATCCGACTTCCCCGGCAATGTCACCGGTCATGGTTCGATCAATCAAGAGCAGGACGGGTAACCCGTATTCATCTTTGATCTTGCCGGCTACAGCGATGGCGCGACCCAGATCCGAGGTCACCTCGACCACTGCGGCAGCCCAACCGTCTTGTGGAGTTCGTTCATCGAGAGCCGTCAACTCATCTATAGGGACAGGCTGATAACCCGCGGCCAGCAGGGCTGCGATAAGCGATTGCGTCGGAGAAGCCGGGTAGACCGCAACAAACATCACAGCACCGGCAGATACTGTTCCAGCTCGAAGCGAGAAACGTGGTGCTCGTAACGCTGCCACTCCTGACGCTTGTTGCGGAGGAACCACTCAAAGACGTGTTCGCCCAAGGCGTCCTTCACAAGCGCAGACGATTCCATGGCGTCGAGAGCTTCCGCCAATGTGGTTGGCAGGCGTTCGGCGGGTGCATCACCGTCGCTCAACTCGTATCCGTTCTCGATGCCGGCCAAGCCGGCGGCCAGGATCACAGACAGGGCAAGGTATGGGTTGCAGGCAGGGTCGGGGGCGCGGTATTCGATGCGTGTCGAACCTGGCCTGTTGACCCCAACACTGGGCACCCTGACCACGGCCGCCTGGTTGGTGCGGTCCCATGTCGAAAGGACTGGTGCATCGAAACCGGTTACCAACCGCTTGTACGAGTTGACCCATTGGTTGGTGACTGCGGTGATCTCACGACCATGCAGAATCAACCCCGCCATAAAGGCGCGGGCTACGTCGGAGAGGTTGTCCGGCTTGCTGTCGTCGTGGAATGCGTTGTCGTCGTCGGCAAATAGCGAGATATGGAGATGGAGTCCCGAGCCGTCGTGTCCTTCGAGTGGCTTCGGCATGAAAGTCGCATAGATGTTGTGCTCCATGGCGACTTCCTTTATGGCAAGCCGTGTGGTCACCAAATTGTCGGCCATGGTGAGCGCATCAGTGTGGCGGAGATCGATCTCGTGTTGACTCGGTGACACCTCATGATGCGACGACTCCACAGGGATACCCAGGCGCTCGAGGGCAACGATGGTGCTGCGGCGGTATTCCTGTGCCACGTCGAGCGGGGTCAGATCGAAATATCCACCCCGGTCGAGGATCTGTGGCTCCGGCCCGCTGTCGGCGAAGTAGAAGTACTCGACCTCGGGACCCACATAAAAGGAGTAGCCGAGCTTGCGGGCGCGCTCGAGGTTGCGACGGAGCACCCAGCGCGGGTCACCTTGGAACGATTCCCCGTCCGGAGTGACAATATTGCAGAACATTCTGGCAACGCCGGCATCATCCGACCGCCACGGCAAGATCTGGAACGTGGTCGGATCGGGCTGCGCCAACATATCCGACTCCTGGTCCCTGGAGAACCCGTTGATCGCTGATCCGTCGAATCGCATCCCGTGGGACAGCGCAGATTCGAGCTCGGCTGGGGTAATCGCAAACGACTTGAGAAAACCCAGGATGTCGGTGAACCACAGCCGGATGAAGCGCACCCCGCGCTCCTCGACTGTTCTGAGTACATAATCCTCTTGGCGCTGCATCGATACCTCCGGGCACTGATGGTAAGCCACAACGGTGCTTCACAACAGCCGGGATCGGGTACGAAACACAGCGTTCACATTCCTGTTACCGGAAGGAAACCGACAGTTGACATACTGTTCCTAGTATCGGTTCACCGGTGCGCTGTCATTTCAAGGAGCCAACAACATGGTCTATAGAGCCGAGTACATCTGGATCGATGGTCAGAAACCGACCGCCAAGCTGCGGTCCAAGACCAACATCCTCACCGATGGTGAAGCACCGCCCATCTGGGGTTTTGATGGGTCAAGCACCGAGCAGGCCGTCGGCAACGACTCCGACTGCGTGTTGCGGCCGGTGCGTGTCGTCCCCGACCCGATTCGAGGTGGCGATAACAAGCTCGTTTTGTGCGATGTCCTCAATACCGACATGACTCCCCACGAGAGCAACAAGCGGGCCTACTGCGGCGAGGTATCTGAGAAGTACGCCTCTCACGAGCCGTGGTTCGGCATCGAGCAGGAATACACCTTCTTCAAAGACGGTCGTCCCCACGGCTGGCCCGCAGGCGGTTTTCCTGCCCCGCAGGGTGGCTACTACTGCGGTGTTGGATCCGATGAGATCTGGGGTCGCGACATCGTCGAGCGCCACACCGACGCATGCATCGCGGCCGGTCTGGCGATCTCCGGCACCAACGCTGAGGTCATGATCGGGCAGTGGGAGTTTCAAATCGGACCAGCCGACGCGCTTTCGGTTTCTGACGAGATCTGGCTCGCACGCTGGCTGCTGTACCGCATCGCTGAGGACTACGACATATCCGCCCACCTGATGCCAAAGCCGGTCGCTGGTGACTGGAACGGTGCGGGAGCTCACACCAACTTCTCCACAAACGAGATGCGGGAGAGTTACGCCCCGATCATCGCTGCTTGCGAAGCGCTTGGGAAGAAGGCCGACCTTCACATCAAGGAGTACGGTGCCGGGATCGAGACACGGCTCACCGGTCTTCATGAGACTGCACCGTGGACCGAGTACAGCTACGGCGTTTCTGATCGGGGGGCCTCGGTGCGTATCCCGTGGCAGGTAGCTCGGGATGGCAAGGGCTACATCGAGGATCGTCGTCCCAATGCCAACATCGATCCGTACACGGTCACCGCGCTCATTACAGACACGGTGTGCTCCGACTTCGAAAGCGCATAGGAAGCTGCTCCAGAAACAGAGAAGCACGGGACCCATCAGGTTCCGTGCTTCTTTAGATCCTGTGGCGGGTTTACCCGTCGGTCGCCGCATCCTTTGCCGCATCGAGTGATTGAGCAAGCGTGGCTGCTGCGATGTTGTAATCCTCGAGAGACGCCAACCGCTTCTCCGATCCCGCTGTGTTCACCAGGCCGTCGAGCATGTTGTCCGCGGCGAGTTGCATCGCGGCCGCCGCGATTTTCACGTCTTCCCATTTGTCGACCGCGGTTGCCGGCACGGTCACTTCTGACACCTCTGCAACGAAATCGCTCGTCTCGGCTTTCAGTTCGCTCAACAGGTCACGAGTCGTGCCGTAGCCGGCATCGTCGTAGTCATCGTTGATGATCTGGGCGTTGCCCCGCATATCGTCGGCTGTTGCGGATAGTGCGTCGGCCGTCGCGCTGAAGGCCACCACCTCAGGGGCGAGTGTGGTGGTTGTCGTTGTCTCGGGAGGTTCCGTTGTCGTGGTTCCGCCGCCGGCAGCAACCGTCGTCGTTGTGGGTGCTTCTGCCGGCGGAAGGCTATTCACGAAGGTGTAGGTAAACGCAACGAGTGCGAGAACTACCAACGGGAGAATCCATCGGCCGTGTTTGGGGTCTTCCTTGCTCACCGGCGCAAAGATAGTCCCTCCCCGGGCATGTGCCATTTCATGTCGCACATAGCAGTAGCCTGACCACATGGAGATCAACAACCGGACAGCAGTAATTACGGGTGCAGCACGGCGGGTGGGTCGGGCGATCGCGCTTGGTCTTGCCGAATCTGGAGCCAGCGTTTTCGTCCATTACAACCGGTCCGCGGCACCGGCGGAAGAGTTGCTGGCTGAGATCGAAAGTCGAGGAGGGCGGGGCGCAGTTGGGTCGGTGGATCTGTCGCAACCGGAGCTGGCACCAGGTTTGATTGACATGGCGACCGATGCTCTCGGTGAAGTATCGATCGTCGTGAATTCGGCCTCGGGTTTTGCCACCGACACCCTCGACGACGTCACAGTGGAGGGTTGGCGCCGCAGCCACGATCTCACCTTGGCCGCGCCCGTGTTTCTGACGCAGCGGTTTGCGGAACGCTTGGGGGACGAGTCGTTTGGGGCAGTGGTGAACATCACAGACGTTCGCACGATGTCGCCCTACCTCAAGCATTTCTCGTACGTCGTGGCCAAGGGTGGGATCGATACCTTCACCCGCGCTGCAGCTCTGGCCCTCGCTCCTCGAATTCGGGTCAACGCGGTTGCGCTCG
This sequence comes from uncultured Gemmatimonadales bacterium, assembly GCA_964195945.1. GTDB lineage: Bacteria > Actinomycetota > Acidimicrobiia > Spongiisociales > UBA5794 > JAAETI01. Next base: position 49,460 of record CAXMRC010000149.1, read on the forward strand.
GGGTGATACTCCCTCCGCCCGGCGAAGACGCGGCATACGTTGCAGCGCTTGCCGCCGACCTTCCGCTGCAAAGGGCCGGAGGAACCGAACCTGTCGTCGCAGCCGCGTTGAGCCTGATCGGCAACGATTTCATCACCGGCGAGATTATCCGCGTCGATGGTGGCGGTCACCTGACCTAGGCAGGGACCTACAGCTCGAATATCTCGCCTTCTTTGGCCACCGCCATCCCGGCCCGCGCTACGCGGACGAACTCCTCGCTCTCGGGATCGAGAAGCGGATTGCTGTGATTGAGGTGGGTGAAGCGGATCTTGGCGCGGTCGTACTCATTGAGCTCACCAAAGCGAGCCAACGATTCGACGACGAGGGGATGGGCGATCGTGCTGATGTCACGCCCCGGTAGCTCCGCCCTATCGAAGAATGTTGCGTCGAGGAGGGCAATGTCGGCTCGCTCGATAAGCACTTCAACCGCGGGATCCCATTCATCCCAGCTGTCGGTGTCCGGCACATAGATGAGGCTGCGCCCCGGTCCGGAAATCAGGAATCCGACGGTCTCGCTGTACTCGTCTCGGTGCGGAACCTCGAACGCTTCAGCGGACACTCGGTGAGTAAGGGAGACGGGAACACCCGGCTCGAGGATGCGCAGTTCAATATTCCCGGCAGTGATGAGCTGTTCCCATGGTCCATTGCTAGCGAGGAATTCGGCGAGGCGCGGTGCTGCCCACACAGGGAGGGCTTCCGTGTTCATGGCTTCGCGGCCAAGGAACATCAACCCGGTGTAGTGACCTATGTGGCCGTGAGTCAACAAGATGCCTGCCAGTTCGATCCCCGTGCTGCTCAGTCTCGCTAGGTGGGCCCGGAGATCAGGTCCTGCATCGAGCAGCCACCCTTGGCCCTCGTCAACGACGGCGACACACGTTGTCAGATGATGGTCTACCCCGGGTCTTTCGCAGCAACCGTGATCGCAACCTGGTTGCGGGTGCCCGCCATCCTGAGCGACACCCAGGACGAGAGCGTGGGGTTGTCGCTTTGTCACTTGAGCAGTCTGACGAACAATCCGCTGGTGATCTTGGGAAGGAACCATGTCGACTTGGGTGGCATCACCAACCCGCGATCAGCAACAGCGGCGACCTGATCGATGCTCGTCGGGTGCACCAGGAAGAAGGCGCCGGACGTCCCTTGGTCGGCGATGTACTCCAGCGGGACGGTGCCTGGTATGTACTCCAGTCGCTTACTTGTCCGTGGATCGCTGATGCCGAGGATCGGCCCCAGAATCAGATTGTTGAGTAATACGACATCCAGGCTCGAATATGGATCGTTTGTATTGCAGAGCTCATCGGGCACGGTCAAGCGGTACCACTTGTTACCGACATGCATCCCGAATGTACCGGGCTTGGTAGGTTTGGCATCCTCGGGATCCGAAGAGTGAATCCGTTCAACTTCGAGGCGCTCGCTGACCCTCTGGACAAACTCGACCTCGGTCAGACCATCGAGATCTGCAACCAGGCGGTTGTACTCGACCAGCTGCAATTGTTGTGAGGGATAGATCACCCCCATGATGTAGTTGAAAGGCTCGTCGCCTGTGGCCTCAGGATGAGCAGAGGCTGTCTCTCGCGCCAGCGCCGCACCGGCGGCCGCACGATGGTGCCCGTCGGTTATGTAGAGAGACTCAATGTTGTCGAGACAGGACGCGAGCTCCGCCATGGGTCCCTCTTCGGCAACCTTCCACACGCTTTGCCTGACACCATCCTGACCAAGGAAATCAATCATCGGTTCTTCGGTGGTGAGCCGATCGAGCAGAGCGTTGACACCTGCATAGCGGTAGGTCATGCACATTGGGTACGAGTTGGCTTGGATCCGCTTCAGCGCCTCGACGAGAGAGTTTTCCACATCTGACCGGGTGTGCTCGTGGCGCTTTATAAGACCGCGGTCATACGCAGACGCATCGACCTCCGCAACGATTCCGGTTTGGGTGCGCTGTCCGTCGGACACGCGGTATACGTAATACGCCGGCTCACTCTGATACTCGTAGATACCTCGCGAGATCATGATGTCGAGACGGGCTCTACCAACCGGCGTGGCGAGATCTGTGCACTTGCCTTCGCAAGGAATGATGTCCCGCATCACCAATTCGAAGCTGTAGGGATTGGTTGCCTCGAGATTCTGCCAGTAGCCGCTCGGCACCGACCTTTTCGGTACCACAGCAACCTTCGGAGCGAACTCCGACGTCGGCAGATAGATCTTGGTGGGTCGAACGAGAGGTTTTCGTTCTGTGGTCATCGCTGATTGACGGAGACTGCGATCACGTTGACGATGTTCTCCAATTCGGCAACCGTTTCTGGCCCTAGATTACCAACTACATGGATCAGCGCGGATGCTGCTTCCCGACCATTGAGCACGAAGTTTTCCATATGCTCGACGTTGAGCCCGGCCTCTCGCAGGATCCCCAATACCGCGGCGAGGACACCAACGCGGTTGTAGTGGCGGATCATGACTGTGAGCGCGGGCCCTTCATTCTCAGGCAGGCGACCAAGATTGACGCAGTTGAGCGGAATCCCTCGTTGGAATGATTCAATCGCATCGATAACGGCGTCGGCGATCGCCGTCTGCGCTTGGTTGGTCGACGCTCCGATGTGGTGGGTCCCGTAGACCGCGGGATGTTGCGCCAGTGTTGACGTAAACGCCGCATCACCTGCTCCTGGCTCCCCTTTGTAGACATCGAGTCCCACCCGAAGCCTTTTCTCGTCGATTACTTCGAGTAGAGCTTCTTCGTCGATGACCGTTCCCCTGGCCGTATTGATGATGACGGTCTCCGGTCGCATGACAGCCAGCAATTCTCTCGATACCAGACCCTCAGTCTGGGGAGTGGCCGGCAGGTGAAAGCTCAAGATGTCGCAGCTTGCTGCGAGCGCTGTGAGGTCTGGCTCAAACCGAGTTCCAAGCTGCTTCAAAGTGTTGAGCCTAAGTGGGTCACGATTCGGACGATCGACGACGGCGATCTCCATCTCAAAAGCGTGTGCTCGCTGTGCTACCTCGAGTCCGATGGCGCCGAGACCGACGATACCGATCGAACGCCCGGCCAGTCCCTTTGTCTTGGAATAGCGCTTCTTGCGCCACTTTCCCCTGCGCAGATCTTTGACCTGATCGGGGATGTTGCGATCGATGGCCATGATGAGCCCCATCGTGAGTTCAGCGACGGCGACCGCGTTCTTCCCTGGCGTGTTGCAGACGAAGACGCCCCTTCTTGCGGCATCGTCCACGGCGATCGTGTTGGTGCCGGCGCCGGCCCTGATGATCAGATTGAGCTTGTCGGCGGCGTCGATGGTTTCGCTCGTCACTTTCGTGGAACGAACAACTAGTGCTTCGTATCCGCCCATCGCGTCAGGGAGGTCATCCTTGGTCAGCGTCGGCTCGAAGCTGACCTCATGACCCAGCTCGGTGAGCTTGGTCAGATGCTCGTCGGAAAATTTGTCGGCAATTAGAACCTTCACAGGAGTACTCCCCGGGATTGCAAGACGCACTTGATGTGCCTAGCGCGCGAATCATCTTTACACTTTGTTCAAGACCTACCAAGTGCGCCGGTCCGGCGCCTGATTACTGGAGCATCATGTCAAAGCCGTTGTCGCCGGTTCCATCCGATCTTGAGATCGCGCAAGCTGCCGATATCAAGCCCATCGTCGAGATCGCAGATATGCTCGATATCGACCGACGCCATCTCATCCCGTTTGGTCACGACAAAGCCAAAGTACACCTCGACGTCCTCAAGGACATCTCCGATCGGCCGCGGGGCAAGTACATCGACGTGACGGCCATTACGCCGACGCCGCTCGGTGAGGGAAAGACCACAACGGTCGTAGGACTTGTTCAGGGTCTTGGCAAGCTGGGTCTTGATGCGATTGCCGCGATCCGGCAGCCGTCGATGGGCCCGACCTTTGGTATCAAAGGTGGTGCGGCAGGTGGTGGCTACAGCCAGATCGTGCCGATGGAGGACTTCAACCTTCACCTCACCGGTGACAATCATGCGATCACAGCGGCGCACAATCTTGCTGCTGCCGCGGTTGAGGCGCGCTGGTACCACGAAGCTCAGAGCAGCGACGAGAAGCTCGAGGCGCGCGGTCTCAAGCGGATCGCCATCGATCCGTATTCGATCCAGTGGAACAGAGTCGCCGACGTCAACGATCGCGCTCTGCGCCACATCATGGTCGGTATGGGAGGAAAACCAGACGGGAAGCCCAGAGAATCGGGCTTTGATATCACCGTTGCCAGCGAGTTGATGGCCATTTTGGCTCTCGTCGACGGTGACGACTATGCGTCGGCGCTCAGAGATCTACGGACCCGGGTCGGGAATGTCGTGGTCGGTTACACGAAGCAAGGTGTCGCAGTGACGCTTGACGACGTCGAGGTCGCCGGCGCCGTAACTGTGCTGATGAAGGACACGCTGCACCCAAACCTCATGCAGACCACCGAGGGGCAAGCTGCGTTTGTTCACGCGGGACCTTTCGCCAATATCGCCCACGGAAACTCGTCGATTCTCGCCGACCACGTTGCCCTGCACCTCGGCGACTACGTTGTCACCGAGTCGGGCTTTGGGGCTGATATCGGCATGGAGAAGTTCTTTGATATCAAGTGTCGTGCCTCCGGTCTTGTCCCGGATGCCGTCGTGCTGGTGGCCACGATCCGTGCGTTGAAGATGCACGGTGGCGGACCCAGGGTCATCCCCGGTCGCAAGCTTGATCCGGCGTACATCGAAGAGAACCTCGAACTGGTTGAAGCCGGTTTACCGAATCTCCTCGCCCATATCCGCAACGCCAACCTATTTGGCGTGCCAGTGGTGGTCGCAATCAACGCATTCACCGATGACACGGATGCTGAGATCGAGTTAGTCCGCAAGGCGGCGCTTGAAGCGGGTGCGGTTGCCGCAGCGCACACGAACCACTGGGCCGATGGCGGCGAGGGAGCCATCGAACTCGCAGAGGCCGTTGTTGCCGCTTGTGAGCAGCCGACCGAGTTCGAGTTCCTCTATCCGCTCGACATCCCGATTAGGGACAAGATCGAGATCATTGCCAAACAGGTGTACGGAGCAGCCGATGTGAAGTATGACGGTTTGGCAGAGCGCCAGATCGCAAGCTTTGAGGAACAGGGGTGGGGCAACCTGCCGATCTGTGTTGCCAAGACCCATCTATCGATTAGCCAGGACCCGGCGCTCAAGGGTGCTCCCACCGGTCACACCGTTCGGGTGCGTGAAGCGAGGGCATCGGTCGGTGCCGGGTTTATCTATCCGTTGCTGGGCACGATGCGGACCATGCCAGGTCTGGGAATGACGCCGGCGTATATGAACGTTGACATTGACGAAGACGGCAAGATCGTCGGGCTCTTCTAGGGGATACGTCATGCACGATGCGCGTCGGGCGGACATTCGATTCGACCGTTTGACAGTGGTCTACGACGGCGACTGCATGTTGTGTCGCCGTTCGATCAGATGGCTGCGACGGCAACGAGCCTACGTAGACGTCGAGGTGATAACGGCGACCGCGCCTGAGGCGATCGAGACCTATGGAGACACCCGCGAGTACGGCGAACACATGATTGCCGCAGCGGATGATGGCCGAATCTGGGTCGGTGTGCCCGACGCCTATTTGGCCGTCATGTGGTCGGTTCGCGGGTTCCGGCTTATGTCGTACGTCTTGTCGATCGCTCCGCTCAAGCCGCTGGTAGGTTGGGTCTTCCGATTCGTGACGGGCAACCGACACATCATCGGCCGCGTCGTCGGCGAAGGTTGCGTCCACTGCGCCCCGATCGCATAGGAGTGTCAGAGATTGGACAATTCCAGATCCCCGTCAGCCCACGGCCGGTTCTTCTCCCTGTCAAACCAAAGGATCTGAAAATGGGGAACGAGCAACGCAGCCGAGTCCGAATTGAACAAGGCAAACGGCGGGTAAGGACCTATTTGGGCGGCGAACTCGTCGCTGAAACGACATCACCGCTGCTCGTGTGGGAGAAACCGTATTACCCGGTCTATTACTTCCCGGCTGCCGATGTCCGCACCGATCTACTGACAGAGACCGGAGAGACCAAGCGTTCTCCGAGTCGCGGAGATGCGACGCTGTTCACGGTGGCAACATCCGGAACCAAGGCCGAGGGTGCTGCCTACCAGCATCTTGACTCGCCGGTCGAAGAACTGCGTGACCATATTGCGTTCACCTGGGATGCGATGGGTGCGTGGTTCGAAGAAGACGAAGAGGTGTACGTCCATGCCCGTGACCCGTACACCAGGGTGGACACACTGCAGAGCTCTCGCCATATCGAAGTTGTCATCGACGGTGTGAAGGTTGCCGATTCCCACGCGCCGCGCCTTCTCTTCGAAACCGGGCTGCCGGTTCGGTACTACCTGCCAAAAACCGATGTCCGCATGGATCTGTTGGAAGCCACCGACCTACATACCGAGTGCCCCTACAAGGGCGTTGCGAGCTACTACGACGTCGTCATCGAAGGAAACCGTCACGAAAACGTGGTGTGGTGGTACCCCTTCCCTGCAGAGGAGAGTGGACGGGTCGCCGGTCTGGTGTCGTTCTACAACGAGAAGCTCGATATCTATGTCGATGGCGACCTAGAAGCGCGACCGAAAACAATGTTCTCCTGATCCGGCGGTGCCCTAACGAGGTCGGTGGCCTAACGAGGTCGGTTCCCTAACGAGGTCGGTGCCCTAACGGGCCGACTACTTGCCGGCGTAGTCCTCGACCATTGCCACATAACGGGCTTTGTCTTCATCGGGCATCCAGGTGGCGAGGAACGAGTTCTTGGCCAGTTGG
>CAXMRC010000150.1:0-87007 GCA_964195945.1 uncultured Gemmatimonadales bacterium
AGCTAGACCATGAACTTGCCATGGCTGAGGCGCTCGGCCTCCATGAGTTCCAACTCGCGCGCTCCTGATATGACGATCTCTGAGTCGAGGGCAAAGTCGACATCTGGATTGCGGTCCTGATACGGGACCGAATTCAGGATCACTTTCATTGCGTTGAGTCGGGCGAGTTGCTTGTTCTCTGATCGGATGATTGTCCAGGGGGCGACCACGGTTGAGGTCCGCTTGAGCATGCGATACTTCATCTCGGTGAACTCGTCCCACCTGTCTTGAGCCTGGACGTCAACTTCGCTCAGCTTCCATTGCCGCAACGGGTCGGAGACCCGTCGCTCGAAGCGTCGAGCTTGTTCTTCTTGCGTGACGCTGAAGTAAAGTTTGACGAGTTTGGTGTGTTGTCGAACAAGGTCCTTTTCGAAGCCGACAACCCCACGGAGGAACGTCTTGTACTCCTCGTCGGTGCAAAACCCAAATACTGGTTCGACCATCGCACGGTTATACCAAGATCTGTCAAAGATGACGATCTCGCCGCCTGTTGGGAATTGGGTCACATATCGCTGAAAGTACCACTGGTTGCGTTGCTCGTCGGTGGGTTTGCCTAGGGCCACCATCCGATAGCGCTTCTCGTTCATGTACCGGGTGACCCGCCGAATGGTCCCACCTTTGCCGGCAGCATCGCGGCCCTCGAAGAGGACGATCATGCGTGTGTTCTGGGTCTCGAGGTGCTTTTGGAGCTTTAGCAGTTCAACCTGGTAGGGACGGAGTTGTGCGTCCTTCCGGGAACCCTTCTCAGCCTTCTTGAGTTCTCGTTCAAGCTCGGTGACGCGGCGCTGCAGGCTCTCGACGTCGGTATCGAGCGGGTCAGCCGCATCCGGCACCACATGTATTGGTTGGTTAGGTGTAGCCATGCGTGGCCCCGAGGTATCTCATCGATACAGGATACCCGCTGTTGCAAAGATGGTCATAACGTCACAGTGACGTATTGGGAGTGGGACAGTTGTGCGAGCAGGGTGGGGCTTCGTCAGGCGATTTCGACTCAGGCACTACTGATAGAAGTACTGCCCGTGGGAAATGCCGCTCAATCGCCATAGCCACGTACCGACGATCACGCCGATCGACCGGATAGCAAGATACGCAATCACCAGCAGGACGGCCAGGTTCGTCAGCGGCGAGTCACCCATGACCAGGGCTCCGGACGCGACGATCAGCAGCAACATTGCGCCATGGCGTCGCCTCTTAGCGGCACGGTATTGTGTCGAATCGTGAATCTCCGCCTCGCGCTTGGCTTCAGTAAGGGTGCGAGCGGTCGCCAGTGGTGCCGGCGGGGTCGATACGTATCCAATGGCGGCTTCGGCCCGAGCCTCAGGCACATCCTGCGTAAGCACCCACCGGAATGGGGCGGCCAATTCGATGTGATAGCCGTTGGCGTGCCAACCGTCAGGTCGTTGGGTCCAGGAGAGCAATCGGGGCTCCTAGTCGCTCGCTCCCAATAGTACCTAGCAACACCTGGTTCCGGGACTCAAGCCGTGATTGAGGCAACCCGTTGTTGCCTTGAAGGTGCCCATAATCCACGTTATGTATAGTTCTACCACGTGTTGAGGGTTGTGATCTCCCCCGGCTTGTGCAACGGCATGCGAATGGCACCGGAAAGGTCACGAACGTGTCACCGGAAACGAAACGAGTTGTCACTCGATTTCACGCTCTTTCGCCGCTGTTAGCGGCCGGGCGGGCGGGCGCGCTCGGTATCTTGTCTCGGGACGCTCGGCTCGTCGCTGACTTGTTTCCGTTGACTCCGACGCGGACCGTGGCCCCTAGCAGCAGAGTTCGTCGACGACGCTGGCACAGTTGTGCTCATCGTGAGGTTTTGTGAGGCTGGCGCTTGATCTCAGGGCAACTTGCGGGCGGGGTTGGCGAGGGTGGCTTCTTGGAGGCCCATGCCGGTGCTGGGTCGATTGTGGCCTGGTGGAGGGCGTGTTCTCGTTGGTGCCTCGCTACCACGGCCTCGGAGCTACTCACAACCCCCCCCTCCCCCGGGTGTTGGGTCCACGACGCCGACATCAGCCGAGAGACGCTAAGCCGGATTACGGATCGGCTTGTCGATGATATGTTGGCGTGGCAGAGCCCGCCCCTGGGCGAGACAGGTCGGATTCAGCTCCCGGTCCAGGTCTTGGAGGGCGGAAGTGACGCAGGCGTGGCGAGTTGCTGACGGACGAAAGACGGAGGACGACGATGCGTAGAACGCTGGTGGTGATAGCGGTCCTGGCCATGGTGGCTGGTGCCTGCGGCGGCGAGGATGCCTCGCTCGATGTAGCGGAGGCATGGGCGCGCCCTGCCTTGGGTCCGAATGGCGCGGTTTATCTCACTATCGAGGGCGGGAGTGCCGACACGGCGCTCAGCGGTGTATCGGTCTCCTCTGACGTTGCCGCCACGGCCGAGATTCATCAGACCGTGATTCTGGACGATGGCCTCATGGGCATGACGAAGATTCCCAATGTGGAGATTCCCGCCGCGTCCACGGTGGTGATGGTTCCCGGAGGGATGCACGTGATGCTGGTGGAACTGGCGGAACCGCTCGAGATCGGCGATACGCTCGATATGACAGTCACGTTCGACAACGGCATCGAACTGACCACCACGGTCGAGGTGAGGGACGAATGATGCAACGCCGCTCGTTCTCATCGGCGTTGTCAGCCTGATCGCAGCCTTGTGTGGAGGCGATGAGAACGACCTCTCATGGGCCGGTTCGTCGGCCCTCCTGACATCAGTGCCCAAATCTGACCCTGCGGTGATCCGCCGGGTGACATGGCCATGGCACTGGCAGGGCCGCGGCTACCGCCCGAAGCGCTTCAACCGTAGCGAATTCCCGACCACCGACACGCTCGACATGGCCATGGCACTGGCAGCGATCATCGGGTGGAGGAGTCCGGCGGCGGCCAACGGGATCGCCGCCGAGTTGTAGGCGAAGGCCCAGAAGAGGTTCTGGCGGATCACCTGGAAGGTACGAGCCGCCAGCGCGAGCGCCGTGACAGCCAGCTCCGGGTCGCCGTTCATGAGTACTACGTCTCCGGCCTCGATGGCCACGTCGGTTCCGGTGCCGATCGCCATTCCCAGATCGGCCTGGACGAGTGCCGGGGCATCGTTGACGCCGTCGCCGACGAACGCCACTTGTTCACCCTCGCCCTGTAGGCGGGCGATCTCGGCGGACTTGTCTCCCGGTAGAACCTCGGCCATCACCCGGTCGATCCCGATCTGACCTGCGATGGTGTCGGCGGTTCGGCGGTTGTCTCCGGTGAGCATCCCGGTTGCGAGCCCATTGGCCTGGAGTGATGCGATTGCTCGAGCCGACGACTCTCGAACGGTATCGGCCACGGCGAGGGCCGCTCGTACCTCGCCGTCCCATCCGGCCAGGAACGCAGTGTCGCCAGCCAGCTCCATTTCCTCGAGCGCACCTTCGAACCGTTCTGGCACGAGCAGGCCGATTTCGGCCATCAACTTGATCGATCCAACGGCAACCTCGTGCCCGTCCACGGTGCCGCGCACCCCGCGCCCAGGCAGGTTCTCGAAGTCGGACGGGAGGACCAACTCGGCCCCGCCTTCCTCTGCTCCGAGCGCCACGGCGCGAGCGATCGGGTGCTCACTTGCCGATTCAGTCGAGCCGATGAGACGGAGCGCAACAGGCTCATCGTCAGTGACGATCCGACTCAAGGTCATCGCACCTCTGGTCAGGGTGCCGGTCTTGTCGAACACGACGGTGGTGACTGCCCGCGTCCGTTCGAAGATCTCGGCGTTCTTGAACAGGATGCCGAGTTCCGCACCTCGGCCGGAGCCGACCATGATCGCTGTCGGGGTGGCGAGGCCGAGGGCGCATGGGCAGGCGATGATGAGTACTGCAACCGCCGCCTGGACCGCTTTCTGGACGTCGCCATCGACCAGCAGCCAACCGGATAGGGTGCCGATGGCGATGACCAGCACGACCGGAACGAAGAGGCCAGCGATCCGGTCGGCGAGCCGCTGTATCGGTGCCTTGCTCGTCTGGGCGTCCTCGACGAGTCGGACAATCTGGGCCAGAGCTGTGTCGGACCCGATTCGGGTGGCCTCGACGACGATCATCCCTTGCTGGTTGATGGTCGCGCCGAAGACTTCGTCACCGGGTGCCTTGTCGGCGGGCTTCGACTCACCCGACAACATGCTCTCGTCGATCGACGACGACCCCTCGAGCAGCGTTCCGTCGGTCGGTACCTTCTCCCCGGGCCGTATCACCATGCGGTCGCCCGGTGTCACCTGATCGATCGGTACCGTGACCTCGACGCCGTCACGCAGGACCCGGGCTTCCTTCGCTCCCAGTTCGAGCAATCGGGTAATTGCACTCGAAGCGCGACCCTTACTGCGTGCCTCGAAGAATCGGCCGAGCAGGATGAACGTGACGATCCACGCCGCCGTCTCAAAGAACACCGGCTCGCCTGCGAAGAATGCCCAGATCGAATAGGTGTAGGCGGCCAGCGTCCCCATCGAGATGAGCGTGTCCATGTTCGCTCCGCCGCTGCGCAGTCGGAGGAACGCCGTGCGGTGGAACTGCCATCCGAATACGAAGACGACCGGTGTGACGAGCAGCCAGATGACCAGATTGGGCCACGTGGCTCCGCCGCCCATGTCCGTGGCGCTCATGTCGTCCATGTCCATGCCGGTCATGTCCATGCCGGTCATATCCATTTCCTCGAGGACGACTCCGGCGTCGAGTTGGGACTCCATGACGGGTCCTAGGACGATGGCATCGCCGTCGCCTCCTTCATGCCCACCGGGCCCGAACATCATGAGCAAAAATGCCGGAACGGTGAGGATCGCGGCCCGGATCGCCATGCGGCGCTGGAACTGGGTCTCGGAGTCGTACCGATCGGCGAGGCTCTCGCGAGCCTCGTCCTGCATCACCTGAGTGGCGCCGTATCCGATCTTCTCGACGGCGGCGGTGAGGCCACCGACGTCGATGCCCGGATGGACCGTGACTTTGGCCTCCTTGCCGGTGAGGTTCACTACCGCCGATTCCACTCCCTCTTGCTTGCCGAGGACGCGCTCGATGCGCATCGCGCACGACGCACATGTCATGCCTTCGACGTCGAAGGTGACGGTCTCGGTGGTGGTGTCGGCAGCCATGTACGGACTACTTGGAGGGGACGTCGTAGCCCTGGTCTTCTATGGCACTGATGATGCCTTCGATAGACGCGGGCGTATCGAATCCGACGCTCACGGTCGCCTTTTCAACGCTGACTTCGGCTGATGCGACGCCGTCGAGGGCGTTCACCGCGCCTTCGATCGACATTTTGCAGTGATCGCAGTGGATCTCGGGTACCGACAGTGTGGTTTCAGTCATTGTGTTGCTTCCTTGATCGGGCCGGTGATGGCCGGCGTGTAGCGGATGGTCTCGAGGAGTTCCTCGACGATTTCGGCGGTGCGCCCTTCCTTGACGCCGTGCATCACACAGGTTTCGACGTGATTCTCTAGGAGAACCCGATTAACCCCCTCGAGAGACCCCTGGAGTGCCGAAACCTGCTTCATGATGTCAGGGCAGTAGCGCTCATTGTCGACCATGGCGATCACCGCATCGATGTGACCGCGGACAGTCTTGAGGCGGTTGAGAGCAGCCTTCTTGTGGTCGGGAATCATGGGATCCTTGCCGTAGCTGACCACAGTGTACCCCTCCCGGGGAGGGGTAGATCCGACTGCCTTGCCCTGCTCACCAACGCCGTCATCTGCTGGAACACCATCTACACCTGAGCCGCCATCGAGCATCTCCCCAGCCAAAGGCGCGAGCTCCGCGATGGCCACGTTGCCAGGCTGGCACCAGCTGGGACACGAGCTCATCAATTTCTATGGCCGCTACGACTTCACTAACCCCACCCGGCCGCCAGATGGCCAGCTAGGCCCGCTCCGCACTACCTGAAACCGTAGTCTTTCGTCCATTTGAAGGTACGACAGGACTCCGCGATTGTGGAGGTGTCGGATGGCGTTGGCTGGTGTGGGTCAGGCGGAGTACATGACCCGGATTGGGGGGTTGGATCGAGGCCGTTGTCTGGTGGTTCCGATCGATGTTGGGAAACGCTCAGCAATGGCTTTGGTGGCTGATCATGCCCATGAGGTCGCCGCCGCGCCGTTTGTGTTCGACCTGACCGAGTCGGGTGTTGGGGAACTGTTGACGGTGGTCGATGCCGTCGCCGATAGCCGGCAGGCGGTGAGTGTCCGTTCTGGTGCGGCGAGACGGTTTGAGGTGAGCAGTGCGATCTGTCGCATCGTCATTGTGGTTTTCGCCGTATCGGGCACGACCGGAAATCGGCCAGGGATGAGCAGAGATGTCTAACGGGTTGTATCGTCGCCTCGATACCGGGAGGGCTTTTGCCATTTACTGATCATCGTTCGAAAGCTGCTGAGGCATGGCGCACTCCCCCGGAGCCCACAGCCGGAATGTCGGTACGTGCGATAGTTCCTTGGATGGCGGCAGCGATACTCGTCTACCTTGCAGTGGCGGTTCTCTTGGCACCATCCGGCGAACCCGAGAAGTACTTTGTTGAGGAACCCGGGCTGGTCAATGCACTTTCGGCGATCCTTCTGGCAATTGCTGGCGGCTTCTTCGTTGTGCTCTACTCGGGGCAGGCCACCGGACGGGCGAAGTTGTTCTGGGGACTGCTGTCAGTCGGATTCCTCTTCTTTGCGCTTGATGAGCTCGTTCAGGGTCATGAGAAGCTTGGGGGCAAGCTCGATAGTGTGCTTGGAGGTGCTGGTGGCTTCCGCAACATGGGCGACGTAATTGTAATTGCGTACGGATTGGTGGCTCTGGCCTGCTTGCCTACTTCCTGCCTGAATTCGTGCGTAACCGTGAGTTTGCGGTCCTGGCGACGGTGGGGTTTGTTCTGTATGCGACTCAGACTGGAATCGATTCGCTCGTGACTGTTCGAACGAGCGCATCCGCAATAGTCGAGGAATCGGCCAAAGTCTTCTCTTCTGCGTTCTTCGCAACAGCTGCCTATAGGGCAAGCATGGTGGTGGTGGTCCGGAGCGGCCATATCGAGAGTTAGCGAAACCGGTGCCCGTGCGGTCGAACCACGCCGGCAACGGTCGACTACTGCCGGCGAAGCATGATTGGCAACATATGGTCGCCGAGTCGCTCAAGAATCATCCCGACGTCGAGTGACACCACACCTAGTTGGCCCGGCAGATGCAGCAGCGCTGTCACAAGTATCGATGCGAATCGGTAGGGTGCCGGTATGGATCTACTACTCGAGCTGTTTCGACACAACACAATGATGAATCGACGCTTGCTGGATGCCTGTCTGGACCTGACACTCGACCAACTCGGCGTCCCGGTTGAAGGTACCTACGGGAATATCGGCGCAACCCTGGTTCATATCGCCAACGCCCAAGTGGGGTATGCGGCTCGGCTATTGGATGCCGAGCGGCCTGAACCGCTTCTGGAGAGTCCGTTCCCGGGCTTCGAGGCTTTGGCGGAGAGGTTGACTCGTGGCGACGCACAGCTCGAGAAGGCTGTGGCCCAGATCGACCACGATCGTCAGGTCCAGGTGACAGGTGACGACCCGGTGGGTACGTGGTCAATGTCGGTCTCGCTGTTCTTAGTCCAGGCCATCAACCACGGAACCGAGCACCGCTCGCAGGTAGCGACGATCCTGACCCAGCTCGGCATGGCGCCACCCGACATGGATGGTTGGACGTACTTCGAGAAGAGCGGGCAACTCACCCCGGTTTAGTGATCCTCGTGGGTTCCGTCTTCGAGCAGACCCGCTCGAGCACAACAGCTTGCAGAACCGTTGGCGACGCTGCACATCAGCGACTCGGTCGACGTATGACCGATCCGGTCACCTTTAGTGTTACCGAAGGTTCACCGTTCGACCTCATTCGCGCACCCGGCGCTCCCCCACCGCTGCGATGTACAGCGGCGAAATTCTCCACATAGCTGTGCGCTGGCCATTTCTTCAATCCGATCCGATGACGACTTAGGGTTCTGGCTCCTCGAGTTAGCGGCGACCGCACAACTTCAGCTACTCGGCTCGCCCCCGGATGCGCGCTCTCACGACATCAGCGCCTGGTACACGATCGAACCGAGCGGAGAGTAGCGAACCGCTCACCAGATGGAGCTTCTGTGTCAGCGGATTCAAAGGAAGACATCCAGCCATCGCATCCATCGATAGCAACACGGAACTGGCCGCACGCTGACCGATATTTGCGTTAGTCCCAAAGCGTGGGAAACAGAGTCACGGGCTGAGCAACCGGACGCTCCCCTGGCCCGGGTGGTCCGACAAGGCGCTCGAGAAGAGCTTCCCAGTCAAACGACTCGGTCACGTCAGATGCCCGAATTGTGAGCAGGCGCTCTGGCGGTATGTACGTTGGCAGTATCGCGTTGAGAATGACTTCGATCTCGTCGCGGAACTTGTCGTTAGTACTACGGACACCGTCCACGCGCAGTGGAACATCCGGGAGCAGTCTGACAAAGAGGTCATAAGTTTCGCACCACTTGCGTATCAGAGGCTTGACCTCGAAAGGGTCTGTTCCTCCGGTGGTGCGAAGAAAGTAGGCGAAGTTGTCGATTACCGCCCGATCAGTCACCAGTACCTCAGCTCGCTTGCGCAGCTCCAACTCCTGTTGGATCTGCGCCATGATCACCCACAGTTGGGCTTCGGGGGTGGCGCCCTCGTTGAGACCAAGTGGGTTGAATCTGATGACTTCACGACCGACCTCGACGCTGCGACCACTCCGCCCAACTGCGCCCGCGAAGGAATGCACAGCGTTGGTCTTTCTGACGGAATGAGATCCTATAAAGGCGATCTTTGATGTCGCGGTCATACTTAGGCGGTGTCCTGGTTTGTAATGGTCAGCACGCTACCGGGTCGGACCGTGATCCAAGCGCATTCACCCAAATGGCCTAGCCCGCGCGTAGGCTGCGACAAAGCAACCCGAGGAGGACTATGCCGCAATTCATGATGGTGTACAAAGGTGAAGCTACGGACATGTCGGAGATGACCCCTGAAGAGGGCGCTGCGGTTATGGCGAAATGGGGCATTTGGATGGAGAGGGTGGGAGCCGCGCTCGTCGACGTCGGTACCCCGTTCTCAGCCGGCGAGTCAGTCGTCGATGACGGAACGAGCGGTGCGGCCAGTTCGCTCACCGGCTACTCAATCGTCGCCGCATCCTCGATGGTAGAGGCTCGACGTCTGACCGAAGGGCATCCCTATCTCAGCGAAAGCAAAGGCGACTTTGCGATCGACCTCTTCGAGATGATGCCCGTCCCCTTCGAATAGGACGCAGGGCCGGTTGGCCCGCGGAACGATCCGACGATGCTTCGGGGAGACGACCGGTTGTCGCTCTCCTCGAAGCGTTCGTACGGTTGACCCGCCGGCAGAATCGTGGATCGAGGTAGGCAAGTGAAACACCAGTGACGGGCCGGGCTGACCGGGTCCTAGTCCTGGACGAGGCTCTCGGCCTTCTCGGTTAGTTCTATCCATCGGGTCTCGGCGACGTCGACCGCTTCCAGCGCGGCTGCGAGCTCTTGCGACAGGTCGACAACCCTGGGGTGGTCGCCGGAGGCCGCATTGAGTTGGTCTACCAAACGATTGCGCTGCCTTTCCAGGCGCGGAATGCTCTTGGTCAGCTCGTTGAGCTCCCGCTGATCGTTGTACGTGAGTCTCCGCGCCTGCTTCTTTGGCCTGTTCCTGCCGGCTCCAGATGGCCCGGGTTGAGTTGGCCGTCCCAGAACTTCGGCACGGTAGGCAACCCAACCACCGGGATGATGAAGCACGGAACCGTTGGGTTCGATCGAGAAAATGTCCGTGCAGGTTCGCTCGAGGAAATACCGATCGTGACTGGCAACAACGACTGCACCGTCCCATGCGTCGAGGTACTCCTCGAGAACGTTGAGCGTGTCAATATCGAGGTCGTTGGTCGGTTCATCCAGAAGTAGCAGGTTCGGTGCCTCCATCAGGCTCAGCAATAACTCCAACCGGCGGCGCTCCCCTCCCGAAAGCTCGCCAACCGCCGACTGCTGCTGGTCACGGGTGAACAAGAATCGCTCGAGAAGCTGTGCTCCGGAGACCTTGATTCCGCTCCTAAGCAAGACCACGTCGAGATGCTCCCGCACGGCCTCATGGACTCTGGTCTCCGGCGGAATAGATCGGGGATCCTGGCCGTACCAGCCGGGGTGCACTGTTGCGCCCATCGTGACTTTGCCTTCGTCGGGCTCGAGGCGTCCTGCAATAAGGCTGAGCAGCGTCGTCTTGCCGGATCCGTTGGGGCCAACGACGCCGATCCGTGCGTCCGGATGCAGCTTGTACTCAACATGACGTAGCACCCATTGGTCGCCGTACCTCTTCCCGGCGTTGTGCAGGTCAACCACTTTTGATCCGATCCGTCGCGTCGGTAGATCGATGCTCAGCTCTTGGCGAGCGCGGCGGCGTTGTTGGGCCATTAGGTCATGGGCCTGGTCGATACGCGCCCGCGATTTCGTGGTTCGCGCTTTTGGCGAGCGACGCAGCCAGGCAAGCTCGGTCTTGATGCGTTGTTGGAGGCGATGCTCTGCGGCATTCTCCTGAGCTTCACGTCGGGCTGCGGCCTCGAGATAGTTCTCATAGGTTCCCTGATGAGATTGCAGTGTCTGATCGTGGACCTCGACGATGCGATTGGCGACGCGGTCAAGAAGGAAGCGATCGTGGGTGACCAGCAGCAGCGCCTCCTTGCGCTCGGACAGGTGGTCTTCGAGCCAGTCGATCGAATCGACATCAAGATGGTTGGTCGGTTCGTCGAGGATGAGCATGTCACAGTCGGCGCCGAGGGCGACCGCCAACGCGAGACGTTTGCGCTGGCCACCCGATAGAGAAGAACAGAGTGCCTCGGTATCGTCCAGTCCGAGCCGATGGGCTAGCGCGATCGCCTGTCGATCGCTACCGACGATGTCGCCGACGGTGTCATGAGCACCGAAGGTGGGGTCCTGATGGAGGCGAGCGATCCTCAGGCTGCGAGCGCGAATCATCGACCCGGAGTCTGGATCCTCGGTTCCGGCGATTATGGCGAGCAAGGTTGATTTGCCCGAGCCATTGCGCCCGATGACGCCGATGCGATCACCGGCGGATATGCCGAGCGACACACCCGCTAGCACAGGGTTCTCCGGATAGGCTTTCGAGATGTCTTCAAGACTCAACAGATGCATCCGAGGAGCGTAAGCGATCGAACGGTACTAAAAGTCCACATCCAGGGACATCCCCGTTCTCATCTGCCGATCGACTTGGTTGACATATAGGTGCAGGTGACATATGGTTGCGGAGAGGAGGCACCATGAATGCACTTGCCACACACCCGCTACCCGATCCGAAACAAGCCGCCGAGCAACTTGTTGAATCACGCCCTTCCGAATGGCTTGATGCGTTCTCCGAGGCCCTGCGAGGCCAGCGCGCCGGAGGTGAACTGCGACGGATCCTCCGGGTATGGGGTCTCAGCCAGTCCGAAGCAGCGCGGCGATTCCATGTCTCTCGGCAGTCCGTGTCCAAGTGGCTGTCATCGGGGGTCCCGACCAGTCGCGTTCCGTCAGTAGCGGATCTGGCTGCGGCCACCGATTTGCTGGAGCACTACCTCAAACGCGATCGGATACCAGGTGTCGTTCGACGCCCGGCAACCGCATTGGATGACCAGTCGCTTCTTGACCTGGTCGAGGCCGATGATCATCGCGGTGTTCTGGCTGCGTGTAGATCGATGTTTGACTTCTCCCGATCCCAGGGATGAGGTTCGAGCAACTCGAATGAGAACCGAACAACTCGAATGAGGTCCGAGCAACTCGGATGAGAACCGAACAACTCCGCGACGGCCACGAGTGGTTGCGCATCGCCGACCCGCGTTGGTCCAATCCGCTCGATCCGTCCTACGCCCAGACTGCCGGCGGTCGCTGGAACCCACCTGATAGCTTCCCTGTTCTGTATCTCAACGAGGACATTGTCACGGCCCGGCTCAATATCAGGGCATTTGTTGCTTCCTGGCCGTACGAACCCGAAGATCTCCGTGGTGACACCGGCCCGGCATTGGTGGGCGCGCTACTGCCATCGGGTCAACAGGTCGCCGACATTCACTCCCCACGCGGCGTTTCGGCGGTAGGTCTCCCGTCCACCTATCCCGCCGATATCAAGGGCGCGACCATCGGTCACGACGTGTGTCAACCGATCGGAGCGGCGGTGCAGGCTGTTGGATATAGCGGCGTTCGTTGTCGCTCCGCCCAATCGCCCAACGGTGCGGGGCGTGAGCTTGCCTGGTTCCCGGACCCAACTGGGGCCGTCGCCAAGGAAACTACGCGAGTGGCGTACCTCGAGTGGTACTGGGGCTAGTCGGCCCAGGCCACCGGCACCCACAGGCCGATTTCGGCTGTGGATCGAACCTACAGGTTCGGCCCTACACTCCCCCAGCATGGCCCTCGCAACCTCCCCCCGTCGGCGCGCGCCCTTCTCCGGTTGGCGCATCCTTGCACTTGCGATCGTTACCGGTGCCCTGACCGGCCCCGGGCAGACGCTTGGTGTCAGCGTCTTCGTTGATCATTTCATTGCGGATCTTGGGATGTCCCGCTCTGAGGTCTCGACGGCTTATCTCATCGGGACCCTCGTCGCTGCGTTTGGGCTTCCGCTCGTAGGACAACGCATTGATTCGCGGGGCGTCCGCAGGATGATGACGATCATCGGCGGGGCATTCGGTGCCGCACTCATCGCCATGGCAGGAGTCCAGGGTTTCGCCACATTGGTACTTGGTTTTGTGGCTATTCGCTTACTCGGGCAAGGGTCTTTGTCGCTAGTGAGCACCGTGGCGGTGACCCATTGGTTCACCAGGCGGCGAGGAACCGCTCTCGGCCTCTTCAGCACGGGAGTCAGCATTCTGATGAGCCTCGTTCCGGTCGGTCTCAGCATGGTGATTGAGGCTTACGACTGGCGTCTCGCCTGGATTACCGCCGGTGTGATTATCTGGATCACGGTGCTCCCGATTGCCCGCCTCGGAATGATCGACAAGCCTTCTACCGTTGGTCAGGTTCCAGATGGAGTCGTCAGGCCGGAAACCACATACGAACGGGTGCGAACGGCTGCCTTCACTCGGGCCGAGGCGCTCCGAACCGGGCGTTTCTGGGTACTGGCTGCCGCAACGGGCTCGGTGTCGATGCTGTCCACTGCGCTGAACTTTCACCAGATATCTCTTCTCGGCGACGCGGGGCTGACCGCAACGGAAGCGGCCGTTATGTTCCTCCCCCAGACCGTTGGCGCAGCAATCGCAGGGATCGCATTTGGCTATCTGAGCGACAGACTTTCCGGCCGCTGGCTGCTGCCGATGGCGATGGGCTTGCTGGCGGCTTCTCTTCTCCTGGCTGCGAATCTCACCCCGGGTCTCGTTGTGGTCATCTACGCCGTCACGCTTGGATCCGCGGGTGGTGCTTCACGTTCGGTGGGTGCAACCTTGCTTCCGCGATGGTTCGGCACCGCACACATCGGGTCCATCCAGGGAACCAGCACCTTTATCGGTGTCGCCGCTTCGGCGTTGGGTCCGGTTGCATTCTCGATCGCCAGAGATGTCACCGGCACCTATGACCAGGCTGCAACTCTCTTTGCCCTGGTCCCTGTCGCTGCCGCGGTGGCCGCGATCACCCTGAAACCGACTCGGATCTGAAGATTCTCGGTCAATCCTTTGTCATACCACGCTGGTACGGTCCTCCTCATGGAGAGCGAGGTCGTGCGCAGCAAACGCCGGAAGAAGACCGTTGACGCAAGGATGGTTGACGGAGTGCTCCGCGTGGCGATACCAGCCTCGATGTCTGTGGTGGAGGAAGCTCATTGGGTGCGAGTGATGAGCGGGCGCATTGAGCGCAAGACATCTTGTGCCGGTATCGATCTCACAGCCAGGTCCCGGTCGCTGGCTGACTCTTTGGACCTCCCCAGGCCCAACGAGGTCGTCTTCTCGGAACGGCAACGCCAGCGCTGGGGCTCGTGTTCGCCGGCAGAGGGCAGGATCCGCATTTCGAGTCGCATCGCCTCGTTTCCGCCCTGGGTACTCGACTACGTGATCGTGCATGAGCTCGCACATTTACAGGAGCCGAACCACTCCCCGGCTTTCTGGGGACTTGTCCAGAGATACCCGCTGGCGGAGCGGGCTCGTGGATTCCTGATGGCAAAGGAAGGCGAGCCACTCGATTAGCGGCCCGCGGTCTTCAGCCGCGGCTCGCATCCATCCGGGTCTCACAATCGAGCTCTTCTGCGCCGACGCGCCATAGTGACGCCGACGATGGGGCCAGCGAGCAAAAGGCCGACCGTGAGCAGGCCAACGAGAGTGTT
This sequence comes from uncultured Gemmatimonadales bacterium, assembly GCA_964195945.1. GTDB lineage: Bacteria > Actinomycetota > Acidimicrobiia > Spongiisociales > UBA5794 > JAAETI01. Next base: position 14,337 of record CAXMRC010000150.1, read on the forward strand.
TTGGGCGAAGACATCCGCAAGGCTCGCCTCGTAGCCGTCCTCAATACCTGTGTAGATGACGACGTTGACGGCGACGATGGCACCGGCCAGTCCGCCGAGCAGACCACCGACGACGACGTCGATGAGCCACTCTCGTCTCCGATCCGTGTTCTTGGGCAATATGCACATCCCTCAGCAGCAAACTCGTCGATCTCCAGAATGCTCCCGTTGCTTCTGGCCGACTAGGGCCACTCGACCCTCTGCGAGTTCAGGGACTGAATGCTCTCTGCAACGATTCCGCTACCGTCATAGACATGCGGACGCCTCCAACACTCCTGTCAGAAGCACAGATCAGGGATCGAGTCAGCGAGCTTGCCGCTGCTATCGACGAGGTCTACGCGGAATCGGAAATGGTCGTCCTTATCGGCGTGCTCAAGGGCTCGTTCATTTTCTTGGCGGACCTGGCCCGCAAGCTGACAATTCCACATCGGGTCGAGTTCATTGCAGTCTCGAGCTACGGCGCCAAGGAGAGCGAGCACGCAGACCCGGTGCGCTTGATAATGGACGTTCGCCACGGCATCGATGGTCAAGACGTGGTGCTCGTCGAAGACATCGTTGACACCGGGCACACCCTCGCCTACTTGAAGCGGCTGTTTCTGGCTCACGATCCGGCGTCGCTGCGAACCTGCACTTTGCTACACAAACCGGATCGGACGGAGCGGCAGGTCGATCTCGACTTCCTGGGGTTCACCATCCCTGATGTCTGGGTTGTTGGCTATGGACTCGACTACGCCGAGCGGTATCGGACGCTCCCCTATATCGGAGAACTGCCACCCGAGATGCGCTGAATACCGGCGGACCGTCTTCACCACGGCAGGGCAGCCGACACCGACGAGCAGGATGGATGCCATTCCGACCGCGGCGCCGCACCGGGCGAGTAGCGTTGCTGTCTAGCGGAGGGAGATCGACTTGTTCCACCACATCGCCATGTTTCGATTCCTGGACGGCGTCGAGGACGCCACCATCGCTGAGCTGCGTGCCTCGTTGCTTGGCCTGCCGCAAAAGATAGAAACGATCCGGAGCTACAAAGTCGGCCGTAATGCCAAGCTCGGTACCGGCACCTGGGATCTCGTCATTGTTGCGGAGTTCGATGATGAGGACGGATACCATTTCTACAGCACCCAACCCGACCATATCAACATCGCAAAGCGGATCTTGGAGCTGATCAGTGACCGCGCAGCCCTCCAGACTGGCGACCTCGATTGATGCAGCAGTCACCGAATCCCACTGATGGGTAGTCCGCTAACCAATGTCGGATCTCACACCGACGCCTATGGGCCAACAGAATGGACACTTACTGTCATTATCGGCCTGATATGGGGCTCGGCGTTCTTGTGGATAGCTCTCGGTGTCGACCACCTCTCCCCCGGCGTCGTCGCGTTCAGCCGAGTTGCGCTGGGAGCCGCGGCATTGTCACTGTTCCCCAACGCCAGGCGTCGCATCGAGCGGGCCGACTGGGCGCGTGTGGCCGCGGTTGCGATCGTCGGCAACGCAGCGCCTGCACTCCTGTTTGCGGTCGCGGAGACAGAGCTGGATTCCGCCGTTGCCGGAATGATCACGAGCGGCACCCCGATCCTTAGCCTCGTCGTAGCCAGCCTCCTGCTGCGAGCCCTCCCACCACGAACCCAGGCAGTCGGTATCGGCATCGGTTTTGCCGGAATCATGCTGATGACGTTGCCCTCCCTTAGCGGTGCGGAGGCTGCGCCCACCGGGGTGGGCCTTGTCTTTCTCGCTACGATCGGATACGGCGTAAGTGGCAACCTCCTCGTGCCACTGCAACAACGCTACGGAGGCCCCGCAGTCACCCTGTGGGCTCTTGTGATCTCATCGGTCGTGCTAGCACCGTTCGGCATCTTCACACTCGATGAGTCGGAGTTCACCACCAGCAGCGTGCTGGCTGTTCTCATCCTCGGTATCGTCGGAACCGGGATAGCAAGGTCGCTCTCCGCGACTCTCGCAGGACGCGTGGGTGCGCCGCGAATGTCGACAACTACGTATCTGATACCGGTCGTCGCAATCGTGCTCGGCGTCGCATTCCGCGACGAGACGGTCGCCCCAATCGCCATCGTCGGTGTCGCTCTGGTCCTGTCCGGAGCGTTCCTTGCCAGCCGCGCCATCACATCCTCAAAGCCAGTCTGACCACAACTCAAGGGAATATCCAGCCGCTGGATTCGTTGTGTTCGATAGCTAGAGAGGGAGAGCAAATGTCCGACTGGAATACCCAGATCATCGATGAATTCCGCGCCAACGAGGGAAGGTCGGTGGGATGTTCGCCGGTGCACCTCTGCTGATTCTGCACACCACAGGTGCCAAAAGTGGCCAACCGAGGGTCAGCCCACTGATGTACCAGGCTCTTGATGGCGGCTATGCCATCTTCGCCTCCAAGGCAGGGGCCCCGTCCAACCCCGACTGGTATCACAACGTCATTGCCAACCCGGAGGTTTCACTAGAGGTCGGAACCGAGACGATCACGGCAACCGCTCGAGTCACCGACGCCGCTGAGCGGCAACCGATCTGGGATCGTCAGAAGACCACGTACCCGCAGTTTGCCGAGTATGAGGCAAAGTCCGGTAGGGATATCCCGGTCATCATCGTCGAACCCAACTAGCCGCCGCGCAACGGGTATGTCGCGACCGGGCACCAAGGCGCCGAGCGTATACGACGTACGAGGTTCCCGTGTATTTCGAGATATCCAGCGAATCGGTGCCGATACCAAGCGCTCTGCGGAACCCGCGTCATGGGTCGATAGCTGGTGATCCGGACGTGATTCTCTCGGCTCACTAGATAGTCGGGAAGGGCCAGAATCGGCGCTGTAGGAGCCAGCTTGACGTGCCGATGGATATCTGTCGGCGATTCCTGCTGACACAAACATGATCAAGACACCAACGAGACGCTTGTTACGCACGCGGCGGTCTTTGGTACCGCTGTTCTCGCTCGCCGGTGTCCTGGTGGTGGCTTCGCTTGGCATCGCGCTTGCGGCAACAACCACGACCTTCTATCTGAAGGGAGCCGGAGTACCCGTTGCACCTCTTGCCCAGACTGTCCCATCAAGCGGAATTCTTCCCAACTACGACGCTGGCCGAGACGATGCACCAGGCCTGCTAATCCAAAAAGGTGGTGGAGAGCAGGAAACTGATCCAACGAAGCACCAAACGTGGCTGGCAGCGGAGGGTGAGCTGATCTTGGATGGACCTGCGACTCTCACATTGTGGAGTGCGATGAAGGACTTCGACACCGATAAGAAGGGGCAGATAAAGGGCTATCTTCTGGATTGCAATCCTTCAGGGTCAGATTGCTCAGTGATCACCAGCGCGGCTCGTGGCGCCAACCCTTGGAACACAGAAACCGGCTGGGTTGCTCGAACTATCGACTTCGGAACGGTTCTTCACACGGTTGCTGTCGACCGCTCCTTGGCAGTGAAGCTGGTGGTGACCAACCAGGCTCACGACGACATGTGGTTCGCCTATGACACGGTTTCCTACGCCAGCGCCCTAAGCGTGCGGGTCATGTCGCCACCACCGACAGCCACCACGACAACAACCACAACCACGACACCGCCGTCCCCTACCACTACGACAACGACCACAGCGCCGTCCACTACCACGACGACAGCTACAACACCGCCGCCGTCCACTACCACGACGGCACCGGTTGTTGCTGCAGTAGAGGTCCCCCCTTCGACAACAGCGCCAGACGATCCGTTGCCTGCAGAAGACGTTGCGATGGACCCACTTCCCGCTCGCGGCAGCGACGAGCGCCAAGGAGGGTTGCCAGGGAGGCCTCCTTGACTCGCTCGACTTGGCTATCCCGCCTGCGGTCGCGTCGTCGCTGCTCTCGCCGCTGTTGCTCCTTCAGTCGACCCTTAGGGCGTTCGTCGCAACCGGGCTGGATCTCTTGATCCCGGGGCTACTCCTCTTGGTTGGGGTGCTGCTAAGCGAAGGGCGGCGGCGACGCCATGGCTCTCCACCACTTGCAGACAGTGTGGAGGCTTCGCCATGAGCCGTCACACACCGGGAAAGGCCGAATTCGTGCCCGGCGCTGACGAGGCAAGGGCGTCGTTCGATCGTCCGTCACGGCTTGGTCTCGCCGCGGCCGTGACAGCCACCATCGCGATCGCCTTGATCGCAACCGCCATGGTCTTCGCCATCGCCACGGGAACCACCGAGACGGCGGACCAGGGAGAGATCGGAATCCTTAGCGAAGCATCGCTCAGCGCCGCGTCGGTTGTCAGAAACGGGACAGTGCAGGCTCAGGTTCTGGCTGAGGCAAACGAGTTGGGCATCGCCACAACAAGAGAGTTGGATGAAGCGGTACGGCAAGTAGAGACTGCAGCATCCGAGCTAGCCGCTCGCGTTAGTCGCCTCGCCGCTGCGGCAGACGACCCCGCGTTCGCTGAACCGATTCGGATCCAGACGGAAGGTCTCGTGCTGCAGGTAGGCACGGCACTCGAGCTCATCCGCGGTGGGGACCTTGTTGGCTCGGCGACGCTCATCGACGGAGGACTGGACAACACGTATCGTCGACTCGCCGGCCAACTGGCGACTGAACGTGACGCCGCCATGGCGAGAATCGCGCTCGCCGGACAGGATTCTGGCCGGATAGCCGATGCAGCTCGGTTCCTAGTTGTGCTGCTCGTACCGTTGGCCGTGCTACTCGCATATCGAAAGCGAGTGCGGCGTGAGCAGGTGCAGCGTGACCTGGAACACCGACTGGAGAAGCAGCAGGCGGTGAGTCAAGCGCAAGACGAATTCATCGCAAACCTCTCCCATGAGCTGCGTACTCCGCTGACCGCCATCTACGGGTTCTCGCTCGAGCTGATCGAGCCGACAACCAACAAAGATGCCTCGTTCGAACGAGAGTTGGCGACGTATATCGCCAGCGAGTCGGCAGACCTGAGCCGGATGGTCGAAGACATCCTGACTGCGGCCTCAGCGGATCACGATGGTCTTGTGATAGCAGTTGAGACAGTTGATGTTGGAGCCGAAGTTGAGTCAGTCCTTGGCCCGATGCGTGCTACCGGTGCGAGGATCGAGTCAGATATCGTCCCCGCGACAATCAAGACCGATCCGCTGCGGTTCCGTCAGGTGATTCGCAACCTTGTCTCCAATGCGCTTCGTCACGGTGGACCCAATAACCTCGTGGCCGGCCGGGTCGACGGCTCGTATTACACGCTCCAGGTAAGAGACGACGGAGCTGGCATACCGGCAACGCTCGAGGATCGGCTGTTCACTCGGTTTTTCCATAAAGGAAGTGAGCCGCTGCTCACCGGGAGCGTCGGCCTGGGGTTGGCCATTGCGCAACTTCTCACCACTCTGACCGGAGGCACCATCTCCTATAGGAGAGAGCTCGACGAAACCGTCTTTGCAGTCAGGTTCCCTGTTGTCAGTTCCGAAGTCAGCCCAGCCGAGCGGGTCTCCGCCATCGCTCGGTCACTCTCGGATCGCAAAGACCTCAATCCCGCGGCATCTACGCGACCGGCGTCGAAGCCTGACCTGAAGACACTCAGACTGCCGCCGCCAACCCGAATTGATCAGCAGTACCCCATGACGAGCGACGCCACTCACCAGCGCCGAAGGAACCGCCGAAGCTGAATCCAGCAGCCCCGTAGAGTTGACTGGACGGTGAAACTGACGCCACATCGGGCCGTGCCGGTGTCGACGAACGCAACAAAGCCATCGCTGAAGCCGACGTCGAATGGCTTCGTCTGCTCGACGAGATCACCGGCCTGATCCGCAACGATCGCCTCGACAACACCGGCGTTGGAAGACAACTCTGAGGACCGGGCAAAGATTGACTCGCCGCTGCTCAACGCACGCCCGCCGAACAGCTGCCGGGCGATGGCGGCCATCTCGAGTAGTCACAACGGATAGGAATGGCTCGTTGTATCGCCGCGGATCACTATTCGATCGTCGAATTGATGACTTGGATGGGTCCGCTGCCCAAATAGAAGATCCCAGGGAACCCACTTGTCTCGAACCCGTCGCTTGGATTGCGGGCCAGCGTGGAATCCTCAATGCGCAGGGTGCCGCTGCGGTCGTTGCTCACAAAGAAGATAGCGCCCCCACCTTCGTTCGCATGGTTGTCTGCGATGACGGTATCGATGATCGTTAGTGTGAACGTGTTCCCGTCGTTGTAGATAGCTCCCCCGCTGCCACCACCAGGGGTGCCCCCTTGGGCTGGGTTGGCCCCGTCACCGATCGCCAGATTGTGGGTAAACAGGCTGTTGATCACGGTGTACGACACGCCGATGCTGCTGAGGCCACCCCCATTTGAACATACATTGCCGTAGCCCTCTCCCCCACCGAAGGTGCTGTTGACGATATACACGGGTAGCCCTTCGTATTGGCTGAAGACACGGACGGCGGCACCGCCAACGTCAGGGCCGACATCGTCACAGACATTGTTGAAGAACCGAGAGTTGACGATCTTGAATCGTCCCCCGCGAACCCAGATCGCACCGCCGCCGTCTGGCTCGTCACCCTTGGAATTGCCGTCGATGAAGGTCAGGTTCTGTACGGTGAGCCGAGGATGGTCCTGGTTCTGGCAATGCGACGTTGTCCAGACAAGATCCTGGTCGCACGTATTCATGTAGAGGATCCGGTTCTGGCCTCTGCCGCTGAGTGTGACCAGGCCACCGCCATCAATCACGATCTCAGGCCCCGTGTCGTTGAATACCTTGGCCTCCTCCACCATCTCGATCGTTACGGGGTCGGGACCGCAATCGAACACGATGATGCCCCCTTGGCCGACGGCCGCAACCACCGCTTGCGAGGTGCAACTCTCCGACGTGCCGTCCCCGATGACAATGCCTGGGTTGGTTACGTCCTCGGCCCGTCCTTCGGCCGGCACCGGAGCGGTCCCATCTGGATTTCCGGTTGGTGGCCCCGGCCGCGGCAGCGGGACTATTGGAGTGAGTCCTAGACCGCGCGTGAGAAACGTTGCCATCTGCTCTCGCAACACCGGATCTGATGGGCAGAACAGGTCGTTGTCCGGCGGGTTGCACCCTTTGGTGATGCCTGCTGCGGCGAGACGGTTGATGGAGTCCTCAAAGACTCCCTCGGCATCTGCAAACGGGGTGGCTGCGGTGGCGGGCAGGTCGAGCGCCCGAACCAAGAATGCCGCCATCTGACCACGGGTCACCGAGTCTGATGGGCAGAACAGGTTATTGTCCGGCGGATTGCAGCCCTTGGTAATCCCCTGGGCGGCGATCGCTTCTATTGCGCCCTCATGTGCGCTGTTGTCGTCATCGAGAAACGATCCGCCGGGTGCGAGGTCAGCCACTGCTGCACCACCAGCCACGACTGCCGTCACAACCAAAACGAGAGCTGCCAAACCGGAGCGGAATCTGTTGATCATGAGCGAGAGGCTAATAGCGGACCAGGCGCTATCACCCACTAGTCGCTGAGCCGTTGCTCCGTGGGGGTGCGGAAGCGTGGGATGAACCGCCGCTCGCCCAGCCACTGTTGCAGCTTCTCGGCCTGCGACTCGACCAGCACCCCTTCATCCCTGCTGACCTCTTCGAGATAGGCCAAACGAATCTCGCCGTCAGTCGCTTGAACCCACCCGCCAACTACTCGACCATTCAGCCAGATTGTCGGGCCGGCGTTCCCGTTCCGGTCAAAAAGATGGCCCCGATGCGGACCTAGATACCAGCCGCGGTCTTTCCAACCCATCACCGTCGAGTCGAGCGACGGCAACAGAGCCGCCCAGGGCTCAACCACGGCAGGCGCCTCGAGATCGTCTGGCAACACGTAGCCGACTCCGCCGTCCAGCTCGACTTCAATGGCGCCACAGTCCGATAGAGCGGAGCGGGTGACCCTGACTCCCCACCCCGTCCACCACTTGACGTCGTCCAAGGTGCCCGGTCCGTACGCTCGCAGCCATTTCTTGGCGAGGGTGCTCTGCGCCTCCGCCGAATCGAGAGCCGCCCAGGGCTCATGCACCCACCTGTCGGTGCGAGCCCATCGGTATTGGGTCGACGTCCAGCTGCCGAGGGGTCTGGCACGGACAATCCGGCTCGCGGTCGCCAGCAGGAAGAGGACCCGTGTCGACAGCCCAACCTGTCCCGCCCATTTCTTACCCTCACCGAACGAGAGCTTGATACCCAGCTCAGGGACCTGTGTCTTTAGTTCCCTTGCAGTCGCCTCGCCCAGCTCTGCGATTGCTGCCATGGTCCGTTGTTCGATGCCCGCCAACCATATGTCACCATCTGCGGTGACCTCCTGAGCCTCCAGATAGCCAATCAGACGTTGTCTCTCGCCGGGAAGGAGGTGGCGGGTACACGCGGCGTCCATCACCGCGCCGAGATCTGTTGGCACCACGAACATGGTGCGACGCATCCCGAGCATCCGGAGCAGGGAACGGTCTTCGTACAGCGATTGTTCCAGATCCTCCACCTTGAACCCGACTACACGGCTTTGGCAGCTCAGATATACCGTGGCTGGATCGCTCGAGTGCAACCCGACCAGGGCATCGGCTGCTCGGTCAACCCTATCGGTCGGTCCGGCAAGGTAGTGGCGCCGGCCGAGTCGTGCCCTGCGTTCCGCAATGGTGATCTTGTGCATCCCGGTCAACAGTACCGATGAAGCGGGTGTCATATACTCGTCCGCTATGGAGCTAACCCCTGACATTGTGAACGACTTCGTTGCCGAAACCTTCCCCTTAACGGTCCAGAGTGGCTATTCATGCGCTGAACTCGGCGACGGGACCGCAGTCGCAAGGCTTGAGTTTGATCCAGTCAACGTCCGGCCGGGCGGCATTGTGCCGGGACCCGCAGTATTCGGCGTTGCCGACATATCGCTCTGGTATGCGATCTTCACCAAGATCGGCTTCCAACCCATGGCAGTCACCAGCGACCTGACCATCCACTTTCTGCGGCCCGCTATCGGCGCCGCACTCTTGGCCAAATGCACGCTCACCAAAGTTGGCAAGCGCCTGGCCCACGGCGAGATCCGCATCTGGGAGGAGGGTGGCGATCCGGACCGGCTCATCGCCTTTGCTTCGGGCGCGTATGCCTTGCCCGACCGCAGCGAACCGAATCACCTTCTGCACTAGGTTGCACATCATGCGGACAGATACCCTCTCGCTGCGCCAGCAAAGCCAATTACACGACGATTGGCTCATTGCCAGGTTGACCACCATCGTTCCGATGCTCATGGAGAGGGCGGGAATCGATTGTTGGGTCCTGATCGCTCGCGAATATAACGAAGACCCCGTGGTCAAGACCATGCTGCCCGCAACGTGGCTGAACGCCCGCCGTCGCACCATCTTGGCCTTCACCGCTTATGGCGCTGAACGGGCGGCCATTTCTCGCTACGGCGTTGGCGCCGCGTTCCCAGCCGGGTGGTCGCCGGAGGAACAGCCAGACCAGTGGGTGCGCCTTGCTGACTATCTCCGCGAGAAGAATCCGCAACGGATCGCGATCAATCGATCGGCTACGTTCGCACTCGCTGATGGAATGAGCTCTGCAGAGTATGAGGCTATGGCTGCTGCGCTCCCAACGGATCTTCGATCTCGACTCGAACCTGGCGACGAACTAGCAATCGGGTGGTTGGAGACGAGGACGCCGGAAGAGATGGACGTCTATCCCGATGTTTGTTCACGGGCTCACGAAATCCTGAGAACGGCATTGTCGGCAGAGGTCATTCAGCCGGGAGTCACCACGACTCGCGACGTCGAATGGTGGTTGCGCCAGGAGGTGGAATATAGGGGCTATGGCACCTGGTTCCATCCATCGGTGTCTCGTCAACACCCGACTCCCAGTGCAGATGAGATCATTCAGCCGGGCGACTTCGTTCACATCGACTTCGGAATCGTCTACCTAGGTCTGCACACTGATCAGCAGCAGCACGCATACGTTCTGCGCCCTGGTGAAACCGGTCCCCCCGATGGGCTACTGAGGGGCATGGCTGCGGGCAACCGGCTCCAGGACATTGTGCTGAGCCACTTTCGTAGCGGGGCCACGGGCAATGACATCCTGCGGGATGCGCTCCACGAAGCTCACGCTGCAGGGCTGGAGGCGACCATATACAGCCACCCCATTGGGGTACACGGGCACGGTGCCGGTCCCACGATTGGTCTGTGGGATCAGCAAGATGGTGTCCCCGGCGCCGGCGACCATCCGGTAGCGGCGGACACTGCCTACTCGATCGAGTTGTCGGTTCTGGTTGATGTCGCAGAGTGGGGCGACCAGAAGGTACGCATCATGCTTGAAGAGGACGCCTACTTTGATGGCGAGAGCATCCAGTTCCTCGACGGGCGGCAAACGGATCTCTGGCTGATCTAAGACACAGCCGCAAGCTAGCCATGTCGGCTAGGGCTCAACGTCACCAAAGGTTCCACCCTTCGCGCCGGGATTCTTCTCGGTTTGTCAGATACGATCTTTCAATGTTCAGACCCGCCGACAGTGAGCCAGCCGAGACACTCCGCGTCGTTCGCGAGGCAATGGGAACTGCCGTGACCATGGCCTTTCGGTCACCGGTGACCGATGATCTAGTCGACGGTGCCTATGCCCGGATCGAGCAGATTGAGGCCTCCTTCAGCACATTCCGACCCGATAGCGAGATCAGTCGGATCTCTCGCGGCGATCTTGCCGAGAGCGACGCTAGCGCCGAAGTACAAGGAGTCCTGCAGAGCTGCGCATCACTGCGTGTCCGTACCAACGGATGGTTCGAATTCGAACCCATGGACAAGGATGGTCGACGACTCGACCCTGCCGGCTACGTAAAGGGCTGGGCGGTAGAGCAGGCGATGGATTCGCTCACCGCGTCCGGGATAGCCGACGTCTTCATCTCGGCCGGGGGCGACATCGTTGCCCGATCATCCAGTGCGCCATGGCGTATAGGCATCCAGCATCCACACGACCAAACCGCGACGGCGGCAACTCTCCTCATCAGCAACGAGGCGGTCGCAACATCCGGCCTCTACGAACGGGGTGCCCACATATGGGGAAAGACCGGTAGCCCCATTGCCGGTCTCCTCAGCGTCACGGTTGTTGGACCCGAGCTTGGAATTGCCGATGCGGCAGCTACCGCCCTGTTTGCCGCCGGCGACTCGCTCACTCCCGTGCTATCGAGATTTCCGGGATACGAGGCGTTGGTGATTACCGACAACGATGAGGTGCGGTGGACGACGGGGCTCTCCTCGAAGCTGGCGTCGTCAGCCGACTGACCACAACCCATCGGCCCACAGTTGGTTACGCTCCAAGCACGCCTGCCAGGAGCATGACATGCCCGGAATACCACTTGGCCCGTTTGCGGATGACTCTGCTTATGCCGAAGCAGTCGCCCGCGACGGCACCGACCCGTTGCGCCAGTTCCGATCAGAGTTTGCGGCACAAGATCCCAGCCTGATCTACCTGGACGGGAACTCGCTGGGGCGCTTGCCGAACAGGACCGTGGAACTGATCCGGGACACGGTAGAGAACCAGTGGGGAACGCGACTGAATCGATCTTGGCGAGAACGCTGGTGGACCCAAGCCGACGCCATCGGCAGCATGATTGCACCCATCGTTGGCGCCGGCGGAAGCGACGTGATCGTCGCCGACTCAACATCAGTGGCTCTGTTCAAGCTGACTGTTGGTGCGTTGCGAGCGCGTCCCGATCGCGGCCGCATACTGACCGACGATCTCAATTTCCCGACTGATCTCTATGTCACGTCGGCAGCCGCGGACCTTGCCGGCGGCCGCGAGGTTGTGATGGTTCCCTCGGCCGATGGCATCGCCGGGCCAGAAGATGCTCTGCTTGCGGCCCTCGATGACGACACAGCCCTCCTTACTCTCTCCCATGTCGCCTTCAAGAGTGGCTATCTCTACGACATGGAACGTCTTACGAAGGCTGCCCACGATGTCGGCGCACTGGTGCTGTGGGATTTGAGCCATTCCGTTGGCGCCGTCCCGATCGATCTCACCGCAGCCGGGGTTGACCTGGCTGTCGGGTGTACGTACAAGTATCTGAACGGCGGCCCAGGGTCCCCGGCGTTCCTATATGTCTCCCGCTCCCTCGATATCGAGAATCCTCTTTCTGGCTGGTGGGGCCATACCGACCCGTTTGCCTTCGACACAGAATACGAACCGGCCGCTTCCATCAAACGGTTCCAGACCGGAACGATGCCGATCATTTCCATGGTCGCCATCGAACCCGGCGTGACCTTGACCGCCAGGGCTGGGATGGATGCGATAAGGACCAAGTCCGTTGCGCTGAGCGAGTTCTTTGTTCAGCTCAGTGATCGACTTCTAGAACCGCTCGGTTTCACGGTTGCCTCTCCGCGAGACCCGGAGCAAAGAGGTTCCCACGTCTCGATGCGACACGCCGACGGCTGGCGCGTAAGCCAGGTGATGATTGACCACGCCAACCTGATCCCCGATTTCCGTCCTCCCGACAACATCCGCTTCGGGTTCGCACCGCTGTACACCAGCTTCCTGGATGTCCACACAGCAGTCCTCCGCATCACTGAGCTGTTCGCAGCAGGCACTATGGCGCGGTATTCGTCGACGCGCGACACGGTGTCGTAGGAGAACGTCTGCAATGTCCGTCGCGACCGGTAACGTCATCGACCATGCATCCCAACGACGCCGTCACTCTCGCCGATTACCGACGTCAAGTTGCCGCGCTCTACGCAGAGGTACGCAATGGCGGATCTGACCGAGAGACTTGGGTCCAGTGGAGAAACGAGCGCGACCGGCTCTTCAAGTATCACCCGCAGAGCGCCGTCCCTGTTGCCGAGCGGGCAACCTTCGCTGGTCTTGAGTATTTCGACCACGATCCGGCGATGCGCTTTGAGGTGGCTCTCGAACCCGCCAACGCGATGCAGATAGACATCGGCCACAGCGGAGCGGGCAACACACCGTTCCTCCCGATCGGGGCTATCGCTCTGGAGGCACTCGGTAGCAAAGAGACGCTGACCGTCTACTGGCTTGACGCCTATGGGGGTGGGCTGTTCCTACCCTTTCGCGACGCAACGGCGGGAGACACGACATACGGCGGAGGTCGCTACCTTCTCGACACTGTGAAGGGAGCCGACCTTGGCGGAGACGGCAGCACCAGCCTCGTCATCGATTTCAACTATGCCTACCACCCGAGTTGCGTTCACAACACCGAGTGGAGCTGTCCGCTGGCTCCGCCACAGAACCGCGTCGCATTAGCGATACCGGCGGGAGAGCGGCTCTAGCCCAGCCCGAACAGCACGACTGCTGCAATCCCGAGCCCGAAGCCTGTCATTTGCAGTGGTTTGATCTTCTCTTTGGCCAGGAGCCAGGCGAGCAACACCGTGGGCCCAGGAGCTAAACCAATCACCGCCGCAACTACCGCAACTGGTCCCAGCTGATACGCCAGAACACTGAGCAGGACTGCAAGGGCCGCAAGCAAGCCGACGCCAAGATCTGGCCAAATCGCGGCTCGCCTGGGGCGCACGAGCCGGCCCGAGAATCCCGCCACGGTGAGCAACAGCAGCGTGGCCGTTATCTGCGAAACGACGCCTGGGGCGATTCCACTATCAGGGTGGGTCTGGCCAAAGAAGATGCCTGCAGACCCAAGAAACAGCCCGGCCAGTACGGCGATCCCCACCGCTTGTGGGACAGGAAACGCATCCTCCGAGGTATGACTTGAAGCGGCCACCAATGCCGCGGCGGGGAACGCAATGAGCAATCCGAAAACCTCCAACTGAGACAACCGGTCGCCCAGCAAAGGACCGACGACCGCGGGAACAGCCATCGAGACCAGCCCGAGAACCGGGGCGACCACGGCCATTGGTCCCTTGCCCATGCCGACCATGATTAGGGGCAGCGCAACACCGATGGCGACACCGGCCGCGACGGCCCACCAGAAGTCGCTGCGCGTGAAGTGGTCGGGTAGGGCCAGGGGTATCACGGCTACCACCACCAGGACACCCAGGAGCGAACTGATCAGCGTGTAGGTAAGGGCACTGCTGGTTCTGCCATCCCTACGCAGGGTGACACCAGCTAGATAATCGGCAATGCCCAGCGAAATCGCGGACGCGATTGCGAGACTTAGCACCATCGGCGCGGTCTCCATTTCCCGTCGACTCCGCGACTGCTGGCTAGAAGCTAGCGTTTTCTGCGACGACCGACGAGTCTCCGCAGCTACACCTGCATGTGCGTCGCTCTAGTATTCCGTCTATGTCAATTGTTGTTGTTGGAAGTATTGGAATCGATTTCGTCGCAGTTGCCCCTCGTCTGCCCAAGGTAGGCGAGACCGTTCTCGCATCACAGCCGTTATACATCGGCCCTGGTGGCAAGGGATTCAATCAAGCTGTCGGCGTCGCCCGCCTCGGTGGAGCCGTGCGGTTCGCCACCAAGACCGGCAAAGGAGACCTAGGAAGACAGGCTCGGTCGTTTCTGGAAGGCGAAGGCCTGCTGGGTCCCCTCGCTCGCGAGTCTCAAACCGACAATCAGGTGGCATTGATCCTGGTCGATGACAGCGGCCGAAACATGATCTCTGTCACACCAGGCGCGAGTACCGATGTTCTTCCATCTGATGTCGCCGACCTCGGCCTCAGCAGCGGGGACATTTTGTTGGCGCAGCTGGAGATACCCGTGCCCACCGTCACCGCAGCCGCTAACCATGCCAAAGGAGCTGGGGCAATGGTGGTTCTAAACCCCGCCCCAGCCACTCCCCTCCCCGATGATTTGTTGAGCCTCGTCGACATCGCAACACCCAATGAGACTGAACTATCGATTCTTACCGGAATGCCAACCGACACCACGAACCAGGTCGTTGCGGCAGGTGAACGTTTGCTTGAGATGGGTGTCGGTGCGGTAATAGCGACGATCGGCAGCAAGGGGTCCATCCACATCGACCACGCCGGGAGCACGAAATACGATTCTATGCTGGTCGACGCGATTGACACCACGGGGGCTGGCGATGCGTTCAACGCTGGATTGGTAGTCGGGATGAGCCAGGATCTATCGCTTGCTGAGTCCATTGGCCTCGGTAATCGGGCTGGTGCCTACTGCGTGACCCACCTCGGTGTGCTCGACGGGCTGGCTACTGCCACGCAGCTTGCTGAGTTCACCAGCCGCCACTGAATGGCTAGCTTTCCCGGGTCCGAACGGACCGCAGCGGGGCCGCCATCGGGACGCAATACCGGGGACCTTTGCCCCTTGTCCGGGACATGGCACCTTTGCGATTCTGTGTTCTCACATGAAATCCCTCATCGCCACTGCATTTCTGACCGCAAGTCTCTTTGTGATCGCCCCCTTGGCCACGGCACAAGCCGCAGACTCTGAGCCGGCAAGCACGGAGGACCTGTGGTACCCACCGTCGTCTAACGGGTCAACCAACATTGCGTTCTACTTCGTGTTCTCGGAGACATGCTCCCATTGCGCTGAAGCAGAGCCGTTTATTGATCACCTCGAGTCCACCTATGACTGGCTCGAGATCAGCAGGGTCAGCACCCAGGAGGCGACAGATGAAGAAATCGACACGGCTCTAACGCTTGCAGACGATGTCGGCGAAGATATCGTTGGCGTGCCAACATTTCTGTTTTGCGAACGTATGGAAGTGGGTTTCGACACAATTGAGACCACGGGTGCCAGCATGGAAGAGGCTCTAGTTGGCTGTCACAACGCGGTCGCGGGCGCAGTCACCGAGGCGGACGCAACCGACGAGGACGATCTCCACGTTCCCATTCTTGGCGACATCGACGCCAACGCAGTCTCGCTGCCACTCTTTACGGTGGCGATAGCCAGTCTCGACGCGTTCAACCCATGTGCGTTCTTTGTGCTCCTATTCCTTCTCAGCCTCCTGGTGCACGCAAGAAGCAGATGGCGGATGGCGCTGGTGGGTGGGGTTTTCGTCGTGATCTCGGGTGTTATGTACTTTGCGTTCATGGCGGCGTGGCTCAATGTGTTCCTGGTGACTGGACAGCTGCGCTGGGTAACCACGGTCGCCGGCCTCATTGCGGTGACCCTTGCAGTGTTCAATATGAAGGATTACTTCTTCCCTGACACCGCGGGATCTCTCTCCATCCCTGAATCCGCCAAACCGGGTTTGTTCGCCCGGATGCGGAAGCTGACGACCGGCGATGCCATGCCAACAGTTCTGTTGGGAACCATCGCATTGGCAGCCGTCGCCAATAGCTATGAACTCCTCTGCACAGCAGGCTTTCCTCTCGTCTTTACTCGAGTGCTCACACTGAATGATCTGCCAACGTCGACCTACTACGGCTACCTGGCGCTCTACAACGTTGTATACGTGATCCCTCTGATGACAATTGTCGGCGTATTTGTGTGGACGCTGGGATCTCGCAAGCTGTCCGAGAACGAGGGCAAGTTCCTCAAGTTGATGTCGGGGACCATGATGCTGGGGCTGGGACTGTTGCTCCTCCTCAAGCCAGATCTCCTCGAAAACATGCTGGCCGCAGTCGGCATCATGGGACTCGCCATCGTCGTGGCTATTGCGATCTCATACGTTGAGCGCCGCCGACGCCGGGCTGCAGCAGACGTAAAGGCCGGATAGGCGCGCCAAACCGTCGAGTCCCTGTGAACATGCGCACAAACCGCAGTGGTAGCGTGGAGATATCCCTCAGAACCGAGATTGCAGCTAGCCGAGAGCGCGGTGCAAAAAGGCTGCCATCTCGGCCCTGGTCACTATTGAGTTGGGACAGAACCGATCATTCTCGGGCGGGTTGCACCCCTTGGTAACGCCCGCGGCCGCCAGCGCCTCGATCGCCGATTCGAAGATCGAACCATCGTCGTCTGTGAAGCTGTCCCCGCCCGGGTCAACGTAGGAGAATGCACGCACCAAGAACGTGGCCATCTCGGCTCGGGTCAGGTTGCGATCAGGGCAGAAATTGGTGTTGGCGGGTGGATTGCAACCTTTTGTGATGCCAGCCGCGGCCAATGATTCGATCGCTCTCTCAAACAGCGAATCGTTGTCATCGGCAAACTGATCAGTCCCACCCGGGTCGGGTAACGACAATGCACGAGTGAGGAACGCGGCCATCTCGCCCCTGGTCACACCGTCCGTAGGGCAGAACCGGTCATTGGTGGGCGGGTTGCACCCTTGTGTGATGTTGGCGCTCGCCAACCAAATGATGTCGGACTCAAAGACGGAACTCTCGTCGTCGCGGAATGGCGGCACAAAGAACTCGGTGTCGTTACAGCCGACGCGTTCCGGGCCAAAGGCCAAGGAATCGAAGTGGATTTCGTTGTCGACCAACGATGCCTCTCCGCCGTAGTAGATGTCGAACCAGAAGCTTTTGATGTCAATGTCAGGTTCAGTCGCTCTTCGGAACGCGATGTCACTCTTCGCAAAGGCTTCGGTGCCATCGACCCAGCCTTGCAACGTTCCGTCGTGTACCCCTGGCGTGTTGAGATCGATGCGACCCTCGACGCAATACCACCTGCCGTGGTCGAGGGTCGCCACATCGGGATCCCATGTCCAGATATCCCCGCGCGTTGCCGGACTGTCGAGGTGATAGACGTAGAAACCGATCAAAGTCTTGTCATCCGGCCCATTCGGATACCCCGGCTGACCAAAGCTGGGATATGTACGAGAGAACAGCATCCTGGCCGAGAAACAGGGCTCCTCGGGTGTTGAGGGGCGGCCCCCCAGACAGTTGTAGTTGTAGAGCCCAGCGACACCGGGAAGCTTGCCTCGATTGGGCGGCTCAACATAGAAACCCTCGGGGAACTGCACCCAGTAACGCCACCACAGCTCCTCAGGATCGCTGAGCCCGTGATCGGAAAAATCCCAATGACCGCTGCTCCCCCAGTGCTCGCCCGCGGGGATTACCGAGAGCAGTCCCGGTCCATCATGGCCAGCGGCGAGCGGAAGCATCCCCCAGCCGCCTGAGAAGACGTTCGCCGTACCGTCGCTAAATGACTCGTCAACCACAGTATTCGGGGCGTCGGCGCTGGCAGGTACAAGGCCAAGGAGCATGACGGCCAGTGCCACCGGAATCATCCGTCTCATCGATCTCCCTAACCACGATTGTGGCTGAGCGTAGACATACCCGGCCGGTAAGCGGAGGACCGAAATGCCAGCCAATAAGACAATGACTACAACGGCGACGGTACATATTGATCAGACCGTCGCCCACTCAGAGTCCGACGTCGGTCAGAAGCGGCGCTCCATGATGAGAACGGAGTGGAAGCTATCGAGCTTGTACCCAACCTCGTCGAGGACTCCAACCTCTTGGTAGCCGAGCCGACGATGCAAAGTCACCGAGGGTTGGTTCGGCAGCGCTATCGATGCATAGGCCCGGTGCGCTCCAGAGGCGGCAACCTGGTCGAGTAATGCTTCGAGTAGCGGCCCCCCGAAACCACGGCCTACTGCCTCTCCCCCAAGAACCACCGTTGTCTCGACCGACCTGGCGTATCCGGCTTTCTCATGAAACGGACTGCTTACGGCAAATCCAACGACGCGCCCGGAAAGCCCAAGAACCATCACCCCGTACCGGCCCTGCGCATCGTTGTAGCGCTCGAACCAGTTCTGTCTCTTTTCAAGCGTCCAGGGTTCTGTGTCAAAGGACGTGTGGCGATCAATGATGTACTCGTTGTAGATTTCATTGATGCGTGCCAGGTCAGCGAGCTTTGCATGTCGAATGGTCGATTCCATCGCCGAAGACAGTACAACCACAGCGGCGCCGCAGACCCGCGCGGATCACCGATCAGAGTTACGTCGGTGTAATTGATCCTCCCGGCCCATTCACGGTAACGGCCATATGACCGACACTTCTATAACGCTCTACGAAGGTTTCCGGTGCACCGACTCATACGGTTTCTCGATGCCACAGACCCCGAGCTCGCTGCACACAGTCGACGAGCATCGCGGTTGGCCGGCGACATCGCGGCCCAGATGTCTCTTGACCCGGGCACCGTAGAAAGACTTAGATTCGCGGCGCGGCTCCACGACATCGGCAAGGTCTTCATCCCGAGGGACATCCTTGACGAACCCGGTCCGCTTTCCGAGGCGCAGTGGGTGGAGCTCCGGCGTCATCCACTCATGGGGTATGAGCTCGTCCGCGACCGTGTGCCTGCTGAAGTGGCGCGAATTGTCCTGACCCATCACGAGCGTTTTGACGGAACCGGGTACCCCAACGCAATCTCGGCCGCGGCAATACCGCTCGAGGCCCGCGTGCTGCAGGTAGCCGATGCGTTTGATGCGATTACGAGTGCCCGGCCCTACCAACCGGCGCTGTCGGTTGACTACGCCCTCAGCGAACTGGTTCGCTGCTCCGGGACCCAATTCGACCCAAGCGTGGTCGAGGCCACCGTTGCTATAGCGTCGCGGGCTACCGCGATGCCGACCCAAGCCGGTGATCCCCGATCTCTAATCGACGAGATTGCCGTCTAGCCTCAGGTCATAGGCATCCCTGCTCCCGCAGGCACGCAGCCGTTTAGCTTTCAGGACGCTCGGCAGTCGGCACGGCGACTCGCGCGGTGCGTCTCGCGAAATAGAAGATGCGCTTGAGATGGGCGATCAAGTCGGTCTCAAGACCATAGGTTTGGATTCGATTCGGCTCATCGGCAACCAGCCGTTCTGCCTGGTGGCGGTCCGCCTTTTTGGCGATGGAGTTGATCTCGCTCTTCATAGCCGCCACTCGCCGCGCCGCATTCTCGTTCTTCTGCGTTACGGCAAGCATCGCAAGCTCGAAAGCCTCCTTGACACCGTCATGCAGTTCAAATATATATTCGGCGGTTTCCCGGCTTACCACGATGTCCTGTTCGATACGCGAGACACCGAGCTGAACGAGGTTCGTTTCGATGATGTCGCCAATCGCCTCGAGGTTATTGGTCGCCTCCATCAACTGGAGCAACTCCTCAGAGTCGCGTGATCCCAGCTCTTCCTTGCTCAACTGCCCCAGGTAATGAAGAATCGAGCCATACAGCGAGTCGACCTCATCGTCCATCGCTTCGATGGTCACGAGATCGGCGTTGCTCCCTGAGATGACCGCGGGAACGACGTCTGTGAGCATCCTGCGAACCCGCTCTGCCAGACGCAACAACTCGAGTCTTGCTCTATCCAACGCCAGACTCGGCGTGCTCATCAGGCCCTTATCCAGGTACCGGGGGCGCACGATCTCTGGTTCGATTCGATCGGGAACGAGGCGCACAACGAGAGCCGCAAACTGTTTGCTAAAGCCCAAGAACAGCACCGTATTCGCGACGTTGAAGATGGTGTGGGCATTGGCAATCTGCCGGGCGAGGCCTCCGCCGAGGCCTTCGACGAAACTTGCTAACTGCGGGATAAACAGCAGCCACAGCAACACACCAAGGACATTGACGATGGTATGCACCCACGCAGCTCGCAGCGCATCGCGGGGCTTGCCGATGGCGGCGAGTTGGGCGGTTACGCTGGTACCCACGTTGGCACCCATGATAAGGGCGATACCCGCTTCGATCCCGATCAGGCCCTGGAACGCAAGGGCCAGGACCACCCCGGTTGTTGCCGACGATGACTGGATCACCGCGGTGAAGATGGCGCCGGCAACGACACCTGCCAGCGGGTTGGACATCCCGGCCATCCAATTCTGGAAGGGCTCGTAGTCGCTGAGGGGCACCATGGCATCACCCATGACGGACATCCCGAAAAAGATCATGCCCAACCCGAGTATCAGCCCCCCTTGGGCGCGACGTTCCTCGTTCTTCGATAGGAACCGGATCCCGAACCCGACCGCAAGAAGCGCCAGGGCGTAGCGGGACACCTTGAACGCAATGATTTGCGCGGTGATCGTGGTGCCGATATTGGCACCCATGATTACGCCGACCGACTGTTCGAGGGTCAGCAGTCCCGCAGTGATAAAGCCGACGACGAGCACAGTAGTGACCGATGACGATTGAATCACCGCAGTCAGTCCGGCACCAGTGGAGGCCGCAGCAATGCGGTTCGATGTCAACTTGTTAAGGATGCCTCGCATGCGGTCGCCGGCCAGCGTCCGCAGCGAACGCGTCATCCGGTCCATGCCCATTAGGAAGAGAGCCAACCCTCCAAAGAGACCGCTGAGCACCAAGAACGAATCGATCGAAACAGCCGCGCTGGTCGCATCCGCATATGAGAGAATCACTGATCCCACCACTAGCCAGACTCCTCCCCGGACGCGATCTGCCGCTCACGTTAACCGCACGAACTCGATTGCTGCTGACGATCCGATGTCTACAAGACGGGGAGCCCCAAGCTACGGCTGATCACCAACCGCTGGATTTCGGAGGTTCCTTCGCCAATCTCGAGGATCTTGGCGTCCCGATAGAAACGAGCCACAGGTGAACTCTCCATGAACCCTGCTCCACCGTAGATCTGGGTCGCGATCCGAGTTGCCGAGACCGCCGCCTCGCTTGCGTAGAGCTTGGCCACCGCGGCAGCTTCTTTGATTGGTCGGCCTGCATCTTTCAATGCCGCGGCACGGTAAGTCAGCATCCGGGCTCCGTCGACCATGACTTTCAGGTCGGCACATTGGAAAGCAACACCCTGATTGGCCCCGATTGGCCGGCCAAACGCGTGGCGCGTCTTGGCATAGTCAACCGAAAGCTCCAGACAAGCCTGGGCGAGCCCGACCGCAAGAGCAGCAATCGCAATCCTGCCGTCATCCAACGTCGCAAGAAACTGGTGAAAGCCGCGCCCCCTGGTACCAAGCAAGTTGTCGGCCGGCACGCGGCAATCCTCAAAGACGAGGCCTCGGGTGTCGGAGGCGTGCCAACCCATCTTCTTGTAGGCGGGCTCGACAATGAACCCGTCGCTACCCGCGGGCACGATGATCGACGAGATCTCGCTGTCTCCGGTCCGCGCCGTGATGGTCACAACTGAAGTCATCTCGGTGCCGGCGTTCGTGATGAAGGCCTTTGACCCATTGATGATCCATTCCTCGCCGTCGCTGATCGCCTTGGTTCTCGTGGCTCCAGCGTCGGAGCCAGCCTCTGCCTCTGTTAGCCCAAAACCGGCAAGAGCCTGCCCCGCCAGCAGATCGGGAAGAAACCGTTCTTTCTGTTCCTTGGTTCCGTAGTTGAAAATCGGGTTGATACCGAGCCCAACACCGGCTTCAAGGGTGATTCCCATCGATTGATCAACGCGACCAATCTCCTCTATGGCCACGCACAAGGACGTGAAGTCACCGCCCATGCCGCCAACATCCTCAGGAAATGGCAGAGCGAATAGACCAAGCTCCCCCATTCTCCGCACGGTGTCCGCAGGAAACGTCCCGGACTCGTCCCACTGTGCGGCATAGGGGGCTATCTCGCCTTCGGCAAAGTCGCGCACGACCTTGCGAAAGGCCTCGTGTTCCTCGCTCAGCTCAAATCTCACGCTTTTCCCTCTCAGCCACGTGTTGGCACGATCCCGTTCCGAATCAGCAAGTCAACAATGTGTTCCAGCGGTAGCCCGATCACGGTCGAGCGCAAGCCTTCAACCGACTCAACAAACCCCTTGCCCTCCCCTTGCAGCGCATAGGCGCCCGCTTTGTCCAATGGCTCCCCTGTGGCCGCATATGCCTCGGCCTCCTCGATGGCCACCGGCCGCATCGTCACCCGAGCTGCGTCGATCCCGCTCTCGGTGGGCTGCCCTGCTCTCGCAAACGCATATCCGGTGTAGACAGTGTGAGTCTTGCCTGCCAGCGACAAGAGCATCGCGGCGGCGTCTGCCTCGTCAGTTGGTTTGCCGTAGATTCGCTCGCCGAGGACGACGGTTGTGTCGAAGCCCAAAATGCACACGCCGGGGTCCTGCGTGACGGCGACAGCGGCGGTCTTTTCGACGGCCATGCGTACAACGAAGTCTTCTGGCGGTTCGCCCGGCAGATGAGCTTCATCGATGTCGGGAGCGACCACCCCAAACTCGAATCCAGCCATGCTGAGTAGGAGCCTCCGCCGCGGCGATCCGCTTGCGAGCACCAGCGCAGGTTGGGCGATATCAGTCGTATCGGAGTTGGACACCATGGCCGCCACGCTAGCGCGATGTCTCGGTCGCGATCGCAACAATCGACCAGAATCCCCTCACAAAAACGGAAGTTCCCCCTTGGCTATCGTGTCCTTGGGGGCCACTAATCGCGAAGCAGATGATGTCCGCGAGATCCAGCAGTCGCGGCTAGACGACGCCAATGAGTACTCCGTCAACACCGTATTGCCTGGTTCAACGTCGGGTATGAGACCGGCGATCCGGCCGCCTGCGAGACGTTTAACGGCGACATCCAAATCCGCGAGCCGGCGGCTATTCGAATGCAGGAATACCGGTAATCGCCTGGCCCAGGATCAGCGTATGGACCTCGTTGGTGCCCTCGTAGGTGAAAACAGACTCCAGGTTGTTCATATGCCTGATCACCGGGTACTCGAGAGTGATCCCGTTCGCACCAAGCACCGAGCGAGCCTCCCTGGCGACATCGAGCGCCATCCGCACGTTGTCCATCTTGCCGAAACTGATGTCCTCGACACCGGCGGTTCCAGCGTCCTTCATCCGTCCGATATGGATGGCGACGAGCATCGCGCGGTTGACCGCGACCATCATTTCGACAAGCTTGCGTTGCGTGAGTTGGAATGCAGCAATCGGCTTCCCGAACTGTTGGCGCTCCTTGGAATAGTCGAGCGCAGCTTCGTAGCAAGCGCGTGCCGCGCCAACAGCGCCAAACAGAATCCCGAATCGAGCTTCGTTCAGGCACGCCAGGGGCCCCTTGAGACCGACGACATCGGAAAGCATCGCGGCGTCAGGCAACCTCACGTCATCAAGAACTAGCTCCGACGTCACAGATGCTCGCAAGGAAAGCTTCTTGTGGATGTCATTTGTAGAGAACCCAGGGGTATCCCGAGGCACTATGAAACCACGGACACCATCCTCGGTCTGTGCCCAGACGATGGCCACATCGGAGACGCCGCCGTTGGTGATCCACATCTTGGACCCGTTGATAACCCAGTCACCTCCATCGCGCCTGGCATGGGTTTTCATGCTTGCCGGGTCACTACCCGAATCGGCTTCTGTCAAGCCAAAACAGCCGATCAAATCACCGGCCGCCATACCGGGGAGCCACTGTTGCTTCTGCTCTTCCGATCCAAAAGCCCAGATCGGGAACATCGACAGTGAACCCTGGACAGAAACAAAGCTGCGGGCCCCGGAGTCGCCTGCCTCCAACTCGGTGCAGGCCAAGCCGTACTGGACGGCACTGGTTCCGGCACAGCCGTAACCGTCGAGATGCATGCCGAGCAGACCCAGGTCTCCCATTTCTTTCGCAAGCTCCTGTGGGAAATAGCCTTCCTCGAACCAGTCGGCCACATATGGCAAGATTCGATCGCCGACCCAGGCGCGAACGGTATCTCTCATGAGCCGATCTTCACCGTCAAGAAGTGCATCAACGTTCAGGAAATCTTGCGGATTCGGCTTCCGCGGTCCTACTGCGCCTTTGGTCATTGCCACTCCTGCTCGTTGAG
Organism: uncultured Gemmatimonadales bacterium; assembly: GCA_964195945.1. Taxonomy (GTDB): domain Bacteria; phylum Actinomycetota; class Acidimicrobiia; order Spongiisociales; family UBA5794; genus JAAETI01. Next base: position 38,740 of record CAXMRC010000150.1, read on the forward strand.
ACGACACTGCAATGCTAGAAGTATCCCCACCCAATTCTGACATCATCAGTCCGACGGTGTCGATCCGGTTATGGTCACCGAATGACTCTAGAACTCCCTAAGCGCACACCACTGGCGTCGCTCCCGACACCACTGGAGCATGCACACCGATTGTCCGACCACTGGGGTGGACCTCAGATCTGGATCAAACGGGACGACCTCACGGGGTTCGGGCTTTCTGGAAACAAGGTACGCAAGCTTGAGTTCCACTTTGCGGCTGCGGCCGAGGCAGGTGCGGACACGGTCATCACCTGTGGCGCTGTCCAGTCGAATCATTCCAGAGCTACTGCATTGGCCGCAGCTCGACTCGGATACCGGGCCATCCTCTACCTGAGGAAACCTGCTGAGGTCACCAACCCGGCTCTCCGCGGCAACTACTTGCTCGATAGGCTCGCAGGGGCTGAGATTCGCTTCATCACACCAAGCGAATGGGAATTCCGCAATGAGCTGATGGCAGCTGAGGCGGCGGCGGAGGCAAACGCCGGCCATCGATGCTGGGTGATTCCGGAAGGAGCGTCCGACGCACTGGGTATGTGGGGATTCGTCGTCGCCATGCGAGAGCTGGCAGATCAGGTGGTGCGGATCCAAGGACGCCCCGTCACGATATGGCACGCCGCGTCATCCGGCGGAACTACTGCAGGTATCGGCTGGGCCGCGGACCGGCTCGGCTTGGACATCGGCATCGCGGCATGCTCGATCGGCGATCCAGCAGCCGACATCAGGGGCAAGGTTGCAGAGATCTGGGCACAGGCAGCGGCAGACGTCGGAGCGAAGGTCCCGACGATTGGCATTGAATACATCGAGCGGCACATCGGTGGAGGGTACGGCATAGTGAGCGACGAGGATCTACGTATCCAGGCCGAAGCAACATCATTGACGGGTCTTGTCTTTGATCCCACCTACACCGGCAAAGCGCTCAGTGGGCTGCGGCGCGACATCTCATCTGGCATATACGGGCCGGACGACACCGTCGTGTTCTGGCACACCGGTGGCGGGTTTGCCGTCTTCTCCCACGACTTCAGCCGAATAGTCGCTGCTGAGGATCGGGACGTTGACTCCTCCTGACACCGCTCCACGGCAGACCGTCCATATACGCCCAAGATGTCCGGTGGATGGTCGACGGCCCGAGGGCATGCAACGCTGCCTTGTGAACGGGACCCGGATAACCCTTGTTCCCGTCGAAGGCATACGCAGGGAAATCCTCCGCCGCGGCCCTCATGAGACGATCCCGTGTCACCTTCGCCAGTATCGACGCAGTCGCGATCGACAGTGATCTCGAATCACCGCGGACCAACAGGTCTGTTTCACCGCCGCGTGCGAAATCCCAGTTTCCATCTAGAAGCAAGTGGTCGTACTCGATAGCAAGGCCGTCCAGCGCCCGCCGTGCCGCCAAAGTCATTGCAGCCGACATCCCCAATTCATCGCATTCGCACGGGGAAGCATGCCCCACTGCCCACGACACGCACCAATGGCTGAGGCGATCAAACATTGACTCTCGCTCCCGCTCGGTAAGCATCTTCGAGTCGCGGACTTTGTAGACCCTCTTCCCTTGCGGCAGGATCGCAGCCCCGACCGTCAGCGGACCGGCCCAGGCTCCTCGCCCGACCTCATCCATACCCACTATGGAGGTCTTGCCCTCTGCCCACAGCCTGCGCTCGTGGCGTAGAGAAGGCGACTTCCCCCGGAGCGCGGAACGTAGCGGCGGAACGGTTGTGGCCATCTCAGTTCGTCGAGAGATCATGCGGATATTGGGCATAGACGCGCAGCCGCCCTGGCTGGCGACGCAACACCCGCACCCACAGATCCGCAGGGTCGCCGAAGACATCTGCAACGATTGGGTCGAGAATGAACCAAGAATCGATAGCCAGCTCCACTTCGAGCTGACCCGCATCCCAACCGGAATAGCCTGCATACACACGGACTCGCTCGGGAAGAGCCTCGGGGTCGGGGGCATCTGTCAAGTCGATGAAACCGACGCCCGAAAATAGGTTCCCGCCTCCGGAGTCTGTCGCATCTGACCATTCGGCCACTCCAACGGCAATCTCATTGTTGACAGGACCGCCGACGTAAACCACCGCCGGCTCAGCGAACAACTCGGCCCAAGCAGGAAGATGTTCGGCTGCGGATTCTTCAGTTGGCCGGTTCAAGATCGTGCCGAGCGCACCGTCTTCGCCGTGCTCGAAGACAAGCACAACAGTCCTATAGAAATTGGGATCCCGCATCTCGGGGTTCGCCACCAAGAGTTTCCCGGTAAATGATGCTGCCATATCAGTTCTCCGTCGCCACTCGACCCTACCTCAAGTCCAGAGTGTGTACTTGTGTCAGAGTATTGTGACCCAAAGGAGGTGGCGACATGGAATTGACGAGTACAAGCTTTGCCGACGGCGCAAAGGTTCTCGGTGAGTTTGCGTTCTGCGTACCAGATCCCGACACCCACGCGACTTTTGGAGGCAATCGAAATCCACAACTCGCATGGACTGGCGCTCCGAAGGAAACGCAGTCGTTCGCTCTGATCTGCCACGACCCAGATGTCCCGACTAAACCAGACGATGTGAATCAAGAAGGTCGCGAGGTTCCAAGCGATCTGCCGCGAACCGACTTTTTCCACTGGCTGGTGGCGAACCTCCCTCGCGACCTATCCGAGATCGGTGCCGGTGCCTTTGCCGATGGTGTCGTACCGAGAGGACAGCAGGTTGCTGCAGGACCACACGGCAGCCACCAAGGACTCAATGATTACACAAGTTGGTTCGCCGGCGACCCGGACATGGAGGGCGACTACTTCGGATACGACGGCCCATGCCCGCCGTGGAACGACAGCATCATCCACCGCTACGTGTTCACCGTCTATGCACTGGATGTTTCGCATCTAGAGCTCCCAGATGCGTACCACGGCGCAGCTTTGCGAGCGGCGATCGAGGGCGACGTTCTCAGCGAGGCATCGATAACCGGGACCTACACACTCAACCCCCGCCTGGGCGCTTAGTCCCGCAGAATTGCGTTCGCCAAGCGCTAGGGTTCCACGCCTTATGCAACAGACAGATCTTTCCTCCCTCCCCAAAGTGGAGCTGCACAACCATCTCGACGGAGGTCTACGCGTCGAGACTGTGATCACGCTCGCAGCCGCTATCAACTATGACCACTTGCCGAGCACAGATACCACCGAACTCGCGGCTTGGTTCCTCCAGGACGAATCAGGATCCCTCGAGCAATACCTGGCCGGTTTTGAGCACACCATCGCCGTCATGCAGACCAAGCCAGCGATCGAGCAGGTCGCATTCGAATCAGGGCTCGATCTGTCGGCCGACGGGGTTGTCTATGCAGAGATTCGGTTCGCACCGAGCCTCAACACTCGTCTTGGCCTAGCGCGGGAAGATGCGATCGAAGCTGCATTGCTGGGTTTTGAGCGCGCCGAAGCAGCAACCGGAATCAAGATGCGTCTCCTTGTGGACGCTATGCGCAATGAGCCGGACTCCATTGCGGCCGCCAAAGCTGCGGTGCGCTTTGCCGATCAAGGTGTCGTCGGCTTCGATCTTGCCGGCCCTGAATTCGGGTTTCCTGCTGACGACCACGCCAACGCATGCCACCTGGCAAGCGACAATGGCCTCGGCCTGACCATCCACGCCGGCGAAGCCGACGGCCCCGACAGTATCCGTAGGGCCATCGATGGCTGTGGCGCACAGAGGATTGGACACGGGATTCGTATCGTGGACGACATTGACGCCGAGGATGACGTTATTGCGCGGATCGGCGATGTTGCCGCCATGGTGCGTGACCGCCAGATACCGCTCGAAGTGTGTCCGACATCCAACCTCCACACGCTCGGCATCCAACCGACCAGTCATCCCCTCGGGTTCTTGGCCCGCAACGGGTTCAATGTCACACTCAATACCGACAATCGTTTGATGAGTGCGGTAACCCTCACCGATGAGTTTGCGTTTGCTGCTGAACACCACGGATTCGGTCTTGCGGATTTCCGGCGGGTGACGCTTGCTGCGCTGGACGCGGCATTCATCGACGAGAGCGTTAGATCACCCCTGCGCTCCATCGTGCTCGCAGGCTACGTCAGCTGAGCCCTTAACCAGGTCGCCACGAACCCCATCACATCCTCTTGTTCCGGTTCGTTGTGGGTTTCGTGGCGCAGGCCTGCAAACAGCTTCCGTTCCACCCCGGGGAGTGCCGCCAAGGGCGCCGACGCACGAGGAGGAACCAGTTCATCGTCGGCGCCATGAATGACGAGGGTCGGTGTGGTGAGGCGGTTGAGCTTGTCTTTGATGTTGTCCATCTGACTCAAGAACACGGCGCCAAAGCGAGCAGTTGTTTTCGTTTGAACGAGCGGGTCTGCGAAGTACTTCTTTCCAACCGCAGGGTCACGGGAGAGTTGTTCGCCTTTGATCGAGCTGGGAAAGTACATCCCGGGCCGGATCCGGCTCATGACTTTGGCAGCGAGACGAAGCGGAGCAGGTACATCGGCCGACAGTGCCGGGGCTGACAACACAAACAGGTCAGGCTGTGGTCTAACACTTACCCCATAGGAGGCAGCCACCAACCCGCCCATCGAGTGACCGTAGATGACCGAGGGGACGTCCTTTGGCATCTCGCCAAGCACCACCTCCACGTCATCCAGGTACTCATCGAATGACCCGAGGTCCATCCTGTCGCCACCGGATGCCCCATGACCACGCTGGTCGAACGCCAAGACGCAGAAGCCCTGGGCGACGAGATAATCACCGACATGTTCGTACCGTCCGGAGTGCTCACCGAGACCGTGCACGATCAGCACCCGTGCGATGGGGTTCTCGCAGGCCCAATGCCTGATGAGAAGGCCCAAACCGTCGTTCGCCATCAGTTGCGACGTCGTGCTGGTCATACCGTTCCTCCGGTTGCGAGTGCTGCGCCGATGATGCCCGCACGGTTCCGGAATCGCGCAGGAGCGATGGTTGCTCTCGTGTCCAACAAATCCGAGTAGCGATCAAAGTTCTTCGAGATTCCTCCGCCAAGGATGATGTGATCCGGGGGTACCACCCGTTCCAAATAGTTCAAGAACTCATTCAGGCGAACCGCCCACTCCCGTTCCGCGAGACCCTCATTTACGAGACGGGCCGCCGCGTAGAGCTCGGCATCCTCGCCTTTGAATTCCAGATGGCCTAGCTCGGTGTTAGGTACGAGGGCCCCGTCGATGAACAAGGCGCTGCCGATACCCGTCCCCAAGGTCAACAAGAGGACAACGCCAAAGCGATCTCGGGCCGCTCCCCACATGTTCTCTGCTAGCCCGGCTGCATCCGCATCATTCAGGACGGTGACGGGCAACCCCAGCCGTCCGGTCAGGTCCGCCCCGGCGTCGGTGCCTATCCACGAGTCGTCGATATTGGCAGCCGTATAGGCCACCCCTGATCGGACGATTGCGGGCAAAGCGCAACCAACCGGCCCCGTCCAGCCGAAATGAGAAACCAACTCGCCGATGACGTCGTAGACGGCCTCTGGAGTCGACGGTTGCGGCGTGGGTATACGCATGCGTTTCACCACGCGTTTTCCTGTTGCGAGCTCAACGGGAGCAGCCTTGATCCCGCTACCCCCTACATCGATTCCCAGGGCCTCCATGATGTCCTCTCTACGTGCCCGATCGCACAATCGTACAAAACCGGGCATTCTCTTGCTGCGGCCACGCTACCTGGACGCGTAGCCCACCGGGGTATTCGGGGAAATCTCGACCGAGAGGGGTGCAACCGACGAACCCGTTCGCTGTCAACCGTTGCGCTGCGCTCTCCGCCGAACTGGGAAGGCTGGCAACGAACCACGGCGATTCCGGTTGCCCATGGGGCAGGCGTAACCCTGGTACCTGGGTGAGGCTGGCGGCCAGATGTCGTGCGTCGCGAACCGTCGACCCAGTAAGACCGTGCGGGAGGTCATGCGAGATTTCGAGCACCACAGCCGGGGGCGGCGGGCTGGCCTCAAACCGGCCGAAGTAATTGGGCTCTTCCACGATGAACAGTCGGTTCGTGGGAGCCGCGATCGTCTCCCATACGGTGCGACCGCCGACCACAGGGACCTCGACCACCCCCGCCAGCCCGGCAAGGTCGCGGAACCATGATGCTCGCGACAGCGCGACTCCATCCATTCCCTGTTCTGTGGCGATCGCAAGGAGGTCCACTCGGCGTCACGGAATCAGCGGTCGAGGAACGGCGGGTTGACCATTTCCACTGCTTGCCACTTGCCTCTCACCTCTAACTCGAGAGGCGACCGATCAGCAATGGGGGGTGATATGAAGCCCATGCCGATGCCGACCTCGAGCACCGGGCTGAAGTTGCCGGAGGCGACGACCCCTGTTGCGGCGCCGGAGCGGAGCGGATACCCATGGCGCGGTGGGCGTCGATCGGCGGTGCGAAAGGCGACCAACTGCTTGTTGAGACCGCCATCGCGTTGCGCCAACAACGCACCACGTCCGACGAATTCGTGATCCCAATCGACCACCCAGGCGAGACCGGCTTCAAGCGGACTCGTCTCCTCATCAAGGTCCTGGCCCCAAAGCGGATAGCCCATCTCGAGTCGCAGGGTGTCGCGCGCACCGAGGCCAGATGCCACGGCCCCCGCCTCAAGGAGCGCTCTCAGAAGAGCAGCGCCGTTCTCGTTGGGTACCGCTACCTCGGCGCCTCTCTCACCGGTATACCCGGTGCCTGCAGTCCACATCGGGCCACCGGCAAACTCGCCGGTCTCAACCCGGAAGCGGCCGGGAACAAGTCCAATTGCGGCCTCTAGCACTTCGGCGCTGTCCGGTCCCTGAACGGCAAGAAGCACCGTGTCGGATCGCACCGGCACTGCTTGAGCGTCCGAGGAAGCTGTGAACCGCGCAAGCAAATCGTCGAAATTCACACCGTTCGGCATGACCCAGTAGTCATCTTCGGCGAATCGCCAGATGATGATGTCGTCGACAACACCACCACTTTCGTTGAGGGCCATTGTGTACTGGGCTCGGCCAGGTTTGATCTTGGTGATGTCGTTGCAGAGCTCGCGTCCTATAGCTGCGGTGGCGCCGGGGCCGCTTAGGTGGAAGCGGCCGAGGTGGGTTACGTCAAAGACCCCAACAGACTGGCGCACCGCCATGTGCTCTGCGATGACACTCTGGTATTGGAGAGGCATCTCCCAACCGCCAAAGTCGGTGAAGCGAGCCCCTAGTGCTTCATGTTCAGAGCGCAACGGCGTACCGGGCATTTGGGAGACCTCCAGAGTCAAAGTACCGATTGAGCCTAACCCGACCCGGGTGTCTGCACGCAGCGGGAGGAGTCCGTCAGCCGACGGCCCGCGTGTCATCTTCGCCGAGGTCTTCGATGCGCGGAGCACCAGGCATTCTGGTTGGGACCGTTGGCAGGCCCTGATCTGGTGGCTCTTCCAGACCGTATTTGACCAGCAGGTTGAGATAGTCACGCTGGTAGAAGACTTTGCACACGATCTCGGGATGGACTTCGTGAAGGAGACGAGCCTTACGGTTCTTCTTTGTGACAAGCTTCTGGCTCATCGTCGTGATCTCGATGTAGAGATCATCCCCAGGAAGATAGAAGTCCGGGCGGAAGAACTGGACCGGGTTGTTGTCGGCATCGAATTCAATCGCAAACTCGCGCGGCTCGTACTCCCAGTCCACTTCGTAGAAATCCAGGAGTCGTGCAAACTGCCGTTCGCTCTCGTGAGCGAAGTCGACTGAATCTGCCGGTTGCGGCTCGTCGAGAAGGTCGTAGCTCAGTTGGCCGTCGCCTCCGTGATTGCGGTGACCGGCGCAGCCTCGCCTGGGAACAACTTGTGGATCTCTCCTTGAAGCTCCGCTTGGACAGGGCCCACGGCGATTCCAAAAACGCCCTGGCCTTTTTGGAAAACGTCAACAACCTCGTCCGGGCTGTGTGCGGCAAAAATGGTGGCGCCATCCGAGAGCAAGGTCACGTCGTTGAGCGGGTTATTGCTCTCGAGTTGCTCTCGCAGGATTGTCATGGCACTGCGGATCTTCTTGAGGCTCATGCCTGCGTCGAGCAGACGTTTGACGACCTTCAACTGCACGATGTCGGAAAAGGAGTAGCGGCGCTGTGTCCCTGAGCCTTGGGCCGATTGGACCGAGGGTTGAATCAGCCCGGTGCGCGCCCAATAGTCGAGCTGGCGATATGTGATCCCAACCAAACTGCACACCTGTGGGGCGCGATATCCGACGTCCTGCTTATTCACAGCAAGCCTCCTTATGGCTTGTAGCTTACATCGACGTAATTCCGCCCGTCGAACTACGCCTGTGAAGTTACTGATGACAATCGCGACTTGTCAACAACCCTTGTGGATAACTCAATGAATCCGGCATGTCTGCTACGACCCTTGGGAGTGCCCAGAATCGAAATCCTCGGGGGTGATGTCTTCGAGGAACTCACGGAAGCGCTCGATCTCTTCCTCTTGGCCATCCTCTTCGATCTCAACGCCCGCTTCCTCGAGCAAGCCACGGTCCGCAAAAATCGGGGCATCTGCTCTGGCAGCCACAGCTATCGCATCCGATGGCCGTGCCGAGATCACAGTCTCACCGCCATCTCGATCCAACACGAGGTTGGCAAAGAACGTACCGACGACCAGCTCGGTAACGTCAACACGCACCACCGTGGCCCCGAGCGACTCGATCACTAGTGCTAGCAAATCGTGTGTCATCGGCCGCTGCGGTTCTACGCCCTGAAGTGCCAAGGCGATGGCGGTAGCTTCGTTGGGCCCGATCCAAATCGGCAAGTATCGGGAGCCATCGCTCTCGCGAAGCAGCAAGATGGGCACGTTGGTTGGGAGCTCGATGCGTACTCCGACCAGTTGCATTGCTACGGGATCCATTGCGCCAGCCTATCACCGAGGGTGAGATGAACCGTCGCCGCTTTGGCGCTCTACAAATGCCACTTGTGGAAACGTTTCGTGGAGGTCCTGGAGCCTGTTCATGTCCATCACGGCCCATAGACCAGGCAGATTCCTATAGCGACCTTCCCAATCGAGACCATATCCAAGCAAGAACTCGTCGCCGATCTCGAAGCCGCGGTATTCCAAAGGCACGTCGACTATTCGGCGTGGCACTTTGTCCAAGAGGGCCACCGTCTTCAGACTCTCCAGGTTCCGCACCTCGAGGTTGCGACGCAACGTGCTCAGCGTGAGCCCGGTGTCAACGATGTCTTCAACGAGTAAGACGTGTCTGTTTTCCAGGGAGATCGCCGTATCCATGGCAACGGCCACTCTGCCCTCGCTTCCGAAGCGCGTCAACAGCAGGAAGTCCACTTCGTGCGGCTCGCTGATACTCCGGATGAGGTCGGCGACAAAGGGGATGGATCCTTTGAGGACTCCTACGAGGACCGGATTGAGACCGGCATAGTCAGAGGCGATCGCCGCCCCGAGTTCACCGACGCGCTTTTGCAGAGCGGCAGGGCCTACGACCTCGAGATATGGAGTGTTCAACCCGTCCCACCGAGCGTGATTGGCAGCATCTCGCGGACCATGTCTTCAATCGCCCGAGTACCAGGCGTTTCCCCCCATACTGAGGTGGCCTCGAGTCCGGTTGCGAGCGGTTGTCTGGTCTTGATGACCTTCTGGGTCTCCAAATCGAGTGGTGCGATCGCGGCGCCGCCACCTTCTTGTTCGATCAATGGGGCAAGGAAACGGTCGCGGATTGTTAGACGGCCGGTGACATAGTCAAACATCGCGGCAGTGTCGGCGAAATGATTCTCGCTGCCCATAACCACCCCAACAAAGGTTTGTCCGTCCGCCTCCACCGCGGACACCAAGACCCGACCGGCTTCGCCCGTATATCCCGTCTTCATCCCGACAACGCCTGGATACTTGTTGAGAAGGAGGTTCGTATTGGCTGCTATCCGGTCTGCTCCGTTTGGCGCGGGTTTGAATCTGATGAAGCCAGTCCGCGTCAACTGTTTCAGCACCTCGTCTTTGAGAACGGCCACCGCAATAGCGGTCAGGTCGCGGGCCGATGTGTAGTGACCTTCTGCGTCGAGGCCATGCGGGTTGACGAAGTGGGAGTGTGCAAGGCCCATCTCCGCTGCGGTCTCGTTCATCAGCGCCGCAAAACCCTCCACGCTCCCGCCAACGTGCTCAGCCAGTGCATACGCTGCATCGTTTCCCGACCGGATCAACACGGCCCCGAGCAAGTCTCTGATGCTCCAGACCTCCCCGGCGACGAGCCCGACTTCGGCCTCCCCCACGTCTGCGGCTGTTTCTGAAATACGGACCCGGTCGTCGAGCTCGGCGTGTTCTCGCACAACCAGCGCCGTCATCAGCTTTGTCACTGACGCCATCGCCAGTTCCTCGTCGGCATTGTTTTCGAGGAGGCTTATCCCTGTTCCCACATCGACGACGATCCACGCTGCCGCCTCCAGCGCCGGGGGTTGCGGTATCGAAGGGAATTGCACAGGTGAAGAGAGCATGCTCAACGCAGCCAGCACAGCGATTGGTGAAAGCAGCCGCTGCATCATCCCTCGAGCAGTCGACGGAGCCTCGACCTGACCAGGTTCTCTTGAAGCTGGGCGCCGGCACTCGCCCCATCGGCGAGCACCTCGGCGGCACGACGTCGATTCTTTGGATTGCGGTGACGCAATAGCGGCGTGACGAGCTGTGCCAGCAGATCGACCTCGCGATCAGCGGCGAGCCGCAGGGACCGAATATGGCGTCCCTCAAAGCCACGGCCAAACAATCGATATGCCGAGCGGGCAATCGCTAGGTCCTCGTCGCGAAACACCTGGCGCCCATCGGGCAATTCGAGCGGGCTTAGTACACCCTGGGTAATCAGTTCCTCTACCTGTTCGCGGCTGAGGCCGCTGGCCCTGCATAGTTCATCAATAGCCATCGAGACACCGGCGCTGCCAAAGTAGGCTTCTGGCGCCGGACCGCTGTCCCGCGGTGTTGTGGTGTCTTCGCCTCGATCCCATGATGTCAGCTTCGATTTGATTACCTTGAGCGGCAGGAAGTGGTCGCGTTGCTCACTAAGAACGTAGCGAAGGCGTTCGACATCTTCCTCAGCAAACATCCGATACCCGGAAGGGCTTCTCGTCGGCGCGATCAAGCCCTGAGCCTCGAGGAAGCGCACCTTCGATACCGAGATATCAGGGAAATCCGCACGCAGACTGTTGATGACCTCGCCAATGGAACGGGTCTTGCGAGCAGCGAATTGAGCCGGGGCGCTGGCTTCGTCAGCCATGTCCGCCGGCCACGACCAGGTGGAACTTGCCGATGATCACCTCGTCGCCGGGCTGCAACCTGGCACTGTCATGTCGTTCGGCGTTGACATAGGTTCCGTTCGTGGACCGTAGGTCTTCCACATTTAGCCCATCTTCATCGACAGTGAAACGGGCATGATGGCGGGAAACGGTTACGTCTCCTAAGAAGATCGCGACGTCTTCAGATCGGCCGGCGAGGGTCTTCCCTTCCCCGAGAACATAAGTCAGACCGGCCCGGGGCCCGCGCTCCACAATCAAGGCGTAGCGAAATGCTCCCTCGATTTTTCCAACCATCTCTCCGACGTCGCCGGCGCCGCCGTCCGGGTCGTAGTAAACGGTCTTTTCAGCGTCGGGGATGTCGTCGGGCGCGTTGTATTGATCGGCCATAACAATATGGTAGCCGCAAGCCTCGATAACAGGTTGAGACTTATCGTCGACTGATGAGATAGCTCTCGGCGCTACTCGCTAAAGGTCGCGTAGGCGGCAGAATCCATGAGTGCTTCGACACCGCTGACGTCACCCTCGATGACAACAAACCACGCCGACTCGTAGGGATCGGAATTGATGGTCTCAGGCGCGTCGACAAGCACCTCGTTAGCAGCCACAACCGTTCCAGCGATGGGCGAATAAACGTCTGCCACCGATTTCGTCGACTCGATCTCTGCGAAGGCTTCCCCCGCCGCCAGTTCGGCACCCACCTCGGGAAGGTCGACGAAGACGACATCTCCGAGAGCATCCTGGGCGAAATCGGTTATTCCGACGCGGACCTTGCCATCGTCTTCAATCGCTACCCATTCATGGTTCTCGGTGTAACGGAGTCCCTCTGGAATCTGCACGGTGTCTCCTGTGTATTCGATCTTGGCCAGAGCTTAACTTGTCGATCGATTTGACGATCGCCTTGTGCGGATCGCTTCTGCCGCATCGCCTGCATATTGCACAGCCACGATGTAATAGAGGATCAGACCGGGCACGCCTGCCAGCCAACCGATAGTGATCCCCCAACTCCACTCGGAACCGACAAAGAACCATCCGACGGCCGCATACAGCAGCAACGTCGCCAGCTTCCCCATATCTCGAACATCGAGTTTGGTGTGGCCTTTGAATGCAACGACGCCGGCGCCAATCGCGACTATTACCTCGCGCACGATTAGCGGCCATGCAAACCACACGGAAAGATCCCCTGAGATGAGACCACCGATCACTGCAGTCGTTACGGCAAGACGGTCGGCCAGAGGGTCGAGAAACTTGCCGACCTCAGACACTTGATTCAATCGACGTGCAAGGTAACCGTCAATCCAATCGGTCGACCCAATCACACCCAACAGCCAGCCGGCCGCAAAAGGGTTGTCCTTCCCAAACAGGAGCCATAGGAAGACAGGAATCAGTCCGAGACGGACCAGTGAAATCAGATTTGGAATGGTAAGCACGAGGCTTACGGTATCAGCCGACCCGCACGACTCGGAAGCGGATCCGGTCAAGTTCCTGATCCTCGAAGGTCACGACGAACGCATAGCCCTTGGCGTCGGGGAACTCGATGCCGTGAAATGGGCTCACAATTGGCACGATGCTCGAAGAACCGGGAGGAAGGTTTGGCGGTGCGCCAACACGCAGCTTGCCCTTGGCCTCGACACCCATGTCGACGCCGTCTTCATCAATCAGACGCAGCGATATCTCGAGATCGCGATGACGCTCATCCGGCTCAATTTCGGCAACGAGGGCGACGGTCAAGCTGCGGTGGATGACAGGAAGTTTGCGGGCGCTGATGGTATCGAACCCGCCCCCGAGGACGAAAAGCTTCCCGCCCTGAACTTGGGCCGAATCGGCCAGCATCGCCGTGGTCAAACGCACCGTTGTCTCCTCATCTTGCAGGCATATCCAAGGTTAATACCCGCACCGGTCACTTCTGTTCCATCTCCTACCCCCCTGTATCGGTCGGTTGTCCCTATGACTCAACCACTGTTTCTGAGCCGTTTCTACTCTTTTTGAGGGACAGAGCGGACCGGGTCTCGCACGATTGTCGTATTGTCGCCCGATGTCGTTACGGATCCTCACAATCAACCTATTCAATGGCAGGGCAGAATGCGACTCCCTAGCCTCTGCTCTACGGGAGCACTCCCCCGATGTCGTCGCTGTGCAGGAGTTGTCAGCCAACGCTACGAGCGTCCTGGCCGACTGGGGCACCAATCATCTTCTTGATCCGCGTGATGACATAACGGGCATGGGGATTGCCACGAGCCGGAGCGCACAGTTCTCTCGCCCCGACTTTCCCAATCGCAATCCGATCTTGGCGCACATAGAGGGAGCCGAATTGGGTTTCCCCGATGGCATCGACGTGATCAATGCTCATCTGGTCAATCCGATTGCCAGGCCCCTGCGAACTTCACGACAGCTCCGCAGGCGTGAGTTGGCTGCCCTGGAACAGCTGCTAACGGGAGGGGGCACGTTAGGCACAAAAGTCCTGGTTGGAGACTTGAACTCGTCGCCGGCATGGCCTCTCTACCGCCGATTGTCCGGCCTTGCCACTGACGCCGCCGTCGAGGCAGGAACCGCAAAACGGAGCTGGGGACCAACCACGCGGTCTCCGCGGATGCTCCGGATCGATCATGCCTTCACCCAGGGGGCCCGGTGCGTCTCCACCCGGCTAGTCCACGTAGAGGGATCGGATCATCGCGGGCTGCTGGTCGATCTAGAGCCGAGCCGGTAGCCGCGCGCCAGCATCCAACCGAGGGCCACCCGCCACATGACTAGACCGAACCCGTTCACCAAGATGGTGACGATGACGAATGTCGGTGGGACATCCCGCGCCAAAATGGCGCCTCTCAAGAACGTCGCCAACGGTGCTGCGATGAGCCAGGCCCACCCTATTCGCCAAACGGCTTTTGGGTCATCAATAACGGTGGGGCTGTAGACGTCAAGGAAGGGAGCGACGGCGGCCCAGGCAAGGAGGGAGGCCACGAGTGTCGCCGCCATGCGACCGAAGGCATCAAGGGTCAGGTGGGTCGCAAAGCCGACGATGGTTAGCAAAACAAGAACGGTTACATCGCCGATGATGGCCTTGCGTTGGGTTGGCGTGAAGTACGGCACATGAACTCAGATTCTCGCGAGCCGAGACCTTAGCCTCAATCCACCGACCCGGATCCGCTGCTGAAACGCCCTAAGGAGCAGGGGCGTCGCCCGATCACGCCATTGTTGGAGAAAGGCGCTTGGCTTCCACTCGTCACCACTGCAGATCTAGTTCAGGATCGGCTCAAGTCGATCGGTCATGACCGGTTCCACGGTGCACGGCCTGTAGGCCCGGTGACGCTGATGACTTCTTCTCGCCCCCGCAGCGACATGATGATTCCATCCATCGCTTCTGCGCCAACTCCGACTAGCTCGCAGCTGAGGCGTCTTCTCCCGTCGTCTTCGATCATGGAAATCCGGTGCACCTGGGCGCCCATGGCGTTGAGCGTCTCGAACAACGGGGTCAAGGTGCCATGACCGGGTTGGTATTCGATTTCGAGCGGCTGGACTGTGCCTCTACGGAGGTAGCCCCGTATCGGCGCAAAGCCGACCATCGCGAACAATGCCATCATCAATGCAGCAGGGGCAACGAGGTACAAGCCAAAACCCGCAGCCACGCCGAGAGCGGCAGCAAACCACAGCGTTGCTGCGGTGGTGATCCCGGTCATCGTGAAGCCGCTTTTGATCATACCGCCGGCCCCAATAAAGCCGATCCCGGTCACCACTTGCGCGGCGACTCTGGTCAGGTCGGTTCCGTCTGCTGAGACCGAGGCCCCGGCAACAGAAAACAGCGCGGCGCCGGCAGCCACCAGAGTGTGGGTGCGAAGGCCAGCGGTCTTGTTTTGGACTTCTCTCTCAATGCCCAGGGCAGCCCCAAGGATCGCAGCTAGCGCGACGCGCGCGATCATTTCAAGATCTGTCAACTGCATCGATATCTCACTTGGCTAGCCGAGCCACTGCTGGGGCGGCTAGCTGCTCTGCTTGGATTTCTTGGCGGCGCGCTTTTCTTTCAGGCTCTTTGCCGCGACCTTTTTGGTCGCCCTGCCGCCTTTGTCTTTCGATGCCATGATTACCTCCAGGCCGGCCACTGGAGTTAGTGGCCGTCACCATTCTCCCACGGTGAGACCGCAACTGGCCCCATTTTGTCAAACGCGAGCCACACGCCGCCGCGTCGAAGGCGACGTTGGGCGTCTAATTGGATCAACAATCCGCACCATGATTGGGTCGCGATTCTGTGCTGCGAGTAACATCGTCTCAAGCGATCGGAGGGGAAGATGAGAAGGATCTCGACACGTTGGCCTAATGGAATCATCCTATTAGTGGTGGTCGCAACTCTTAGCCTTGCTGCCTGTGGTGGTGATGACGACAGTGCTGCGGGCGACGGAGGCACAATCTCGGTCTTTGGTGCTTTCGCCACTCAGATCGAAGAGCCATGGGACGGTGTGATCCATCGAGCGCTGCTCGCTGAGGCCGAGGCAGGCAACATCGAGTACGACTTCACAGATGACATCGGCTACAGCGGCGACATGGAACGGATCCTCACTGAGGTGGCCGAGCAGGACAAACCGGACATCATCTTTGGTGATGCGTTTGGCAATGAGGATGCGGTGCGCCGTGTGGCGTCGAACTATCCGGATATCGCTTTTGCGTTTGGTTCAGGCGGCGGACCGGCAGATCCCAATTTCTCGGTATTTGACAACTGGATCCACGAGCCGGCCTACCTCGCCGGGATGCTGGCCGGGGGTCTGACCGAGACCAACGTGGTTGGCGTGGTCGGCGGGTATCCCGTCCCAGAGGTAAACCGGATCACAAACGCGTTTGTGGCCGGTGCCCAGGAAACCAATCCCAATGTCGAGGTGAAGGTCACCTTCATCAATAGCTGGTTCGACCCCGCCGCAGCCAAGGAGGCTGCACTTGCTCAGATCGATGCCGGAGCCGACGTGATGTACGCCGAGCGGTTTGGCGTAATCGAAGCATCGCAAGAGCGCGGAGCATTCTCGTTCGGGAACATGTCCGACCAAGTGGATCTCGCTCCTGACAGCGTCATCTCCAGCGTCGTATGGGACATGGCGCCAACTGTGGCTTATGTCATCGATCAGGTTGGCGCCGGTGCGTACACCTCACAGGATCTGAAAGATTTCAGCATGCTGGCCAAAGGCGGTGCGTCACTTGCGAGCATCAATACGGATCTAGCCGTTCCCCAGGATCTTCTCGATCTGGTTACCCAGAGAGAGGCTGAGATCAGGAGCGGTGCGTTCCGCGTCAATATCAACGAGGCTGAGCCAGCCGGGTCGGTCCTTGTTGGCGGGTGAGGCTTCCGCTGTTCCGGTAGTCGAGCTCAAGTCGATCAGTAAGAGCTTTGGCTCGCTCCTAGCGAACGATCGAATCGATCTTTCGCTACGACGCGGCGAGGTCCATGGGGTGCTCGGTGAGAACGGTGCGGGTAAGACCACCCTGATGCGGGTGCTCTACGGACTGACCCGACCCGAGAGCGGAGAGATCAGAGTCGACGGTGCGGCGGTAACTATCGCGTCACCGAAGGACGCGATCCGTGTCGGAATCGGGATGGTCACTCAGCACTTTGCTCTGGTAAAACCCATGACCGTTACCGAGAACGTAATCCTCGGTCGTGCCGGTGGCCCGGTTCTTGATCTCGATCGCGCAAGACGGCTGGTCGGTGAAGCGGCCGAGAAATACGGGCTTCACGTCGACCCCGAGCAGCGGCTGGGAGATCTCTCGGTCGGCGAGCAGCAGCGGGTTGAGATCCTGAAAGCACTGTATCGCGAGTGCCGGGTCTTGATTCTTGACGAGCCGACCGCAGTGCTCACACCTCAGGAAATCCGCGCTCTGTTCGAGACGCTCAACAAACTGCGGGAAACCGGCATGGCGATCGTATTCATCAGCCATAAGCTTCCCGAGGTGATGGCGCTGACCGACCGTGTCACGGTCCTTCGTCGGGGAAAGGTTGTCAACACTGTGGTGACCGCAGCCACAGATGCTGCCGGTCTGGCCTCCTTGATGGTGGGGAGGCCGGCAACAGCGCCCGAGCAGAAAGTTGCGAGCGACCCCGGACCCGTGGTTCTTGAGGTCGTCGGTCTCTCCGCATTGGGGAAGTTGGGACGCCCTGCGCTATCGAATGTCAGTTTTGCGGTTGGTTCGGGCGAGATCCTCGGTTTCGCAGGGGTCTCGGGCAACGGCCAAACGGAATTGGCGGAGGTGCTCTCAGGCATGAGGACCGCAACCTTCGGTTCGGTTCTGTTGGAGGCACATGACATCGCCGGTTCTACCCCACGGCAGATTGTGGCCGCCGGCATGGGCCGCATCCCCGAGGATCGCCACGAGGCTCTCGTCGGGGAGATGTCCGTTGCCCACAATCTCATCCTCGAGCATCTGGATGAGGTCGGAAGCCGCTCGGTTCTCGACCGGCAAGGCATTCGCTCAAATGCCGTGGATCTGATCGACCGTTTTGCGATCAAAGCTGGGCCCGACGACCTGGTCAAGACACTCTCCGGTGGCAACATTCAGAAAGTTCTTCTTGCTCGAGTGTTGGCTAGAGACCCGAAAGCCCTCGTCATCTCTCAGCCGACGCGCGGACTCGATGTCGGGGCCACGGAATACGTGCGCTCTGAGCTCTTGGCGCAGCGGGCCCGCGGGGCCGCGATCGTCTTGATCAGCGAGGACCTCGACGAACTCATGGAACTGTCGGACCGGTTGGTGGTGCTGTACAGCGGACGCATCGTCGGCGAACTATCGGCTGCGGCAGCAGATCGCGATCACATCGGGCTCTTGATGGCAGGCCATACGGAGGTGGCTTGATATGGGGGCGTTGCGACGCGGCTCGATTACAGCTGGCATCATCCTCGGCGCGACCTTCGTCATAACAACCCCGTTCATACTGATGGCGGGGGCCAACCCCTTTGCCGCCTACGCCGAGTTCTTGGTTCTGCCGTTGACGTCGCGGTTCTCGTTCCTAGAGGTTTTGGTCGCTTCGATTCCTCTTATTCTCACTGGTCTTGCGGTCGCCCTGGCGTTCCGTGCGGGCTATTGGAACATCGGAGCCGAGGGACAGCTGCTGATGGGTGCGGTGGCCGCGGCCGGCGTGGGGATGGCGGCTGGCGATCAGCCACGGGTTCTGGTGCTTCTGGCGGTCGTTGTTGCCGGTGCTCTGGCCGGTGCACTGTGGGCGCTGGTTCCCGCTTTGTTGCGGGTAAAGCTTGGCATAGATGAAGTGGTGACAACGCTACTTCTCAACCCGGTTGCCTTGCTGGTGGTCACCGCGCTGCTCAACGGTCCATGGCGGGACTCGGAGACCGGGTTCCCCGAATCAGACCGTATCGCTGAATCGGCTCAATTCCCGGTGTTGGTCAGCCGTTCCCGAGTCCACCTTGGTTTTCTCATCGGGGTTGCTATCGCCGGCATCTTGTGGTTTGTCCTGGCTCGCACGGTGGCTGGTCTTCGCATCTCAGCTGTCGGACTCAGTCCCAACGCCGCTCGCTTCGCTGGTATCGATGTGGGGAGGACACTGCTCGTTGCCGCTCTCGTCAGCGGCGCCATTGCCGGCATTGCAGGAGCCAGCGAGGTAGGCGGCATCCAGTACCGACTGACTGGTGGCCTCTCCCCCGGTTTCGGCTACACCGGGATTGTGGTTGCAACGCTCGGGGGTTTGGCTATGCCAACCGTTGTTCTTGCTGCGATCCTGCTCGGCGACCTCAACGTGGGTGCAGGCACCGCCGGCCGCGTTCTTGACATTCCGTCGCAGCTTGGCGACGTCGTGCAAGCCACTGTGTTGCTCGTCACTGTCGGAGTCTTGGTCTACCGCCGGTATCGGCAGCGTCGCCCGACAGTCGCTCTTCCCGAAGTGCCACTCCCCGAAGTGTCAGTTCCCGAGGCGGAGGCACCATGAGCTTTGTCTTTGAGGTGCTTGCAGCGACGTTCCGCATTGCCACTCCCCTGGTTTATGGGACGATCGGCGAAACCTACGCAGAAAAGGCCGGGATTCTGAATCTCGGGATCGAGGGCACGATGTATGCCGGGGCGTTCTTTGGTTTCGCCGCAGCCTCACAAACTGGCTCACTCGGACTTGGAATCCTTGCCGCTGTCGGTGTCGGGCTCCTCGCCGGCGCGCTCATGGCATTCCTGAGCGTGACAGTTGGTACCAGCCAGCATGTTGCCGGTATCGGCATCACCCTGGGCCTTATCGGTCTCTCCGAGTTCATCAACCGGCTCTACTTCGGCAGCTCCGAGGGCATACGTCGCATTGAGCCATACCGGCTGTTGGAACCGTTCGGGTCAAACAACCTCTTCAGCCAATACGCGATGACGTACGTTGCGTTTCTGATTGTTGCCCCGCTGGCGTGGTGGGTGCTGCGTTCCACCTCGTTCGGTCTTGCGGTACGTGCGGTCGGGGAGAACCCGGAGGCTGCCGATGCTGCCGGGCTATCGGTTGCCCTATATCGATATGCCGCACTGATGATCGGTGGTGCATTGATGGCGGTCGGCGGAGCCTTTCTTACTCTGGCGACGCTCGGCACGTTCACGCTCGACATAATCGCGGGCAGGGGCTGGGTTTGTATCGCGCTTGTTATCTTCGGACGATGGCGGATATGGCGGGGAGTCTTTGGGGCCCTGGTGTTTGCTGCCGTTTTCTCGCTGCAGTTGCGGCTCCGGATTCTGGCGGGGTGGGACGCAATTCCGTTCGAGTTGCTCTTGGCGCTCCCCTATCTGGTCGTGATCGCGGCTCTGGCAGCCTCCGGTCGTAACGTTGAATACCCCGGAGCCTATCTGAAGCACTACAGGAGAGAATGATGAACGATTGGGACGTCCGTTGTCTAGATGAAGCGATTGCCCAGGCGAAAACTGGGTTGGCGGAGGGTGGCATTCCGATCGGGGCTGCGCTCGCCACCGCGGAGGAAATCCTCGGAGCCGGGCACAACCGGCGAGTTCAGCTTGGCTCGGCGATTCGCCATGGGGAGACCGACGCGCTGGAGGTTGCGGGTCGGCAGCCGGCATCTGTGTACCGCACCGCAACTATGTACACCACCCTGTCGCCTTGCGATATGTGCACCGGTGCGATTCTTCTCTATGGAATTCCAAGGGTTGTCATCGGCGAAAACCGAACCTTCATGGGGGCCGAAGACTTGCTGCGCAGCCGCGGGGTCGAGGTCGTCATCGCCGACAACTCCGAGTGCATAGCCATGATGGAGGGCTTCATCGCAGAGAGCCCCGCGCTGTGGAATGAGGACATCGGAGAGTAAAACCTGGTTGTTCCGGTCAGGGTGTTTGCGAAGCGGACCCATCGCGCAGCCACGGAGGACCACCGCCACCACCGCTGGGTGTTGTTGCTACCGCCACCTCGGGTGCGTCCGCTTCCCACGATCTGAGCAGGCCTACGACCGCCTGGATCTCCGACTCGGTCATTCGGTCTCCCCACGGTGGCATCGCGGTATCAGGTACGCCGAGCGTGATGATCTGCTGGATCGCTCCGTCGGGTGTCTCCTCGAGGAACCCTTTGACGTTGAGTGCGGGCGCACGTGGGGTCCCTTGCCCGAGCGGTCCATGACACTGTGCGCAATTGGTCGAATAGAGAGCTCCCCCCAGCTCCAAGGACTCCGCAGGGGTGTAGTTGATTTGCAAAAACACCCCGGTGGTCACGAGCATCATGACTAGGAGAGCCGCAAGACCTCCAAGGCCCCAGGTGTAGCTAAAGCGGAGCGTCCTTTTCGGGATGCGCGACGGGTGCAGGTGCAGTACCAACGTGTCGAGCACCATCCGCGTACGACCACGATCGTCCTTCGGCACCGGTGGTGGTGCCAGCCTCTCCCGGATTCGCTGCAGGCTTGAGTCGTCACGCTCCATGTGGCGGGGATATTGGCTTGCGCGAATACCCGGCGGCTTGCCAGGCTTGCAACTTTGGCGGCTCGTGCTGGCGTTCCTGCACCCGCGAGCGACTGCCGCGCCCGCGGCCAGCTCCACGTCTACGGACCGGCCAGAGTTCGAGTCGGCGGCCATGTGGTCCTAGCGGGTACCGGAACCGTTTCCCTCCTCGGCGATTAGCCGTTGCAGCAGAGATTCTGTCGACTCGAGATGCTGTTCACCCGACTCGCCCAGCAGTCCCCTCTGAGTCAATGTGTAGAGAAATCCGAGAGCTGGAACCGCCAGCAGTCCAGCCGCCATGAAGGCAACCATCAGAGCAACCAACACTGCATCTGATGCGGCGTATTCATCTACTGTCGCCGACTTCTCGAGTAGATAGGGGTATTGACCCGCCCCCCATCCCCACAACACAGTCGCGGTCGCCACCACCGCGGCCAGACGGGCCTGGACATACTGTCTTCGCTGCAACAGGACCAGGGCCGCCACTCCACCTGCCGCGGACGCGATCATGAGCGGTATGCCACGTACCGAAACGAGTCCGTCGAATAGGTCGGGGGCGTCGATGGCGAGTACCGCGATGCCACCGACGGCGAGGACCCCCATCGCCACTCCGGTCGCCATGGCCCGCTTGCGAAAGTACTCAGCGATGTCTACCGATCCCTCTGAGATGGCGTCCCTTCCAGCCAGAACAGCCGCAAGGAATGCCGTCGCACCGACGGCGAGCGCACCTCCCAGCAGCGAGGTTGGGTTGAACCAAGAGGTAAGAGGATCGCCCAGCGCGTTTCCCAACGGGACCCGCCCGGAGGCCACTCCCCCGGCGACGGTGCCCAAGAAGAATGGCGTGAGTATCGATGATGCGGCAAAAGTCGCACCGAGGGCGCGCCGACGACCCAATGTGGCTGCCCATTTTCGGAACGCAAAAGCCGCACCGCGCAAGATGATCCCGATGGCCGCGATGGTCAGCGGGATGTACATAGTTGTGGCAATGGCGACGAAAGGCTCGGGAAACGCGGTCCATAGATAGACCAGTACAAATATCAGCCAGACGTGGTTCGCCTCCCATACCGGTCCGATAATTCGTTCCAGGAATGACCGCACCCTGGAACCCTTTTCGGCATCTCCGGCGAGGAGATCCCAGAACCCCGCGCCGAAGTCTGCCCCGCCAAAGATGCCGTAGGCGGTGATACCGAGCCAGATAACAACGAGTACGACATCTGCAAGCGTCATAGTGACACCGGAGGGTTGGGACCATACGGCACTGGGGCTTCCTCTCCAGCCGCGAACCGAACGGCGATTCGCCGCAGGACGGCGACTGTAATGATCCCGAGACCGACGTAGATCATGCTGATGACTGTTGCCGACACCGCAATGCCGTCGGCTGCTGTGACGGCGTCAGTCGTCCGCACGACGCCGTACACAATCCAGGGCTGACGTCCAACCTCTGTTGTTATCCAGCCCATCTCCATGGCGACAATGGCCGCTAGTCCGGCACCAGACGCCAATCGCCAGAACCACATCGATCCGGGCAGGCGCCGTCGTCGCCACCACACGAATGCAAACCAGGCCGAGAGGCCCACAAGCCCGGTGCCGAGGCCGACCATCACCTGGAACGCCAGGTGTACGACGTTGGCGGGAGGCCGCTCGTCTTCGGGAACTGAATCGAGTCCCGGTACCTCTCCGTTGAAATCCCTGGTACCCAGCCATGACGCCAGTTTCGGGATCTCTATGGCACCAACTACCTCCCCGTCAACGAGGACGCCGCCTAAAGCTAGCGGCGCACCTTCCTGGGTCTCGGGTAGCAGCTCGATAGCTGCAAACTTGGCAGGTTGCGCCTCGATGAGCCGGCGGGTAGCGACATCGCCTACCAGGACCTGCAGCGGTGCGGCGATCGACGCCAGCACAAACGGAATGACGAACCCCAGCCGGTGAATCCGGTCGCGTCTCCCTTTGAGCCAACCCACCGCATAGACGCTCGCCACCATAAAACCGGAAACCATGTAGGCCGCGAGCAGCATGTGGGCATACTGAATCCCGACCGCCGGATTGAACATGGCAGCCAGCGGATTGACATCGACGATCGAGCCATCAGTTGCGATCGTGAATCCGGCCGGCGAGTTCATCCATGCGTTGGCCGACAGGATGAAGAACGACCCGGCGATTCCTGCGAGAACGATGGGAAACAGGGTCAAGTAGTGCACCCGGGCGGACAGGCGTTTCCAGTCGTATAGGTAGATCCCGATGAAGATGGCCTCTAGGAAGAAGGAGACGCCCTCCAGCGCGAACGGCAATCCGATCACGTCCCCATACGGTCCCATCAGGCCCGGCCACAGGATCCCCATTTCGAAGCTGAGAATCGTCCCCGAAACGGCGCCTACCGCGAACAGAACCGCCATCACCTTCGACCAGCGCTTTGCCAGAATGAGAGCAGCTGCATCTCCACGCCTGAGCCCACGCCGGTGGGCGATGAGTGTGATCAGTGGGAAGCCGATCCCCAGCGCAGCGAAGATGATGTGGAACCCGAGACTGATCGCCATTTGATAGCGGGCCGCGGCCAAATTGGTGTCGGCGGCAAGAGCGACTAACCCATCAGTCATTGCAATAGCCTCCGCGAGACAGGACGACCGTCGGTAAGCCCGGCAGTCGATCTGATGACCACGGTAGCCTGGCGCCGGTGCTACAAAATCCGCGACATTCCGGTGCAATGGACAAACCATCGCGTTGAGCGGCACGCTCCGCTACATCGCCCAAAACGTTGCCAGAGCCTTCTGGCGGACCATGCCCGCCAGAAATCGGCACGAGCGTTCGCTGGTCGGCGCTTGGATGTTGACACGCTCGAAGAAGTCGCAATCGCCGGGATATGTCTAGTTCTTCAATTGTGCCGCCGAGCCCGACAGCACGATCGTCGTTTCGATTCCCGAACCATTCCGGGACTCCACGAGTCGGCGGAGTGCTTGGATGAGGGCGAGGTCCTCCGGACTGAAATCGAGCTCAGAGATGCGGTGCCCGAACATGGCTGGGTCAGCATCGACGACGATCTCACCAACAGGCAGCGTCATGGCTGTCAGCCAACGAGTCGCCTCCTCCTGGTTCATTCCGATATCGAATCGCCTCCCCCGATTCGATAATCCGCTGCAGATCATGGACTCTCGATCTCGCATCGGCCCCAAGCCCGGTGCCTATCTCACTTGCGGCCACAGCACTCCTCACCCAGTCACGACCTGTCACAACGGCTCAATAGCCCACTAGCCCGACACAGCTGAATGTCGCTTCAATGGACGCAGGCGGGTCCGCAACCGAGGCCGAGAAGCTCCCGGTGAACAGCCACTCTTCATTCGACACGGACTCTGCCTGATTCAGGACGAACGCGCCATCGATCTCCTGGAGATCCCACACGGATTCGTCAAGAGCAGGGTCTGCGGCGAACACCCAGACCTGGCCTTCATAGGCCCCGGGTTCGACACCTGAGTCGTAGCTGGAGACCGAGGACTGAAAGTCGGGGCCTTCCAGGTAGATGTTTATCGAGCCGGTCTCGAGGTCGCCATACATGTCGCACGACACCTCATACTCTCCGCTCAGGGTCTCTTCGTAGGTGCCGCCCCCGGCTGAGATCGTCTGGGTGGCCGCAGATGACACGTCACCACTGCTGTCGGAATCGTCAACGGCAGCTGAAGATTCCGGCTCCTCGTCGAACGAAATCCCGCATTCGCGCACCATATATCCTTCGACGCGGACGGTTGCCTCCTCGAATGCCAGAAGTTCGACCTCGTCGAGTGGCTCGGGTCCGGTGGGATCCTTTGCCCACTCGCCGAAACTCGTCATGGCGGAGATCATCAGGGCAAAATCGGCCTCTAGTTCGGCGGGGGCGGCGCTGCCCAGGCGAAGGTAGATGTCCTTGAGAAATTCGTACAGGTCAAGGGCTTCCAGAGTCGGATCATCCTCATCCAGGGCACCCAGTTCCTCCGATAGATTCACGACTGTTTGACAGAAGTCGGATCCCCCTCCGGTCGGAAGAGCTGCGCTCTCGGCTGCCGCACTGACACCGGCATCAGAATCAGCAGCAACCGCATCACTCGAACCTCCCCCGCACGCCGCCAGTATTAGGGCGACTACCACGGCCACCAATCGCGTCCGTGCCATCACTCTGTCCCCTGGCGGAGATTGTTCGGGTTGCCTCAGCTTCAATGATTTCATCGCTTGCCTCTCTTTCTGTGCCGAAAGGTCTCGGGACCGTGCACAAACGAGTGTGCAACAGAGTCCCAAACGATCACCAAACTCTGCAGGACCTTCCACCTGGCTGCTGGTAACCAGCGCTCCGGCTCCCGATGGCTAGCGACGGGCTCGTGGCGCGACCATGCAGAATCCCCGATACCCACTCGGGGACGTTCGATGGTCGGCCCGACGGGTTTAGAGCCCGCTCTCGACTCCTCCAGCCGCCATCAGGGGATGACCGCAAGAGGCAGCGGCGAGTGGCGGACGAGGTACGAGGCGGTGTCGCCAAGCCCACTGAATTGACCGGCACCTCTGCTGCCGATCACGATCAGCCCGGCACCATCGCTTGCGGCAGCCTCGGGGAGCCCGACCCGGGGATCGGTGTTGCAAACTACGACCTTGTACTCAACATCGTTATCGCGGAATTGCACCAAGGCTTCCTCGGCGTCGGCTCTGACGTCTTCGTCAAAACGTTCGACGTGTCCCGGAGGCTTCTCACACCCAGGGTCGGCGCATCGAACAATCGTGGCCGGCAAGCCTAGATCGGCACAGAACGCAGCCGACCATGAAAGGACGCGGCGGGCAACTGCCGAACAGTCCACACCAACGAGAATCCGGGTCAGGGGCGGAGGGCTCATGGTCCACCGCCTCGGGACGAGAACAAGCGGTCGGTCGGTCGTGAACAGGAGGCGTCGACTGACCGAACCAAGCAGCAGTCCGGACAGCGGCCCCAGGCCCCGGGTACCCACCACCAGAATCGATGCGTCCAGCTCATTGACAGCGTCGAGCAGCACCGTGGCAGCCGGTCCCCGCCGGGCAACGATGTCAACGTCATCAAGCCCGACGTCACGGAGGGATTGCGCCGCGGCAGATGCCACATGGGTATTCATCTCTGAGACATCGTCATCGACCCCTGGCAAGGCTTTCGAGGCCACCCGGGTCCACGCCGCCACCGCCCTTACCGGCACACCCAATCGGCGTCCGATCGCCACGGCCCACGCGGCCGCGATATTGGCATTGAGGGAATCGTCGACGCCGACGAGGACGGCGCTTCGTGTGTAGTCATTCATGTGGGCCTCCAGTCATGTCTCGGCGAGCGAGGCTGCCGGATACGGAGCCTGGCGAGCGCGATCGCCAGCAGCTCTCTCGGTTTGGGCGCTGATCTGTAGATGTAGTGTCGATTTGCCGGTCATGAGCCATCGTTTCTTTGAGCCGCGCGGCGCGACCAGATCTCGGCACCGGCGATAGTGACGATGAGCGCCGCGGCCACGAAGCCCAAGCCGGCCCCATCGAGAGGGACGAGGCCGAGCATCGTGCGGAGTGCGGGGACTGTGATTGTGAGTATTTGCAGCCCGACACTGGCGACGATGATGACGTTGAGCGTCCGGTTGCGGATGGGCTTGGCTGCTATCCGGCGAGCCGGGTACACAAATGCCAACTGGGCGAGCGATTCGTAGAGAAACACTGCGGTCTGGGTCGCGGCACCTGCGTAGGCCAGCGCCGGAAACGTGAAGAACAGCAGCAGCCCGATCCCGGCCTTGAGGAACCCCGTTGTCAGGATAAATCGGATGCCGGCTCGGGTGAGAAGCGGCGCCGACGGGGGCCGGGGGCGCTGTGTCATCATCCCCGCGTTACGGTCCATCCCCAGCGCCAGAGCGGGTGGCCCGTCGGCGATGATATTGATCCACAGCAACTGGACGGCAATAAGAGGGACAAGGAGGTTGCCGCCCTCGTCGCGCAGATTGAACAGGGCTGCGCCGGTTACGCCGATCGCGATCAGCAGTACCAGCGCCACGTTGGTAGAGAATAGGAAGCGGATGAATTTGAGGATGTTGGCGTAGATGCTCCGACCTTCTTCGACCGCGGCGGTGATCGTGGCGAAGTTGTCGTCGAGGAGCACGAGATCAGCGACTTCACGGCTGACGTCGCTCCCTCGTTGGCCCATCGCCACTCCGATGTCTGCCCGTTTCAGCGCTGGTGCATCGTTGACACCGTCTCCAGTCATGGCAACGATTTCACCGTTTGCCTTGAGTGCTTCCACCAGCGCCAGTTTGTGTTCCGGATTGACGCGGGCGAAGACGTCAACGTAGTTCACTTCGCGGGCCAACTCTTCACTGCTCAGTTGGTCGAGTTGTTCTCCGGTCATCACCGTGTCGGTGGCTATCCCGACGGTGTTGGCGATGGCCAACGCGGTGGCGGGATGGTCTCCCGTAATCATCAGCACCCGAATACCCGCCTCCTGAGTAGCGTTGATGGCGCCAACTACCTCGGAGCGTGGCGGATCCCACAGCGAGACGGAACCGAGCCACTCGATGTCAGAGTCAGTTTCACCCGGTGCCCAGGCCAGCCCAAGGACTCGGTAGCCCTCTGCGGCGCCGGCTTCGATCTTGTCTTCCCAGATCGACCGCTCCTCCGGTGTCAGTCGGCTTCGCTCCAATAGCGCCTCAGGTGCCCCTTTGAGATAGGACACCGGCCCTTCCTGGTCACCCACGGTGACCCGCATAAACCGCCAGGCTGAATCGAAGGGTCGTACCGATTGCCGCTGGTAGCGGCTTCGGGTCTCGGCGGGGTCTACACCATGTTGTGCGGCGTAGGTGTACAGACCGATCTCGAGGGGATCCCCGGAACCACCCCCAGGCTCAGCATCGGCTGCGAGCACCATCGCAAGCAGCGCTCGCTCATCGTCCGATGAGTCCAGATCGCTGACAGTCATCGTGTTTTCGGTGAGGGTCCCGGTTTTGTCGGTGGCGATCACGGTCACCGAACCGAGCGCTTCCACAGCGGCGAGTCGTCTCACGACGGCCTTGCGCGATGCCATTCGCTCGGTGCCAAGTGCCAACGTCAGGGTCAAGACGGCGGGCAGACCTTCCGGTACCGCCGCGACCGCTACCGCAACGGCAAAGAGCAGAGCCTCGTCTATTCGGTCGATCCCTTCGATCCCGACACCGGCCACCACCAGCACTACGGCGAGGGCAGCCACCCAGCGGGCGATGCGATGGCCAAAATGCGCCATCCGACGCTCTAGGGGTGTCCCTTCGACCTCGACGTCGGCCAACATGCTCGCGATCCGCCCCATGGCAGATGCTGACCCTGTTCTGGTGACCACCAGCCAGGCATGGCCACGCACTGCGAGCGTTCCTGAGAAGACCTCCTGTCCGACAGCCTTTTCGACTGGAACCGACTCGCCGGTCAGCATCGACTCGTCAACCATGAGACCCTGGTCACCGGTCAGTTCCCCATCGGCGGGAACCCGGTCACCTGCCTCGACTCGAACCAGGTCCCCAGGGACCACCTCGGCCGCCGGGAGGTGCACCAAACGACCATCGCGACGGACCGATACCAGCGGCGCGGCCAATTCTTTCAGACGTGCCAGTGCGTCTTCCGCCCGGTACTCCTGCCACACTCCCATGACCGTGTTGAACGCCAGGATCACCAGGATCGCTATCGACTCAATTGGCCATCCGGTCGCTCCTTCAAAAACCCAAACAACGGCGTCGAACGCCAAAGCGAACAACAAGATGTAGATGATTGGGCTACGTAGTTGCCGCAGCACTCGCTCCCACCACGGCGTCGGCCGAGCTTCGGGTAGCACGTTGGCGCCAACCTCGACCAGAAGCACAGCTGCCTGGTCCGAGCTCAACCCCCCGCCGCTCCATGGGGTCGCATAGTCGACCGGGTCGGCCCTCAATGTGGAATCGTCTCGATATTCGAACGGTGGCAACGAGTCCATGCGGTTTCAGCGCGCATCTCGGCGCGGCTTCACTGGAGTGACGAACCCTTCGGGCTTGACCGCCAACACCGAGCACCGCACCGACTGCAAGATGGTCTCGGCCGTGTTGCCCATGATGAGACCGCTCAGCCCGGCCCGAGCCACTGTTCCCATGACAATGAGTCCGATGTCGAGCCGCTCAGCCAGGAGCGGCAACTCGCGACGTGGTTCGCCCGACACCATATGGATCGTCGCTCTCATCTCGTCCACATGGTGGCGTGCCACCAGTGCGCTGAGCTGTTCGCTATGTGCAGCCTCGGCTTCGCGAACCATCACATCGACAATGGCTCCCGGCATTTGCACGTATGGCGAGGTACGCAGCGTGGCCTCGCCGTCCAAGCTCCAGGCGTGTCCCACATGCAGCTCACCATCTTTCCGGCTACACAGCGAAGTCGCCAGGTCCATCGCTAGGTCGTTGAGGCCATCACGAATCGGGTCTTCCGGATCGGGGTCCACCAGGGCCAGTACCTGCAGCTTGCGGGCTTGAGACGGTCGCATCACCCAGACCGGTACCGGGCACTTCCGCAGCACATGCATCACGCCGCTGCTCAGTTGACAAGTGTTCCCTGTCTCGGGACCAGGCTCCCCCAACATCACGAGGTCGTGGCCAAATTCGAGGACCCGCTGAATGACCTCGATAAACGGCTCACCAACCGCGGCCATCACCTTCACTTCACTCCCACCCCGAGCGTTCTCGACCATGCGCCGCAGCTGCTGTTCCCGCTCACCAACCAGCGCCGCCTCGACATCGACAACCCGACCCTCAACCTCGACTCGCCGATGCCGTCGAGGTATCCGCGCAACTACGTCCATCACCGTCAATTCAGCCTGGTTGACATCGGCGAGCTCGACGGCGGCCCGAAGGGTCAGCGGCTCCAGATGCCCCGGAGATCCCGCTACCAGAATGCTCTTGAACCTATCCATCGCAACACCATCCTTTCGACGCTCGATCAGCTATGAGCGTTATCCAGCGCAAGCTCGGCACAGAGCTGTTGCGGGCAAGGCTGCGAGTCGTTCGGCCGCAATCGACGTTCCGCACGTCTCGCACGAGCCGTAGCGACCGGAGTCAATCCGGTCGAGCGCTTCATCTAGCGCAGCGAGCCGGCCCTCGATGGCATCGGCTTGGAGCGCCGCTTCGTCATCGGTGACATCATGCGGCTCGTAGTCGAGTCGACTGGTTGAAGCCACCCTCAGATCCCGATGCAACCGCGTCAATCGGTCGCGCTCATCTAGGAGAAGGGATTGCCGCCTCCACGCGGATTGGGAGCGCACTCTCATTGCTCACCGCCCTCGGTCGACAAACCGCATCCGGCGCTCGATCGACTCCGGATCTGCCTCAGCCTCAGATATTCGTGGTCGAGCCCTTCGTCCACCCCTCGCGATGACCGCCGGCTACATTCAATACAATTTGCGGCGGCCGGCAGCGCCCGCAGCCGAATTAGCGGGATCCCCTCACCGCAGGCTGTGCAGTACCCATAGGTGCCGTCCGCAAGGCGATCCAGTGCCTCTTCGATACGCCGGAGCCGGGCCTCGGCCTGTTGCACGAGGATCAAGACTGTTGCTGCATCGGAATCAGTCGAGGGGTCTTCCGCATCCAATAGATCGCTGATATCGCGCTGGCTCAGAGCGTCCGTTGCCTCTGTGTGCAGCGATTCCGCAGATCGGGCGGCCGACTCTCGGTGGCTCGCAAGAACGGCAACGAGCGCTGCCAGGGTCTTCGCTGCAAACCGCGTGGTTGTGGTGGCCATGACGTCCTCCGGAGACCTAGAAACCGCTTCACTCTGTGAAGGTCTCTCCCACCCCGGAGGGGGCGACGCACCGGGTCCGAAGACCGTGTTGACGGCAACGTACGTTGG
Source organism: uncultured Gemmatimonadales bacterium (assembly GCA_964195945.1). Lineage (GTDB taxonomy): Bacteria > Actinomycetota > Acidimicrobiia > Spongiisociales > UBA5794 > JAAETI01. The sequence continues at coordinate 69,702 of CAXMRC010000150.1, forward strand.
GGGGATACTCCCCTTTCCCTGTCAAATATATCACGACACAGGTGGCGTGCATAGGACCATTGAAGACAATAGGCGCCCAAGGTATCATGACATTGGTAGCGTACGTCGGTGCGAAGCGAAAGGGAGGCGATGACCAACCACGAACGGCGACCTTGGACGTTTCTCACGAACCATGCCCGTGTATTGATTCTGATCGCGCAGAACCCCAGCATTCGCGGACGTGATGTAGCCGGCATCGTCGGCATCACCGAGCGCTCGACGCAGCGCATCATCGCCGAACTGGAGGAAGCGGGCTACCTGACCCACAAAAGGATTGGTCGCCGCAACCACTACGACGTGAGTTCGACCGCCCCCCTCCGTCACCCCCATGAAGAAGACATCGAGGTCGGTCTTTTGTTGGATCTGTTCGGGAAGACCGAGGTTGACCTCCCTACGAGCAAACCTCAGTCGTAGGATCGGATTGCGGGGCCATTCTCCCGATCTTTGATCCGGCTCCAATCCGAAACGGGCGCTTGGCCGGCTTCACGGAAGCTTCATATGCGCGACATGGTCGCTCGACATTCGCATTGGATAATGCGTATATGTTCGAGAAAGGAACAACATCATGAAAAAGGCATTCGGTCTCCTCCTCGTAGTTGGTTTGCTTGTTGCAGCCATGGCAACGGCAGCCTTTGCTGCGGTTCCTGGTGACGGAACCCGCGACTATGTCGGTGCGGGGTCCCAGGCAGGCAACGGCTACAGCCAGAACTTCGTCGACGTCGATCCGGTAGACGGGATCAACGACAACTTCGTCGATGTCGATGGTGACAAGATCTGTGACAACTTCGTGGACGAAGATGGCGACGGATTCAGCGACCTGCGCGTCCCCCGCAGTGAGGGTGCCCAGGGTCCCCACGGCAATGGCACCGGCGTTTGTGACGCCGAGAACTTCGTCGACGCTAACAACGACGGCATCTGCGACACCGCTGGCAGCGGTGGCGGTCAGCAGCGGATGGGTGGACGCTCCCTGTAGCTCCACCGACATACCACCGGCCTTCGGGACGGTAATGAATGCTCCCCCGCCTCAACTCGGGGGAGCATTCTTGTGAGTGGAACCCCCAACATCCGGTTGGGGGTTCCCTGATTACGTCACAATCCCGCGGCCCGCCAATCGAGATAGCGGGGACGGCATCCGTTGCCCACGGTGTGGGGCCGCGTCGGATAACATGACTTTCCATGCGATGGCAGCCATCAGCTGGAGTCGCCGCAGGGTTCATGCTGGTTCTTGCGGCGTGCACCGGCGGAGTAGCTCCAACCACGACCTTGGAGACCGGCTCTACTACCACCACCGCGCCTGCTATCGCTTCTTCCACTCCACCGAGCGACTCAACGACGAGTCCTCCTCCGACCCGGGTGCCCGTCGAGCCTGCCGACGTCGTCCTCTACAACGGCAGCATCGTCACGATGGACGATGCGTTCACAATTGCCGAGTCCGTCGCGATTCGAGACGGGACTGTGGTCGCCGTCGGCGCCTCTGACGAAGTCCTCGCCTATGTCGGCGGTGCCACCACTTCGGTCGACCTCGAAGGCCGCGTTCTGATGCCGGGGTTCGTGGACCCCCATACCCACCTACTGCAAGACCCCGCTCCAGATGTCGCCGCGATGCGTATCGCTCAGGAGCTCATGCTCGCCGGCGGGACCACGACGGCGGGGACTCCAAGCATCGAACCTGACGAGCTGGCGGCCTACCAGGCCATGGATGCAGCCGGAGAGCTGGCGGTGCGCAGCCACCTCTACGTTCTCTACAACACAGTGTGCGGTGGTCGAGAGTTCGGCGACTTCTATCTGGAGAACGAATTCTCCCGCGACCCCGACCTCAACCTTGCGGTAGCGGGCGTCAAAGTCTTCACTGACGGCGGTGCGTGTAATGCCCCGGCAATGTCGCTCGAGTACCTAGCGACGGCGCCGGACTACCTCAAGGAGGTCGGCTGGACGGGTCAAGGCACGTTGTATGTCGACGCCGCCGAGGTAGCGAGCGTCGTCTCAGCCGTTGACGCTGCCGGCGGAATGACCGTGATCCATGCTATCGGCGACCGGGGAATCTCGACCGCGCTCGCCGGCCTGGCCGACGCGCTTGACGGCCAACCGTCAGCCAACCGGCACCGCATCGACTACAACAGCATGTCGACACTGCTCACGCCCGCCGAACTCGCCACATACGGCGCCATCGACATGATCCCGGTCGTGATGTTGATGCCCTGGGGGTCGGCTTGTGACGAAGGTGTAGCCGAACTGTGGCAGGCGATCCTCCCCGAGCGTGCCGTCAATTCGATCGAGGACCGTCGAGCCATCCAGTCCGCCAACCCCGGCATCCGCCTTTCCTGGCACGGGGACTTCCCGTCCCTGCCGCACCTGCCGTTCCAGCAAATGTTCTCTGTGGTGGCGGGCGGCGCCGTCCACGTCGACACTTGGGAGCCGTGCCATCCAACGGCGTGGGATTGGTTCCCCACTGTCCCCCTCGAAGAGGCACTGAGAATGATGACAATCAACGCCGCCGCCGCCATGGGAATCGAGGAGAAAGTCGGTTCCATTCAAGTCAGCAAGGTCGCCGACCTCCTCGTCCTGGCAAACGACCTATTCGATCCAGACCCCGAAATCGCCATCGCCACCAACTATCCGCTGGTGACCATGATCGACGGTGTTGTCCAATACTGCACCGGAGACCTATGCGAGCGTCTGACCGGCGCCGCCGCGTCCCCCGTTCCCACCACCGAGGCGCCACCGCTCCACGCCGGCTGGACGCCGGTGGACCACCCAGTTGTCGATGCGGTGAGAGCGTCTCGAGAGTTCGAACCGGCGTCCCTGGCAGTAGATCAAGACCGGGATACGGCATGGATCGCCGGTGAGGGCCCACCCCAGTGGATCGAACTCGACCTGGGATCGTCGGACCGGGTCGAAAGCATCCGCCTGCTAGTCAGCCAGGATCCGGCCGGATTCACGGTCCACCAAATCTACGCCGGCCCCAGTCCGGATCCAACAAAGCTTGTAGCGGAGATCAAGGGCGAGACCGTTTCCGGGCAGTGGCTCGAGATCGATCTCGGCGTCGAAGCGCAGTTCATCCGCATTCTCACGCCCGACACGCCGTCATGGGCCGCCTGGTTCGAGATCGAAATCCTGTTGTCGAGCTAGAGCGACCCCTCTCTCTCCAAATCACGCCTCCATCCTCCCCGAGCGCTGCCAATGAGACCGCAGCGGTCGTCGATTCCGAGCCCAACCCCTTGATCCACCGTCGGCCCCCAAGTTGCCGCGTTCGGTGCGACGCTTCCACCACCGGCCAGACCGGTCAGGGGCACAAGCCCTCCGCTCCGGAGGCGCAGAACTCGGCGTGGCCGCCGATGATCGTGGCGAGAACGTCTATTTCCGGGATCGCATCGACCGCGACTTCGAGCGGGTTCGCTGAAAGCACGACGAAGTCGGCGTATTTCCCAGCCACGATGCTGCCGATGACGTCCTCCTGATGCGCGGCGTACGCGCCTCTGATGGTCAGCATCTCAAACGCCTCTTGTACGGTGAGCCGTTGCGAAGCCTGCCATAGCTCGGGGACACGGCCGTCGTATGTCGTTCGGGTCACGCCTTGGTGCAACGCATCCATCGCGCGCCCGGTATAGCTTTCCCCCTCGCCGCCGGTACGCCACGGGGTACAGCACCACGGTACGTCGGTGTTGGCGATCAAGTAGATCCCGGAGTCGATCAAGTCCCGCCATCGGTTGGCCAACTGCTGTTGCTCGAGTGGGATCATCCGTGCGAACGACTCGTCCTGGATAGAGGCTGACGAGTTGAGCAGCTGGATGGAACCAAGGATTCCGAGCTCGGCCGTGTTCTTCATTCTCTCGCGACCTTTTCGCGGACTCTTGCGTTAGAGCGAGCCTCCAACAAATCCAGTACGCACCACTAAAGGTCCAGGCGTGATTGGAGCTGTCGCTCGATCTCCGCGACGGTCCACAAGCCCTCGAGGCGATACACGACCTTGCCATCGGGGTCGAGGAAGAAGAGCCAGGGCTCAGATTCCAACCCGAAGGCGGTCATGGCCGGTGACGGCTGGAAGCCGGCGAGCGCCGGATCGGGCAAGCCGCTGAATGCCTCGGCGTACACGAAGTTCACCCGGTCGGCGTAGCGGGTCTGCACGTCGCCAACCATGTCGTATACCGGGCCGCAGAACCTCGTCTCGCAAAACGCCGGCGTGGCGAGGAGAAACAGCGTGGGGTCGTCGTTGGCAAGAGCCTGGGCGAGACTCTGGCGATGCAGCTCAGGATTAGGCGACTCCGCCGAGGTCAGCAGAGCTATGTCGCCGTCAACGTCCTCCAGCGTCGGTGTGTCGAGAGCGGGCGCCACCTCGCCCGGACCGAGAGTGTCCGTGTCCTCAGCTACCCGGAATCCGATGCTCTGGAACGCAGCCCCGCCATCGCTGAATCGGGCCTCCACCTCCAGCCCCCAGTCGCCGGCCCGGTTGAAGTCACGTTCGTGGGCGAAGATGGTGGTCAGGCCGTCTGGAGCCACGATTCGCTCGGCATCGACTTCGGATTCCAGGATCGCATTCTCAGGGTCGGTGAGGTCCCAGTAATGGAAGTGAACGGTGGCATCCGTTATCAGTACACCCTCCGCATCGAAGAGCCCCACGGCGAAGCGCGATGGGCCGACGACCAATTCCGACGGTACCAGTGCGACCGTCAGAGCGGCGGTCACCTCCTCGGGCGCCAGGTGGACATGCCCATCGTCGCTGTCTTCGTGTGCGTCGACGGTGTTCGACAATGGCTCTCCAAACTCGTTGCCGCCTTCGTCTGCAGATCCACACGCCGCAACGCTGAGCATCAGGGCGACCAGGATGACGTGTAAAGGTCCGGAGATGGACCGCCTCGATTGGGGAAGATGGGCTCTCATGTCGCCTCGACGAGGGCAGTCGGGAAAGTCTCAACGGTGGCGTCCAACGAGGCGGCCTCAAAGAACAGTCGGTAAAAGCCGGCACTCGGTACGTTGAGGGCGATCTCGTAGACGCCGCCTCCGACCGGTGTGGCGGTGAAGCGCTCACTCCAGTTACCGCCTGTTGCGCTGGCTACGACCCGCAGGTCGGAGACGTCGTCAATCGGCTCGCTGGTCGAAGCGTCCGATAGTTTCACCCGCACTGCGAGAGACTGACCCGCCTCCACCTTGAGCGTTTCCGTCACGACCTCGAGCTCGGGCGGTCCCGCCGCGCCTGCTGCAGTCGTTAGATCGCTGGGGTTGGCGGTAAATTCGAAGCAGTGCACCACCCTGGGGGAGTCCAGCAGGAACGCCACCTGGAAAGTGCCTGCGGTCGGAATTCGCAGCTTGCCGGTGAACACGCCGGGTGCGGTCTCGTGCAAGCTGCGGTTGACTAGCTGTGTTGCTCGCGGGATCAAACCGTGACCCTGGAAGCTGCCGGACGGCCCTTGCGCCCCTTCCGGCAGCAAGTAGATCTGATCATCGGCCGGATTAGCAACGAATACTCCGCCCGCGGCGGGAGCCGCCAGCATGGCGCCGGCCGTGGACCTGATCGGAGTGCTAGCCGGAGCCTGCTGTCCGACGGGGATAGTCGCCACCTCGACGCCCGCTGCCTCGCCGAGGTCTTGCAGCGAGATGGCCGTAACCTCGGCCGCACCCCGGGACCTGACATAGGCGGTGGTGTCACTGAACGAGATCTCGTCCGGCGCGCCAGGCACCGGAACCTCGTGGGTGATCGTGCCGCTGGCGACATCGAAGATGAAGACCTTCCCGGCGGCGGGGCTGGCGGCGAATCCCCACCTCCCGCCCGGTGCAAACTCGACGGAGGTGAGGCCCGGGGCGGCGGCGTACCGTCCGATGACCTCGTGCGACAGGCCGTCCACGATGGCTATGTCGCCGGTCCCGGCGCTCGCGACGTAGGCGTTGCCGTCGGCCGTTGAGACGGCGACGGCAACCGGAGCGTTCCCAACATCGATCTCGGCGACTTCTTCAAACAGAGAGGTATCGATTACGGAAAGCGTTCCAGCCGCGCTGTTGGTCGCGAAGGCAAAGCGGCCATCGGGCGAGAAGGCCAACTCGTGATGCCCGGCCCCCGTGGGAACACTCCCGACCACCTCGAGAGTGTTGGGATCGATGGCGGTGACCCCACCGTCGCTGCCGGCAGTGTCATTGCCCACCCAAACTGTGCGCCCGTCTGCAGCCAGCGCCACCCGCACCGGGTTGGGACCCGCATCGAGATGGCTGAGCACTACAAACCCGTCGAGGTCGGCTATCGCCACCTGGCCGTTGCTGGGAATTGAAACGACCAACCGCGATTGGTCATCGGTAATCGCCCAGTCCTCGCCACGCCCGGTAAGCATCATGGACGTGAAAAGCTGGGTGTAGCCGCCGACGTCCACGGTGGGATCGATCACAGAGATCGATGGACTGTCATTGAGCGCCAGCAGGAAGAAGCCATTGAAGTCGACCAGGGGTCGTTCGGTGAGAGCCCCCGACAGGAACCCCGCCACCTGAGCTTCACAGCTCCTCCCTTCTCCGGCGGATTTGTAGTCCATCCACGCCAACGGACGGACCTCGGGGATCGGCTGGCCGGCGTCGTCGGTGATGTTGAAGATCACCGACGAGTTGGCTCCCTCGACGATCTCTGAAGCGAGATCGGCGCCCCGGCCTCCGATGCCGAGGAAGCTCTGCATGGTGAACTCGACGGACACCCCGTCCTTGGTCACCTTCTCGTAGTACAGGTCGTCATGGATGGGCTGGCCGTGGTGGTCGAATTCCGCGCCCTCGGCGACCGGCTCCCCGTGGTCGCCGTGTCCGTCATCGACAGCTTGACCGTCGGTGGTGGCTTCATTTTCGTGGTCGTGGTCGTCTGCGGCGGCGGTGAGCGTATCCGTCTCTTCGTGATCATGAGCCGCGGGGTCGGGCCCGCCGCAAGCGGCGACCACCAGGGCCAGGGCTAGTAACGCTATTACAGGTCTTGTCGGCTTGGGCATAGCTCTTATAATCCCAGAATCGTGGGGTGGGTACAGCCCCGCGGAGCTGCACCCACCATCGATCCTTGTGTCACTTGACGTCCAGGGTCACCGTGGCGATGTTCGACACCGCCCCCGGACTGGTCACCTGGTAGGTGAAGGTGTCCTCGCCGAAGAACGCGTTTCGTCCGTCCGTCGGCAGATATGTGAAGGACCCGTCTGCATTGAGGGTCACCGTACCGTGTGTGGCGTCGGAGACGAGCTCCGCTGTCATCGGGTCACCTTCCGGGTCGGAGTCGTTGGCCAACACCCCAGGTGCCGACACGTTGGTGCGCTGCGGGTTTCGCCTGGTCCACGCATTTGCATCGAAGCCGTCGTCCACCGCCGTCGGTGGAAGGTTGGGGTTGTCCGCCGGGTCGGCGAAGCGCACGATGCCCCACAGCCCCTGGAACCGGCCAAACGAGCCGATGTCGCTGAATAGGTAGTCACCGGGTACCGCAAACGTGCCACCCGTCTTTCTGGGCACGAAGTCGAAGTGGCTGGAAGCGCCGATACCTTCCTGGGCACCAGTCCACCACGACCGCATGTTGTGGCGGTTGGCGTTGTGGGTGCTCGCCGACAGGTCCAGGTGATTGTGGGTGCGGAAATCGTCGCCAATGTCCGCACTGCCGTTCACATACGGTTCCCGCTGCCAGGCATGGCCGTTGATGGTCATCACAATGCCGCGGGCATGGCCGCCCGGCTGCACCACCCGCATCCGGAATTGCATGGCGTCCGCATTGCCGTCGCCATCGACGTCTGTGAACGGCTCCGTCGAGACGGTGAACACCGGCGTCTGCGGGTCTCCCACCGACGTCGGCGTCGGTGCGCCCAGCAGGGGCAGGCTGTTGGAGAACACGTCGAACTGGGTCGCTCCGCGCAGGTTCGCGTGCTCGAACGGCGTGTTGGGGGCGATACCCAGCCGGAACCACAGCGGCTCGGTGCCGTAGTTGATCCCCTTCTGTCCGGAGTCTTGCGGATCCTCGGGCACTCCGCCGCCCTCGGCAGCCACGTTGGGTACGGCGCAGTCCATCGCCGTACCAACCCCGGGACAGCCTCCGCCGTAGCGGAGGTTGACGTCGGTCTGGAGGACCGTGACAAACTCCCGGAACGCGGTATCGGTGCCGTCGTTCCACTTCTTGAATACCGTGGCCGAAGCCCGACTGTCGGCGTCTTCGATCCAGGTGGCGTCCTCGGGTTCGATCACCAGCGCACCCACCAGGCCCTTGTTGGAGCCGGTGATGCGGTCGGCCGGCATCAGGTTGACCACCCCGAACTCCACCGGAGTCGCCACCAGGGTGACCGAGCCGTCGGGATTGTTGGTCACGCCGATGTCGCCGGCATACCAGGTGTACTTCTTCGAAGCACCGGGTGGCACCAGTTGCGCATCGGATTGGGTCCCGGTCAAGAACCCGTCGCTGTCGCGAACGTTGTACTCGACAAGCTGGGCGTGGAGCCCGACCAGGCTGGAGGGCGTCAAGTCATTGGCGTTGAAGGTGGTGATTCCTTGGACACCGTTATTGAGGACGTTCTTGTCCTTGGCCACGATCGGCGGTAGGGCGCTGAACCCGGGCAGGTTCGGGACCACCGTGGGCAGGGCATTGGTTAGCTCCACCTCTACGCAGTCGCCCGCGTTGGCTCGCAATATGAGCGGCTCGACAGGCACGCCCGGTTTGAGGCCGTTGGGATTGCCGTCGCCGTCGTAGGTCAGGTCTTCGTTACGGACGTACATCAGCGCGGTCGGGTCGATCAGGGGACCGGCACCTTGCTCCAAACCGGTGGTCGGATCGGTCACTCCGTTGGTCCGGGTGTTGTACACCAGCCCGTCGGGTCCGAGTACATCTGCTGCCCGCACCGCGGTGACCCGGATGAATCGCTCGGGTGCGATGTTGGGGCACACTCTCGGCTGAGGATTTCCCCTACCCCTCTTCGGTGGCGTGAACTCGCCGATGTTGGTGATCGTCGGCGTCCCGTTAGCCGAGAAGTCGTTGTTGGGGAGCGGCAGCAGGTCGGCGCGGGCCCTCCCGTAGCTGCGCAGGATGCCCCACACGCCGTTCCACAGATCCTCGGTTTGGGCACCCATCGTCCACATGTAGTCGAGTGTGGCCGGATTGCCGGACCCGATGTCGGGCACCACCGGCATCTCGATGTTGAAGTACTCAGAGATGCCCATGAACTGCGAGTTCCTCCAGCCGGAGTCGGCGCCGTGTTCCTCCTGACGCCACTTCAGGCCGTGGATGGTCATATTGTGTTCTTCCTCATGGGCCCCGGTCTGGACCCGGAAACGCACTTTGTCACCCATGTACACCCGCGCCAGTGGTGTGGCCGGGTCACCCGGAAGTACGCCACCGGTCAGCGCCGGATAGGGGATCTGGCCCTGAGTGGTGTTGAGGTCGGCGATGGCCCGGTCGGTCCGTGTCTCGAAGGCGCGGGCCAGGTCGCCGGCTTCGCCGGCCGTCTGGCCGGGTGCGGCCACGGGCAGACCCGTGTCCGGGTCGATCACCGTCTTGTCTGGATCGAACACGCGCAGTCCGATGGGCTCGTTGCGGTAATTGACCACATAGGTGCCGGGATCATCGGCCGAGATGGCCTCCGGACACGGCCGCGGCACCACGTTGCCGGGCACGCTGCCCGGGCACTGGTTCGGGAACCAGAACAGATCGGCCAGCCGATTTGCCGGGGGCTCCTGTCGCACCGACGGGTTAACGGCGTTGAAGAAGTCGGCATACGAGTTGATCAGGACACCGTCCCCGTTGTCGACCTGCGTCAAGGCACCTTGGCCGGCCTCATAGGCGTGCTGGAAGTCGGCGAACTCCATGAAGAACTCGCGATGGCTGTTGGCCGGATCCGGCGTAAGGATATCGGCGCGCCAGCTCGTCGGCCCGCCGTCTTGACGGGCGACGGTGTCGCTGGCTGTCACCTGCGAAGTTTCACCAGGCAGGAACTGCGGACCGGTCTCAGGCACATAGAGCGTGTCGTCGCCAGAGCCGTCGAACACGCCACCCATCGTTTCGCCGGTCTCCGGATCGCGCCACGTCGACCCCATTGGCTCGACCAGTACGGTCGAATACAGGCCCACCTGTTGGTGGGTGGAAGGGCCGTAGTGGTCGTGGGTGAACACCGTGCCCAGACCGCGGTCCCAGCTCTGGGACAGCAGCGGATCGGCGTACCAACGTTGCGCAGTGGTACGAGCACCCCAGGCGAGGTCACCCACGCCGGGCACATTCTTGAAGTACGGGTGCGCCACCGCCAGCGGGCACGCCGCGGTGGCGAAGTCGTTGACATCGAGCCGGCGATCGCCGTTGACGTCAACGAAGCCTTCGCCGCACCCGCCGTTGGCGGCCGCGTTGTTGGAGATGGCGTGGATACGCTCTTCCACCTCTTGCGGGCTCAGGGTGCCGTCCTCGTAGTTCCAACCATTGGCGGAGCCGTCGGCGGAAGTGACATCGAACTTCACCAGGTGGATGTGCTGACCGATGATGTCGGTCGGCGTCTTCACCTGATAGTCGTCGAGCTCGTAGACGTTGGGCACCAGGTTGGTGTGCCAGAACTCGGCACACTCGGTGGGGTTGAGCCGCATCACGAGCGGCTCCGGCGCCTTGGCCTCGGTCAACATCGGGCCGACGTCCTCCCACAGCGCCTCAAAGCGCTGCTGTTGGAAGTGCCAGCCGACCTTGTTGAGGGTGATGTCCATCTGGATATTGGCGCCCTTGTACCGTCGGGTCTCGGTGACCGGGAGGACAGCCCCGGTCGTCGGGTCGGGATCGGTGCGGCAGGGCTCGGCGTACGGTGCACCGTGCTGCGGTGGTAAGCCGTTGGTCTCGAAACCCTCGAGTGTCAGCGTCGGATCGCTCGCGTCTGGCCCAACGGCACCGCCATCGCTCTCCCCGAGACGGCGCGTGACGGCCACCTCATCGGGATCGATGGTGCCGTCGGCATCGACGCGTCGCCCATCGGGCAGATAGGTGTCGTGCCAGCGCTCCTCGTGGAAGTCCATAGCAACGATCTCGGCGGCGGTGCCGGCTTCGGGTATCACGCCGTAGCCGACGTTCTCCAACTCCTTGTTGAAGTCGAGCCGCGTCTGATGCTGAGTGTGAGTACCTACAGCGGGAGCAGTGGTGATTATGTGTCGAGGCAGTCCACCATCTTCGACAACTCCGTCACCGTTGGTGTCGACCATGTCCAGCACCGGTGTCGGCGGCCGGTGGCCGGCCAGACCGGCGATGAAGAATGGGTAGCCGGGGCTGTCGGCCCCGTCGGTGGCGGCATCGTTGTTGAAGTCCAGGTCGACCGCAGTGGTCTGCAGGATGTCCGGAGTCGAATCCTGGTCAAGGTCGATCTGGCTGGTCGGAATGTCGTTGGGGTCGTTGGGATCATCCCAACCGGTCACGAGCGTGGCCTCGGTGGCCGGGCTCGGTGCCATCGGGATCGAGGGCAGCGGCACCACGCCGGGAATGGGGGTGCCGGCAACGATCTCGCCGTCGGGCAGTGCCCGGGCGCCGTCGGCCACCGTGCCGTCGCCGTTGAGTCGGGTCCCCCGCTCGAAAGTGTCGTGGCTGCGCCACAGTTCCCACATGCCCATGGCGAAGTGGGGGTAGAAGTGGCAGTGGAAGATCGAGTCTCCCGCCGTCTTGTTGCGGTTCCCGGAGCCGCCGTAGGCGATGTCGTAGGTGAAGGACGCGCCGGGGCCGATTCCCTGGCTGTCCAAGTACGTGGACGTCTCGCTGTTCCAGTCGTACTGCCACTGGTGGGCGTGCAGGTGGAAGATGTGGTGTTCCTTGACCCCAGCGTGCAGATTGCGGAACTTGACCCTGTCGTTGAGATAGCTGTGGTGCACGTTGGAGGGGTCGTCCGGGTAGAGGGCCCTGGTGGCCCGCAGCGGGTTCGGCACAACCGAACCATCACCGTTGACGTTCACGTTGGCCGGGACGTCAACCACCATGGCCGGATCGCCAACCGTCCAGGCAGTGAGGAAGAACTCCTCGTACTTGCACTCGACGCAGTTGGCCATCGGGCCTAGCCCGACACGGTTGGCGATGATCTCTGCTCCGATGCCGCCGGTGCCGTAGTTGATGGGGAAGGCGTCCTGGACGCCCTGCAGGGTGTGAGCGAGGACCGGATCGTTGAACTGGTTGAACTGAGGGAACGCCTGCACCGCAAAGGCTTCATCTTCGAAGATGACCGTGAACTCGCGGAACGGGTCGTCCCCGCCCGGGTAGTTGGCGTTCTCCCAGTAGCCGGCCGCATAGGCCTCCTTGGGGATCTTGTACTCATCGCCGTTGCCCGGCACCCCGTCGACGCCGAGCGCCGGGCCGGAGATGATGGCATTGAGGTCGGAGTGGACGACCTCACCAGCGAAGCCCGTCTTTGGGGCCAGCATGCTGATGATGGGCAGGCCGTCTTTGGGACCCGGAGGATCGGTTGTTGGGTAGACGGCGTTGTAGTTGAGGATGGGCTGGCCATCGGGAGTGGTGCGGACGTTCCACGCTCCAGGTGTGCCCTGGGGCAGGTTGCCAGCGCTCGGGCCGGTCCAATCGGTGCCGTCGCACAGCGTGCAGACCCAGGCCGAGGCTGCCATGTCCATCTCTTCGCGGGTCAACTGGCTGCGGTACCACTCGCTGGTGACCGGCTCGACGTTGATGGCGCCAAACAGGCCGAGGCCGGTGGTCCCGCCGGTGCCTTCGGAGCCCACGGTGGCGCCCAAGTTGTACATCAGGTAACCGTTCTCGTACTCGGCAAAGAGGGTGTAGACCTTGGATTCACCGGGCGCGGCCAAGCCGCTCGTATCAAGGACGGCTCCGAATTCGTCAAGGCCGTTCTGGCCCACGAAGGAGCCGTCATCGTTGATAGAGTCGACCAGTTGCATGCCGTTGACATGGATGCCAACGTGACGGTCGGTCGGCCACTCCTCGAACTGCCCGTTGGCAGGAGAGAAGCCGGGTGCGTCGCCATTGGGGAATTCGACCTGGTCGGGCAGCGGGGGCTGCTCGAGCAGGTTCTGGAAGTTGATCGTGATGCAGTCGCCCACATCGGCGCGTAACACAAGCGGGCGGGGCCGTTTGTCGGGTCGGAGCATCACGTTGCCGGCAGTAAGGGCTGCGCCTTGAACCTCGGTGAGGCCGGAGGTCTTGTCGACCACGTCGCGGCGCAGGGCATAGATGAGCCCGTTGGGGTTGGCGGCGCCCAGGCGGTTGTACACGAAGGGTTGGTCGATGGCGACCACATCGGCAAAGATCTCACGGTTGCACCTGTTGTCACCGACTTGAGCCTCTGCGGGAGTAGCCTCCGGAAGCGGAATCGGGGTCGGGATGGCGGACAGTGCCGTCATCATCATGGCGCCGGAGAGGACTGTCATCCAGACTCGCCGGCTCAACGGATCCGGACGGTGGAACACAACTGCAGCGATCTGTGGTTGGCGTGTTGCGGCACTGCGACGGCGCTCGCCGGGAAGGAGGGCAACGAACGCGGCAACAGTCAGCAGGAAGAAGGCGGGAACGAGGGCTACGGATGCGTCGCGGACGAGGTGGGAAACCACGCTGCCGCTCTGGGCATGTTCGGCACCGAAAAGGTAGGCGTGAGCGAGATTGCCCGGGATCGTCGCTAGCGCGTAGATGAAGGACGTTACGAGCGCCCAGAGGACGCGGTCCGCATTGTCGGGTTCCTTGCGATCAACAAGCAATGCCCCGAGGGCAACTGCGACTACAGCGAGGGGGATAGCCAGCACGCTGTCTCGAAGCCAGTGGAAAAGTGCACCAACCTCATGGGCCTCATGCTGGCCGACATGGAGAAGATGCAAGACGAGACCCACTCCGAGAGCGAGGTACACGCCCAGCGCCAGGGTCTTGGGCCAACGCCTGTTGTCGGATTTGTTCTCGTTAGGCGACCACTTTGGACGTCCACGCATGCGTTCTGCCTTCCCTCTGCATTCGCACTCTTTGTCGCCCTTGCCAGTGTTTGGGTGAATGCTTATGTCCCTCGGTTCGTTACCTCACGCCTGACCAATAACCAGCTAGTGGCCTTCTTAGCCCCCATGGCTAGCAGTTTCCTGGTACGTTCTTTCGTGTAACTAGTCAGACGATCTTTCCTCGAACTTGGTCGCAGGCGCAACAGGACATTGGTCCTAGGACCACCTGGCCGAGAGTGGGGATGATTCACGGCTATGTAGGGAGTTGCTCCGAGGGCTGGTTTTGGAAGTGTGAGTAGAGGTTTCGACGAGCGTGCTGTTGCTGCGTGATTGGACGTCCTCGTCAATGAAGGTCGCGTGGTATGGGCAACTCGATGTCGGATGACCGTACGGGCCGATCGCTTACGCGCGAGCGAATCCGGGAGCGTGCCCCGATCGTTTACCTGTTCGTCGCTGGCGTCGTCTCGATTGTCATCGCCCTTGGCGCCGGGATCCTCGCCAGCAGAACCGTGGGCACCAATGACGCCCTTGAAGAAGTCAAGGCTGCCGGCGAGTGGATCGCCCGCACGGTCGGGGAACCCAATCTGAGCGAAGCGCTCATTGCGGGCGATCGGAGGGCCGTCGAGGATTTCGACCGATTGATCAGGACGCAGGTTCTTCCCAACTCCGTGGTCCGGGTGAAGGTGTGGTCGGCGGACGGCCGGGTCATCTATTCGGACGAGCCGACGCTGATCTCCAAGACGTTTGGCTTGAGACCCGAAGAGATCGACGCCTTGGAGAACGACGAGACATTGGCGGCAATCTCCGAAAACGACGACCCTGCCAACGAGTCCGAGGCCGACCTTGGCCGGCTGTTGCAGGTCTATGTGCCGGTTCAGGCACTGGATGGCGAGAGACTCCTATTCGAGATGTATTTCCCGTACGAATTGGTCACTAGCCACACTTCGAAGACCTGGCTAGCGCTGATCCCGATCATCCTCGGATCGGTGGTTGTTCTGGGGATCATTCACGTTCCGCTCGCAATAAGCATGTCGACTAACTTGCGCCAACATCAAGAACAGAGGGAAGCGTTGCTCCGGCGTGCGATCGCAGCTTCGGACTTCGAAAGACGGCGCGTTGCCGGAGACCTGCACGATGGCGTAATCCAGGAACTTGCCGTGGCTTCGATCCTCCTGGCTACCGTTGATGAAATCATGCCTAACGGCGACCACCCCGAGGCCGTTGATCTGGTCCATCGCTCCGCAGACGTCATCCGCGCCACCATGGCGGATTTGCGATCTCTTGTGGTGGACGTTTACCCACCGAAGCTGCGGGAACAGGGAATCGAGTGCGCCATCGCCGATCTAGTGGATTCAGCCTCTGATGCTGGGCTGGCTACCTCGCTCGAGATGCACGGCAGACCCGATCTGACGCCGGAGCTGGAAGTGCTGGCATACCGCACCGTGCGCGAGAGCGTTCACAACACCCTGAAGCACGCGAACGCTCAGACCTTACGGGTCACGTTATCGAATGGCACCCGGCCGTTCGTAGTCGAGATCACCGATGACGGCAACGGCTTCTCGCCAGACATTGCTCCCGCGGATGGGCATTTTGGACTTCGGCTGGTATCCGATCTCGCCGCCGACGTGGGAGCGGAACTAAGGGTGACCTCGACTCCGGGCGAAGGCACTTCGGTGCGGCTGGAGGCGGTCCTGTGATCGGGGTTCTGCTCGTTGACGACTTCCAGCCGATTCGCTCCGGCCTGCGCCAACTGATCGAAACGACCGGCGATCTGCGGGTGGTTGGAGAAGCCGGTTGCGGCGAAGACGCGATCGTCATGACCCGGGAACTGACCCCCGATGTCATCCTGATGGATCTCTCGATGCCCAATTGTGATGGGATCGAGGCCACACGACGGATCATCGCCGAAGACCCAACGGCATGTGTGCTTGTGCTGACGGCCAACACTGATCGCAAGCGGACACTCCAAGCTATTAGGGCCGGTGCCATTGGTTATCTCCTCAAGGATGCTGAGCCGTCGTACCTTCTCGATGCGGTGCGTTCGGCGGTACGGGGCGAATCGCCTTTGGATCCGAGGGCGGCCCGTGCTCTGGTCAGCGCTCTTTTCGAGGCGGAACTCGAGCCTACTTTGTCGACCCGGGAGCTCGAGGTAGTGGCGCTGGTTGCTAATGGGCTGGCGAACAAGCAGATAGCCCGTCGCCTATCTATTAGTGAGAAGACGGTCAAGAACCACCTCACCCGGGTCTTCAGCGTGCTCGGGGTAAGCGGGCGCACCCAGGCGGCCATGTGGGCGGCCGCGCACGGGCTGATCGACCAATAGGGGCCCGGGCTGGCGCTTGCATGGCCGATCCTCCCGGTGACCAAACGACCCATCTCCGTCCGGACAGCGCCAAATAGGCGTCGGGGGGTTGGGCGGAGTAACCGCCCAACCCCCGACAGTCTGCCTCATCTGCGAACGTTTAACAGTGCCTCGTCGAAGAACCCACCGCGGCTGGTCACGATGTCCACCGTGTCGTTCGACAGGGTGACACCAGTGAGCCGGAACGCGAAGGTGCCGTCTATTGGATCGACCGTGGCCGTTCCGATCAGGGCGCCGCTCCTTCCTGGGAGACCATCTCCTTCGTAGATACTCACCACGTTCGGCACCGTGAACACATCCACGAATCCCTCTACGCGGAGCTGACCGCTACGGGTACGCAGCTCCGCCCGGGTGACCGTGATGTCGTCCGCAACCTGGGTGATGGCCACCGTGTCGGTGGTCGTGACTGAGCCATTCCCCGTCGCCAACTCGAACACGAGCGGGGTCGCGGTCACCACCTGCATCGTAAAGGTGGCAATTGCCTGATTCGCATCTGTGATCGTGACCAACGGCCCGCCGCTGATCTGGGTCCATTGGTAGGTCGAAGCGAAAGTGGATCCACTCCCATCGAGGGTCACTGTCTCGCCCACAATGGCGTCCTGATCCAGCCCTGCGTCCGCCACGGGCACTTGGCCCGCCGTCACCTGGACCGTAACCGACGCGGAATCGGTTTCGGCGGCGCCCGTCACAGTAAGCTGGAACAACAGATCACCGGTCAAGGCGGGTGCCGTGAAGGTGGCGATCGCCAGATTCGCGTCTGTGATCGTGACCGCTGTTCCGCTGAGCTGCTCCCACAGGTAGTCGGTGATGTCGCCGGTGGAGCCGGCGCTGGAGAGGATGACGGGTTGACCAGGAATCGCCGTCGTAGGGCTAGCACTTGCCACCGCCGTCACGGCCAGATTCGAGAAGTCGGTCCCGACCAGCCGCACGGGTTCGGTGTCCGATCCGCCGCTCGACGATGTCACTGTGACGTCGAGAGGGGCAGTCAGCAGCGGCGCCGTGAGCGAGCCTCCTGCTAGGGCACCACCCGGATTCG
>CAXMRC010000151.1:0-32189 GCA_964195945.1 uncultured Gemmatimonadales bacterium
TGGCCGAATGCCACAAGACGGAAGACCTCGGTCTCTCTCTCGCTCAATGAGTCCAGCCGAAGCTGTGCCTCATCCCGCGGTGGAGAATCGGGCTCAATATCGTCTCGTTCCGATTGCTCTCCGGCGAGAGCTAACGCATGATGGGGGTGAAGGAAGACGCCACCGTCCTGCACTGTGCGAATTGCCGAAAGCAGCTCGTCACCGGCTGCCTGCTTAAGCACGTAGCCAGCCCCTCCGCTGGCAAGCACCTTCCTGAGGTAGAAGACGTCATCCAACATGGTGAGGACAAGCACCTTGGTATCGGGGCAGAGATCGTGAATCTGAGCAAGTGCCTCCAATCCGTTGCAATGAGGCATGTTGATGTCCAGCAAGAGGACGTCCGGTTCCAGTTCGACCGCACGACCGATGCAGTCGACGCCGTCTTCGGCTTCGCCAATCACCTCAATATCTGGCTCGGCCTCCAGCAAGGCTCGGAGACCGGCTCGCAAGACTGAGTGATCGTCGGCTATCACGATCCGAATGGGACTCATGCCGGCACCTCGACATATACAGTCGTGCCTTCACGACTGCTTTCGATGGTCATCCGACCACCAACAAGCTCGGCTCTCTCCTGCATGCCGTGGATCCCCACGCTCTGGCCTTTCTTACGAGCGCCGACCGGATCGAAGCCCTCACCATCGTCCTCGATAATCGCTTTGACCAAGTCGTTTCGCCTCATTACCACCACGCTCAGATTGTCGGCGGAACTATGCCGCGCCGCGTTGGTCATCCCCTCCTGCACGATGCGATAAAGATTGGTTTCGGTGGTCGACGGCAGCCGGTCCGGCAAATCGACGTGGAGGTCAACGGATACCTCCGGATGCAGAATCCCGAAGTCTTGTGAGTAACGGTCGAGCGCGGCAGCTAAGCCGAGATCGTCAAGGGCGCTGGGTCGGAGCTCACGACCCATCTGGCGGACCTGGTCCAGCGTCTCCTCTGCCAGCAGTTGCAGCTCCTCTCTCTTGGCAATGACCGTCTCGTCCGTGCTCGACTTAACAAGGACAGCCATACCCACCATCAGCGAACTCAGGGCTTGACCGACCGTGTCATGCAGCTCCCGCGCAATCCGTTTCCGTTCTTCTTCCTGGGCATCGATCAACTGCTCGAGCAGCCGGGTGCGGGCCTGCTCGTTCTCCGCGATCGTCTCACGATTTGCCTCTAGGTCTCCCACCATCCGATTGAACGCAACGCCTAGAGAACCGATCTCGTCATCGGACCAGTGTGTGGCGCGAGCCGATAGATCCCCGGCGCCGACCTCACGGGTGGTGTCCACCAGATCAAGAATCGGCCGGGTCAACAACCAGGTCAGCAGGCTGGCTGCCGCGACCCCCGCCAGACCTACGAACACCGTGGTGACGAGCATTTGAGTGGTGATGCCCGCAATGACACCTGCCAACCGGTGCTCGCTAAGACCAAGCCGTACTACACCGACTTTGCCCTCCAGGATCGGTGCCTGGAAGTCGTGAACCAACCCTGAGTCAGTCTCCAACAACAGATGGCCGCTGACGGTGACATCGTCCGATGGACTCACCTCGAGAAGACCCACGGGGAAGCCTTCATCACCAAACGTGTGTGCGACCACGACGCCGCTGTCATCAAGAACGAAGGCGTATGTTGCGTCCGGGTGATTCCTCACCGTGTCGTCAAGTAGTTCGAACACTCCATAGGTGTCGTTCAGCAGAATCGGTGTGCTGGTTCGTGCAGCCAGATCGCTGACGACGGACTGGCCACGATTGTCGAGTTCATTCACCAGTACGCCGGTCATGACGGTACGGACCTGCCAGGTGACGACCAATCCAAGCAGCGTCGTAAGCGCAAGGACGATCCCGAGGATCTTGGTCCGCACGCTAAAGCCACCCGCGGTCCGCTTGAAGCGCTCCAGCCATGCATCAAAACGCGTCCTGGTATCCAGCCGGGCGACTTCAAGGTCGGGCGGCTTTGACCCACTCATGAGTCGATGCCCGTTGCTTCCACAAGGGCGCGCACGCCCTCGTAATCGGCATCGTCGCCGACCACGAACTTGTCGATGCCGATCTCACCAAGGATCGCCCGACCGGCAGAGCTCGTATGCAGACCGAGAAGAACCTGGCCGAGTTCTTGACGAAAATCGGCAGGCAAACCGGCCGGGACCACGACGGGAGGAATGCCAAACGGAGGAGAATTGTGGATCACCTTCAGGCGATCCTGCAGGCTTGGATCGCGGGCGAGGGCATGGTCAAGCACCAGGCTGTCCACGGCGGCGCCATCGGCTACTCCGTCGGCGACCGCTTCGATTGCCTTGTCATGGCTGTAGGTGAAGAAACTCGAAGAGAAGAAGGTATCCGGGGTGTGCCCCAGCTGTTGGACCAGGTAAGTCGGATATACCCGCCCGGTATGGCTCATCGGGTCGGTGAAGGCAAACACCTTGTCTCTCAGGTCTGCAATGGTCTCAGCCGTACTGTTCACCGGCACGATGACAGTGGAGTAATAGACCCGCTCCGAGTTGACCTCCGGGACCACGAGGAGGTCCATGTCGCCAGCGTCGGCTCCGGCAACATAAGCGCTTGTACAGACAAACGCTACGTCGACTAATCCGGCAGCGATGAGGTCGTTGACCTCGGCGTACGTGCGACGCTGCACCAGTTCCACCGGGCGACCCAGGTGTTCGCCGAGGTACCGGGCCAGGCCCGCATAGTTGTCGATATTGCCTTCTGGAGACAGCACCGCGGCCACTGCCATGCGCACCGGCTCGATCTCCGTACGGGCAGCTTCCGGTAGAGCCTGTCGTTGGGAAATGTCCACAAACGGGACCCCGCTCCCAACACCCCCACAGCCGCCCAGAGCCACCGCAATGGTCAACCACAACCCGAGGACAGCCTTGGATGACCGCGGTACGCGTCGTCTTCTTCTCATCGCCTTCGCTCCAGACACACAGCATCGGCATTGGCCCGAGTCGAGCACCAAAATCACGGCTGAGCAACAGACGTGTGTTCCCAGCAATTCTCAAGATGCGATCTGCACAATGAGACTGTCTCACGACAAGCACGATTCGAGTTAGGGCCAACCGACCCTGAGCGCTAGGACCACGCGACGAGAAGGACCGTCTCGTTGAAGCCGCGTTGCCGATGCGTCAACCCGCGCAGGGCATCCAGAGGGCGACGGCCGGCAGGGCGACCAGTCTTTCCGCGGAGATTACGGCACCCATCCCCCCTGCTACTCCGCAGGATGACCGTACCGGTCATGAAGGCGGCGTGTAGCGGCACACCGACCGCGGCGCCGCATCGTCCACGCCATGGCGCCGCTACTCTCAGGGTGTCCTCATCCACGGCGTGCGAAGCTATGACCCGTGCACCGAGACTGAATGTTCGACGAACTCAAGTGGTACTGCACAAATGACCCTTACGTATTCCTGGCCGCTATGGCGGAGCCCGCGGGTCGAGCAGGTCTGGTTGAGCACATGACATCGACTGGGTCGTGGATAGCGTGACTTCTCGCTTGCGTTCTGTCTTGGGTTCGCGGGGCAATTCGGCCTTCTTGGCGGCCTCAGTGCTGCTCGGCATTCTCGTGGGCGTCGGGGCGTCGATTCTCGTCTGGGGCATCGAATTGGTCGCTCGCACCTTCGCTGATGCGGATTCGACCCTCGGATGGGGACAATGGATGGTCGTGGCCTCAGTCCCCATGGGTCTCCTGGCATCGTGGCTTCTCGACAAAAAGCTCGGACCAGGCGTCGCGGGCGGCGGTGTAGTAGAGACGATGGTTGCCGTGAACCTGGAAGGTGGCTACCTGGCCACCAAGCCCATCCCGACAAAGATCGCCGCGACCGCCATAACTCTTGGCGCCGGCGGCTCCGGAGGCCGGGAGGGCCCGATCGTTATGATCGGCGCCTCGATCGGATCCTCGTTCGCACGTCACAGCAATTTTGATCTCGACCGCATTAAGAGCTTCGTTGCCGCAGGTGCCGGTGCCGGCATCGGAGCAAGTTTCAACACGCCAATCGCAGGGATGATGTTCGCCCTCGAGACGATTCTCAGCTCGTTTGCAGTTCGTCACATCAGCGCCGTAGTCATCACATCGGTCGCTGCAGCGGTCACTACTCAGGCTCTCGTGGGTGAAGAACGCTTTCTGCGCTCTCCTGCGTTCGAGTTGGATGATCCAGCACAGCTAGTTCTGTATGCGATCCTTGCGGTCGTTGCCGTCTTGTTCGGAATCCTGTTCCTGCGGATCCTCGACATCGCTAGCCAAGCAAGCCTGCCACGGTACCTCCCAGGTTGGCTGATGCCCGTCGGCGCCGGCGTCGCGGTAGGGCTCATTGGAGTTGTTCACCCGACAACCCTCGGAACCGGACAGGCCTTCTTGACCGACCTCCTCTCCCTGCGTGGTCCCGGCGATTTCGTGTGGGCGACGTTGCTCTTCATCGCGTTGCTCAAGGCCGTGACCTCAGCCCTGACGAGGCGCGGGGGCGGGTCTGTTGGCACCTTCATGCCAGCTCTTGTGATTGGAGGTGCGGTCGGCGCCGGCTTTGCAATATTGATTGATCCGATCTGGGGTTTCTCCGAAATAGAGCCGGGAGCCTTTGCCCTCGTCGGGATGGCAGCCTCGCTTGCGGCAACCGTCAGAGCGCCGCTGACTTCGGTCATCCTCGTCTTCGAACTGACGGGAGACTACGGGCTGGTGCTGCCCCTAATGCTGGCAACTGCGCTAGCCACGTTCCTCGGTGACCGACTCCACCCGGAATCGGCCTACACGATGTCACTGAACCGCAAGGGCATCAGGCTCCCCACGGGCGAGGACATCGACCTGCTCGATACGGTACAAGTTGGCCATGTCATGTCTGACTTCGACGGAGCTGTTAGTCCCGACATGACGCTTACCGACCTGCAAGAAGTCCTCGACCGTACCCACCATCATGGAGTTGCGGTTGTGGAGGACGAACAGTTGGTAGGCATTATCACTTTGAGTGATATCCATGCAGCGGGAGGCCCCCATCCCACGACAACGGTTCGCGACGAAATGACGACAAGACCCATCACCGTCACATCCGAAATGCCGGTCTCGGCAGCACTAGCAAGGATGGCATCGCTCGGATTGGGTCGCATTCCCGTCGTCGCTACCGACGACTCCCGCAAGCTTGTGGGTATGTTCCGACGCGAATCGGTTGTCGCTGCCTATCACTACGCCTTGGGGACGTCGACCGAGCGCCATCTCTACCGCGATCGCGTCCGGGTCAGAACTCAGCCGGGGGCCTCGTTTTTCGAAGCGAAACTACCTGCACTCTCTCCAATAGCGGGGCAGTTCGTGAGGGATATCTCGTGGCCCGAGGAAGCGACGTTGGTATCCATCCGCAGAGGGGCGTCGGTTCTCATTCCGCGAGGACAGATAGTGATCGAAATCGGAGATACTCTGACGCTATTTGGAACTGGCAAGTCACGTGAAGAATTGGCGTTCCTGATGGAGCCCCGAACCGACTCGCTATAAGTCCGAGCCGTGCCGACGACAGTCAGCTGCGGTCCCCCGCCGGTCCATCTCGTTCGGCTAGGTAGGCACCTAGAGTGCCCCTATGACACCAATCTCAAGCGACATCAAGGCGATCGTCTTCGACCTCGGTGGCGTCCTCATCGACTGGGATCCGCGCCATATGTATCGAACTGTCTTCGATGACGAAGCCGAGATGGAGCGCTTTCTCGCCGAGATCGCAACTCTTGAGTGGAACAGCCAGCACGACGCAGGCCGACCATGGGCCGACGGGGTAGCGATGCTTAGCGACGAGCATCCCGAGTACGCCCATCTGATAGAGCTCTACCAAGAACGCTGGGTTGAGATGCTCAAAGGTCCCATCGACGGAACGGTCGCGATCCTGGCCCAGCTCAAGTCCACCGGGCACGAGATCCACGCCCTCACCAACTGGTCAAGTGAGACTTTCCCGATCGCCCGCAACCGCTACGACTTCTTGGACTGGTTTGAGCATATCGTCGTGTCTGGCGAGGAGAAGGTCATCAAGCCTGATCCCCGGATCTATCAGATCCTTCTCGACAAGATTGGACGCAACGCCTACGAATGTGTCTTCATCGACGACGGCATCAAGAACATCGAGGCTGCTCGCCAACTCGGTTTCACCGGCATCCACTTTCGTAGGCCCGAGCAGCTCCGGACCGAGTTGGCTGCCCACGGCATTGTTGTCGGCTAGGCGTGTCCCCCCGCCTCAGCACCGCCCATGGGACCCGCGATCATGCATACGGTGCGTTCGAGTGGAGCTTGTTGCTGGCGACGGCCCTCATCTGGGGGTCGTCATTTGTATTCGTCGCAGAAGCCCTCGAATCCTTTCGCCCACCCGTTATAACTGCAAGCCGTCTGGTGCTTGGCTTCCTTGTGTTGGTTTCCTTCCCTCCGGCACGCCGTCCGGTTGACCGCGCCGACTGGCCAATGATCGCGTTCCTCGGAGTCATCTGGATGGCAATCCCCTTGTTGCTGATCCCGACCGCCCAACAGTGGATCGCGTCTTCCCTCGCCGCAATGATCAATGGAGCGGTGCCACTGTTCGCAGCATTGATCGCGTCAATCTTGCTCAGAAGAGCACCCGGCCATGTCCAACTCGTCGGGTTGGCTGTCGGCTTCACCGGAGTATTCCTCATCTCAGTACGGGGCGACGACTCAGGAACCCAGGTGGTTGGAGTCCTCCTGATGTTGATCGCCTCCCTGCTGGAAGGACTAGCAATGAACGTGGCTGTCCCGCTCCAACAACGCTACGGGGCGCTCCCGGTGTTGCTGCGTTCCGTCGGGGTCGCCGCAGTGGTCACATTGCCGCTCGCCCTCGCCATGGCTCCCGCCGCTCCCGTTCAACTTTCGTCGATCGGCGCCGTTACCTCTCTCGGCTTGCTTGGTACCGGCATCGCCTACATCGCGATGGCCACCTTGGTCGGCCGAATGGGAGCGACCCGTGGAGCGGTCGCCATCTATCTGATGCCAGTCGTCGCCCTGGTCTTCGGAGTCGTGCTCCGCGACGAGACCGTAAGCCTCGCTGGAGGCGCCGGCATTGCACTCATCCTGCTCGGGGCGTGGTTGACAACACGCCGTGATAGCTCAGCCGCGGGCTGACGCTGCGGGGTACGCTCTTCACCAAGAGAGAGAGATCCCATGGAAAAGCAATTTGTAAACGTGCTCGGCAAACAGATGGCCTACATCGAAACAGGTTCGGGCGAACCGATCGTGTTCCTCCACGGCAATCCGACCTCGTCGTATCTGTGGCGCAACATAATTCCCCATCTTTCGGATCTGGCTCGGTGCATCGCCCCTGATCTGATCGGCATGGGCGACTCCGAACCGCTCGATGACAGCAGCCCCGACAGCTATCGGTTTGTCGAACACCGCAAGTACCTAGACGAATTGCTCAACCGTCTTGACCTCGGTGACCGGGTGACCCTTGTTATTCACGACTGGGGAAGCGGACTCGGCTTCGACTGGGCAAACCGACACCGCGATCGAGTCAAAGGCGTCGCCTACATGGAGGCCATCGTGCAGCCGGTGACCTGGGAGATGTGGCCGGAAGCGGCTCGTGGAATCTTCGAGGCAATGCGATCTCCGGCCGGTGAGAGCATTGTCATCGAGAAGAACAAGTTCGTGGAACGGATCCTCCCCGCGTCAATCTTGCGTGATCTGAGTGAAGAAGAGATGGCCGTGTACCGGGCTTCGTATGTCGATGGCGGCGAGCGCCGCCGCCCGATGCTGACCTGGCCTCGGGAGATCCCCATCGGTGGCGAACCCGCCAATGTTCACAAGATCGTGTCGGACTACGGCAAGTGGCTCGAGACCGCCGCCGTGCCGAAACTCTTTGTCAACGCCGATCCGGGAAGCATCCTCACCGGCTCTTCCAGGGACTACTGCAGGACGTGGCCGAATCAGACCGAGGTGACCGTAAACGGGATCCACTTCGTTCAGGAAGACAGCCCTGATGAGATCGGGTCGGCGATCCGTTTCTGGTATCAAGGTCTCTAGCCGGGGAACCAAACGATGGTGCGGAACCGTCATACCGTCACACTCAGAACAAAGGACACCCCCAAAATGAAGAAGCTTGTACTCCTCATCGCGTCCCTGGCGCTGGTCGCGGCGGCCTGCGGCGGTGGCGAGGACGATGCGGCAGCGCTGCCTGTAAACGATGGTGATGCCCCGGCCATCGATACCACCTGTCTCGTAGAGGAACCAGAGTGCGACGACACCCCCGCCGGCGAGCCGCAAGATCTACCTCCTCCGGGGGATAATCCGGCAACCAGCGACGGCTTCGTCGTAGATGGTGGCCTAACCGTGACAGCGGCCCTGCAAACCGACGCCATTGGAATAGTTGCGGTTCAAGGCTTTGTCGTCGCCACTGCTGAGGACGTGAGGCTCTGTGAAGCACTCGCGGAGTCGTTCCCTCCCCAGTGCGGGGGAGCGTCCATCGTGCTGGAAGGGCTGGAGCAGATCGATCCCGAAGAACTCTCCACCGAGGGAGATGTCAGTTGGACGAACTTAACGGTGACGATCCTGGGCGAGCTGATCGATGGCACATTGGTCACAGATCCGCTGAGCCAGTAACGGTCACCTACCCGATCAGCACAATGTGGAGACGGCGTGGGCCGTGCACGCCAATAGTCAGTATCGACTCGATATCGCCGGTGCGGCTGGGGCCGGTAATCACGGCGATATTCGAGCTCTCATCCCAGTCGACTCGCCCCAGGGCATCTGCCAGGGAATGCAATACGCGAGCCGCCGGCAGCAGAACCACATGGTGCTCAACCAAAAGCGATGCGGTCCGCGGTCTCCCCTGGCCGTGGCGGAGGACGACAGATCCAGATGCGGCGACTCCCCAATCCGCGGTGGTGATACCAACCAAGACACCACCAACCCTGGCGTTGTCGTCGATTCGCTGCTTCGGATCAGACCCGACCGTGGCGTCGATCTGCTCGTAACCTGACTGATGCGCCCATGCATCCCAGCCAGGCACGACATCGTCCAAACGATCCCAGGCAAGGTAACTGGACGCATCCGCCGTCTTGAATACCGCTTCTACCGCGGCAAGAGCGCCTGCCGCATCGGCGGTGCGCACCACGTCGCTGGCCACCGCTTCCGCCTCAGCAACAAACCGGGCTACGGGATCGTCAAAGAATAGGGAAGGTGCCGTATCGGGACCAGAGACGTCTGGAAACTCGGCACCACGAAGCGCCGACGTCACCCGACCGAGGAACCGCTCACGCTCCACGCTTTTTCCACCAGTCGTTGAATGTCTCGGGGGCGGGTGCCGGCAGATCTCTCTCGGCAGTCCAGCCACGCAACACCAATGGGATGCGGCGCATCCAACCGTCGCGACCCAGCACACGGCCCGCCAGCCCACCCAGACGAGTCACGAACCGGAACAGGGCGGGCCGAGTTGTGAGACGAGCGTAGAGAGTGATTCCCATACGGAGCCCTCGTGACATATGGCCCGTAGTTTGCGTACGCAGCTCCGCAAGAAGCCTCGGGATGTCGATACGAACCGGGCATGCCTCCGTGCACGCACCACACAGAGACGAGGCGGCGGGCAATTCGTGCCAGTCCTCGAGACCGAACAGCGACGGGATAAGCACCTCACCTATCGGTCCGGGGTACACCGAGCCGTAAGCGTGACCCCCGATGTGGCGATACACCGGGCATGCGTTAAGACACGCCCCACACCGAATGCAATACAGGATCTCAGCAACAGCGGAGCCAAGAGTTGCGCTGCGACCGTTGTCAACAATGACCACATGGAATTGGTCTGGCCCGTCCGGCTCTGCCTCACGCCGCGGCCCCGACACGAGGTTGGAGTACACAGACGACTTCTGGCCGGTTGCCGAACGCGCCAGTACTTCGAGCATCACAGCAAGGTCGGCACGGTCACGCACGAGACGTTCCATACCCATCACAGCGACATGGATACGAGGGACTGTCGTCGCGATACGGCCATTGCCCTCGTTAGTGACAAGCGCAATGGCTCCATCCTCCGCCACCGCAAAGTTGACCCCGCTGATGCCCATCTCTGCGGTCAAGAACCGCTCCCTGAGATAGGTTCGTGCGATGTCGTTCAATTGCGTGGGGTCGTGGGTGTACTCAACCTCTAGCTCTTCGGCGAAAAGCTCACCAACGTCGTATCGATTCTTGTGAAGAACTGGGGCAATGATGTGCGATGGCGTTTCGCCCGCAAGTTGGACGATGAACTCACCGAGATCGGTTTCAACAACTTCGATGTCGGCCTGCTCCAAAGCGTCGTTGAGGTGCAATTCCTCGGTGACCATTGACTTCACCTTGACGATGCGAGTCACGTTCTCGGACCGGGCCAGACTCACGATGTAGCCGTTCGCCTCCGCGGCGTCGGCCGCAAAGAACACCGTGCCCCCGCGATCAGTAACGGCGTCAGCGAACTGCGCCAGATAGTCGTCGAGTTTGCTAAGCGTCTCGGCCCGAATCAGCCGAGCCCGGTCTCTCATCTCCTCCATCTGGGGAAACGCGGCAGCGGCATCGAGGCGGCCTTGATAGTGACCGCGCGCCCCGGAATCGATCGCAAGAGGGACGCCCTTTTCGAAGGCATCTTGGATACGGTCGCGGAACGTGATTGGTTTGCTGGTCACGGCAGACCCTCGACAAGTACCTCGGCAATGTGCTTTGTCGTCACCGAACTGCTGCGGCGTCTCAAACCACCGCCAATGTGCATCAGACAACTCACATCAACACCAACCACAACAGCCGCGCCACTTGCCTCGATCTTGTTGATCTTGGTGTCCATCATCGCCGTCGATACCTCTGGCATCTTCACTGAGAAGAGCCCGCCAAAACCGCAGCACTCGTCCTCGCCCTCAAGAGAGACACGATCGATTGCGGCGTCGTCGAGAAGCTTCTTGGGCTGGTCAAGCACATCCATCCAGCGGAGCCCGTGGCACGAGGCGTGGTAGGTAGTGAGACAACCGTCGCAATCGCGGCTCGAAACATCGACACCAGAATCTTCGACGAGAAACTGGGTCAACTCGCGAGTGCGGGCTGCAACGCGCTTCGCCTTGGCTGCGGAGACGGGGTCTCCTGCCATCAGATCTGGACTGTGGTGGATGATCATCGCGGCACACGAACCCGAGGGAACAACGATGGGACCAACGGTGGCGTCGAGAACATCGAGGGTTTGCTTGGCTTGCTCAATCGCTTCGTTCTTGAATCCACCGTTGAAGGCGGGCTGGCCACAGCAAGTCTGGTCCAATGGGAACTCGACCTCGTAACCGGCTCGTTCCAGCAAGGTCACGGTCGCCTTACCCACGTCCGGGTAGAGACTGTTGACCAGACATGTGACAAAGAGCTGAACAGTTGCCGTCATGCTGGTCACACTACCGGCCAGGGTTACACGTCAGTTCCCTCCTCCAGGGAAAGTATCGCTGCGGCATTGGCCGCGATCGCTGTCGCCATGTACTCAGCCAGACCATCACCCGCCTTGTCGATGTTCTTGCGGAAGCGCTCATCTGAGTTGTACATCTGACCGAGACCAGCGTGTATCTCGACAGAACAGTCATAGAACCACCTGCTGATGTGGGTACGGTGCTCCTCAGCGATCGCCATCGCCGCGGGGTCACCCGCAGGAGTGCCATCAGCCATCAACGCGAGGAATGCCTGGTTGATACCGTCGGCCTCAACCCTGAGGTTCGCCCAGTCCTCGTTGGTATACCGTGCCGTACGCTGTGCCGACTGCTTGTAAGCATCGGTTTCTCCCCAGCGTTCTCTGGCTTCTTCCTCATGCTCGGCAGGATCGAAGCCACCGAAGACCTCGAGAATCTCTTCGCTTGACATCTTCACTCCTGTTCTCTCCGCAAGGACCGCCCGGTCCACAGCATCGATCATTGTGAGGATTCGATCGGCTTGTTGTTCGAGCAGTTGGCGCTGTCTCTGTAACGCGGTCGTTCGCGTGTACGTCGGGCTTCCCACCACTGCCTTGATCTCCTCGAGGGGAATACCCAACTCTCTAAAGAAGAGGACTTCCTGCAGCCGCTCCACTTCGGTCGGACCATATATCCGGTAACCGGACCCGGTCCGACCAGCTGGGACGACCAGACCGATCTGGTCGTAGTGGTGCAGCGTCCGCACCGTCACTCCGGCAAGACTGGACACCGCACCAACTGTCAGTGCGTCACTCATACCAGCGACGGTACACCCTGACGTATCGTCAGGGTCAAGTACTTGTCGTGGCCTAAGCTCAGCGCCCATGAAACAAGCACGACCACAGCTCGCAGCCAGCTATGGCATTCAGCCCGCCACGGAGGGATCCGGGTTGATCCCGTGGGCCCAGACCACAGATCGTCTTGCCACAGCCCACAACTACTGGGTCGCCACGGCGGATCGAGACGGCAATCCGCACGCGACGCCAATCTGGGGTGTCTGGCTGGACGACACGCTGTTCTTTGGGACCGATCCCAATTCGAAGAAGGCCACCAACATCGAGGCGAATCCCCGGATAGTCGTACACCTCGAAAGTGGGGACGACGTCGTCATCCTTCATTGCCTCGTCGAGACCGAGAACCGTCCAGCCGCAGTGTCGGAGGTCATCGATGCATACCGGGCCAAATACGATATGCCGAGTGAATTCATCTTCACTCCTGTCCTGGCCGCCCGGCCGTATGCCGCTTACGCATGGGAGGAGCGCAACTTCCCCGGCACAGCTACCAAATACACCGAGTAGGCGATGGTTCCCATCATGCAGGTACCAGACGGCCCTAGCGCAGAAGGCGGTATGCGACTGAACTGTCACAGCGGAGGCAATCCTTGCTCGAATTCGTAGACCTTCACAAGCGCTTCGGTGACGTCGTTGCTCTCGACGGACTCAGTTTCGATGTGCAGCCCGGACGCATCCTCGGGTTTCTGGGACCAAACGGCGCAGGCAAGACGACAGCCATGAGATGCGTCTTTGACCTCGTGCGGCCGGATGCCGGTCATGTCGCATGGAACCGGGCCCCGATCGACAGTTCCGTACATTTGCGCTTTGGATACATGCCAGAAGAGCGTGGCCTCTACGCCAAGATGCGTGCGGGAGAGCAGATCGCCTACTTCGCCAGGCTCTCCGGGCTCCACCGCGGGGAGGCCGCAGAGGCTGCAGCAAGGTGGCTTGCCGAATTCAATCTTGCCGACCGGGCCGCATCCAAAGTCGAAGAGTTATCCCATGGCAACCAACAACGTGTCCAACTGGCCTGTGCCCTCGTCCACGACCCCCTCGTCGCGGTGCTCGACGAGCCCTTTGCAGGGCTAGATCCGATCGGGATCGAAACCATGGCCGACGCCCTGAGACAGCTGGCATCCAGGGGAATGGCGATCCTCTTTTCCAGCCACCAACTGGACCTTGTCGCCGACGTGTGCCAGGACGTGGTCATCATCGATCACGGCCGATCTGTGCTCCAAGGCGAAGTGATGGAATTGCGCCACTCCTCCCCCATCCGTTTTCTGGAGGTCGACGTCAACGGACGGCCGTGGACCGCCCGGGTAGGCGAGACACCGGCGGTAGACGACAACGGGAGGCATCGGTATGTCCTCGACAGAAACGCCGACATCGGAGCGCTCCTCAGTCAAGCCAGAGAAGACGGCGAGGTAACCCGGTTCTCTTTCGAGCCGCCAAACCTCACCGACCTCTTCAGGGAAGCGGTGGTGCGATGAGCCCCACTCGTCAGGTATTTGAACTGGCCCGCCGCGACTTTGTCCAACGCGCTAAGAGCAAAGCTTTCCTTCTGTCGATGGTGTTGACGGTGGGGATCGTCTTCATCATCATCCCGCTTTCGCAGCTCATCGACAGGGATTCCGGGCCAACCAACGTCGGGCTCGTCGGAAACCTCCCCATCGGCTCCGTCCCATCTATCGAACAACAAGCGAACCTTCTCGACATAGACATCGCACTTACAACGTACCCAGATCTGGCTGCAGCAGAGCAAGCCATCACTGACGGTGAGATCGATGCTGTCCTCAACGGTATCGACGAGATCATCTTCCGAGAGGAATCGTCACTCCGGCTCTCCGCGGCACTCACCGGGGGTGTCGCCACCGCCCAGCGGCAAGTCGTTGCAGGGGAACTGGGGTTGTCGCCCGAAGAGGTTGGTGAATTGCTCTACCCCGTGTCATTCAACGAGCGCACCATCGAACCGTCTGAGACAGAAGAGGACAGGGCTCGCGAGGGCGCCGCGCTTGTCGGCCTGCTTCTTCTCTACATCTCCATTCTCATGTTCGGCCAGTTCGTCATGATGGGTGTGATGGAAGAGAAACAGACAAGAGTCGTCGAAGTAGTCCTGTCGCGGGTGAAACCGACCCAAGTGCTAACCGGGAAAGTCCTCGGCATCGGCCTGCTCGGCCTGATTCAGATCCTCGCGCTCGGCGGGGCCATCCTGATCGCGGTGACCCTGGTCGACATTGCCGATGTGGACCTCACCGGGATCGGCCTCAAGACTCTCGGATTACTGATCCTGTGGTACCTGCTCGGCTACACCTTCTACAGCTTCATGTACGGAGCGCTCGGGGCGACCGTATCGCGCCAGGAGGACATGCAAGGTGTCGCGATGCTTCCCGTGCTCCTGATCTTGCCAGGTTTCTTCCTTGGGCAATTAGCGCTACTCGAGCCGGGAAACTGGATCGCTGAGGTAGCTTCGTTTGTGCCGCTGTGGTCACCAATGGTTATGGCTGTCCGGTCGACCACATCGGTGGTTCCCCTGTGGCAGGTGATGACCTCAGTGCTGCTAATCGTTCTGACCACGGCGCTACTGATCAAGCTCGGCGGCCGCATCTATCGCGGCGCCATTCTCCATACTGGGTCAAAGACCAAGCTGCGTACGGCGTGGCGCTCCGCGACGGACTGACTCTCCACGTCCTCAGCTCTAGCCAACGATGCAGCATGGTTGCAGGTCGCCGACAGTTGGATTCGATACGATGGCCGCCAGTACTTTCGATGGTGAGGGTGGGTTGTCCGCGTTACACGGACAGAATCGCAAGTGGACGAAGCTCAGGACAAGGTTGAATCCGGTCGCGGGACAGCAAAGCGGCTGCCGGCGGGTGTCGCCGATGCCGCCTTTGCGTCGCTGGCTACGTTTGCCGCGGGTCTTGCAGCGGTCACCATGTTCAGCGCAGTCGACCGTGGTGTATACGCCATCTTCTTCACCGCATTCGGGCTCGGGGTAGTTCTCCCCTGGGATTTGCTGCTCATTCCCGCCGAGGTCAATGCAGTTTCGCTTCCGATAGCCGACCGGATGCGGCGAGCCCGAGACACGCTGAAACTTGGGCTGCGCGCCTCCGTCGTAGGAACGTTGGCGATCGTTGCCGCGGCGCTATTTGCCAACTCCCTCACTGATCCGGAAGTTGTGTGGGGACTCGCGATAACTGCGGCAATGACCACCGTGCTGTCACCGCTTCAAGACCATATGCGTCGGTTGCTCCATATCGCCGAGCTTTCGTGGCAGGCCGCAGCCGTCTCCGCCGTCCAGCTGTTCGGCGTGATCGCCAGCCTGGGAGTGATGCTTCTCCTCGACGCTCCGATAGCGATAATGCCGTTCGGGTCGTTGGCGATTGCCAACGCGTTGTCACTGACGGCCGGAATCATCCTCGGTGATGTACTCCATCAGAAACCGCTCGAAGAGCCGCTTCAATTCTGGGCACTGGCGCGCCAGGGGCGCTGGCTCCTGACCCAAGCAATGGTCCCGTCCCTCGCCCACTTTGCCGTGGCAGCGATCATCACCGCTTACGCCGGCGCTGAAGTGCTTGGCTACACCGAAGCGGCACGCGTCGTGGCACAACCTGTACTTGTTCTTGCGACGGGTCTTACCGCAGTGCTGTCGCCCCGGGCCATGGAAGCCGCCATGAAGCGCGACGTCGACGCGGCACGGCACACGAGTCGTGTGTACCTCATCCTCATGGCCGGAGGTGGCCTGGTGTATCTCGGGGCCGCGGCAACGCCGTGGGCATTGAACCCGATGCAATACCTGGTCCCGGCCGCCTACGTCGTGCCATGGCTCGTCGCGGCAACCATCGTCAGCAACATCACGACCGCAGCCATGTACCTCGATGTCAACGAACTACTGGGAGCGCAAAAGGCGCGGCCGATGGCAGGAATCGCGATCATCACAAGCCCAATTCTCATGCTGGTTGCACTGACCACCCACACCACCGAATCGTTTGCCAGGCCGCTCGGAATCGCCGTGCGGGATGTAATACAAGTCGCCTGGTACCGGTCAGTGCTCAGAAGGCACTACGACGATGGCCAGCGATCAAGGCAGAGAATCCGTTCCTGACGTCGCGGACAAGTGTCGGACCTAGCCGATAGGCCATCGCCGATCAATTGCGGCGGCGTGAGGCTGCAGCGTCGAGTTGGTTGCGATCCGATCAGCCCAGATCGAATGGTTGATTGCGTTCCATGTCACCGCCGACGGAGTCTCGACGAGTGGACCACGAAGGTTGGCCGGAATCGCATCAGGAATCGCATACTTCTGCCATATGCCGGTGAGAGGCCCATTCCGGTAATAACGGTCAAACGGGAGTCCAGTCGCCAGCTTCCTTTTGTTCGCCTTGTAATCCGGAACTCGTCGCGTCAGCAGATTCTTGAGCACCCATTTGCCGGTTAGGCCTTTCACATATCTGTCGCGAGCCGGGATCTTCAGATGTTCGGAGATAACTCGCCAGCTCGAGAAGGGTTGCACCTGGCGCTTGCCAAGAGCCTGCGCAGCATGATTGCCGTGCAACGCCAGGTCGGAAAAGATGTTGCGCCATGCGGCGATTTCAATGTGGCGAAAGAAGCGATCCTTCTCGGGAACTTCGATCTCGACACGATCGGTCACCCCTGCAATCCCTGCCGCCAGGTACTCAGAAACGGCGTTGTCGCCGAACATCTGATAGGCGATCGAGTTGTCGCCATAGAACTCAAGGGTTCTGGCCGCATAGCCATCGGGAGACTCGGTAGGCCTGCCAAAGAGTTCCGCGTACCCGCCCACCTGTGCCGCACGACGCCCAACGGAACCCGGTATGTGTTCGAGGGCATCGAGCAGAGCCCGCGCCGGCTTCCCAGAGAACGCCGACGACACCCGTCTGATCCCTCTGCCTGAACCGAAAACGCTGTCAGCCGCCTCCCCCACCAGGAACACGGACGAGCGGTGTTCGAACAACTCGGCAAGCACCGGCGTCACCGTGCTCCACAGTGGCATGGCTGCGGCGTCGATCGCCTTCTCAAACAGAGACACGTAGTCGACCTCACGGACTTCCATCTTCTCGATCGACCTGCCGAGAAGCTGGGACGCCTCTTCTGCATACTCGGTTTCATTCCCGAACTCAGGTGTGTCAGGAACCATCGTGATTGGAACACCCGACTCGGCCATGTAGCTGAGCAGAAGAGTCGAATCGACGCCGCCAGAGAACCCGATGCCAACGTTCTCAGTTGTGCGAACGGGAACCAGGACGTCTTCAAGCGCGGCATCGAGCCGATCTAGATGAAGTGCAACAGGTTCATCGACAGCAATCGAGCGGTGCCGATCAAATATACGGACAGATGTGGAACGGGTGGCAATATCAATGTCAACACGATCACCGTTGGCCAGGCGGTTTACCCCACGTGCATAGGTATGCCTGTCGAACACAGCGCCGCTCAGATAGTGCTGGAGCAACGCATCGTCAGACATCGCTCGATCGGCCACCGGGATCGAGGCAACTGCGTTCTTGAAGTGGTCGGAAACACACCAGCCTCCGGCGGCGAGACCGGCGTAGTACACCTCGTTGAGAGCCATCAAACCCTTCCAGCCAATGACACCGGTGGCGACACCGT
Source organism: uncultured Gemmatimonadales bacterium (assembly GCA_964195945.1). Classification (GTDB taxonomy): domain Bacteria; phylum Actinomycetota; class Acidimicrobiia; order Spongiisociales; family UBA5794; genus JAAETI01. The sequence goes on from CAXMRC010000151.1 coordinate 17,813, forward strand.
CCGCAATTGCAACGAATACGACGCTGGCGTCCCGATATCGACCCACCATTGCATCGCCTGCCGACCCAGGGTCAATGGCATTGACCAGCTCGTCCAAGGCTGAAGCGTTGAGGGCACTGGCAAACCACACGCCCAATGGGCTCTCACGCGATGTCGCCGCCGGATAGGTCAGAGATACCGCGACAACGCGAGTCGACGGCATAGGTTGGTCTCCTGGCGCCGACAATTCAGGCACCGGTGCTCTGTTGACCAACCAGTACTCGGTTCGGGGTGAGGAATCGGCTGTGGTTGTGCCATCCCGACACCATGAATACGGTGAGAATTGAGTGATAGAGCAGGGGACGCGACCCGACCTTGTCCAGCCAGGCACGCACCAGGTCCAAACCCGTGGTGTCCCACAATGAGCACGCTTCGATTTCGGACCGGATGTAATCCTTGTTGTCCATCACGAACTTGGCACCGGCGAAACCGAAGTAGTGCTTGCCGATCTTGTTGGCGTCGTAGTCGAGGTACTGAAGCAACATCCTTCTCAGCAACACCTTGTTCTCACCTGTCTTGAGGTCATACCGATATCGCTCGGGCAGATTGAAGTAGTAGTCCGCTAGTTCGCTGTCGCACCAGGGTAGGGACGCGTCCATCCCGATTGCATTTGCGGCGAGCACGTGCTTTTTCATCGATGCGCCGTACCCGACGTGGCGCTCGCCAACGGCCCCGAAGAGATCGATCAGGTCGAGATGTGCCGTCTCGCGTTCGACACGACGCCAGAAAGGACGAGTATCAACCGCACCTGGCATAAAGGACCGGCTCTCGTGGAATCGGATGGTCCGACCGGGGAACGTGGTTTCGGGGCGAGTTCGCGCCACATAGTTGAGGGGAGAGTCCACCGGGAATAACTTCTGAGCCACATCTACCAGCGCCTTCCCCCGCATCCTGAATCGGACCTTGGCCAACCATTTGCCCGTTACCGGGTATCCCATGAAGGCATCGTTTCCTCCACCGTCAAAGACAGCCCCCGAGGTTGGAGTAGCTGCCGCAGTCGCGAACACATACGGAATCTGAGATAGATCCACCCCGGGGCGCGCCGAAGACTCAAAGAACGTGGTCAGGATCCTTGCGACATCGGACGGTGTGCGTGGCATCTCTACCACGACGTGGTCCAAGCCAAGCGTTCTACACACGTCCGCCGCCACCGGAGGCTCCGGGTCCTCTGCCCCAGAACTGAACGTCACGCTAGGGATATAGGTGAGGCCGGCCTCAGCAAGCGCCAAAGCCACAGCTTGGGAGTCCTTGCCGGAGCTCAACATGAGAAAACCACTGTTTCCAGCCTCTGCCGCCTTACGCTCTGTCGCCGCGGTCAACAAATGCAGCAGCATCGCGGGGTCGGGAACGGAGTCTTTGCGAGACTTACCCACAAGCCATGGAAAGTCGTGGCTCAGATCAACAGACGGGGCTCCATCGCTTCGGAATACGTGTGCAACGTCGCCCACCGACAGGTAGTAGGTGCCCTCGTACTCACAATGAGGCAACGGGACAAAACCGTGATGGAGCAGCGAGCTGATACCAAATGCGCTCAACGCCGGGATGATCCCCTTCTCCCGCAGGCGGTCGAGCAGCTCTCCGAGATTTGTAGCAACCGCGGCAACCGATGCACCGCAATAGAGGAACACCTCAACGCCTCCGGTTTGCTCGCTCGCAACCTGGAAGCCATCTCTTGTTGCAGTTATGTAGGCCGCCCACTCCGGCGGGACGTCTGCTTGACCCTCCGCAGTGATATCAAGATCGAGGAACATTTCTCTCGGTACCCATTCGACGATTTATCGCGTTCGTCACACTACGGACAGTGGTTGCGTTTTGAGCCCAATTCTGTTCGCCTTGTCTAACAAGCACCCACTGCGGGCCACGGCGACACCGAACCTTGAGTCATGAACAACTCCGATGACAGTGGGAGCTTCCGGTCAGCCGGTGTTACGCAAACCGGCCGCAAGACCGTTCACCGTCAGCAGAAGCGCTCGCCGCAGATCGGGATCCTGATCGTCTCCGGACCGTGCTCGCTCCAACAGCGAGACCTGGAGATAGCTAATTGGGTCAAGATACGTGTCACGAATCGCAAGGGTCCTCTTCAGGACCGGATGGCGATCGAGCAGCTCATCGTCACCGGTAATCCGCAGGACCTCGTCGATCGTCAACTCGTATTCGGCCTTGATCACATCGAATAGGTGCCGGTGTTCGGAAGCGACCAGAGAGCCCACGTACTGTGCAGCGACCGTGAGGTCGGTCTTGGATAGCGTCATCTCGACGTTCGATATAAAGGCTCTGAAGAACGTCCACTCCTGGTACATAAACTCAAGGGCTCCGCTGCCTCCTCCCGAACGAGCGGCAGCCAATCCAGAGCCGACGCCGAACCAGCCAGGAACAACTTGTCGAGACTGGGTCCACCCAAATACCCAGGGAATAGCGCGCAGACCGTCAAGGCCAACGTTGTCGTCGCCACCCCCTGGCCGCCGCGCCGGACGCGAACCGATGTTCATCGCACCTAGCTCTTCGACCGGTGTCGAGGTGAGGAAGTAGTCAACAAGACCCGGCGTCTTGATCAGCTTTCGGTAGCTGCGATACGCAGCTTGGCTGACGGTGTCCATGGTCTGGTCCCAATCATCGAGGACAGAATCAGGCTGGCGCGAGCTGCGGTGCAACAAGGACGCCTCGAGGGTCGCCGCCAACTGCACCTCGAGGTTGGTGGCAGCCAATTCAGGGAGACCGTACTTGTCAGCGATGACCTCGCCTTGTTCGGTGATTTTGATCCGACCGTCGATCGTTCCCCAAGGTTGAGCCATGATCGCCTCACCCGTGGGACCGCCGCCCCGCCCCACGGTGCCACCACGGCCATGGAACAGGCGAAGCTCTACGCCGTGACTGTGAGCCACATCGCGCAACGACCGTGAGGCCCGGTACAGCTCCCATTGCGAGGTCGCCAGACCGCCGTGTTTACTGGAGTCTGAATAGCCGAGCATGACCTCTTGGATATCTCCCCGCACCGCAACCACGGCTCGGTACGGCTCGCTTGTCAGCAACTGATCAAGGATCGAACCTGCTCTACGCACCTCGTCGATTGTCTCGAATAGCGGAACAAACCCGATCCGGGCTATCCCCGAACGAAGATCGATCAAACCAGCCTCACGAGCCAGAACGACGGCGGCGAGCACATCATCAGCCCCCCGCGTCTCGGAAATGACGTAGCTCTCAATGACCGCTGCACCAAAGCGATCCAGAGCCTCTCGGATACCGTGGAACGTCTCGACCGTTCTCCGTGATTCGCCGTGGAGGACGGTCGCGGTCGGCGCCAGCGGGCGACGGCCGGCTAGCTCTCTATCCAATCGAACAAGGCGGGCTTCGCGATCAAGGGAGACATAGCCTTCCTCGCCGAGCCTCGAGTAGAGGTCCGTCAATGCCGCATGATGCTTCGTTGCGTGCTCTCTGATATCCATCGTTGCCAGGTGAAATCCGAACGCCGCAACCCTGCGCATGAGACGCTTCAACATGCCGTGTGCAACGAGGGTGCCTCTGCCCTGTTCGAGAGAGCGATGCATCACCGCCAACTCCTCGAGCAGGTCGCCGGACGTTGCGTAGTTGAGCCCAGGCTGATGCGGAGCACCATCGCCAATGCGTTGCCTCGTGCTCTGCAGGCGCTGATAAATGTATGCGCACTTCTGCCTATAGGCTTCACCCGCCGAAAGCTGGCTAAATCGCTGATGGACCTTGGGCATGAGCCCGGAGTCGCGGGCCAGCGAATCTGCCAACTCGTCACTGATCGCAACTAGCCTCTCCGAAGGGCTGAGTTCTGTGGACAGTTCTTCGACGGCGGCGATCAACTCCCGCAAGGCATGCTCATGTTGAACCTCGAGCACCGCGAGCGTGGTCGCCGCGGTAACCGACGGATTGCCATCCCGATCGCCCCCAACCCAGGTCCCAAATTGGAGAGGGCGAGCTTCCAACGCCATCGTCGCCCCGGTGCGCTGAAGTTGGAACTCGAGCTCGTCAAACAGATCCGGAGCAACGTCCCGAAAGATTTCGTCGAAGTAATCGAGCACAGTGCGCGCTTCATCTATCGGGGTCGGGCGCTCCCTTCTCAGTTCATCGGTCTGCCAGATGAGATCAATCAGCTCGGCGGCGTAGCGCTGGGTACGGGCGAGTGCCGAGTCGCTGATACGAGGGTCGGCTCGCTGTTCGAGGAGCTCGGCAAGACGCACAATCTTGGTGCGAATCGACCGTCGCAAAGACTCCGTCGGATGGGCCGTGAATACCGGACGGACCTCGAGTTTGTCGACTACACCCTGCACCAGCGATAGGGCGCTCTGGTCGGCCATGACCCGGTCGATGGTGCCGGCGAGAGTCCCTTGCTGTCCTTCGCTATGGTTGGCCTCATGGTCCAATCGATAGGTCTGCTCGGCAACGTTTGCCAGGTAGAAATAGGTCGTGAATGCCCTGACCAGCGAGATGATCGTCTTGAGGTCGAGCCCGTTCAGTATCTCAAGCAGCCGGGTCCTCGGTGCGGCTGGATCCCCATCGACCTCTGCCTTCCTGACCTGTTTGGCAAGCGCCCTGACTCGCTCCACTAGTTCAAGAAGGTGGGCACCCTCCTGGCGCACCAACGTCTGGCCCAACAGATTCCCCAGAAGACGGATCTCGGAACTGAGTGCGGAACTCGAGTCTGGTTGGGCAGTCATGCGGCGAGCGTAGCGGCACCAAACCCCGGTTAGGAGCGGATGACCGCAAGATGCTGCGGGCGCTCAGTGGTGCGACACACCACTAGTTGACAAAAGCCAGCGACTGGAAACGCCCCCACCGGCGAGCCACATTCCCGTAGAACAAACCGGCCTCGTCGAAGTTGCCCTGCTCCAAAGCCAGCAGGCTCGCTGCCGTCTCCGCCACTGATTCGTCAAGCGCCAGGTCCGCTGCTGAGAACTGCTCGCCAACACTGGCGTAGTCAAGCTCCAACATGCCGTGTGCGGGGAAACCCTCCAACCACGATTCAAGTGCTCGAATCTGGCCTACAACGCTCTGATCGAATCCGGCACCATCGACAATCTGTGCTGCTCGCTCGACGCGTTCTTGAGCGTCACCGAGCAAGGCTCTGTAGCGCAGCGAGGTGATTCCCTCATGGCTGTACATCTCGCGTTCCTCATGGAGGAAGGCAGCAAACCAGCGAATTGGAACGTGCCACGGAGAAGTCAGAATATATGACCGCATCGATGAGGACCGGCTGCGCAGCTCCTCCAGCTGGGTGCTGGCGTCCATAAGCTGAGGCTGCGGAATCAGCCCCGTTTCGGGAAACGCGTTACTAAAGGCAAGAACACCCTCAAGCATCCTCAGCCGGGAGTGACGGGGGCACACATAGGTCTCGCCACCCCACCTGACCGAGAATGCGTCATCGGTTACCGGTTCCCTCCACAAGAAATGGTCATCGCCGCGCAGGAAGCCAACAGCAGGGCCCGAATGCTGTTTATAGCGAGGCAGGCTCGCTTGAGGGAGATAGGAGCGCAGAAAGGCCGAAACAATCATGTGCAGATCCTACCGGCAGTGAAGGACAAAGGCCCCGACGTTGTGAGCAACCGCACGAGTTCAAAACCGCCGCAATCCACTAGAATTCAGAAACCCGGGGACCAGGGCGCGCCCAGTACACGCTGTCCGGAAAGGAGCACCTGTTGGGAGTATTCGAGGCAATAGCCTCCGACACCCACGAAGAAGTCCTATACGGCCATGACCCGCTATCGGGCTTAAAAGCGATTATCGCTATCCATTCCACTGCACTCGGTCCCGCTCTCGGCGGGACTCGTTTCTATCCCTATGCCTCCGAAGAGGAAGCGTTGCGGGACGCCCTCCGACTCGCCAAGGGGATGACCTACAAGTCCGCCGCCGCTGGTCTCAATCTCGGTGGCGGCAAAGCGGTGATCATCGGGGATCCTGCCACGTTGCGATCCGAACGATTGTTCCGAGCATTCGGAAGGATCATCGACTCTCTCGGCGGCCGCTATGTGACTGCCGAAGATGTGGGAACCACTACCGCCGATATGATCACGATCGCCGGCGAAACCCAATGGGTCACCGGCCTTCCTGACATCCACGGTGGATCCGGGGATCCGTCACCGGCCACGGCTAGGGGCGTGATGGCGGCGATCAGAGCTGTCGCCGAACACATTTGGGACACCGACAACCTTTCTGGGACAACTGTCGCCGTCCAAGGTGTCGGCAAGGTCGGTGCCAGCCTCGTTGAACGTCTCACCAAGGCGGGAGCCAAAACAATCATCGCGGATGTGGACTCCGCAGCTGTCGCAGATGTGGTGGCGCGCCATGGATCGGTGCCGGTTGCCTCTGACGAGATATTTGACGTTGACTGTGACGTATTCGCTCCATGTGCAATGGGAGGAGCCCTCAACGCAGCAACAGTCGAGCGGCTCAAGTGTCGTGCCGTTGTTGGCTCTGCCAACAACCAACTCGAGAGCGAGAGCCAGGCCGATCGGTTGGGCGAACGGGGAATCTTGTACGCCCCGGACTTCGTCGTCAATGCGGGTGGAATCATCAACATCGCTGATGAACTCCACGGCTACAACTGGAAGCGTGCGGTCGACGCCATCGACCACATCTATGACAATGTCAATCAGGTACTCGATGCCGCAGAGCAGCGCGGCATCAACCCAAATACGGCGGCCATCGAGGTGGCAGAGGAACGAATTACGAGCATCGGCAGCATCAATCTGAAACGGCGCGGCCACGCGTCGTAGAAGGAGACGGCATGTTGGAATTAGACAACGTCAGGGATCACAATGCTCTCGGCTTATCCGATGATCAATTGATCGACATGTACAGAAAGATGCTGCTCGCCAGGAAGTTCGATGAGCGCGTGTGGGCACTCAACCGCCAAGGACGAATTCCGTTCGTCGTGTCAGTGGCCGGACACGAAGGAACCCAGATCGGAGTGGCTTTCGCACTCGATTCGGAAAAGGACTGGAGCCTCCCCTACTACCGCGATGTCGCTTTCAACCTGGCTATGGGCGCAACCGTCGAAGACCTGTTCCTCGGAGTGTTCGCCAAGGGCTCCGACCCAGCCAATTCTGGTCGCCAGATGCCAAACCATTGGAGCGATCCGGACCTCAAGATTTTCTCTCACTCGTCTGTCATCGCTACCCAGTTCCCGCATGCGTGCGGGATCGCATACCACCTGCAGAGCACCGGGCAGCCCGGCGTCGTCATGGTGTCGTCCGGCGAGGGTGCCACATCAGAGGGTGACTGGCACGAGGCAATGAACTTTGCGGGTGTCCACAAACTCCCGATTATCTTCGTTGTTGAAAACAACCTCTATGCCATTTCGGTACCCGCCGCAGAAGAGGTGGCCGGTACCGTGGCGGAACGTGCGGTCGGTTACGGAATGCCCGGCGTCGAAGTAGACGGCAATGACGTGCTTGCGGTGTACGGCGTCATGGCGGCGGCTGTGCAAAGAGCTAGAGCCGGCGAGGGGCCGACGCTCATCGAAGCCAAGACCTATCGCTACTACGCACACACCTCAGATGATGACGACAAGGTATACCGATCAGCGGAAGAGGTCGAGTTGTGGCGTCGCAAGGATCCGATCCTTGTGCTCAAGCAGTACCTGGTCGAATCCCGTCTTCTCGGTGAAGAGATCGAAGTCCAGATCGAGGAAGAAGTGACCAACGAGGTCGCCACCGCCCTCAAAGCGGCCGACGCCGCGCCCGAAGCCCTGGATTGGGAATCCAACGTCTACGGCAACCCGATCGTTCCAGTCGAGGCCGTTACCGCACCGGAGCCCGATCCGGTCGGCGAGACAATGAACATGATCACGTCTATCAACACCACCCTCCACGAGATCTTCGAAGAGTACGACGACACGTCGATCTTTGGCGAGGACGTTGGTGACCCCAAAGGCGGCGTCTTCAAGGCAACCGTCGGCCTAACCGACAAGTTTGGTCACGGTCGAAGCTTCAACACTCCTCTGGCCGAGGCGCTGATCATCGGCGTTGGCGTTGGCATTGGCGCAGCCGGAGGGCGTCCGATCGCTGAGATTCAGTTCGCAGATTTCATCCACCCCGGGTTTGACCAGATCCTGTCGGAAGTCGCCAAACTCCGGTATCGAACCAACGGCCGGTGGTCTTGTCCTTTGGTAATCAGGACTCCATACGGTGGAGGGATCCACGGAGCGCTCTATCACTCACAGTCCATCGAGGCGTTCTACGCACACATTCCAGGCCTCAAGGTTGTGATTCCATCAACACCAGCCGACACCAAGGGGCTCCTGTGGTCCGCCATCGAAGATCCTGATCCGGTGATGATTCTGGAGCCGAAGAAGCTGTATCGGCTTGCTAGTGGCCCTGTTCCCGCCGGCCCGCATCGAGTTCCCATCGGAAAAGCTGCATTGCGGCGGGTCGGCGATGACCTGACGATCATCGCCTACGGCACGATGGCCCACTTTGCGGTTGAGGCGGCCGATAGGCTCAATGCGGAAGGCATCGAGGCTTCAGTCCTCGATCTGCGATCGATCCGACCTCTCGACTGGCCGTCCATCGAACGCGCCGTTCGGCGCAACGGCAAAGTCCTCATCGTTCACGAGGACACCAAGTTCGGTGGGTTCGGTGCTGAGATCGCGGCACAGATCGCAGAGAAGTCGCTCGACTGGCTCGACGCACCGATCCGCCGCTACTGCTCGCCGGAAATTCCGACATTCCCCTATTCGGCCACTCTCGAAGAGCAGGTGTTCCCATCAGTCGACGGCATCATCAAAGAGGCCCGAGCCCTGGCTGCCTACTAGGACGGCCGACCTGACGGGTTCTAGTCCTAGTCTCAAGCTATGAGCTTCTCTATCCGTCCTGCTCGCCCCGATGATCTCGACACGATCGCCGGGTTCACAGCTGACACCTTTGAGTGGGGCGACTACATCGTCGAGGTCCTTCCCAGCTGGTTGGTCGATCCGGACGGGCACGTCATGGTTGCCGTTGACGACAACGACGATGCCATAGCCGTGGGTCGGGGACTCATGATCAGTACCTACGAACTGTGGCTACAAGGAGCACGGGTGAGCGATCCTTGGCGACGCCAAGGCATCGCGTCCGCAATCGGAGATCGACTCATCAGATGGGCCAAAGAGCGTGACGCTCAGGTGGCCCGATTGGTGACGGAGTCGTGGAACACGCCGGCGCAGCGTCAAGTCGAAAAAGGCGGATTCACGGCTCGAGGAACGTGGGTGGTCGCAAGCCGCGCCATCGAGAACGCAAAACCAACCACATCCACCAACGGTGGAAGACGAGCCAAAGCACGCCGCAAGCTCGCACTAGCGCACTCTTCGGAAGCACTGCCCGCGTGGGTGTCATGGCGGTCAGGTCCCCTGGTGAGCCCATCCCGCGGTCTCTATGCCCACCAATGGAAGTGGGCTCAGCTCACCGCTGCCCAACTCGAAGGAATGGCAAGGGACGGCGGCCTCTGGTCATCGCAGGCGGGGTGGGCCAATGCTCGCCGCGACGACGACCGCCTGCGCGTCGGCTGGCTCGAATGCGGCCCCGATGACGCGAGCGACATGGTCCGGTCACTGGTCGACCTCGCGTTCGAGACCCGAGCGGATCACCTCCAGATAACCGTTCCCGACGTTGACTGGCTAGTCGCCGCCCTCGAACAGTCAAGCTGTGAGCTGCACCCGATGATCGTCTACGAACGACCGCTCTAGGCTCACTCGAGGGCGGTGCTATTGAGCGCTTCCCAGTACAGCTCGACTGGATGAAGGACCCGGTATCCCTTGTCGAGATGGGCACGCAGCTGTATCTCGCACCCGGGATTCGCAGAAACCACCGTGGTCGGCCCCGCCGCCCGAATCTGGGCAGCTTTCCGAACCCCAAGCTCTTCCGCGGCGTCGTGTTCGTAGACCATATAGAGACCGGCAGCCCCGCAACACAGACCGTCTGGATCAATTTCAACCGGAATGAACCCCGCGGCACGCACAATCGCTCTCGGCTCCTCAATGATTCGCTGTGCGTGACGCAGGTGGCACGGGTCATGGATCGCCACTTCGCCTGCTCCCCGCGGCAATTGCGGAAGCCGCCCATCTCCGATGAGCTCGGCAACCAATTCGGTGACATCTCGCGTTCTATCGGCAACCGAAGATCCACCGTCGGCCCATTCGCCGTAGTCCTTCAAGTGGGCGGAGCAGCCTGCCGCGTCCGCAACCACGTAGTCAAACCCTTCGAAGGCCGCAACATTCCTCCGTGCCATTCTCGCTGCGTCACCGGCTGCGCCCTCGTGGGCAGCTAGGGCACCACAACACTGTTGACTCTCCGGGCTATGTACCTTGAACCCCGCCATCTGCAATACGCCGCGCGTTGCATCGTGGACATCGGGGAACCACTCGTCCATTACACACCCAGCGAGCAGCGCAATTGAGCCTGCCGGTTCCGCGGGGGTGACATCGTGCACCCCGACGACAGAGTGAGGAAAGACACGTTGCGGACGAAGGCCCCTGACGAGGCGGAGCTTTTTGGGGAGCAGTCGGACAACCCCAAGGCGTTGCACGATGCCGATGCCGCTCGTAACTAGTGCGAGCAACCACTTCATGTTCAGCACGCGCCCAACCAGAAAGCGACGCAACCGCCCGGCCGTCGTCGGTCGATCCTTGGCTAGCTGCGCCCTTGCTCCTTCCATCATCTGACCAAAGGGAACCAGAGACGGACATGCCGCCTCGCAAGCGCGACACTGCAGACAGAACGACATCATTTCCGCATAGGTTTCATCGATTGGCAGGACACCGTCAGCAATCGCACCCATCGCCGTGAGCCGACCCCGTGGCGAGGCGACCTCGTCACCGGTCAGACGGAAGGTCGGACAGTGCGGAAGACACAATCCGCATGTAACGCATGCATCGAGTTGAGCCTTCGTCGGAACCTTCTCTGAAACCATCACACTCCTCCGGGGAGTCTGCCGGGGTTGGCAATGCCGATGGGATCAAACGCGGCCTTGACCCTTCTCTGTAGCTCGATCGACCCGGGGGGTGTCCCCCATGGATCGATCGCCAATTCCTCCGGCGCCCGCCCAACGACGAGAGCCCCTCCCATCGACTCAGCGGTCGTACGCAGCGAACCGATCTCCTCGGTCGCGGCTTCGTCGGCACCAAAGCGGATCTCACCGACGCCATGAGCTGCCTGGAACGAGACGTCAAGCCCTCGGAGCACACCAACAAAGAGACCCACCGCACTGGCTGGCGCCCGCAAAATCATTTCCGTTCTGGCGGGAATTGGGTCGGGCCAACGATGGCCGGAAACCAGGTCGCCCCCAATCCGGTCGGCCTGTGCGGCGATCTCCTCCGCAGACCCTGCCAGATAGACAACGGAAGATTCGTTGGATTCAATCACCGCGTAGGGACGGTAGGCAGCCGCGAAAGCGGCGTCCGCATCGTCGACAGTGAGCATCGCTCTCTCGACGGCAAGAGGCCACAATTTGAGACACACCTCGGTAATAAGACCAAGTGCTCCGAACGATCCTGTGGCGAGGCGGGGTAGATCGTAGCCCGTGACGTTCTTGACCAGACGACCTCCCCCTCTCACCAGACGGCCATCACCGGTGGCCAGTTTCACTTCGAGCATGCGATCTCGTGTCGGCCCGTAGCGCAGCCGCCGCCAGCCCGACAATCCTGCGGCAATTGTGCCGCCCACGGTCGCTGCCCCCGGCGTTTCGGGGAGGACCGCGGTCTGATCCCGCTGCTGCAGTTGCGCCTCGAGATCGGCGACAAGCACACCCGGCTGTACGACGATGGTCAGGTCTTCGGCCTGCCAGTCGATGACCTGATCGAGACGGAACGTACTGATAATCAGATCAGGGGTGACCTTGTGCCCCATGCTCTGGTGGCTGCCTGCCCCCCAGAACAGCACCTGGAGACGGTGATCAGAAGCAAAGCGGAGCACCTTGGCTGCTTCTTCCTGCGTGGGCGGAGCGATGGTGAACTCGGCAGCCGGCGCACCGGGGATGGGATCGGCCAATAGACCCTTGGCGAGCCGAGCAAGTTCGCTCTTCAGCACAGCTACCGCACCTCCTCGGGAAGATCGGCGATGCCGTAGTCGAAGCACCGCGATCCGCGGGGCAGCACCTTGCCAGGATTGAGTAGACCATCGGGGTCAAAAGCGTCGCGCAGGCGTGCCTGGGCATCGAGATCGATCGGATCGAACACCAGACCCATCAGGTCCCTCTTCTCGAGCCCGACACCGTGTTCGCCTGTCAAAGATCCACCCGCGGCTACGGACACACGAACCATTTCCTCTGCCGCAGCTTTGACCTGTTCGACCTTCCCTGGTTCTTGCGCATCGTACGCAACCAGTGGGTGCAAGTTGCCATCGCCTGCATGGAACACGTTGAGCATCTTGATGCCGTAACGGTCTCCGATTTCGTAGATCTTGGTCATCACCTCAACAAGCCGGGTCCGGGGCACCACCGTGTCGTGGAGGTAGTAGTCGGGTGCGGCCTGGGCGACGGCGCCAAAAGCATTCTTCCTCGCCTTCCACAACAGAGCTCGTTCGGCCTCGTCGGCTGCGACCTTGACCGAGGTCGCTCCCTGCTCCCCAGCGATCCGTGCAATGGTTTCGGCTTCCGCGATGACGCCAGCATCAAGACCGACGACTTCAGCAATCAGCACCGCCGCGGCATCTACTGGTAAACCGCCGTGAGTGAAACTCTCTACAGCGATGACCATCGGCTGGTCCATCATCTCCAACGCGGCGGGAACAATCCCAAATGCGATGGTTGCAGAGACAGTCGCAGCAGCCGCCTGGATGGTGTCAAACGTGATCAAGAGGGTGCGGACGGCGGGGGGGTTCTGGGTCAACTTGACCAACACCTTGGTAACAATTCCGAGGGTTCCCTCCGAACCAACAACTACGCCCCGAAGATCAAGCCCTATCGGATCAGGCGCCTGACCGCCTAAGACCACAACGTCACCGTCGGCGGTGACCATTTCGACACCGAGGATGTGCGCGACAGTCGTGCCTTCTGCAAGACAATGCGGCCCGCCGGCGTTTGTTCCAACGTTGCCGCCGATCGTGCATGCCGCCTGTGACGACGGGTCGGGGGCGTAGTGCAAACCGAGGTGGTCAACCTGCCGGGATAGATCCAGATTGAGGAGCCCGGGTCCGACCCAGGCGGTGCGAGCGAGGCGATCGATTTCCCATAGCTCGTTCATCCTCGTCAACACAACGAGAAGCGCGGGCTCGGTAGGCACGGCACCACCGGCCAAACCGGTGCCGGCGCCCCTAGCCACAACCGGGGTCTTATGACGCCTCGCGGCGCGGACACACGCCGCTACCTCCTGGGTCGTCTCGGGGAGAACTGCGACGCTTACCTCGCCTGTAGTAACGCCAGCATCCTTGTTGTAGACGAGCAGTTCGAGCGGCCGTGAGCGAACTCGGTCCGGTCCGAGAGTCGCTTCAAGTTCCACCACCAACGACATCGACACTCCAATGCGATCACTAAGAGTGATGGTACCCGGGAGCTATGGTCGAAACTTGAATACCCGCAACGTATCGCCGAAACTGGTCCCCGCGCCGTAGTCGTCCAGGATATGGGCGCGTCCGACCTCAACGAATCGTTCCGGATAGGCGGGAAGCAACTCTTCTAGACAAGCCGCAAGCTCGGGGGACGGCAGCGAGTTCTGCAGTATTGGCTTCGTGTCGGCCACATCATCGGAAACCGAGCGCAGCACAGAGCAGATTTCTCGTTGTGAATCTGAACCAGGTGGACCGATCCATAACGACCCGGGGAAAGTCCCATCAATTACGTAGTCTTAACGCCGGGATGCCTCCTACCACGGCACTACTAGCTCCCCCAGCCCCCGCCACCGGGGGTCAGCACCAATAGCCGGTCGCCCGACGCCACCTCAAATGTGGTCTTGCCGGGAAGCTGCTCTCGAGATCCGTTACGCCGGATCAGCCAATCCTCGCCGGTGGCTCCCTTGCCGCCACCGGCTAGCCCCCATGGTTGATTGCGACGTCTCTCGCCGATCAATGAAACCCCGGCATTGGTGAGAAACTCGATCTCTCGCACGATGCCCTCACCGCCCGGGTAGCGTCCCTCACCTCCGCTACCCGTGCGTAGTCCGTAGCGCACGACCCGGAACGGGTAGTGCGCTTCTAGCGACTCGATCGGTGTGTTCTTGGTGTTCGTCATCCCGGTATGGATACCGGACTGGCCGGCTCGACCAGGACGACCGCCCTGTCCGCCGCCAAGCGTCTCGTAGTAGGCGAAATCGTCGTTCCCGATGAGCACGTTGTTCATCGTCCCCTGGCTTGCCGCCGGGACCAACTCGGGGGCAGCTTGGGCAAGAGCGCCCAGGAGGGTGTCGGCG
>CAXMRC010000152.1:0-5399 GCA_964195945.1 uncultured Gemmatimonadales bacterium
GTCCGCTGCCGGGACACGCCGCGCCGACTCCGGTACGCTCACTATGTGGACCTTCTCGAACGAGCGGCAGATCTTGAGGTTCTGGACAACGCTCTCATGGACGCCGGGCGTAGTTCCGGCTCCGTTGTCCTCGTCGGTGGCGAAGCGGGTATCGGCAAGACCCGCTTGGTGCAATCGTTTTCTCACAATCACCGTGACGATGCCCGCATCCTGTGGGGCGCGTGCGACGACCTCTCGACACCGCGGACGCTCGGACCCTTCCACGACATAGCGATCCAAGTGGACGGTGTCCTGAAGGACGCCGTAGTTGAAGGGACGCGCGGCAAGGTCTTCGACGCGGTCCTCGATGTGCTTGCCGATGGAAACCGCGCGACCGGTGTGATCGTCGAGGATGTCCATTGGGCTGACGGAGCCACCCTCGATGTTCTCAAGTTCCTGGGCCGGCGCATTGGCCGAATCCCGGCGATGCTGATCCTCACGTATCGCGACGAGGAAGTGCCGGACGACCATCCCTTGATGCTCGTCGTCGGAGACCTGCCGGCATCCGCGGTGCATCGAATCCATTTGGCGCCGCTGTCGATAGCGGCGGTCGAGGAGGCCGCGGCCGGATACGCGGGTTCCGTCGAAGGTCTGTTCACCAAGACTCGGGGGAATCCGTTCCTCGTTACAGAGGCGCTGATGGCTCCCAGTGGCGACGTACCCATCAACGTTCGTGACGCAGTTCGAACCCGAGCCTCACGTTTGTCTGCGACCGGCCGAGCAGTAGCCGAGTTGGTCTCGATTGTGCCGGGTCAGACCGAGCGTTGGCTACTCGAGGCGTTTCCTGAGTACGCATCGGAGGCGCTCGATGAATGCCGCCAGGCCGGACTCATCGAGTTCGACGGTGCGGCCGCGTGGTATCGCCACGAGCTTGTGCGCGGTGCCATGGAGGGGTCGCTGACGCCGTCGCGGCGCCGAGCATTGAATGCGTTCACGATCGAGGTCCTTGCGAGTCGGAACGCGGATATTGCCCGGATCGTTCACCATGCCCGCCAAGCTGGCGACGGGGCTGCGATCGCCCGGTACGCGCCAGCGGCGGGGCGACGAGCATCAGCTGCTGCAGCACACCGGGAGGCCCTGGCCCACTTCCAGATCGCCGTCGAATATGCCACCGAGTTCCCCGTCGAGGACCGAGCGCAGCTGTTTACCGACTATGCCATTGAGTGCTACTTCACGAACGAAGCAGTCAAGGCACTGGCGGCGGCTGAACGGGCCTTCGTGCTGTGGCGAGAGCTCGGCGTCACCATCCGAGAAGGGGATGTGCTGCGATGGATCTCCCGACTGCATTGGTGGCTGGGACACAGCGAGGAAGCTGTGGAAGCCGGCTTGGCTGCGGTCGAGGTGCTCACCTCGGTCCGTCGATCGAAAGAGCTGGCGATGGCCTACAGCAACCTGGCGCAGGTCTTCATGCTTGCCCAACAAGCCGATGCGGCCGAGGCATGGGCGACGAAGGCGATCACCGTGGCGCGAGAGCTCGATGATCAGGACACGCTCGCCCACGCTCTGAACAACCTTGGCAGCACGAGATTGCGCGTTGGCAACATGGAGGGATATGCCCTCCTCGAAGAAAGCCTCGAAATCTCGGTCAGGGAACAGTTCGATGACCACGCCGGCCGGGCGTACGCCAACCTCGTCTGGACCGCCCTCGACTACCGCCAGTACGACAAAGCAGAGCGCTACATCGAGGAGGGGCTGACGTATGCCTGGAGTAGGGAGCTTGCTGGGTCCATCTACTACATAACCGCGGAGCGCGCCCGCTTGGGTTTCGAGCGCGGCAATTGGTCGAAGGCCGAGAGGGATGCTCTCTGGGTGCTCGGCCGGCCGGAGGAACCGGGGATCACGAACATGCCCGCCCTCGCCACCTTGGCCAGGCTGTATGTCCGCCGTGGTCAACCAGAAGTCGACAAGACTCTCGAAGAAGCCTGGCGGCTCGTCGAACCGACGGGCGAACTCCAAAGGATCGCTCCGGTGGCAGCTGCCCGAGCCGAACTGGCCTGGCTGCGCGACGATCTGCAGGGAATCGGCTCCGCGATCGCCGGCGCGTACCAACTGGCGTTGACGTCCCGACAGCCGTGGATTACCGATGAGCTCGCCTTCTGGATGTGGCGCGCAACCGGCACCACCGAACCGCTTCAAGGACCGGAGACGCCGTACGCCCAACAGATCGCTGGAAGCTGGCCAGAAGCAGCGGACGCGTGGGCGCAAATCGGTTGCGTATATGAGCAGGCGATCGCACTCATGGACAGCGAAGACCCGCCACGCCTCCTCGAGGCGCTCGAAATCCTCGATGGACTGGAAGCGGCCCCGGCCGCCGCGAAGCTGCGTCAACGACTCCGCCGAATGGGCGTCCAAGGCGTTCCGCGGGGCCCAAGAAAGGAAACCCGGTCGCATCCAGCAGGTCTCACACCACGACAAGTCGAAGTTCTCGAACTCGTGGCCAGCGGCCTGACCAACACCGACATTGCCGAGCGGCTCTTCGTATCGCCCAAGACTGTCGACCATCACGTATCCGCTCTCCTTGCGAAACTGGGGGTCTCGTCACGGAAGGAGGCTGCGGCGATCGCCCGGAACCAGGGCCTTGTCTGACGCCTGGCGATGGACATCAACCGAAAACTGCCGTGAACGGGCAGCTGTTGCACGACTACCGCGCCCGAACAACCTCTCGGAGTTCCCCCTCGCCAACATGAGTTTCCAGATTCTGCAACCCATTCTTCGACACTCATCTCGAAGCAGACGCCTTCGATCCAGACTTCCAGCAGTCATCTCTACCGAATTGCGCACCCTGTCGATCGCTCATATGTGCCGCTATGGGCGGGGTGGATCTCGACCGTCAGAGTCGATGCGGCAACAGAATTACACCTTGCACGTAATCCGTAAGTGTATTACACTCAGCACATGGCCGATCTATACACCGAAATAGCCAAGACCCTCCAAGACCATGGCATCGACTTCCGCATCGGGTTAGCGGGCGACGACGACCTTGCCAACTGCACTGTGATGTGTCTGACAGGCGACATGAAGACAACCGTCGCCGAAATTGGTAGAACCGCCCGCGATCAGGTCGTGATGGTTCGCATCGACGAAGACACAAGCGACACACTCGACCTCTGGATCGCAACCGGAGCCGTCAGGAGCCGTTCAGAAGCTGCCGCCCTGTTCATCAGCGAAGGCATCAAGGTGCGATCAGGAGAGCTCGACCAGCTCCGAGAAGCCATCGAGGATGTGAACGAAGCCAAACAGCGACTCGAAGAACGGGCCAGGCAAGTCATCGGTGAAGACAGCGACGCAGTCCCTCCGACCAAACCCCATCGTTGAGACCCGCTATTCAAGAGAAGTTCTTATTGGAAAGGAGAACGGAAGCATGAAGAGATACACGATCCCACGCGTGGCACACTGCTCAGACGGCTGTATGCCAAAGTCCTGGGCATGACCCGAAACGGCCCAACCACAGAAGCCCCGAGCGCACAATGCTCGGGGCTTCTCAACAAGTTGGCCCAGAAGGTAGCCCACATCTTCAGTCGATCACCCGCCCATATGTGCCCGATATGGGCGGGTCTGTTTCGGGTTTCTGAGGCAATCCGGCGGGTCACCTTCTAGAAGTCGAGCAGAACATCGGCCCACCACGACGGAGCCGGGTTCGGCTCGTCTAGATGTCGTTCTAGCGCACTGGGTCCATGGAGGACAGGAGCAGCGGGATCAAGTGACGCTTGACGGGCGACAACTGCGTCCGCCGTCACGTTATAGACGGTGAGGTCTTGGGAAGCGACGACTGCCCCCGAGTAATGCGACGCTATCTCGTCGAACACTGCGTCGACTCCCGGTCGGAGGTCAAGGTGCCACAGCGCAGCCATCCGTGGTTCAGCCAGGGCAAAGACCTTGCCGGCTTGATCAGGGATCGTGTGCGCTCCTTTGAGCAGGTTCGCTGCGACGGCCGCGTCCAGCCCCATCGCCTTGGCAGCGACACGTGGTGACTGGAAACACTCATGGATCAAGAGATCAGCACCCCGAGCGGCATCGACAACGTACTGGCATGGACGAGTGTCGCCGGAGAACACGACCTTGCGTCCGGCATACTCAATCTTGTAGCCCACAGCGCCATTGAGCGCATGGATCACTGGGAAACTGGAAACCGTGACACCATTGCGTTCGTAGACCATCTCTGGCCGGTCGTAAGGCAGTTCGTGAGGGATCGCCGCTGTACCGGTCGTGGCGTTGAAGCCTCTGAAGGAACGAGTGTCCCACGCCAGCGCCTTCGTCATATGGTCCACGAACGCCGCCAAACCCAGCTCAGGCTCGTCAGAACTGCCGCCCCATATCTCGACCGGGTCCACTCGACCGATCTTGGCGAGGCTCCCAAGAAGGCCCGGGATATCCCCGATGTGATCGGCGTGGAGGTGTGACAGGAACACTTTCGATGTACCCGTTACCGGGAGATGCAGCCCGGTGAAGTTCATCAGGGCACCCGAGCCGAGATCGAAGAAGAAGAAGTCCCGCTCGGGGTTGCCGACTTCGATCACCACAGAACCGGATGCTTGGGATTTCCGTGGCCACGGATCGCCACTTCCGATGACTGTGACCCTTATCTCTCCGTCGGCGAGCGGTTCTGTCCCAGCCACATAGGTCTCGCCGTACGCTCTCGCAGGCGTTCCAACAATTGGTGTGTCTGTCAATACCTTCGAAACCATCACCAATCTCCTCTCAGCGGCACATCATCACGCTGAAGTATGACACAAGCCAACGCCGCCGTTGAAGGCGCATATCCGGCTGGGTGTGTCGCTATGCGATGATGTGGGTGGTGTTGCACGCCCCGGTCGGGCCGCCCATAGGTGCCGTTATGGGCGGGGGTGCATCCGGTTTGCGACCGACTCTATCGGAGATCGTCGATATACGGGCAAAAGGCCCTACTGGGCGGTCGGTGTGCCCCGTAGGGTACCCCGGAGTCTCCTGCCTCCACCTGCTGCAGCCGCGGTAGGTGCGAAGCAGACATAACCGTAGAAAGGGTTCGATTCATGAACGGATTGAAGAAGCGCGGGGGCCTGTTTGTACTGCTCCTCGCATTTACGCTGATCGTTGCCGCTTGCAGCAGCGACAGCGACGACACAACAACAACGGCGGCGGTAGCAGAGACCACGACCACCGAAGCCCCCACCACCACCACCACCACCGAAGCCCCCACCACGACAACCGAAGCCCCCACCACGACAACCGAAGCGCCGTTTGAAGCTCCGGACGGTGCCCTTGTTTCGGTAGCGGCGGATGCACCCACGCTCGACGGTGTTGCCGACGAGGCCGCGTGGACCGATGCAGCGGGGGTCACCGTGAGCGTCGCCGGCGGTGCCAATGCCGGCGCCCATGACGTC
>CAXMRC010000153.1:0-4152 GCA_964195945.1 uncultured Gemmatimonadales bacterium
GAACAGAAACGGCCCCATGACATTTGTGGCAAACATCAACTCGTGACCGTTGGGCAAGATATTCGGGCCATTCTGGACTAGGGCGACAGAGGACAGGACCAGTCCATCGATCGTCGGAAAGCGATTCAAGGCATCGGTAGCTGCAAGCCGCACAGAGTCCATGTCAGAGAAGTCGATGGCCAAGGTCTCAATGGCCGAGTCCTCAATTCCGGCTTCGGACAGCGCGGCGCGGATCGAATCCGCTCTGGCTTCCAACGTCTTGTGTTTGCGCCCGAGCAACACAACGTGTGCGCCGCGCCTTGCCAACGCAGCCGCAGCACCTCCTCCAACGTTCCCCGTCGCCCCAGCAATGAGCACGGTCTGCCTATGCGCCATTCAGATAATTCCTGTTGTGATGAAACGGATTCACATCGTACATCGGGCACAGACAGGCAGAATCGCGATCGCACCACATCACTCCGCGAGTGCTGTCGCGGATCCGAGACCGCCCAGTATCAATCGGGCATTCATGAGGGAGTGGGCCGTGTCAAGGGGTGATTTTTCGCGTTCTTGGTGGTGTTCGGGCGCGTCGATGACCCCGACGGCGGGGGTCGGCGGTTCGGTGATCGGTTGTTTAGGTCAGACGGTGCTGGCGCTCCTTGGTTGATGGGACACGGTTGTCGCCGGCTCCTGCCCCGATGTGGGGCGAGGCGGTTCGGTACGACCCCCGATGGTGAGGACTACGTGCCGCGGGCAACTGAGGGCATTTTCTACGTGATAGATCGGGTCGGCTGCGACTACGACCGCTTCTCTGACCTGGTCGCCTACGCGGGAACCTGCGAGCCCAGGCGTTCTGTTACTCGTACTTGAAGCAGCAGTTCACGTGCGTATTCATCACCCTCCACCTTTTTGAGCGACTCGAGGGCCCCGATCACGGACGCGTCGGTGGCGGGC
Organism: uncultured Gemmatimonadales bacterium; assembly: GCA_964195945.1. Taxonomy (GTDB): domain Bacteria; phylum Actinomycetota; class Acidimicrobiia; order Spongiisociales; family UBA5794; genus JAAETI01. The sequence goes on from CAXMRC010000153.1 coordinate 934, forward strand.
AGGCGGGTCGACCAGTCCACGGGTTCCGGCTCGGCGCAGCTGAGGCCGGTGGCCGGTGCGGCCATGAGGCCGACAACTCCCAAGGTCGCGAACGGCTTTCCTGGATTGGTCGGGAGATCTCACAGATAGCGGAAGCGCTAGCGCCGAATGCCGATTCTCGGACGCTTCTACAGTGCCGACAGGGTGAGGGGGCCGTCATTGTGCGCTGCTTCCCTGGATTGGGTGGCCGATCTCACAGATAACAGAACGGCTAGCGCATAGTGCCGGATCTTAGAGCTACTGAAAGACCAGCAGGAGGTGGCATGACCGAGCCGATCGACGACCTATTGCGCGGGCCGCTGGTCATAGTCAACCTTGGGCTGAGAGGATTCGCCGAGAGCCTGGAGGATCAAGCTGCCGATGTCGTTCAAGTGGATTGGCTCCCCCCGGCTGGTGGAGACGTCGAGATGATCGATCTGCTCGACAAGCTCCTGTAGGCCGGGAGCCAGGCACAGATCGGGTACCTACCTGGCCCGCTGACGAGGTACCTCGAGGTGTGAAAGCCGTTCTATCCCTTGACTTCACAGCGGGTCGTGAGATACGTGCCTACCTCCCGGACCCCGAGAACGCTCGATGCGTGCTGCCCCGATACGGGCGGCGTCTCGATAGTTCCGCCGACGCTCAAGCAGAACGCAACCCTGACTGATGCCGATTTGCTCGTTTTGGGTGGGGATTGGTACTAGATCACCAAATATGGGCGATAACGCCCAGAACTCAGAGTGCGCGAGAACGGCTGTGGTCTCAGGGGGTGGGTGCAACACCTGTCGGCGAGAGTAGATGTCTCTTGTCGAGGAGGTTGTTGTGCGGAAGTTCACGGAGGCTGAGAGGGCTGAGGTGTGGGATTCGTGGCAGGGCGGTGAGGCGATGCGTTCTATCGCTCGTCGGCTTGGCCGTGAATCGTCCTCGGTTAGGACGATGATTGAGGATTGCGGTGGAGTGCGTCCGGTTCGGCGACGGCGTCATCCCCGGCATCTATCGGTCACCGAGCGCGAGGAGATTTCTCGGGGTGTGGCAGCTGGGGAGTCCTTGCGTTCGATTGCTGCTCGGTTGGGAAGGTCGGCGTCAACGGTGTGTCGGGAGGTGGCTCGGAATGGGGGCCGGCACCGGTATCGGGCACTGCGGGCTGATCGGGCCGCGTTGCGTCGAGCCCATCGACCCAAGGTGAGCAAACTGGCACACAATTCGAGTCTGCGGGACCTGGTGGAGGAGAAACTGGGCGAGTGGTGGTCACCGCAGCAAATCGCTGGATGGTTGCAGGAGGCATACCCTGCGGATTCGGAGATGCAGGTGAGTCACGAGACGATCTACTTATCACTGTTTGTGCAAGGCAAAGGTGCCTTGCGTCATGAACTCACCCAGTGTTTGCGGACCCGGCGGGCTATCCGACGGCCGGCCACCAAACGAGCCCCGACTGGGAAGGGTCAGATCCGTGAACCAGTCATGATCTCGGAACGTCCTGCTGAGGTAGCGGATCGGGCGGTGCCGGGTCATTGGGAAGGTGACCTGTTGATGGGTAAACGCATGACCGCTATCGGCACCCTGGTCGAACGTGCCACCCGCTATGTGATGCTCTTCCCCTTACCTGATGGCAACACCGCCGAAGCAGTCCGCACCGCACTGGCAGCCACCGTTCAGCGCCTCCCCCAACACCTGTGGCGGTCATTGACCTGGGATCAGGGCAAGGAAATGGCTCAACACGCCCAGTTCACCATCGACACAGGGGTGCAGGTGTATTTCTGTGACCCAAGGTCGCCCTGGCAACGCGGTTCGAACGAGAACACCAACGGCCTGCTGCGTCAGTACTTCCCCAAAGGCACCGACATGGCCGCATTGACTCAAGAAGATCTCGACGCTGCCGCTCACTCCCTCAACAATCGGCCTAGACAAACCCTCAACTGGAAGGCACCATCACAGAAACTCGGCGAAGTGTTGCAATGACCCCTTGAGGCGACAGCAAATATTGAGCGGACTCCGGCTCTCGTTAAGAACCACCCATAACGGCGCAAGTAGGGCGGGTCTAGCCACCTTGGGTACAGCTGCCGATCCTCGTGACCTGGGCCGTGCCCCTTGCGTACCCCTACGCACCGATTGATGGAGACTCATCGGCCAAACAAAAGCCTGCAATGACAGCGATTACGAAGTAACGCTGCCGTGCCGACCCGACTGACTACGGATCAGAAGGTTGGGGATTCGAGTTCCTCCGGGCGTGCCAGAGAATCGCTTGTGGATTCAGGGTTCCACTCTGTCCGGACCATCGCCGGGATACGCGGGCACCCACTAGATAATGCCGGTCATGTGCGGTGTCGTTGGTGGTTCTCGTAGGATTGTTGTATGTCGGATCAGCTTGTCTTTGATGACCAGACGGCCTCTCATCTAGAACAGTTGTATATGTCCGCGGACGTTCGCAAGAGGCGAGCGTTGGCGACCAGTGCACTGACTCCTCGACCTGGTGAGCGTTTGCTCGATGTTGGCTGCGGGCCGGGTTTCCATGCAGCCGAATTGGCGGAAGCGGTTGGAGAGTCGGGTCTGGTGATCGGTATTGACACCAGCGAGACCATGCTGGCAGTGGCCACGGACCGGAACGCAGGTCGAGCGAATGTCGAGTTTCGTGTTGGCGACGCCGTCGGACTTCCGATTGCGGATGCTTCGGTTGACGGTGTTGTGGCTGTCCAGGTCTACGAGTACGTAGCTGACGTGGCGGCTGCGCTGGCAGAAGCGTTTCGTGTCCTGAAGCCTGGTGGACGTCTGGTAGTGGTCGATGTCGACTGGTCGACGGTTTCGTGGTATTCGAACAAACCTGACCGGATGCAGAAGATGCTGTCTGTATGGGATCAACATCTTGCTCATCGGGCACTCCCACAACGACTAGCTCACGACCTCACCAGTGGCGGGTTCATTGACGTGGAAACCCACGGTCATGCGTTCGTTAACACAGACAACAGTCTTGATGGGTACAGCGGAGCCGTCATCCCGCTCATTGCAGACTTCGCTACGGCCAACAATGTCAGCGCCAAAGAAGCAGTCTCATGGTCCAACGAACTCCAAGAGTTGAGCCGCAATGGCGAATACTTCTTCACAATCACCAAATTCGTTTTCGACGCCAGAAGACCTGCCTAACACCTACACCCCGGGCTCCCTCATTGCAGCAAATTTCGAGCGAGCGCCGCTCGACAATGCCGG
>CAXMRC010000154.1:0-11416 GCA_964195945.1 uncultured Gemmatimonadales bacterium
CCAGCGTGTTGGGTTGCAATCGGGTTGCAGTCGAGAGCGGTGCGGGGAACGAGCGATGCCCAGATCATGCGGGCATCCTGCGAACGCACCGCGGGTGTTGTAGGACGTCGTTGCCCGCGATTCGAGCAGCCGCCATAACGAGCACCGACGTGCCGATATCGCGCGCTCGCAGGAATGTGCGTTACTGCTCACGATTTGGTGATCGGGGCGGTTCGCTTGAGTTCCCGGGTCGAGGTTTGCGCGATCGCCAGGACGCGTGCCGTCACCCCGGCGTTGACCGGAGGACGGCGCGGCCCTGGATTGGTCGGGGCTAGCCCCAGTGGGGGTTGTTCGCCGGCCGGAATCCGCCGTCCCCGATTCCGATGGGCGCGTTGCCCAAATCGCGGGGTATCAGACCCGTAATCGGGCCTCCGATAGCGTCGTCAGCCGGTGTGCCGTTCGTTCCGTTACCACCGGAGTTGGAGTTGCCGTGGGCTGGGATTCCGGGGGAAACGTCGAGCGCGTCTTCCGGTACTTGGTCGAGCACCTCTGCGTCTGACCCCGGAGTCACGTTCAACATTTCTGCAATTGCGTGTCACCCACGGTGGCGTCGGCGGTGTCATAGTTGTAACAAAGAAAGCAGGGTTCAGGAGTGATGGCCGCTCGACGCCTCACTGACGAAGAGGTCTACCGGAAGTACGCAGATGACCTCGTCAGGTTTGCGATGGGCCTTGTAGGTCGGACCGACGCTGCCGATGTGGTGTCAGAGGCGATGCTACGGGCTCTGTCTTCCGTGACGTGGGGGACGGTTGTCAATCAGCGGGCCTACCTGTACCGAGCCGTGCTCCACCAGGCATCTAACACTCACCGCGAGCGACGACGCCGCTGGACTCGCGAGCTGAAAGTGGCTGCTAGCGAAGTTACTGAACCTCCCGAGTACCGGCCGGAGGTCCTGGCCGCAGTGAAACGGCTGAGCCTTCGCCAGCGGGTGGTGATCTTCTTGACCTACTGGGAACAACTCACCTCGAGCGAGATCGCCGGACAGCTCGAAATCTCGGAGGGTTCGGTGCATCGCCACCTGGCCCGCGCCAGATCAAAGTTGCGGAGGATGCTCAATGACTGACCGACTCGATGACAAGATCCGTGCGTTTGTGTTGGAGCTGATCGACGATCCGCCCCCAGCTCCAGCTCCAGCGACCGATATCGAGACCTTGGCGCGACAAGATCGCGCAGGGCAACCGGAGAGAAGAGACAGACGCGGAGCGATGAGAACGCGGCGCGGTCTCGCTGTGGCAATGGCGGCTGCTGTCGTGATTCTGGCCTTGGTGGGAGGCGTAGCGTTGCTCTTCGGGATTGAACGGTCGACACCCCCAGCCGATTCACCCGCATCCACGACAAGCCAACCGCCGGTGACCACTCTTGCACAATCTACGGCCGGGTTGGGACTCACCTGGCACACACCAATCGAACCGCCATCAATGGGCACGGTGGAGCGGTTGTGGACTGACTTAGATGGCCGCGTCTTCGCGTATGGCGACGGACAGATATGGATGTCCACTGACGGAGAATCTTGGACGCTGGCAGCGACTGGCCCCCCGGTTGATGTGTCGGGTTTGGGGTCCATCGCCGCCTTTGGAGATGGGTTCGCTGCCATCACCGACATCGATCGGTTGCTGGTCTCCGCTGACGGCAGCGACTGGACCGTGGCGGTGCTCCCTGAGGACCTAACCCCTGCCCATCCCAACCTCGAACTCCACTACCGGGTCTGGAAAGTGGCCGCAGGTCCGAAGGGGATACTCGCAGCGGGTACTGCGGTTTCCCGAGTTGACCCCGAGGCGGTCGAAGCCGCCTTCCCCGACCTAGGCCGCGTGGTAGACATCAGCCCCTCCGCCCCGTGCGGACCCGACGGGAAACCCCGCACCTGTGAACACGCACCTGAGAACACGATCTGGGTCTCAGTCGAAGGGGAGGCAGAACCCCAACCCGTGTCGCTGTCGGCCTTGGACCTGAACCCGGAAGACAAAACGCGCCGCGACGGCGTGATGTGGTTCTCCGAAGATGGCATCACGTTCCAGACAGTCGGACTCCAGATCCCTCTCGTCGAATTCCACCACAGAGCCAATTCAAGCCTCGTAGCGACACGCGACGGGTTTGCGTTTCTCGACGGCACCATGTTGTGGACGTCGCCGGACGGGTACGACTGGCAGCAAGAGTCGCCGTCACCCTATGACGACGTAACCGCATTGACGGTGGCGGGAACGCGAATCATCGGCTTCACGGGAGGCGACCCTCCCAGATATGTTCGGAGTGTTGCTCAACTCGTCGAGATTCTCCCCGATGGTTCTTGGAGTCTCCTCGCCGACGCTGAGCCCTCCCGGGAGCCCGTCGCGGTGGGCGAGTTCGGGCTAGTCGCAGTCGGATACGAAGAAATGACCTTTCCTGAAATCGCCGGAGAAGAGCCTCTCAACACCGCCCGAGTCCTTTGGTTCTCCCCCGACGGGACCCGCTGGGACCACCTAGCGGTAGGAGACCTCTTTGGAAGGTTCGGCGCTCTCGAAGTCGCCGTAACAGACGACCGCGTCATAATCGTCTTCGGAGCCAACCAGCCCGAAGACCTCGAACGCATCACCGAACCCGCATGGCGGATCGGCATCCGCCCATAAAACCAGCCCCACCCGCAGGCACCAAAGTCGCGTATATCGCTCCCTGCTGTAGAACTCAGCGGCCAGAGCACAGCCCCGCGACCGACAATCCAGGATCACCTGCCATTACGTGGAAGTGAGCGATGAGCGAGCCCAACAAGCGCATAATGACACCCAGCAACCCCACCTCCGGCCGCTAGAAGGCACCCTCGATCCGGCATTCCCGAGCGGGCGGCGAAACCCGCTGTGCGATGTGTGGTGCGGGCGAAGGGACTCGAACCCCCACAGGCTTTCACCTACCAGGACCTAAACCTGGGGTAGTTCATCCCATCCTGTCCCGTCTTGTCCCAACGCGTCAAGCAATACAGGGGGTTCCGAGGGTCTGGGAGGGTGGTTCGTCCCATCCTGTCCCGTCCTGTCCCAGCGTGTTGGGTTGCAATCGGGTTGCAGTCGATCCGCGGTGCGGTGCGACAATACCCAACCAACAGACCGGGCAATCCAGATCCCCTGCTACACCCACACTTCAGGTGGTGGCGTAGCAAGCACCATCAGCACACGGGTCGACCTAGCCCCGTCCGTGTTCGTACCACAGCCCAGCGTGTTGTGCGTGGCACCGGACCGGGCTTACACGAAATACGTCAAGTCCTCGTGTCCTACATCCGCTAGGGTCGCGGCGAGCACCATGGATTACAGAACCACGAAAACGGGTCGCATATGGGTCGACGACGAGGGCATCATCCACATCGTGGCGACTGGAGCGGCGAGTACGGCAGATTCGACCGCCGAGACCCTGGGCGTGGTAGGGGAGTTGACCGCCGGAGGCAAAGCTCCGATCCTCTTCGATGTCCGCCGGTGGCCGTCGGGTGATGCAGCGTTCTGGTCGTTGTTCGTGAATACGATCGAAAGCGTGTGTCTGGCGGGCGCAGCGGTGGTCGACCCGCAGGCCGCGGCAAGCCTCGGCGCGTTCCCGTCAGCAATCGACTCGATGCTTGTCCCGTTTCGAGTGTTTTCCGACGACGATGAAGCGTTGGCGTTCCTCCGAACACACCTCTCAGGTTGAACCGAAGCACGACGTCCGTGGAACCGAAGCTCGACGTCCGTGGCTGGGTCCTGGCTCCTTGCGGTATTCGGGTTCCAGCCCGTTCCTCAGTACCACGAGGTCGAGAGGTGTTCCCCAGTTCTAGCATTCGGTGCGGTTATGTCGGACACAGTCGCTTGCTACGCCACGGCATAGGTTGACGCGAAGCGACTCGGTGGCCGCCGTCCAACAGCTAGTGCGGGCGAAGGGACTCGAACCCCCACCGGCTTTCGCCTACCAGGACCTAAACCTGGGTCGCTCCGTCCCATCGAGTCCCGTCCTGTCCCAGCGTGTTGGGTTGCAGTTGGGTTGCAGTCGATCCGCGGTGCGGTGTACGAAACACCCAAACCAGACAGCCACCAGCGAGCCCACTTCGGGCATTCGCGAATGTCATTGCCCAACAATCCGAGTAGCCGACAAAACGAGCGTCGAGGTGCCGATATGGGCGGCCTGGAGCAAGTGCATCAACGATGTCGGTGCGCTGCGGCCTAGAAACCGGGTTCTACCAATCAGTCCAGACGTTGTACGGCCGACCGATCAGCTTGGAGGCCAGCCGTGAGTAGTAGTCCGTCAGGCCCGCTACGCCAAAGAAGGCCACTACTTGCACCCACAGGGCTGGTGATGCCCAATCGCCGTTCTGACCGGCGCGGTAGAGGCTCACTGCCGCAAAGACGCCCAAGGCGATTGTCGGGATTCGCCACGATTTTGCCTCTGAGCGTCGTCTGGCAGCGTCGGATTGCCACTCGCCACAGCCAGCGCAGATGTATGTCTCCACGGACATCTCGGAATCGCAGTGCCCACAGAACCTTGTCTCAGATGCAGAGGTCATCTCAACTCCTTCCCCCAGCGACGGGACGAACGTCGCTGCGGTCAAGCTGCTTCGGCACAAACATACACCGCATGGCATACCACGGCATCACCCATGACGGAGACCTCATGTCCGCGCCGATGTAGCTCCAATGCCACGGCAACGACCGGAGGCCAGTCGCCGCCAAACATCGAGACGGTCATCGCAAGCACCCGCATCAGGCCCCCCTGCCTTGACCGTGATCCTGTCGAGGGCGGTGACCGTCCACAGGGCCGAAGTGCGCTGACCTACGCGATAGGATCATCGACCGCCCACAGCCGCCCATATCCGGCGCGATGAGCGGCCTCACCCGACCGTCGTTGCCGCCCATATGCGCCGTCATGTACGGCTGGGTCCGGACCCTGAGGTGGCAACTATGTATTGGAAAACGTTGTGCTCTAGACGTACGCCGCCAGTGTCAGTCATGTACGGCGCGACGGCCTCTAGTGCGGCTTCTTTGAGCGCGCTCTCACCGACTATGTCCTTCGTAGCCTGGGGCGGTCCACCAGAAATCACTGCCCTCCAAAACACCTCTGTGTCCTCGTAGACGAACGGCAAATCAACCTCACCGCTCTCTAGGACCATCAAGCCTGCTTGCTCGACCAGACCTCCGAGAACACCTTCGCCTGACAGACCGAACGGTCCGTCCCCAGACGGAGGTTCGGGCAACGACTCCCGAAACGCGTCAAAGACAACTCGGAAGTCAACTCTGTCGGAACTGCCAAACAATCCGACTGCGATTCGGGCCTCGGGCGCAGACACCCGTGCAAGTTCCCGTAGCGCCGCCACCCGATCCTCTGCATACTGGATCGAATTGGCAGCGATAACGGCATCAAATGACTCGTCGGCAAACGGGAGCGCCTCCAAGTCGCCAACTCGGAAATCACCGCCGGGCACCCGGACCCGGGCAATATCGATCAGAGGCGCCGACGCGTCCAAACCGCTAACGGTTGCACCCCGACGTTCAGCGAGAACACTGGCGCCACCACCGCCGCACCCAGCATCCAGAACCCTGACGCCATCACCAACCCCAGCCGCATCGAGCATCGCCCCAAAGAATGGCGCATGTTGGGCTTCCTGCAGCGAAGCCCAATCGTCAGGAGCGCGTCCCCACAGCTCGCCTTGAACTCCTGCTGAACCCATGCACTGGCCTTCCCTTGGGGTCTTCTAGTTGAGAACCCATGACCAACGACCCTACGCCGTCAAGCCGCCCGCTGTGCATGTTCTTCCCTGCGGCGTAGCCGTACAATCTGGCGCAGTGACCCGCCCGCCCATATCCGGCAATCTGGAGCGGCTGAGTACGACTAATGGTGCGGGCGAAGGGACTCGAACCCCCACAGGCTTTCGCCTACCAGGACCTAAACCTGGGGTTGTTCATCCCATCGCGTCCCATCCTGTCCCAAGGAGTCCACGAATAGGGCCGTTTTCGGGGTGGCGGAGAGGCTTTCATCCCATCTAGTCCCGTCCTGTCCCAGCGTGTTGGGTTGCAATCGGGTTGCAGTCGAGCCGTGGTGTGGGGCACGCCAACACCCAAACCAGGCAGGCACCCCGTGAGTGCACATCCGGCACTAACGAGTGTCTTTGCCCAACGATCCAAGTAGCCGACGTAACGAGCGCGGCGTGCCGATACCGTCCGTCGAATCGTGTGTTGACTCGGTTACGGCGCCGGGGACACGTCCGCGCACATGGCAAAGGCCCAGACTTGGACGAGTGGAGTGGGGTTCGCGACCTGCCACTCAACATGCCAGGACATCATGTCGGAAGCCGGGAAGGACGACGCGAGAAAGACGTCGTTGACTGACACGATCCCGCCACCGCCCGTCACCGTCTTACCGGACGGGCAGGCAGCACTCAGCTGGACATTGTCGCCCAAATGGGCGTCGATGACCGCCAAGAACGTCTCCACCCGTTCAAGACCGGAGAGTCCCCCAGGAGCGCCGTCGGCACCCGCCGGACCAATCGGTCCCGGCACGGTCGAATCGGCACCGTCAGCACCCGCCGGACCAACCGCACCCACAGCACCGTCGGCTCCTGCTGGGCCTGTGTCGCCTGTCTGGCCCTTCAACTCCGCGGCCGTCATCCCTTCGACGGTTCCAGCATCGACGACTTGATTCACCGCTATGCGGTGCATGAACGCCGACATCTGCTCACGCGTCACGTAGCTCCCAGGACAGAACTTGTCGTTCGTCGGAGGGTTGCAACCTTTGGTGACTCCGTTGTCCTTCATCCACTGAATGTCGGCGATGAAGGCGCTGTCATCATCGACGTCGGTGAACCCGCCAGCAGCGATCGCCGCCACCGGCACCAAGAACAAAGCGAACGCGACCAGCACAAGCAATGCTCTCTGTCCCGTGTGCCCGCGCTTCTGACGCAATAGCATTTCAATTCCTTTCGTGGGTTGTAACAGCACACTGAATGAAAGAGTGCGTTGTATCGCAGAAGATAAGGGACCGGCCGGTTCCGTCGCAGCCTCGTCCGTGATAGTGGACCGGACCCGGAAACGGCGCCGGTTGCTCGCCCTCTTCCCGACAGCTTCCGACGCGATTCGTAGAGAATCTGACCGGCTTGCGAGCTTGGATGGCTGCGTGTCGGGTGTTGCCGCGTCCGGCACCCATCTCGTCCAGGATGCAGGACACACACCAGCCATCGACCATCACATGCCGTTTCTCGCCGCAACCGGCGCAGTCGACCCCGGTCGCAGAGCCAAGATCGATTCTCGGGGGATCGGTTGTGGGGAGCGCCATCATATGTCACAAATCGGCATGTCCGGCAGCCGACGCAAGACACAAACGGGACGATTCTCTAATGACTAGTCACCCATCCACTGGACAGTCGGCAGGCGTTTGAACCGAAACATCACCTGATGAACCGTCCCCAGACAAGAGGTCGAAGACCAAAGGTGCGGCGGAGTCCTGTCGCTGTTGCTCCCGATTCACAATCGGATTGCGGTTGGCTGTATCCGTCACGTTGAGAGGGGAGTTGCACGGCCGAAAACCGTGCGACATATGGTGCGGGCGGAGGGACTCGAACCCCCACAGGCTTTCGCCTACCAGGACCTAAACCTGGGGTAGTTCATCCCATCCTGTCCCGTCCTGTACCAACGCGTCAAGGAATCGGGCTGTTTTCGGGGTGACGGAGAGGCTTTCGTCCCATCTAGTCCCGTCCTGTACCAGCGTGTTGGGTTGCAATCGGGTTGCAGTCGAGAGCGGCGCAGGGGCAAGAGAGACCGATGCATGAACCCACCGTCGTCGTGGGAGCATGCTGAGCGCCGCGGGGGTTGCGGTACTAGCGCTCTTCGCTCGTCAATCGCCCGGCTCGATCGCGGCTGCGATGAACATCGTCAAGTTGTCGGTGGTGGCGATGCGAATCGCAACAGTCGCGGCGTACTCGGGGTCTTTCAGCCACGCGTGCAAAGCCTCATCGGACGGGAACTTGATCCCCACCGCCACCGCCTTCTTCTCGCCGGCCTCGAACCGCGCAGCGGAGTCGGCGAACAGGGCCTCTCCGCCGTGCTTCGCCATTGTGGCGGCGATGATGGGCAGGCTGCCCGGCGAGTACGCGGCATAGCCTTCCGGGTCGGTGATGTCGTAGGTGAAAATCCCGTAGACGGCCATGAGCACTCCAGGTAGGCGGCGCAGCATTGTATCAGCGCCGCCCACGTGCAACTCTCGGGGATCGTGAGGCGCTTGCGCCCCGGCTGAGATCTGGGTAGCGCTCGATGCCGACACGATCCGGGCCGAGAGCGGGGGCTCGCCGCCCGAATGAACGGCCCCCTTGCCCCACTCATGAGCGGCACTGATGTTCGGCGGGACTCGAACCCGAGCGTTCTCACCGTCCTCGGCGAGTGATCCAACGCACAGATCACCCACCAACCCGAGCGATATCGCGCGCCCACCGGCGTCCGGGATCCGGCATTCCCGAGCGGGCCGGTGAAACCCGCTGTGCGATGTGTGGTGCGGGCGAAGGGACTCGAACCCCCACAGGCTTTCACCTACCAGGACCTAAACCTGGGGTAGTTCATCCCATCGTGTCCCATCCTGTACCAAGAAGTCCAGGAATAGGGCTGCTTTCGGGGTGGCGGAGGGGCTTTCGTCCCATCCAGTCCCGTCCTGTCCCAGCCTGTTGGGTTGCGGTTGGGTTGCAGTTCGAGCTGCTGTGATGTGCGCAACAACACCCAAACTGCGAGACATCCCGTGAATGCATGTCCGGCATAAACGAGTCTCTTTGTCCAGGTATTCGAGTGGCCGCAGTAGCGAGCGCCGATGCGTCCTCGTGTTCTGGTCGGTCAGCGTTGGCAGGGGTCTACCACTCGCCTTCGTCGCTAGGTACCGGTCCGACGATGGGGGCAAGGCGGCCGACGCTGCCTGAGCATGACCAATCGGCGCGGTAGTCCCCGGTGCATGTCCATTCCCAGGGTTGCCATTCCGCAGAACAGGACAGACCGGTGGCGGTGCCGTCGCACTCCCACTTCTCGTCGCCAGGAACGCTCTTGTCGATATCTCCACGGCTGGTCGAGCCGTTGTAGATCCAGCCGCCCCAACTAGTGCGCCAGGTTTCGTCAGCGGCGTCGCTGGTGTCGATGTCGCCGGTGCAGTCGTAGTCGCCGCTCTCGCAGAACCACGATTCGTCACCACCGCTTCTCTTGTCAATGTCACCGGCACAGTCCCAGTCGGGATCGTCCTCTGGGTATTCGCCGGGCACTGGTGTGCATGTCCATGTTTCGGCTGCAGGGTCGAGGGTGTCGGTGTTGCCAGTGCATGTACGGCTGTCGTCGGGGTTGTTGGAGCATTCCCACGAGACGTTTGGCCGTGGCTCGGGCGCCGGTACCGGATCGATGTCCGACAGTTTGAAGTGATCGCGGAGGAGGAGCGTCTGGAACTCGTCGTCCGAGGTGCCCGCCCACATTTCGAGACTGTGCCATCCCGGGTCGCGGTCTTCACCGTCGACATAGAAGTAGAACGTCCATCCCATAAGGAACCCGCTGGAATAGTGGAAGTCCGCCGCTGAGCAGTTGCCCGACACCGGGCACACACGTACAGACTGGCCGTCGGGGTCGAGCCACACGTACGAGATCACATTCGGGTAACTCGCCTGTGCCCATGCCGAGTTGTAGACAGTCGCCGTAACACAAAATTCTCGCAGCGAGAACTCGTCTCCGACGGTGTCATCCCCACATGCGGTGAACGTCGCAGCCGGACCCACCGGTGGCAACGTCGTCCCGGTGGTGCCCCCACTCGTCGTGGTGGTCGTCGAGGTTGTTGGCGGTGGTGGGGTGATCGGTGTCAGGCCGAGAGCGCGGGTGAGGAACGCCGCCATTTGGTCGCGTAGGACCGGGCTGTGAGGGCAGTACTCGTCGTTGACTGGTGGGTTGCAGCCTTTGGTGACTCCGGCGGTTCCGAGGCGGTCGATGTCCGTCTCGAATATCAAGCCGTCGTCATCGGTGAAGAGATCACCTTCGCCGGCGTCGGTGTAGCCGAGAGCACGAACGAGGAACGCAGCCATCTGTCCCCGAGTTACGTATTGATTGGGACAGAACAGGTCATTGACTGGTGGGTTGCATCCTTTGGTGATTCCGGCTGCGGCCATCCGTTCGATGTCTGCTTCGAAGATCGATCCGTCATCGTCGGTGAAGGGGTTGTCGAGCCGGTCCGTCAATCCCAATGCGCGGGTCAGGAATGCCGCCATCTGGCCACGATTCACCCTGTCTGATGGGCAGTACAGATCATTGACAGGCGGGTTACAGCCTTTGGTGATCCCCGCAGCCGCGATCGCCTCGATAGCTCCCTCGTGGATGTTCCCATCGTCATCGGTGAACGTGCCCCCCGGCGGCAAAGCGGCGAGAGCTGCTCCAATCACCGCCACAACGAACAAGATCGCCAAAACAAGAAAGGACGCACGCTTCATACTCGCTCCATCTCGCGACACTCCGATACGGGACGGCATGACGAACTGTCGAACACCGCCAAGAGCAGTATCGCAGCATTCCAATAGGCATCAGTGACCAAAGGTCAGCGTTGGGCTAGGTGGCACCCAGACGTAGCCAACCAGCAGGACCGGGATCGCAGGCGAGGAGAACCGTGCGACTCCAATGGTGCGGGCGAAGGGACTCGAACCCCCACAGGCTTTCGCCTACCAGGACCTAAACCTGGGACGCTTCATCCCATCCTGTCCCGTCCTGTACCAAGGAGTCCACGAATAGGGCCGTTTTCGGGGCGGCGGAGGGGCTTTCGTCCCATCTAGTCCCGTCCTGTCCCACCCTGTTGGGTTGCAATCGGGTTGCAGCGCGAGCCGCTGCGAAGTATGCGATGACATAGGAACCTACGAGGCAGCCGTTGCAGGCAAGTTCAGAACTGTTGAGTGTCTTTGCCTGTGTGCCCGAGTGATCGCGTAGCGGGTGCCACGCTATGCGAGATTCCTGTTTCTAGAACCACTCATAGTCGTTGGGCACCGGCCCGACGATTGCAGCCAGTCTCCCGACGGTTCCGGAGCATGACCATGCTCCACCGTAGGAGGAATAGTCGTCGGGCGGCGTGCCATCACAAGTCCACGACCACCAATCGAGGATCAGTCCTGGCTGTGTCGTACCCGTCTCATGGTGTTGAGCTTGCGAGAATCGGTATGACGGCGGCAGCAACCCGCGGGCCCGTTCCAGACAAACCTTCAAAATCCTCGTACAACGACACCGAATCCGAACCAATCGTCCCAGACCAATCACCATACCAACTACCAGGATCCTCGTACAACGACACCGAATCCGAACCAATCGTCCCAGACCAACTACCAGAATCCTCGTACAACGACACCGAATCCGAACCAATCGTCCCAGACCAACTACCAGAATCCTCGTACAACGACACCGAATCCGAACCA
>CAXMRC010000155.1:0-14870 GCA_964195945.1 uncultured Gemmatimonadales bacterium
GGCTTCCATTATCCGAGCATTGAGAGCCACGCCACCCAGGTTGCCCATCTCCCCGCGCCCCGACCCACCGCCCGCTTGCGAGACCAGATCGATCTTCTGTTTCTTCAGCTTCTTGAATTGTGACCGCAGCGATGCCAGCTCGGCGAGCAAGACAGCGTCGGGACGGCTGGACTCGAGGCTTTCGGCATAACCTGCGGCCTCCTCACGAAGCTTGTCTCTCTCGGTCAGGAGCTGAAACTTCTCGGCGAACGCATCGTCGGGCAATCCGAGTAGAGCATCCTGGATCGCTGCCAACCGAAGGGCAAGGTCGTCACTGGCTTCCATATTGCGACAGTATCACGTCGCGGAACGAGAAGAAGGCCCCCGGCGAACCGAGGGCCTTCCTGCACTTGTGGTGTGTCGTTACTCGTCCGAATCGCCATCGCCGGGCTGCGCACCAAGACTGGCCAGCCACTGTGCCGGATCCGCGGGAAGTGCGTCCTCTTCGGAAACACTCTCGGGGACCACATCTCCGAAGAGACCAAGCGCTGAGACAACTGTCGCATCTGGCAACGAAGGCTGAATCGACTGATAGCGGGTGCTGCCCGTTCCGGCAGGGATGAGCTTGCCAATAATGACATTCTCTTTGAGCCCCCGCATAAAGTCGGACTTGCCCTGCAGCGACGCCTCGGTAAGAACCCGCGTCGTCTCCTGGAATGAGGCTGCCGACAACCACGAGTCCGTAGCAAGCGACGCCTTAGTGATACCCATCAGCTCTGGTCGACCCTCCGCCGGCGCCTTGCCCTCTTCGACAAGCGACCGGTTCACATCACGGAACTCCTGCTCATCAATGAGTTCAGCCGGCAAGAAGTGCGACTCGCCAGAGTTGACGACGCGAACCTTGCGCAGCATTTGACGCACGATCAATTCGATGTGCTTGTCGTGGATGTCCACACCCTGACTGCGGTAGACCTCCTGCACCTGGTCAACCAGGTAGCGCTGGGCGGCACGCACTCCGCGGATCTCCAATACCTCTTTCGGGTCCAGCGGACCTTCAGTGAGCTGTGAACCCGGCTCGATAATGTCGCCCTCGGCAACGCGAATCCGGGCACGCCTTGGCAGCGAATACTCGGTTTCGGTCTCCTTGTCGGCCACGAGGACGCGACGGCCCTCCTCGTCGTCGAGGAGCTGAATCACACCACCATGCTCCGCAAGAATGGCCTTGCCCTTAGGGGTGCGAGCTTCAAACAGCTCCACTACACGAGGCAAACCATGGGTAATGTCCTCACCCGCCACACCACCGGTGTGGAACGTACGCATTGTCAACTGGGTACCCGGCTCACCAATCGACTGGGCAGCCATGATTCCGACTGCCTCACCGGATTCGACCATGAAACCGGTCGCCAAGCTCATCCCATAGGAAGCCTTGCTTATCCCGTATCGGGACTGGTCGGTGAGCGGTGAACGCACCCGGACCTCTTCGAGCTCGGCTGCATCGGAAATCGCCTGAAGTGCATAACGGTCGATGAGCTCGCCTGCTCGGAGCTTGACACCGTATTCGGTCTCAACGAGCTTGCGACCAACCTTCGCATCCTCAGCGAGAATGCGACCGTAGATACGGTTGCGCAGATTGCGAATCGCCTCGCCGTCTTCACGCACCTTGATCAACAGACCCGTGTCATCAGTCTCATCATCATGGATGATGATCTCTTGTGACACGTCAACGAGACGACGGGTTAGATAACCCGAGTCGGCAGTACGCAGCGCCGTATCGGCGAGACCCTTGCGAGCACCGTGCGTCGAGATGAAGTACTCGAGCACCGAGAGACCCTCACGGAAGTTCGACTTGATCGGCTGCGGGATGATGTCACCCTTCGGGTTTGCCACCAATCCACGCATACCGGCGATCTGTCGCAACTGCATCATGTTTCCACGAGCACCAGACCGGACCATCATGTCGATCGGGTTGAACTGCTCGGCTTCAAGGGTCGCCTGCATGGCGTCCTTGACCTCGTCGGTCGCTTCAGTCCAGATCTCGATGAGCTCCTGACGGCGTTCATCATCGGTGATGACACCCTTGATGTACAGCGACTCAACCTTGGCGGCGCGAATCTCGTACCTGTCGAGGATTTCTTGCTTCTGTGGCGGCGTCTTGACGTCCTCCAGACCGATCGTGAGACCGGCCTTGGTGGCAAAGCTGAATCCAAGACTCTTGATGCTGTCCAGGGTTCCTGCAACGTCGGGCTTGTCGTAGTCATTGATCACCTCGGCCACCAGCGCCCGAATGTCGGATTTGATAACCGCGGCGTTGATGTACGGGAAGGACTCGGGGAAAGCTGTGTTGAGCAGAGCCCGACCGTAGGTGGTATCGAACAGTGCATCGCCATCGACCGGCTCCTCAGTAAGGAGGTGACCGATCGCGGTCCTCAGCGCAGCGTGGCGATCGGGATCGCCAGCAAGCGAACCCACCCGCAGCTTGATCTTGGTGTGGATCGCAATATCGCCGAGCTCATAGGCCATGGCGGCCTCATCAATGTCGGTGAACGTACGACCTTCGCCCTTGCCACCGTCAACGGCCTCGGAGAGATAGAACATCCCGATGACCATGTCCTGTGAAGGAGTAACGATGGGGCGACCCGATGCTGGTGACAGCATGTTGTTGGTCGAAAGCATCAGCACTCTGGCTTCGGCTTGAGCTTCTGCAGAGAGCGGGAGATGCACAGCCATCTGGTCACCGTCGAAGTCGGCGTTAAAGGCTTCACACACGAGCGGGTGAATCTGAATCGCCTTGCCTTCGACAAGAACAGGCTCGAAAGCCTGGATACCGAGGCGGTGCAATGTAGGTGCACGGTTGAGGAAGACAGGATGCTCCTGCACAACCTCGGAGAGCACGTCCCACACTTGGGGGCGACGGCGCTCGACCATTCGCTTTGCCGCCTTGATGTTCTGCGCATGGTCGAGATCGACCAGACGCTTCATAACAAATGGCTTGAACAGTTCAAGAGCCATTATGCGGGGCAGGCCACACTGATGCAGGTTGAGCTGCGGGCCGACGACAATGACGGAACGGCCTGAGTAGTCGACGCGCTTACCGAGCAGGTTCTGACGGAACCGGCCCTGCTTGCCCTTCAACATGTCAGAAAGCGACTTGAGCGGGCGACTGCCTGGACCTGTCACCGCACGGCCCCGACGACCATTGTCGAACAATGCGTCAACGGCCTCCTGGAGCATGCGCTTCTCGTTGTTGACGATGATCTCGGGGGCACCGAGGTCAAGGAGTCTCTTGAGGCGGTTGTTGCGGTTGATCACACGTCGGTATAGATCGTTGAGGTCGGATGTCGCAAAGCGGCCACCGTCGAGCTGAACCATCGGGCGCAGATCCGGGGGAATGACCGGAACGGCCTCGAGGATCATGCCTGCGGGGTCGTTCTTGCCACCAGCAAACGGAGCGACAACCTTGAGCCGCTTCATTGCACGCTGTCTGCGCTGCTGCGACCGGGCATCGAGATCCGCACGGAGCAGATCCATCTCGTTGTCGAGGTCGGTGCGAACGATGAGATCCTTCACCCACTCGGCGCCCATGCCACCGGTGTAATAGTCGCCGTAACGGTCGATGATCTCCCGCCACAACTGCTCGGACTCGATGAGTTGCTTTGGCTTGAGGGTCTTGAAGGTGTCGAACGCTTCCTTGAGGAGCTCTTCTTCCACCGAGGCGCGCTCGTCGCGATCTTTCATCTCACGATCGACGTCACGACGACGCGACGAGATCTCGCCGGTGGGTGCGTCCGCTTCTTCCATCTGCTTTAGCTCTGCCTCGAGCTGTTCGAGCCGGCTTGCCTTCCACTCTTCGAATTCATCGCGGATGAGCTCGAGTTCGTGGGTGGTGGCCTCTTCGAGCTCGGAGAGATCGGAGTGACGCTTCTCATCATCGATTGAGGTGATCAGATAGGCGGCGAAGTAGATGACCTTCTCGAGGTCCTTGGGAGACATATCGAGGAGGTAGCCAAGACGGCTCGGAACACCCTTGAAGAACCAGATGTGAGTTACCGGTGCGGCCAACTCGATGTGGCCCATGCGCTCGCGGCGCACCTTGGCTCTGGTGACCTCAACACCGCAACGCTCACAAGTGATCCCGCGGAAACGGACTCGCTTGTACTTGCCGCAGTAGCACTCCCAGTCCCTGGTGGGACCAAAGATGCGCTCATCGAACAGGCCATCCTTTTCAGGCTTGAGCGTGCGGTAGTTAATCGTCTCTGGTTTCTTGACCTCGCCGAACGACCATGACCGAATCTGGTCGGAGCTGGCAAGGGATATCCGTAATTCATCAAACAAGTCAGCCACGTAGTGCCCGCCTTCCAATACCCGAAATAAATGTGACTTCGATCCTCATCAAACTTCGACCACCTCGGCCCGCTCCGGGCGGGAGATATCGATGCCAAGCGAGGCAGCCGTCCGGAACACGTCTTCTTCGAGTTCCTTGAGTTCGACTTCCTCACCGGCTGAGAGCATCTCAACGTTGAGGCACAGGCTCTGCATTTCCTTCATGAGCACCTTGAACGACTCGGGAATGCCGGGCTCGGGGATGTTCTCGCCCTTGACGATCGCCTCGTAAACCTTGACCCGACCCTTGACGTCGTCGGACTTGATGGTGAGGAGTTCCTGCAGGGCATAGGCCGCGCCATACGCTTCAAGTGCCCAGACCTCCATCTCACCAAACCGCTGGCCACCGAACTGCGCCTTACCCCCGAGCGGTTGCTGGGTGATCATCGAGTACGGACCGGTCGACCTGGCGTGGATCTTGTCGTCCACAAGGTGGATCAGCTTCAGAATGTAGATATATCCGACGGTCACCTTGGAGTCGAATATCTCACCGGTACGCCCGTTGTAGAGCGTTGCTTTCCCCGTGCCGTCGACAAGCTTCAAGCCGTCGTCAGTCGAGTGTGACACTTCAAGCAGCTTGACGATCTCTTTCTCACCGGCTCCGTCAAAAACGGGGGTCGCGACCGTCTGCCACGCCTCGGCACCGTTGCTGGCGGGGCTGGGTAGGTCATCGAAGGATTCCCAACCGCGTGATGCTGCCCAGCCAAGGTGCGTTTCGAGCACCTGGCCAAGATTCATGCGGGATGGAACACCGAGCGGCGACAGGATGATGTCAACCGGCGTGCCGTCCTCGAGGAAAGGCATGTCTTCTTCGGGGAGGATCTTGGCGATAACACCCTTGTTGCCGTGACGACCGGCGAGCTTGTCACCGGCTGAGATCTTGCGCTGTTTGGCTACATAGACCCGAACCAGTTCGTTCATGCCTGGGGGGAGATCGAAGCCATCTTCACGTCTGAATTCCTTTACGGCGATGGCCTTGCCACTCTCACCGTGCGGAACCTTCAGGGACACGTCGCGAACCTCACGCGCCTTCTCACCGAAGATGGCCCTGAGGAGACGTTCTTCTGGCGTCAGCTCGGTCTCACCTTTTGGTGTGACCTTTCCGACCAGGTAGTCACCGGGACCGACTTCGGCACCAATACGGATGATGCCGCGATCGTCGAGGTCGTGGAGCACTTCTTCGGCGACGTTCGGGATATCCCTCGTGATTTCCTCGGCACCGAGCTTGGTGTCACGAGCGTCAATCTCGTGCTCCTCGATGTGGATGGAAGTGAGCAGGTCATGCTTGACCAGTCGCTCCGACAAGATGATGGCGTCCTCATAGTTGTAGCCCTCCCATGGCATGAACGCCACGAGCAGGTTACGGCCGAGCGCAAGTTCGCCTTCGTCGGTGGATGGGCCGTCCGCAAGCAGTGCTCCGGTTTTGACCTTCTCACCTTCCGCGACACGAGCCTTCTGGTTGATGCATGTGCCCTGGTTAGACCGCTGAAACTTGCTCAACTTGAAAGCGTGATTCTTGTTCGATCCGTCTTCCTTCACCGTGATCAAGTCGCCGGTCACCTCAATGACGGTGCCGCTCACCGTGCTCAGGACGACATCACCGGAATCATGGGCGGCACGCTCTTCGATGCCAGTGCCTACGAGAGGAGCATCGGCTTGTAACAGCGGAACTGCCTGCCGTTGCATGTTCGATCCCATGAGCGCACGGTTTGCGTCATCGTGCTCGAGGAAAGGAATCAACGCCGTCGAAACTGAAATCAGCTGCTTGGGAGAGACATCCATGTAGTCGATCTGGTCACCACCGACTTGATCGACCTCGCCGCCGGTCTTGCGTACGAGGACACGATCCTTCTGGAAGGTTCCGTCGTCGTTGAGGACAGCGTTCGCCTGGGCGATGATGTGGTCTTCTTCTGCGGCCGCAGTGAGGTAGTCGATCTTTCTGGTGACCTTGCCCTTGGTCACACGCCGGTACGGCGTCTCGATGAATCCGTACCGGTTGACCTTGGCGTAGGTAGCTAGGGAACCGATGAGTCCAATGTTTGGACCCTCAGGAGTCTCGATGGGGCACATGCGACCGTAATGCGACGGGTGAACATCTCGCACCTCGAAGCCGGCACGCTCGCGCGACAGACCACCAGGACCGAGCGCCGAGAGACGGCGGCGGTGGGTCAGGCTGGCAAGCGGGTTCGGCTGATCCATGAACTGGCTCAACTGGCTGGTTCCGAAAAACTCCTTGATGGAGGCAACGACCGGCCGGATGTTGATCAGGCTCTGCGGAGTGATTGCCTCCGGATCCTGCGTCGTCATGCGCTCACGTACGACTCTTTCGAGACGGGTTAGACCGACGCGGATCTGGTTCTGGATGAGCTCACCGACGGTACGAACCCGACGATTGGTGAAGTTGTCGATGTCGTCGACGCGGTGGCCGGCGGTGCCGAGGCGAAGGCTAACGAGATACTTGATGGTCGCCATCATGTCTTCGTGGCTGAGCAGCCCGTGCTCGTCTGCATCGTATGCCTCGAGTTCGACCGGCTTGCGGCCGAACTTCAAGTCAACCTTGTAGCGTCCGACCCTGGTCAGGTCGTAACGTTTCGGGTTGTAGAACAAGTTGTTGATGAGACCTCGTGCGGATTCGATGGTGGTTAGCTCGCCCGGACGCAACTTGCGGTAGAGGTCGAGCAGCGCTTCGTCCTTGGTGGTCGCCGGGTCCTTCTCCAGAGTGTTGCGAATCAACTCTGAGTCGCCAAACAAAGCCAATAGATCTTCGTCGGTCTCGCCGAACCCGAGCGCCCGCAGGAAGGTTGTGACGTACTGGCGGCGTTTGCGGTCGACGCGCACACCCACAGTGTCCTTCTTGTCAATGTCGAACTCGAGCCAGGCGCCACGGCCGGGGATGACCTTGGCGGCGAAGACGTCCCTGTCAGATGTCTTGTCGATGGTGAGGTCGAAGTAGACCCCAGGAGAGCGCACCAACTGGCTGACCACGACACGCTCGGTGCCGTTGATGATAAATGTGCCGTTGGGTGTCATCATCGGGAAATCGCCGAGGAAAACCTGTTGTTCCTTGATCTCGCCTGTTTCCCTGTTGAGGAAGCGGGCGGTTACGAAGAGTGGCTTTGAGTAGTTGGAGTCCTGCTCTTTTGCCTCGGCAATAGCGAGTGGTGCATCTCCGAACCGGTGATCTGTCAGTTCGAGCGCAAGGTTGCCGGTGAAGTCTTCAATAGGGGAAACTTCGCTAAATATCTGTTTGAGACCATGCTCCAGGAACCACGAAAAGGAGTCGTGTTGGACGGCTAGGAGATTCGGGAGATCATGAACCTCTGGAATCTTGGCGAAAGAAAGGCGGTCTGTGCGCGCACGAGCCAAGGGAGACTCCTCTTCGATTTATGGGCGACGGATCAGTCAGAAACTGGGCCAGGGATGGGACGACGAAAGGCCAGAGTAGCACACAGCTACCCTGGCGATGCAAATGTGGCGTCGCGGGATTTCGTACTCTTCAACTGGTGAGGTGCAGAATACCGCGAAAGCGGACACTGTTCAAGGGTCCGCCTGGTGTGCGGGCATGCGTACCCGTACGGCAGGTTTGCGTTCTGCGCAGCAGAACTCATGCCAAGGGAGCTTGCAAGAGCATTCTCGCCTACGAAGCCCCAAAGAGAAGAGGAGCAGGCGAATCGCCTGCTCCTCTTCTCTACTGATCGAGTTGTACTACTTGAGTTCCACCGTGGCGCCAACTTCTTCAAGCTGTGCCTTGGCAGCTTCGGCTGCGTCCTTGTCGGCGGCCTCGAGAACTGCGTTCGGGGCGCCATCAACGACGGCTTTCGCTTCTTTGAGACCCAAGCTCGTGAGTGAACGTACCACCTTGATGACCTGGATCTTCTGCGATCCGGTCGCCACAAGCACTACATCGAACTCAGTCTGCTCTTCCTCGGCGGCTTCGGCTGCGGGTGCGGCCATAGCCATTGCCATGGGAGCAGCAGCGGTCACGTCGAATTTTTCCTCAAATGCTTTGAGGAACTCGGACAGCTCGAGGACACTCATTTCCTCGAAGACGCCTAGGAGGTCCTCAGTCGTCATCTTTGCCATGTCATTCCTCCTCGGCCTTTTCGGCCGGGTCTTCGTCAACGGACTTCGCATCGTCACCGTCTGAGTCTGCCTCTTCCGCTGCGGAAGCCTCAGGTGCCTCTGTGGCATCCTCGACCTCTGCGTCGGCCTCGGCCGGCTCATCAGCAGCGTTTTCGGCTGCGACGGTTTCGCCGGTTTCTTCCTCGACCGATCCGTCAGGATCGGCAACAACCGATGCCGCTGCATCAGCAGCATCATCATCGGTTGGGTCTTGTGGCTCTTCGTCTGAAGAATCGGCTTCGGCGGCGGGAGGTTCTCCTCCCCCGGCCTCTTCCTTCTTCTCAACGAGTTGTTGCATTGCCGAAGCAAGGTTGCGTGGCAGCGCCGCTAGCAAACCGGCAAGGTTCGCCATTGGTGCCTGCATCACACCCGCAATCTTCGACAGCAAAACTTCGCGGGACTCGATGTCGGCGAGTTCGCTGATCCGCTCTGGCGTTAGGAATTCGTTGCCGAGGAGGCCACCTTTGACGGCGAACGCCTCATGCTCTTTTGCGAAGTCCTTGAGCGCCTTTGCCGCGGTGACAGGGTCACCATCCGCGAACGCAATACCGGTGGGTCCGAGAAATAGCTCATCGAGATCGGCAAGCTCCAGCTCCGCAGCGGCGCGACGAGCCAGGGTCATCTTCACGACCTTGAACTCGGCTCCGCCTGCGCGGAGCCCACGCCGCAGCGTCTGCTGCTGCTTGACCGACAAACCGGCGTACTCAGCGAGGAACACTGCTTGAGCTCGCTCGAGACGTTCTTTTATCTCGGCGACGGCTTGGACCTTCTCTGGTCTTGCCATGTGTCTTCCTCCTACTGGTTTACGCTTCATGCAATGAGGATCGAGCCTCATGCGATGAGGATCGGATCTCATTCGATGAGATCCGGCCTCGGCAACGAGACTCGCCCCCCACTTCATGAGGGTGCCCATCTCATGGTCTCGGTCCCGAGTACGGAGTCTTCCAAAAGAGAAACTCCCCACAAGACAGAAGGGAGCTAGTAGTAGCAACCTGCGCTGGTGTCGCTGTTGCGACTTACACCCTTGGGGTACCCGCGGTCTTGGGTCGAGGTATGAGGTTGTGCGGACGTGACTGTACCGGAGGCATGGCGCCGGCGCAAGGTGGGAAGCATGAGGCGCCGCGTAGGACGCCTAAAGACCCCCCTACCCCCGGCACTTTGTGCCGGCGGTACTTTCCCAACCTCTCCGGAGGAGAGGCGCCAACTGGCCGACCTTCTGCGCAGCAGAAGTCGAACCTGCCCGTAAGGCAGGCGGGGACAAGCCAGAGTTTCGCTTTGCGAAACTCAAACCTGACCGAAGGTCAGGCAAAGACGAAACGTCCGGGTTGCGCCGGACGTTTCGTCGGTAACGGAAAAACCCGAAGGTCGGGAGAGCGGTTCGCTCTTGAGGATTCGGGCAGACGGCGGGCCAGGAAGCCATCTACACGCACCACTCGTGACGACCAGGGTAGGGTCTGGTATTTGTCAGTCGTGGTCGAATTCCGCCCTCTGAACGGTGGTGGATCGTCCTGCCACCGGCCTCGGGTGTTCCCCGTTGATCTGTAGTTGTGCACAGATCATATCGCGGGCCATCCCGAAATACCAGTGGCTCTGTAGTCAAATGGCGTCATGCGACCACTCTAAGTGGGCGCATGTTGAGAGCGCCCATGAGATCGGATCTACGAAGGCCAGCGGGGCTAGCGAAGCTCCTTGAGCATGTCCTCGATGGCCGAGGCATCGACGTTGATTCCGGGCCCCATGGTCGATGAAACTGTCACCTTGCGAACAAAGCGACCCTTCGCTGCAGCGGGGCGGCCCCTGATTATCTCGTCGGAGATCGCCAGAAGATTCTCCTGCAACTTGTCAGATTCGAAGGAGACTTTACCGATCGGGACGTGCACATTCCCGTAGCGGTCATTGCGATACTCGACACGACCAGCCTTGAACTCCTTGACGGCCTTGGCGACGTCCTTGGTCACCGTGCCACTCTTCGGATTTGGCATGAGGCCCCGTGGTCCGAGGATCGAACCGAGCTTGCCAACGTGCGACATCATGTCAGGCGCGGCAATGGCAATGTCGAAGTCGAGGGCACGCCCTGCCGCAATCTCCTCAGCCAGTTCTTTGCCACCGACGATGTCGGCACCGGCTGCTTCGACCTCGGCGACGCTCTCGCCACCAACAAACGCAACGACTCGAATATCCTTGCCGGTGCCATGGGGAAGGCTCACCGTGCCACGAACGAGCTGATCGGCTTTCCTGGCATCGATGCCGAGGTTGTAAACGATATCGACGCTTTCGTCGAACTTGGCAAACGCCATGGTGCGCACCAAGGCAACAGCATCAGCAGGACCATAGAGAGCTGACTTGTCATACTGACGTTTGGCGGCTGCCGTGTTCTTGTTCTTAGCCATTTTGCTACCTCCGGTGGTACAAACGGGGATGGCTCCCCTCCCACGTTGCGAGATGTCGAGCCGGCAGCTCTTCACCCCAAGCTGATCTTTCGGTTATCCGTCGATGGTGATGCCCATGGAACGGGCGGTACCTTCGATAATCTTCATTGCGGCTTCCATGTCATTGGCGTTCAGGTCGACCATCTTCGTCTCTGCGATATGACGAACTTGATCACGAGTGACACTGCCAACCTTCTCCTTGAGCGGCTCAGATGAGCCCTTCTCGAGCTTTGCAGCCTGGCGCAGCATGACTGCAGCCGGCGGTGTCTTGGTCACGAAGGTGAAACTGCGATCTTCGTAGATCGAAATCTCGACGGGAATGATGGTGCCCGCCTGTCCGCTCGTCGCGTCGTTGTACGACTTGACGAAGTCCATGATATTGACACCGTGCTGACCCAGCGCCGGACCGACCGGCGGTGCCGGGCTTGCCTGCCCAGCAGGGATCTGCAACTTGAGCGTGGTCATCAGCTTCTTGCGGCCCATTGGTAAACCTCGCTTGGAATTAGTACTTGAGAATCTGTTCGAAGTTGAGCTCGACCGGGGTTTCGCGACCAAAGATGTCGACAAGGACCCGCACCTTGGATTGGTCGACGTTGATGTCCTCGATCATGCCGTTGAAGTCGGCAAAAGGACCCTCGACCACCCGGATCGTCTCGCCGACCTCCCAGGCCGGTTTGAACGTGGGTTCTTTCTTTCCTGCTCCCTGGTCATCGTCCTTGCGGACACCCAGGATGCGTTCCACCTCGCGCCGCGACAGTGGCACCGGCTTTTGAGCCGAACCGACAAATCCGGTAACACCAGGCGTGTTGCGAACGGCGTACCAGGTGTCGTCGTCCATATACAGGCGGACCAGGATGTAGCCGGGGAACTTCTTGCGCTCCACCGTCACCTTGCGACCGGCCTTGAATTCGACGACCTCTTCCATCGGAATGACGACGTCGAATACTCGGTCCTCGAGGTGCATTGACTTGACCCGAGTTTCGAGATTGGCTTTCACCTTCTTCTCGTACCCCGAGTAGGAATGAACCACGTACCAGCCACCCGGCAGATCGTATGGGCTGGGAGGAGGTGCGGGCTTGACGAACTCGACGACCTCGACGGCGTCGACGACCTCAGCGGCCTCCGCTACTTCGCCGGCATCGTCGACCACGGTCGATGACGTTTCTTGGCTTTCTGGAACTTCGAGAGTCATTGCTATCCCGCCGCGTCGAGCATTTGGAGGATCGTGTTCTTGAGCCCGAAGTCGAGGGCGAATGTGTAGGCAGTAACCGCTGTGGTTACGACGAGTACGACGACGGTGAAGGTCGTGGTCTCTTCTCTGGTGGGCCAGGCAACCTTTTTCAACTCCTGCCGAACCTCACGAAGGAACTGACGGAAACCGACGCGCTCGCGCTTGCGCTGCTGCGGGGCAGCTTTGCGGCGCTTCTTGGCGCGCTCTTCCTCCTTGGCCTGGAGGCGTCGCATTTCTCGGTTCACGTTTCAATCCTTCCTTACTGAGCAGGGGTGGCGGGATTCGAACCCACAACCTACGGTTTTGGAGACCGCCGCTCTGCCGATTGGAGCTACACCCCTCAACATAGGCCTCGGGCCCGGCGGGGAGTATATGAGGTAAGACCCCTAAGTGTAAACCTGACGAACGGTTAGCGTGGCGTTCCTGCCAACAACTGACTAAATCGCGGGTCGCGAATGACGCCATACAGCGACAGCCACGGCACCTGCGGCGGCGGCAACAACTGCCCCCGCGGCAGCCGCGACCCGGGCCGGGTGGGCATTGTCGGAAGGCGCGCTAATCGGATCTTGTTCGGATGCTATCGCTTCTTCGACGGCTGCGATCAGAGGGCTCGGAGCATCGACGACGACATCGGCAAGCGAAGCGAGCTGACGTCGGAGCTTCCCATAGCGTGCCATTTCTGCCTGACACGAGAGACAAGAACCTACGTGGTTCTCGAGGATCTTGGAGAGGCCGGCTACGTCTGTCGACGGTGCGATCGACCTGACTACACGGCAGCTGGTCTTCATCCTTCGACCTCCATTTCGGACCACAGCTGTTTGCGCAGCTGTTTGCGTCCGCGGTGCAGCCGCACCTTTGCGGCCGCGACTGTGATCTCGAGGCGCTCGGCAATCTCGCCGTGGGTCCACCCATAGACATCCTTCAACACGACGACGGTACGGGTCGGCTTCGGAAGTTCGCGGAGGGCGCCACGGAGGCTCTCTTGGAGCACCGCCGACTCGGCGGCACGTTCTGGAGAAATCGTGTCGGCTGCCGGCTCGGCGAAGGACTCGTCGATTGAGTCTGCCCGGTGGCGCAGCTGTTTGCGCCGCTGCGACCAGGCAACGTTCACCGTTATCCGATGTATCCAGGTCGAGAATCTGGCGTCACCTCTGAAGTCGGGTAGGGCACGCCATGCACGCACAAAAGCTTCCTGCGAGATGTCCGCAGCGAGCTCTCTATCTGCAACGAGTCGAAGGGCCAAGGTGAAAACCTCGTCTTGGTGGAGTCTTACCAAATCGGAGAATGCCGTCCGATCCCCGGCTTGGGCACGGGACAGCAACTCTCCGTCGTCTGGTCTGACTCGTTCTGGTGGCACCGGGTTACCCGCCCAGCCGTACGACGCACCCAGCCGTGACCAACTGCTGATCATCGGCCATAACTGTGAGCGTCACTTGGGCATCAGCGTCGTCGCCTGCCATGTCCTTGATCATGCCCGAGACAGAAGCTTGGGAGCCCGGTTGCAGCGGTTTGCGGAATCTCAGCTTGATGTGAGCAATCGGGTCGGGTCGGGTGCTGAGACCAGCGGCAGCTTGCATCGCCCATGCCGCCATCAGCAGCCCATGAACCACAATTCCCTGCAGGCCGGCGTGCCGTGCCGCGTCATGATCGAAGTGGATTGGGTTGTAGTCGCCAGATGCGGCGGCGTACTTGACGAGATCGAGACGGCTCGCTGACTTCGACATTGGTGCGAGCGGTTCGCCGATGCCGGGGCGAGGCGACACGGTCGGCCGGTTGTTCAGTGCGCGGTGCCAGACCGGTGGTTCGCTGGCCTCGTCGATGTCTCCCGGCGCCAAGCCCTCCCCCATGAGGAATGTGGCGACAGCTTCGAGGAGCTTGTCTCCTGCCGCAGATTCGACGTCCGCCACGAAGGTCACGAAGAATCGCCCGCCTCGCTCGCGCACTTTGTCCACACGCCCGATGACAGTGATCGGCGTGCCGATGGTGAGGGGTGCATGCCAGGTGAACGTCTGGTCCACATGGACAAGCACTCCGGTGAAGGGACGCACCCGGGCATCGTCGAGAAAGTGCGGAGCTACGACAAAAAGCAGCGCTCCAGAAAAACTTGGAGGGGCATAGTGCTCCCACCGATCGGGAGCGTCGCCGGTGGCCTCCACAAATTCGGCGACCTTCTCCGGGGAGATCCGCATCGCATAGGGCCCGTAGGTGGCTCCGACAACTTGTTCGAGACTCATAGGGAGCGAGAGTAACGGTTCATGCACTACAAAGGGCGCGGGCGCGAGAAAGCGCCCCGCATGGGAGGCGCTAAATCTCGACCAGACAGACCTCTAGCGAGTCTCTCTATGAGCTGTGTGTTCGCGACACCAGCGGCAGTACTTCTTTAGTTCCAACCGCTCGCGGGTGTTGCTCTTGCTCTTAGTTGTCACATAGTTGCGACGCTTGCACTTGTCGCAGGCCATCGTCAACGGTGGTCTCTTATCAGAAGCCATTTACTTGTAATTCCTGTCTCATTAGCTGGACTTGCTTAGAAATCCGACGTAGCTGGAGTTCCAAAGGAACTCCAGACGGACCGGCTGTGCCGGTTCCCAACTACTTGTGGATCTTGATAACGCGACCGGCGCCGACAGTGCGACCACCCTCACGAATCGCAAACCGAAGACCCTCGTCCATAGCAATCGGCTTACCCAACTCAACCTTCATCTCAGTGTTATCACCAGGCATCACCATCT
>CAXMRC010000156.1:0-12350 GCA_964195945.1 uncultured Gemmatimonadales bacterium
CCGGTCGACGTCGTGTTTGCGGCCGGGCCAGTCCCGATGATGCGGGCAGTGGCCGAGGTAACCCGACCAACCGGCATCCACACCATCGCCTCGCTGAACCCGATCATGGTTGACGGCACCGGGATGTGCGGTGGCTGCCGGGTCGACATCGGAGGACAGACCATGTTTGCGTGTGTCGACGGCCCGGAGTTTGACGCTCACTTGGTCGACTTCGATCTCCTTGCCCGGCGCAATCAGGCATACGCCGATATTGAGGCGAGTCAGCTCGCTGGATATCAGGAAACGTGCAGGGCGGATTCCTGATGACTGCACCGCTCACCAAACGGGAACGGATGAAGCTGGAACGTGTCGCGATGCGAGAACGTGATGCTGGCGAACGATCCCGATCGTTCGACGAAGTCAACCTCGGGTTTACCGCGGAGATGGCCAAGCTCGAGGCCATGCGGTGTCTCGAGTGCAAGCAGCCTGTATGTATCGACGGCTGTCCTGTCGGTATTGAGATCCACAAATTCCTCCGATTCGTAGCGGATGGTCAGATCGGTGCCGCCGCTGAGGTCCTCCAAAAGGACAACCTCCTCCCAGCTATCTGCGGGCGCGTGTGTCCCCAGGAGAACCAATGCGAAGGCGCGTGTGTGCTGGCAAAGAAGGAACGCCCGATCGCCATCGGTCACCTGGAACGCTACGTTGCCGATTTCGTCCGCAACGAGGGGTTCGAATACGTAACTGAACCGCCGGTACCAACCGGCAAGAAGGTCGCTGTGGTTGGCAGCGGACCAGCAGGGCTCGCCTGCGCCGGCGACCTGATTCAATCCGGCCACGAAGTCATCGTCTACGAGGCGCTGCACGAACCGGGCGGCGTCCTCGTCTATGGCATTCCAGAGTTTCGTCTCCCCAAAGAAATCGTCCACGCCGAGATCGCCGGTCTGGAGAAGCTCGGGGTTCGGTTCGAGATGAACGCCATCATCGGGCGAACCTACACACTCGATGAGCTACTGGACGCCAACGATGCCGTATTCATCGGAGTTGGAGCCGGCCTGCCGCGCTTTTTGGGAGTCCCCGGTGAGAACCTGATCGGGGTCTACTCGGCAAATGAATTCCTCACCAGGGTCAATCTAATGAAGGCCTACCTCCCTGACAATGACACGCCGGTACTAAATGTTTCGGAAAAACGGATAGTCGTCTTTGGCGGGGGGAATACGGCGATGGATGCAGCACGGACCGCACGGCGGCTCGGGGCCGATGATGTCCGGGTCCTCTACCGGAGGACAGAAAACGAGATGCCGGCACGCCGTGAAGAGGTTCGTCATGCCAGGGAAGAGGGAGTGCGCTTCGATTTTCTGGTCTCACCCACGGAGCTCATGGGCTCTGATGGAGTCCTCACCGGGCTCACGCTGCAACGAATGGAGCTGGGAGAACCGGACGATTCAGGACGGAGACGACCGCAACCCATCGATGGCGCCGTGGACAAACTTTCGGCAGATCTGGCGATCGTCGCTATCGGCAATGGTCCCAACCCACTCCTCCTGGCGACCTGCCCGGCTCTCGACCGAACGAAGTGGGGCACTATCGCGGTAGACGAGGAGACCGGCCGGACCAGTATGCCTGGCGTATTCGCCGGAGGAGACATCGTCACCGGCGGAGCCACAGTCATCCTTGCGATGGGCGCCGGGCGTCGGGCGGCCGCGTCTGTCGAAGACTGGCTGGTCAAAGGAGACTGGCAAGCCACAGATATGGTCGGCACCGCCGGGTAGTGTCCACGCGATGACGAACCCGACTCCCGAGTACCTGCAGCAGAACCGGATTGCCTGGGATGATGAGGCGGCGTCATATGTCGCGTCCGCCGAACGGAACTGGCCAGCCGAGCCGAGCTGGGGTATCTGGGGTATCCCTGAAACCAAGCTGAATCTCCTCCCCGATGTATCCAACATGGATGTACTCGAGGACGGGTGCGGTACCGCATACATTTCGGCGTGGCTGGCTCGACGCGGAGCCCGCCCCGTCGGCCTCGACAACTCGTCGCAGCAATTGGAAACAGCGCGCCGGATGCAGAACGAGTATCAGCTCGGTTTCCCCCTCATTCAAGGATTCGCTGAGAGCCTGCCGTTCCGCAACGAGTCCTTCGACTTCGTCATCTCCGAATACGGTGCCGCCATATGGTCCGACCCGTATCGGTGGATCCCTGAGGCGGCGAGGGTTCTCCGTCCCGATGGCGAGTTGCTGTTTCTCGGCAATTCCACGCTGTTGATGTTGTGCACTGCGGCTGGCCCGGAGCAGCCAGCCCAGCCGTCGCTGCAACGTGGATTCTTTGGGATGCATCGCTTTGACTGGCCAGACGACGATCCGCCGGCAGTCGAGTTCCATCTCGGACACGGCGACTGGATCAGACTGTTGCGCCAAAACGGCTTCGAGGTCACCGACCTGATCGAGGTTCGTGCACCCGAGAATGCCGAAACTCGCTACGACTTCGTCACCGCCGAATGGGCACACCAGTGGCCATCGGAAGAGGTTTGGAAGGCTCGCAAAGCGACAGGGTCCTAGCCGGACTTACCAGTCGTCGCCCATATAGATGCGTTCCTTGGGCCCGATGATGCGGCCATCGGGCGTGCCGATCACATCACGATTCTTATCTGGGTACTCGAGCTGGGAGAGCACGTACCTCATGGTCTCGAGGCGGGCCCGCTTCTTATCGTCGGAACGGACAACGATCCATGGAGCGACCGCAGTGTCTGTTGCCAGGAACATCGACTTCTTGACGTGTGTGTACTCGTCCCATTTGCCGAGAGACTCGATATCCACGGGGCTGAGCTTCCATTGCTTAAGAGCATCCTGAGAACGTGAGAAGAACCGGCGTAGCTGCTCCTCACGACTGACCGAGAACCAGAACTTGAAGAGGGTGATGCCGCTCTCGACGAGCATCTTTTCAACCTGGGGGGCCTGTTGAAGGAAGACTCTGTGCTCTTCGGGCGTGCAGAATTCCATAACGGGCTCCACGACTGCGCGGTTATACCAGGAGCGATCGTAGAAGACCATCTCTCCTGCGGTAGGCAGGCGCTCGATATACCGCTGGAAGAACCACTGTCCCCGCTCCAGTTTGGTTGGCTTGGAAAGCGCAACGATGCGGGAGCCACGAGGGTTGAGGTGCTCCATGAATCGTTTGATCGTCCCGCCCTTGCCCGCCGCGTCACGCCCTTCAAATATCAGCAGGACTCGCTGCTTTGTCTCACCGACCCACCGTTGCACTTGCAACAGCTCGATCTGGAGGAGACGCTTTTCGGCTTCGTACTCTTGTCGACCCATCTTCGTACGAAAGGGATAGGTCGGGCTGATGATCTCGTTGCGGGACGCAAGTGCGATCCGCTCCGCCAGTTCGTCCGAGATCAGCCCTTCGGGTATTGGTAGACCATGGTGCCGTTCGGTTGTAACCATGTCGTCAGGATAATGCAACCCGGAACATCTTCCAGATCCATAAGACAAGGGGAGGGAGCATTGCTCCCTCCCCTTGTCTCGTTACAGCTACGCGTTAGGCCCGCGGACGAGCCTCGTTCACACGGAGGTTCCGACCGTCAAAATCTGCACCATCGAGTTCCTCGATAGCTTTCCGGCCCTCGTCGTCATTTGACATTTCGACGAAACCAAAGCCACGGGACCGACCGGTTTCCCGATCTGAGATCACCGAAGCGGAGTCGACCTGACCGTACTCGCCGAAGAGCTCCTCGAGGTCTGAGCCGCCGGTTGAGAAGGGAAGATTCCCTACATAGATGTTCATATTTGAGCCTGTGCCCCTTGCCCGTCCAATCTGGGAAAACTGACTCGACCTCGACCCGGGTGGACGGTATCCCAGGACAATGGGGCAAGTCACCGCGCTAACGGCAGCGCATAGGATAGCTAATGGGCAGACGCCCTCGCGGGGCTCCACAGCAACAGATTCTGAAGCGAATATCATGGGGCAATGCCGGCCAACGTGACCCCCGCCTATAAAGCAGCGGAGGCTGCCTTTCGGAGGGCTCGAGATCCCGAAGAGCGGCTCGAATGTCTCCGCGAGATGTATCGGACGATCCCCAAGCACAAGGGAACTGAACACCTGCGTGCCGACATAAAGACGCGGACAAAGGAACTAACCGAGCAGCTTGCAGGTCCAAGAAAGGGCGGAGCTCGCAGCGGACCGCCCACGGTCATCCGACCGGACGGCGCCGCCCAGGTTGCCATCCTGGGCCCACCCAACAGCGGCAAGTCTGCGCTCCATGCCAGGCTGACCGGATCACACTCGCCTTCGCAGCCCTATCCATTCGCTACCCAATTCCCCCAACCGGGGATGATGCTGGTCGACGATATCCCCCTGCAGTTGGTGGATCTTCCTTCGATTTCGCCGGAACACCCGATCCCGTGGATCTCAAATGCTCTGCAGCCAGCCGACTGCTGCATGTTGGTAGCCGATCTAGCCCACCCCGGAACTATCGACCGTATCGCTGCTTTGCACGAGATCCTTGCCGAGCGTCGAATTCATCTGGTCGATACCTGGCCGAATGAAGGCGAGGCGACCGATGAGGTGGAGGATCTGGACCCGTTCGCGGTCTATCTCCCGACCATCCTCGTTGTCAACAAGATCGATCTCGAAGGCGAGTATCTAGAAGACGTCGAGGTCTTCGAGGAGTTGACCGGGTACGCCTACCCATACCTCGGGGTATCAGCGATCACAGGGGCAGGCCTCGATGATCTGGGCCACTGGCTAACGGATCATCTCGGTGTCGTGCGGGTGTACACGAAGATCCCCGGCCAGTCCCCCGATCTCACCCGGCCGTTTACGGTGCGCCAGGGTGAAACAGTCCACGACGTAGCTCGTTTGGTCCACAAGGACGTCGCCCGCAGCCTCAAGTACGCTCGCGTGTGGGGCAGCACAAGCTTCGATGGTCAGCAAGTCGGCCCCGACCATGAAGTCGCCGACGGTGACGTTCTCGAGTTGCACTCCTAGGCCGACCCGGCCGCCGCACGATGCCGATTAGCCTGCTCTTCATGTTCGATTTCGCCGACACCCCTCTCCCCGTCCGTGATGACCTGGCGGTTGCCTTCCGAAATGTATGGCAACGACTCGCCGAACCAGGCACATGGTGGGACGGGGCCGAACGCGTCGCATTAGCCCGCGTGGCCCGACGCGCATATCTAGGCGCGGCGATCCTTGACGATTCTGTCATCCCTCCGCTGGCGAGAGACGCGGCCGCACTGTTGAGTGGTAAGCCGGCCGGGGTAACCGAAGAACTGATTGCCGTATGGGAAACGCAAGGACTCGACTCGAATCGCTACGTCGAGTTGGTGGGTCTGGTGGCCAT
This sequence comes from uncultured Gemmatimonadales bacterium, assembly GCA_964195945.1. Lineage (GTDB taxonomy): Bacteria > Actinomycetota > Acidimicrobiia > Spongiisociales > UBA5794 > JAAETI01. Next base: position 5,325 of record CAXMRC010000156.1, read on the forward strand.
GGTCACTGCACTCGACACGTTCCATCGTGCGCTGGAGATTGACCTGGAGCCGCTGCCAACGCCCCGTCCCGGTTCTGCAAGCCGCGTCCTCCCTGATCCTGGGGCCAGCAAAACACGGGCATGGGTCCCGATGGTTGGTCCGCCAACGATTCCAACCTCTCTCTCGGCCGTACCAGCCGAGATGGCGGCGCTGGAGGCGCTCCATGGGCCGATGTACCTCACCTACGAAGAGATGGGCGATCCGGCGATCCAGAAGGGGCTGCATCGATCGCAGATGGAACTAGTCGCCGGTCGCACGTCAGCAATCAATGAATGCTTCTTCTGAACGCTGGCCCACGTCGGGATGCTCAGTTCGAGCATCGAAGCAGCCCAGGGGCAGGTGAACCTGAAGGCGATCGCACAACCATCCATCGACCCGCTGGTCGAAGGCGGACGCCACCTACTGGCCTACGTCGATGCGGTTCTGTTCGGCACCAACATCGCGGCGACCCGGTCTGGAGTTGTTGACGTCCTGGGCGAGCATGCCGCGGTGGACGCGGCTGCCGTCATGGGCAATTTCGAGATGATGAACCGAATCGCCGATGGCGTCGGAATGCCGGTTGGTGGTGGGACCCGAAAACGCATGCACCAGGTCATTGTCGATCTCGGCCTTGACCGCTTCCCGCACGCCTGAAGCAGCTATCCCCGACCGTTCACCGCGGCTATTACCGCGTTCTGAATCTCGGCTAGCTTCTCTTCTGGCACCTTGGATCCGATCTTCTCAGCAAGAAAGGCCCTTTGGTCTTCTTCGTTCATAGCGAGAAACTTCTGCTTCTGCTCGACCAACTTGGAGACGCCCACACCGATACCGACTGCAATCGCAAGGATCAGCAGGATCTTGATGAGTCTGCCCACTTCTGCTCCTTTGAGAGGTTCTGCGACAACGGTACTGCAATCTGGAAGGCTCGGTTCCGTGCTTCTTGTATCCAAGCGGGTCGGGTTCGGTTACCATCGACCCGCTATGACCTCTCCCTCCTTCCGCAATATTGCCCTTATCGCGCACGTCGACCACGGAAAAACCACCCTGGTCGACGCCATGCTGCGGACTGCAGGTGTGTTCTCTTCGCACGAAGCCGTCGTCGATCGCATCATGGATTCCAACGATCAGGAACGCGAGCGTGGCATCACCATTCTGGCCAAGGCTGCCTCAATCGAATGGAAGGGCACCAGAATCAACCTGGTCGACACGCCGGGTCACGCCGACTTCGCAGGCGAGGTCGAACGTGCCTTGATGCTCGTCGATGGTGTCTTGCTTCTTGTGGACGCCGCTGAAGGCCCGATGCCACAGACCAGATATGTCTTGTCAAAGGCCCTGGGCCGCGAGCTTCCTGCCGTTGTAGTAATCAACAAGGTTGATCGCCCTGACTCGCGCATCGAAGAGGTCCTCGACGAGGTGTACCAGTTGTTCTTCGATCTCGACGCAGATGATCGCCACATTGAGTTCCCCGTCATCTCCACCATTGCACGTGAGGGAAGGGCAATGACCGGAGTCGGGATCCCCGATGACGGTTCCGACCTGAGTCCGCTGCTCGACGCCATCTTGGAAACCATTCCGGTCCCGTCAGGAGATCCTGATGCCCCGGTGCAAGCGATCGTCACCAACCTCGACGCTTCTGACTACCTGGGTCGCTTGGCCATCGGCAGAGTGATCGAAGGGACCCTCCGCAACGGAACTCAGGTGGCACTCTGTCACTCCAACGACGAAGAGCCGCCTCTCAAGCGCAAACTGACCCAGCTAATGGGGTTCAGGGGTTTGGGACGGACCGAGGTAGAAGCAAGCGTCGCGGGAGACCTATTCGTCGTCGCCGGCTTCCCCGAAGTCGAAATCGGCGACACCCTTGCTGATGCCGCCAACCCGGTGCCGCTCCCCCGCGTCGAAGTCGATGAACCTGTGTTGCGGATGACGTTTGGCGTCAACACGTCGCCATTGGCTGGTCGAGACGGCAGGTACCTCACTTCTCGACAGATCAGGGACCGCCTCGATAGGGAGGTCTTGGGGAACGTATCGATCCGCATCGGGTCCACCCCGTCGCCCGAGATCATCGAGGTCGCCGGCCGCGGGGAGTTGCAGCTTGCCGTGTTGATCGAATCGATGCGACGTGAGGGCTACGAACTTCAGGTCAGCCGACCCGAGGTGATAATCCGGGCAATCGACGGAGTCCCCAACGAGCCAATCGAGCGGGCCGTTGTCGACGTGCCAGACGAATACGTCGGCGTCGTCACCCAGACAGTCGCTCCCCGCAAGGGAAGAGTTACCGATCTTCGGCCGGGAGACGCCGGTAGGACGATAGTGACTCTCGAAGCGCCTGCACGCGGGTTGCTCGGATTCCGATCGCTACTCATGACCACAACCAGAGGCACAGCTCTAATCCACCAGCACCACGCCGGATGGATGCCATGGGCTGGAGATCTGCCACACCGCTCCGGTGGTGCAATGATTGCCGACCGCAAGGGCAAGACCACCGGTTTCGCCTTGGACAACCTGCAGCAACGTGGCGAGCTCTTTGTCGGACCAGGGGTAGATGTTTACGAAGGCATGATCATCGGGGAGGCTTCCCGCCCGCAGAACATGGTGGTCAACCCGACCAAGGGCAAGCAGCTAACCAACATCCGTACTCACAGCAGCGACGACGCCATCAAGCTCAAGCCCCACAAAGAACTCACACTGGAAACTGGTATTGAGTGGATAGCCGCCGACGAACTGGTCGAGGTAACTCCGAAGGCGATTCGGGCCCGGAAACGCCTCCTCGTCGAAAGCGATCGGAAGCGCGCCAAAAAGCGCTGATACACTCGCCGGATTGTCTAGCTCTGGAGTGCCGGTGCCCCAACCCGCCGCGACTTTCGAAGACGTCCGTGCTGCCGCTGATCGGATTGCGCCATACGCACACCGTACCCCGGTTGCGACATCGGCGACGTTGCGTGCCGAGACCGGTGCCGATGTCTTCTTCAAATGCGAGAACCTGCAGAAGGTGGGGGCGTTCAAGGCGCGCGGAGCGCTCAATGCCGTCCTTGCACTGGGTGACGAGGATGCCGCCAGAGGTGTAGTCACCCATTCGTCGGGCAATCATGGGGCTGCCCTTGCTTACGCTGCAGGCATCCGTGGCATACCGTGCACTGTGGTGATGCCGGAGGATGCCCCCCAGGTCAAGATCGATGCGGTACGCGGGTACGGCGCCAGTATTGAGCTTTGCGCACAGCTCGAACGTGAGACTGCAACCGATCGGGTCATCCAGGAGACCGGGGCAACCATGGTCCATCCGTTCAACAACCCGCACGTTATCGCCGGTCAGGGGACGGCGGCGCTGGAGTTGATCGAGGACGTCGGGTCTCTCGACATCATCATCACACCGGTTGGCGGCGGGGGCCTCATGTCGGGCACGGCCATCACCACACGGCATCTTCTCCCTGACGCCCGGATTATCGGGGCTGAGCCGAGGGAGGTCGATGATGCCTACCGGTCGTTACAAACCGGCGAGATCCAACCCCGTGTCGTCAATCCGGACACTGCGGCGGATGGGCTGCTGACCGCGCTCGGCGATCTCACTTTCGCCACCCTGCGCTGGGCGGGGGTTGAGATTGTGCTGGTTGATGAGCCCGCAATCATTGCCGCGGCCTTGTTTCATCTCCACCGGATGAAGCTTCTTGTTGAGCCATCTGGAGCGACCGGCCTGGCTGCAGTCCGCAGTCTCGGCGCAGAGGTCACCGGGAAGCGGATCGGTGTCATTATCAGCGGCGGCAACACCGACCTGGCCTGGCTGCCGAGCTAGCAGGCTGTAGGGCATCCGACAGGTGCGGTCCATTCTGGTTGACAAAGGCTCGATTCGGTGAGATAACGTTAGGACGGTGGATACACCAGTCCGCACCGGTGGTTCGTGGTCCAGGCTCCGCAGGTGGCTGGACAACCAGGCTCCTCGCAATGACGAGATCGAGCGTTCACACGAAGCTCGCCGCCGCATCATTACCAAGGCCAACACCGGTCTGTGTGGGCTCAACTGTTTCTGGGGCTGAGACACCGCAGGGCCCTCGGCTAACATTGACCGAGCGGCACCACAAAGGAGCGCCCGATGTCAGATACACGCAAGAAACAGGCGTGGCTTCCTCCGCGATGGTTCGTTCGCCTTGCTTGGTCCACACACCGGGGCTTGTACCGAGTCACCGGCGGCCGGATCGGCTTGAGGCGTGCGAAGGCCAACCGCTGGGGAATGATGCGCCTGACGACCACCGGGCGTCGCACGGGCCAGGAGCGGAGCGTGATCCTCGGCTACTTCGACGACGGCCCCAACCTGGTCACGATGGCGATGAATGGTTGGGCCGACAGTGAGCCTGCATGGTGGCTCAACCTCCAAGCGCATCCCGAAGCCAATGTCGATCTCGCCGAAGGCCGGCGTACGGTCAGGGGGCGGGCGGCAGAAGGAGAGGAACGGTCTCGACTGTGGGCTCGGTGGCGCGAGATTGACAAGAATCTGGACGACTACGCAGCGCGCCGGTCCGCGGAGACCGCGGTTGTGATCCTGGAGGCATCGCCCGACGCCAGTCGGTAATGCACTGGTCTGCCCACAGCGGTCTCAGCTTCGTATTCGATCTCGATTGACGACGCCCCGCGACCCCATCCGACACATCGAGTGAATCGAGCGGCCGACCCCGCAACGCGCTCCTACGCCGACCGCAGACGAAGAGAAGGAAGAACCGACCGCGAGATCCGACGCTGCCTCAAGCGCTACATCGCCCCCCAACTCTTCAAACAACTCGAACACACCACTTGACAAGACATAGGAGCGTCACAAAGAGGCTTCGTTATGGGCGGCTTGATGGCGTTCTGGGGTTGCGGAATCCCTCTATTTGGCCGCTGGGGCGTCATCCACCAACCCGGCCGGGAGCATCGGTTCCCCGATTCCTATCGGACTGCAATCACCATGAAGACACCGAGGGGAACAGCGAACAGTCCCCATATGCGGATGGCTCCAGAGGGTAGAGCCAGGAACCATTCGATCATGGCACGGAAGCCGCTAAGCCCGAAGAAAAGACCGGCGATCGAGAAGACGATGGTCAGGATGCCCAGGACAAGCAAAGCATTTGGGAAGGGACTGCCCGAGGCCGCCCCGATGAGAGCCGCGCCGAGGACGAGCCTGCCGATGACCACCAGAAGGAATAGGGGTCGGCTGGGGAGCGAGAGAAAGCGCGCCAACACTGTGGGGCGGATGACACTGAGGACGCCCATCCCGGTCAACGCCCAGCCAACCACTGCCACGATCACAGACATATCGAGTAGTTCGCCTCCATATTCTGGTTGCCCATCTTGAAGACCCTGACCATTTTAACCGTGCGCCTCACACGGACCTAGCCCGATCGTCTCGCCGCTGAACACATGACACAGCGGCGCCCTGAACACCGGAAGTGTCAGGAATCCGGAATGATCGGCAACCCCGGTCGCAAACTCCTGGTGCGCTCCCTGGATCAAAAAGGGCGCGAATCCCCCCGACCATCGTCGCTACATCGCCCAGGACCCGCCACGTCGCTGAATCCGGACCAACCAGCCCGGGGTCCCCCTCATATCGGAGAGAACCCTCAAGCGATAAGGAGCATGGGCGAACAATCCGGTCGTCGTGCCCACAATCCACTTGCGGATCTCGTCTATCGCGGTCATGGCTGGAGGACCGCGCTACTTCAGAGCCGGGATGACCTCACGGGCGAACCTTTCCAAACCCGAGGTGTCGTAGGCAGCCTCCTGGAAGTACACAATGGCGTAGCTCAGGCCCGCATCCGCCCACAGCTTGATCTTCTCCACGAGTTGTTCGGGGGTACCCGCCGTCTTGCGCCACATGGTCTCCATGCCTTCGAGCCGATCTTCAGACACGAACGGTCGGACGTGGTCCTTGATCCAACCGATGCGGTCCTCGACGTCCGCCTCTGTCTCCTCGCAGATGACATTGAAGTTGGTCGACCGAACGATGGCGTTGTAGTCGGTGCCGACATCTTCGCAGTGACCGCGCAGGATCTCGGACTTGTGCTGGAACTCTTCGACCGACTGACCGAAGTTGGTATATGACGCATATCGTGCGGCGACATTGAGGGTGAGCTTCTCGCCCCCGCCCGCAATCCAGAATGGGATATGCGGCTCCTGCACCGGCTTTGGCTGGCAGATGGCTCCATCGAGCTTGTAGTACTTGCCCTCGAAGTTGACCTCGTCTTCAGTCCACATCCGCTGCATGATCTCGACGGCCTCACCAAGCTCCCCGATCCGCACGGACGGCTTGGGGAAGGGATATCCGTAGCCGTCGTATTCGTGCTCGTACCAGCCGGCACCGATACCCATTTCGAGACGGCCGCCCGAGATGGCGTCGATCGAAGCCGCCACCTTCGCCAGGTACGACGGGGATCGGTACCCGTTGCAGGTGCACATCTGGCCGAGTCGCACTGTGTCGGTGGTTGCGGCGAGCGCCGCCATCAACGTCCAGGCCTCGTAGGTCACTTCCTGAGTGGGTACGGGAACGGTGTGGAAGTGGTCGTAGACCCACACCGATTCGTAGCCGGCTGCTTCGATTGTCTTGGCGACCGACAGAATCGTTGGCCATTGCCGGGCAGTCTCGATACCTACTAGGTCGAGACGCCATCCTTGCGGGGTAAATGCTCCAAATCTCATGCGCCGCACGCTAGCGCATCGACACCCGGCAACAAGCACGTGCAACGATCGTCGCGACGACTGAGACGGGACGCCGAATCTCTTCGATTTCGCGTCCTTGTGATCCCATTCGCCGCGCATGGCACCCGATCGCTAGCCTGAGATGTAGCGGTGTTGCCTGCGCTGGCAACCAAATAGCAAAGCGCTGGACGGGGGGCGGTTGACGTACCGTTTGGCTTGGCCTTTTACGGACGAGATCGCTTCTCCACCGGCAGAGAAGGGGTTTGACGATGGCGGGTTCTTTTCTTTCCGGACGGCGGATGCGATTGGCGGTGACTCTGGCTTTACTTGCCTCAGTGCTGACCACA
>CAXMRC010000157.1:0-23899 GCA_964195945.1 uncultured Gemmatimonadales bacterium
TTGTCCGACGAGATCGACACTTCCTTCTTCAGCGGGGCCCAGAACCGCCCGGCGATCACCACGACGATCGCGAGAACGATCGCCGCCCGCAGCACGAGGATGTCGAGGGCGACACCGACCATCGCGAGGGCCACGAGCGCAGAGGCGAGCAAACCACTTCGGTGCGTGATCTGGATGCGGTCTCCAGCTAATCCGATAAGAGCCGGAACAAGCGTGACGGACGCCACCATCGTGATCAGGACCGTCGTGGATGCCGCAATGGCGAGACCAGTGATGAAAGTGATGCCCATGAGAAGCATGCCGAGGAGGGAAACGACCACCGTGACGCCGGCGAACAGGACGGCGCGTCCCGCCGTGTTGAGTGACGCTGCGGTTGCATCCTCGACCGAGTCTCCTCGGTCGAAGTACTCCTTGAATCGAGTAACGATGAATAGGGCGTAGTCGATACCAACACCGAGTCCAATCATGATCCCGATCGTTGCGGCAAAGTCAGGCATCTCGATGAGATTGCTGAGCAGCGCGGTGAGCAGTACTCCAACGCCGACGCCCGCAAGCGCGGTTGCAATCGGCACGCCCATTGCGACCACGGAACCGAATGCTGCGATAAGAACGAATATGGCGAACGCCAGACCGAGCATCTCCGAGTTCGGGGGTTCACGCTCACGGAACATGTCGCCACCGAGCGCAACGGTCACTCCGTCGATCTCCGGTGTGAGGGATGCGATCTCTTCGCCGATCTCGGCGCCTTCACCCGTCGTCGTTCCGGCCAAAAGGATGAGCTGCGCATATGCGATCTCACCAGCGCTCTCGCCTTCCGAGGCGATCTGACTGGCCCCGATCGGCGAATACGGGCTGATGACGTTGACCACACCGTCGATCAGCATTGTCTCCTCGAACAATTCCGACATTGCCGCCTGCACTTCGGGGTCGGCTACCCCCTGCTCGGCTTGGAAGACGATGGTCCCCTGATCGCCACCGGCGCTGGGGAAATTGGTCGTAAGGATCTCCAACCCCTCGCTACTCTCCGAGGCTGGGGCCGAGATATTGTCAGTAAAGGCCTCTCCAACTGCCACAACGGCACCGATGAGTACGGCGGCCGTAATGAGCCAGGTGGTGATAAACCGCCAGGGATGGGAAGCCGCAAAGCGACCGAGACGCATAAGCATGAAGAACTCTCCAACATGAGACAGAATGACTTAGATGAGACATAGTGTATCATGTGTGTGGAGGTAACGCATGTCCAATCCTGAAACCATCACAAACCCGCAGGTCCAACGCACCCATCGCATGATGCTCGATGCGGCCCGCGACCTACTCAGCGAGAGCGGCCCCGGTGCGATAACTCATCTCCGGGTCGCGGAAGCGTCAGGCGTCGCCCGCGCCACGGTCTATCGCCATTGGCCAAACCGCGCCGATATCCTGCTCGACCTCCTCAGCCGGAGCGCAGACCTACACCTGACTCCTCCCCCGCCCGATCTGCCCATCTCCGGGCGGGTGACGGCACTTATGCGAACGTTTGCTGCGACACTCAACGGCGATGGTGGCCAGATCCTGACAGCGATGATCGGACTCGCCGAGTGGGACGATGACGTCTTCTCGGCCCTCGAGCGCATGACCGGCCGTGGCCCGAGATCGCTACGAGATATCCTCGCCGCTGGAGTCGAGGATGGTTCGGTCCAGAGTGACACCGATGTCGATCTGCTATCTGATCGATTGATCGGCCCCATCTACCTCCGGCGACTTCTCTACCACGATGACATCACGCACGACTATGTCGATCGCGTCGTTGCCGCGACACTCGGACCCTATCTCCTCGCAAAAGGACCACACCGTTCAGACGTACCCGACCTCTTCTAGCGGTCGCCCAATGGCTACGGTCAGTCCTTTGGCACGCCTTCTTTGTCGACGTCAAACCCGGATTTCAGCAGGAGGCTGAGAAAAGCCGGTGCGGGTTCGCGGAACTGGATGGGCCGGAATGCGTCCTCGTGTTCCTCGAAGAAACTCAGCATCGTGGTGATGATGTGGCTCAGCGAAACGGTGTTGAGATCAGAGAAGCGGCTTCTTCCGAACGCAACTAGCCGGGTCCGAACCTGGCTTCCTCCCTTGCTCGGCGAGACAAAGATGCCGTCGCGCTGCAGACCGTCGATGACCTCGTTGATATTGACGTCGTAGATCCACTCGACACGCCGCAGCATCGAATGCAATACACCGTGGTCCTTGATCCCGGGGTTGAGCTCGGCCTGACCCTGTTTCACTTCACCGACGATCACATCGATCGTGTCGCCTCCGAGTTCGAGCACCGGGTCGTCGATAATCAACATCTCACAATCAGCGGCCTTGTGGGGGTCGCCGATGTAAACATCGCCGGGGAATCGAATCGCCATGACGTCAATATCGGTGACTGTCTTGAATCGGCCCTTTTTGTCTCGGCGTTGTACCTCGAACTCGCTCAGCGTTAGATAGCCGGTGAGTCGTAGGTAGTTCTCTACAAGATTGACCGCTATATCCATTTGTCCTCCGGGGAATCTGGCACGACTGATTCAAGCCGAAAGACGGCCGGATTCCGACGACCTGGCACCTCCACCGTAAACCGTTGCCCCCTAGCCGGAACCAGGGTTCTTACGCGCGCTGGTGTGTGTAAGTCGATTTTGTAGTTCTCCCCAGGTGTTCCCAGACACATGGGTGTCTTACCCGCGGTCCAGCGCGTAAGTCGGTTTTGTAGTTCTCTCCAGATGTTGGTAAACGGTCCCGGCGATATGTGTCATTGCGGGCAGGTAGCCTGCCGCCATGACGCTGGCGCGATTCTCCGCACCCACTAGGGCATGGTTTGAGGCTTCTTTTACGGCGCCGACGGCGGCTCAGGAAGCTGGCTGGGATGCGATCTCTCGTGGCGATCACACACTCATCCATGCCCCCACCGGATCAGGAAAGACACTCGCTGCTTTTTTGTGGGCGATCGATCGGTTGGCAACAGATCCGACTCCCCCGACCCGCCAACGCTGCCGGGTGTTGTATATCTCACCGATGAAGGCCCTGGCCTACGACATCGAACGAAACCTGCGAGCCCCGCTGACCGGAATCCACGTTGCAGCAGAACAACTAGGCGTAACTCCACCTCAAATCACGACGGGTATGAGAACAGGCGATACACCGTCTGCTGAGCGCACCGCGATGCTGCGTAACCCGCCCGACATCCTCATAACCACGCCCGAATCGCTGTATCTAATGCTGACCTCGCAGGCCAGGGAGATGCTGGCGTCGGTCAAATACGTCATCGTCGATGAGATCCACTCGGTGGCCGGCACAAAGCGCGGTAGCCACCTCGCCATCAGTCTGGAGCGGCTGGCCGCGGTGACCGACGACCCGCCACAACGCATCGGGCTGTCGGCAACCCAACGCCCCCTGCAAACAATCGCCGAATTCCTCGGCGGAGGGGTCCGGATCGATGTCGACGGCGCGTGGAAGCCTCGCCCGGTGGCGGTCGTCGATGCGCCATGGCGCAAAGAACTCGAAGTCGAGATCGTGGTTCCTGTACAGAACATGACAAGACCTGAGGAATCTGCCCCCGCAACGGGTGCGGCCGACCGGCCCGGCCGCAAGTCAATCTGGCCGGCGGTGTACCCGCAACTACTCGATCTCGTGCTCAGCCACACCTCGACGCTGCTGTTTGTCAACAGCCGTGGGCTCGCCGAGCGGCTGGCGGCCGAGCTGAACCGTCTTGCGGACCAGGAGTTGGTTCAGTCCCACCATGGGTCAGTGTCACGCGAACGGCGTGTCGAAATCGAAAGCCGTCTCAAGAGTGGAGACCTGCGTGGTGTCGTGGCGACGTCGACCCTCGAGCTCGGCATCGATATGGCCGCCATCGATCTGGTTGTTCTTGTCGAGTCGCCCAGTTCGGTGGCCCGCGGGCTGCAAAGAGTCGGCAGAGCGGGGCATCAAGTAGGCGCCCCTTCCAAGGCGCGGGTGTTCCCCAAACATCGCGGAGACCTGCTGGAGACCGCCGTTGTGGTGGAGCGCATGTACAAGGGCGCCATCGAGGAAACCAACATCCCGCAGAACCCGCTCGACGTGCTTGCGCAACAGTTGGTGGCGATGACTGCAGTCGAGGTGCTCGACGTCGACGAGGCCTACGCACTCGTCCGCCAGGCACTGCCATTCCGCAAGCTGACCAGGGCATCCTTTGAGGCGGTCCTCGACATGCTCGCCGGCAGGTACCCGTCAGACGAGTTCGCTGAGCTCCGGCCCCGCATCGTCTGGGATCGCATCAAAAACACAATCGCACCACGCAACAATGCCAAGATGCTCGCCGTCACCAACGCGGGCACGATCCCCGATCGCGGTCTCTACACAGTCGTCCTGCCGGGAGGCGGCAAGATCGGCGAACTCGATGAGGAAATGGTCTATGAGAGCCGGGTCGGCGACACCTTTGTGTTGGGTTCATCGGCGTGGAAGATTACAGAAGTTACCCATGACCGGGTGATCGTTGCCCCTGCACCAGGGGCACCCGGTGCAAAGCTGCCTTTCTGGCACGGTGATGGGCCGGGGCGTCCCATCGAGCTGGGTCGAGCCATCGGCGCCTTCATCCGAGATATCGGCGGCAAGAGCGAGGCTGAGGCGACGGCAATCTTGCGCCGGGACTACCGGCTCGACGAATGGGCAGCCGGCAACCTTGCCGCTTTTCTCGCCGAGGAGCGAGAGGTCGCCGGGGTTCTACCTTCCGACACCAACATCGTCATCCAACGCTTCCGCGACGAGATCGGCGACTGGCGCATGGTGGTACTGACCCCATACGGTGCCAGAGTGCATGCCCCGTGGGCGTTGGCGGCGCGGCGCCGCTATCGCGACACGCATGGAGTTGACGCCGACGTCATCTGGTCCGACGACGGCATCATCTTGCGATTTCCCGATGTCGACGAGCCACCTCCTACCACCGACCTCATCATCGCCCCTGACGAGATAGATGAGCTGGTGTTGGAAGAGACGGGCCACAGTGCATTGTTCGCCGCACGTTTTCGGGAGGCCGCGGCCAGGGCCCTTCTACTCCCCCGACGGCGACCGGGGAGCCGCACCCCTCTTTGGCTGCAACGACGCAAAGCAGGTGACCTGCTCGACATCGCCAGACGGTTCCCATCTTTCCCGATTGTTCTCGAGACATACCGCGAGGTGCTCCAGGACTATTTCGATCTCCCCGCTCTCCGTAGCGTGCTCACCGAAGTCGACCAGAGAACCATCCGGGTCAGCGAAGTCGACCTGAGTGGGCCCAGCCCGTTTGCCACCTCGCTGATGTTCGACTTCATCGCCTCGTTTATGTACGAGTACGACGCCCCCCTTGCCGAGAAGCGGGCGGCGGCGCTCACTCTGGATCGCAGTCTGCTGCAAGAGTTGCTCGGCGACCCCCAGTTCCGTGATCTGCTGGACGCCGAGGTGATCGCTGCAGTGGAGCTAGAGCTCCAACACCTCGCCGACGATCGCCACTTCCGCGGGCCGGATGCGGTGCACGACGGATTGCGCCGGCTTGGGCCGATGACCACGGACGAGATCGCCGCACGGATAGAAGACGCTGACCTCGCGCCGGCCTGGCTCGATGACCTGCGTAACAGCCGTCGCGCCCTCACGGTGATGATCAAGGGCACAGAACGATGGGCTGCAATTGAAGATGTCGCCAGATTGCGGGACGCACTCGGGGTGCAACCACCCCCCGGCGTTCCCGAGGCACTGCTCGAACCGTCCGCAGACCCGCTTGGCGACGTGGTCGGACGTTACGCCCGCACCCATGCCCCATTCACGTCACTCCAGGCGGCCGCTGACCTGGGTCTGGCTGAGGCCGTGGTAGCCGAAGTTCTCGGACGACTCGAACACGAGTCACGGGTTGCCTCCGGCGCCTACCAGCCGGGCGGCCAGGGTACCGAATGGGTAGACCTCGATGTGCTCCGCAGGCTCCGCCGCCGTTCGCTTGCGGTGTTGCGCCGTGAGGTCGAAGCAGTTGACCCTGAACGGCTCGGATCGTTCCTGCCGATGTGGCACGGGATTGGTAACACCGCCCCCGGACCGGTGCGTCTTCCCGAGACGATACGCACACTGCAGGGTCGTGCGGTGCCCGCCTCCATCCTCGAACACGACATCCTTTCGTCTCGAATGTCCTACAACCCTGCAGACCTCGATCTCATGCTCGCGTCCGGTGAGGTTGTCTGGATTGGGCATGGCTCCCTTGGCACTAACGACGGGAGAATGGCCCTGTACTTCCGCGATCACGTTCCCTTGCTCCTAGACGCACCCGCGGCAGACATCGCCCCCAATGGTGAGCTTCACACCCTCATCAGAGATCATCTTGCCCAACGTGGCGCTTCGTTCTTCAATGACCTGTACGTTGCGGTCGGCGGTGGCGACCAACAGCCAGTCGTTGATGCAATCTGGGACCTCGTGTGGGCGGGCGAAGTGACCAACGACACTCTGGGACCCTTGCGCTCTTTCACAAGCTCAAAGACACGGCACAGGTCGGCGCGCCCGAATCTGCGCCTGTCGGTTCCGCCGGCGGGTTTAGGGCGCTGGTACCTGGTCGAGAGCCTCCGCACCGATGCCGTCGGACCTGCCGCCGAGCACCGAGCCAAGGCGAGGGCCGAGCAGCTCTTGGAGCGTCACGGCATCGTTACCCGTCCCGCGGTGCTTGCAGAGGGTGTGCCCGGTGGCTTCTCCGGCCTCTACCCCGTGTTTGCTGCGATGGAAGACACCGGCAAGGTGCGCCGCGGCTACTTCATAGAATCGCTGGGCGGGGCACAGTTTGGGTTGCCGGGTGCCATCGATCGACTCCGGGACACGTCACGCGACGGCATCACTGTGCTGGCGGCAGCCGACCCGGCCAATCCGTATGGGGGAGCTGTGCCGTGGCCAGACCACGAGGTCGGGTCCCCTGGCCGACATGCCGGGGCGTATGTGGTTCTTGCGGAGGGCAGATTGGCAGCGTTCGTCGAACGCGGCGCCCGGTCGGTTCTTACCTGGGAGTCAGATGGCACCGTGCTTGCGACCGGTCTGGTTGGCGTCGCCATCAGACGAAGATCTACAACGACAATCGGCAAGATCGACGGCGAATCTGCGTTGACGTCACCACACAGCGAATCGTTGATCGCAGCGGGTTTCGCCACTGCCTACAAGGGACTCTCGTTCCGCCCCTCCAAGTAGGCGTACCGGCTACTGGACGCAGAATTCGTTTCCCTCCGGGTCCTGCATAACCACCCAATAATCTCGTTCACCGAATACCTTGACCTTGGTGGCGCCCAGATCGAGAAGGTTATCGACATGGCGATCGACGGCGTCCACACGATCAACGTACTCCACGTCGTGGCCTCCCCCCGCATTTACGTCGAGGTGGACACGGTTCTTGACTGTCTTGCTCTCGGGTACACGTTGGAACAAGATCCGGGGACCGGATTCGTCAGGATCAACGATCGCCGCAAGATCGTTGCGATTCTCGAGCGGAATGTCGTTTGCGTCGGCAAACTCGTCCCAACTGGCAAAACCTGCAGGTGGCGGTTGTATTACATAGCCAAGAGCAGCCGCCCAGAAGCCAGCCAATGTCATAGGATCGTATGCGTCGAACGTGACCTGGATGGGAATGCTCATGCCTCCACAATACGCCGCTACGTCACAGTGTGTCCCACGAGATCGAATGGGCCTGGATTGGATGGTCGATCCGGCCTCCGTGGTAGGTTCCAAGCGTGACCATGACTCCAGATGAGACGCTTGCCGAGATGTTGGCAATCCGAGCCAGGCTCGATGCGCTCGAACCATCGTCGCCGGAGTATCGCGAACTGCAGCAGCAGCGTCAGCAACTCGCGCAGGCTGCCAGGGAAGCCACCGATGCCGCCAGCAACCCAGAGAGGATCCGGGCCGAGCTAGAGCACCTCGAGCAACGTCTTGCCGCTTTCGACGATCACAAGATCGACGTCCCGGCGTGGCAAGCGGCGATGCCTTCGATCAACGATCCTGCCGCCCATCCTTCCCGGATCAACGAAATAATGGACGCCAGCAACAAGCTAGATCGTGATGCCCTCGAAGAGCGGATCGAGCGTCTCAAGAAAGCACTGTCCCGATAGCGCATGTCAATACCAACCCTGTCGATCCTTCCCGGCAACCCTGATTTCCTCGACCTCCCCTGGGATAAATCAGTCGCGCAGTGGGAGGGTGGCCGCGTCGTCGAGCTCCCTACCGGGGTGCATCGCCACGAGATCGCATTCGTTTCATACGAAGAAGGCGTCTACGCCATCAAGGAACTCCCCCGCCATCTTGCTCACCACGAATATGACTCACTACGCACCCTCCGCGAGCACCTGCGACCCATTGCTCCCCCGGTCGGTGTCGTCGAACGGGGCTGGGTGTCGCCAGACCAGGAATGGTCATCGGCAGTCATTACGAAGTTTGTCCCTTTCACATTCACCTACCGCGAGTTGATTAGCGGTGAAGGCTTTGGTGACCGCCGCGGCCAGCTTCTTGACGCGTTTGCCGGCCTCCTCGTTGAGCTCCATCTCGCCGGATGCTTCTGGGGTGATTGCTCGCTCTCGAACGTCCTATATCGCTATGACGCCGGCACCGTCGAGGCGCTGATGATCGACGCCGAGACCGTCGAGCTCCGCCACCAACTGTCCGACGGGCAGCGCTACGACGACTTGCAGATCATGGAGACCAACGTTGCCGGCGGCATGGCCGATATTGCTGCCTCCCAGGGGAAGGATCTCGACGACGCAGACCTATCGCTCGGATCCGACATCATCCGGCGCTACGAAGCGCTCTGGGATGAGCTGACGGTCGACCCGGTCATCAGCTCCGACGAGCGCTACCTCATTCGGGCCAGGATCCATCGTCTCAACGAGCTTGGTTTCGAGGTAGATGAAGTGACGCTCGTCCCTGACGGGGCGGGGGGCAACCGGGTTCGCATGAAGGTGAACGTAGGCAGTCGCAACTATCACTCGAGCCGTCTTAGTCGACTGACGCGGATCGATGCAGCCGAGAACCAAGCCCGTCAGATACTGTCCGATCTGCATTATCACAGGGCCCGTGATCCGTTCAAGAGCGCACCAACCAAAGACCTCTCGGCAATGATGTGGCGGGTGCAGGTATTCGAGCCCCTTCTGGAACGGATCAGAGTCGATGTTCCGCATCGGGAACCGGTCCAGGGATACACGGATTTCCTGCACCATCGGTTCTTGATGTCATCGGGACAGGGTCGAGATGTTCCGAGCGCCGAAGCATACGTCGATTGGGCAAAAGCCAGCTATCCCGGCTACTCCCCTGGTGAGTACAGCGGCCTCAGCTCACAGTGAGCCAAAACTCATCCGCCGAGACCTGGAGCAGCGGCAGCGCCCGTTACGCCGCCGTCGACCGGCAGGACCACTCCTGTTATCCACGAAGCGGCCGCAGAGGACAGAAAGACCACGGCGTTGGCGATGTCTGCTGGTTCGCCGATGCGCTTGAGTGGGTGGGCGTCTGCGGTGTGCTCTTCGACACCCTCCCACAGAGCGGCGGCGAGACGAGTTCTCACCACAGACGGGGCCACCGCGTTAACGCGCACTTGAGGAGCCATCTCGTGCGCTAGCTGACGGGTCATATGGATGACGGCGGCTTTGGAGATGTTATAAGCACCGATGATGGGACCGACGCGGATTCCACCTACCGATGCGATATTGACGATGGCACCACCGTTGTCAGCCATGTAGTGCTTCCATGCTGCTCGTGACCACAGAAGTGGGCCCAGTTGGTTGACCTCCCACGTCTTACCCACGGCCCCGAGGTCGACGTCAGCGAGGTTTCCCGCCGCGGGGTTGGTCCCGGCATTGTTGATCAGGATGTCGAGCGAACCAAACCGTTCGATGGTTTGGCCTGTGGCCGATTCCGCATCGGACTCGCTGTCGGCGCGGGCCACTACCGCCATCACGCGATCATCGTTGAGACGTTCGGCGGCGCCGATGATGTTCTGCTCTTTGCGACTCGTAATCGTGACACCCTTGGCGCCGGATGCAAGTAGCTCAGCGGCAATTGCCTCGCCTATTCCTCGGCTCGCTCCGGTGACAAGAGCAACCTTGCCGTCTACACGAATGTCCATCTAGCCCTCCGGATTTGCGACCCCTGCAGTCTGCCACCTGTCACTGCTTGGTGTGGCCCTTGCGGAGCACACCGCCATACTTCATGCGAGTGTCGCTCATGCTGGCTACCGGGACACCCTCTAGCCCATCGTGGAAACCGGCGTCGACGACCTCACCAATGAACAAGTCGTGGCTACCCAATTCCACGGTGTTGACCACCCGGCACTCAACATAGGCGACTGCCTCGGTGAAGACGGGCACGCCGGTCACGCCGACCCTGATCGGTCTTCCGTTTAGGGTGTCTCCGTCCTTGACCGCAGGCTTGGAGAACTTCACGAAGACTCGGGTATCAGTCTGGTCCCAAAGGTTCACGGAGAATGCCCCGCCCTGGCGAATCAGCTGATTGGTCACTGCATGGGCATCCACAGATATCGCCACCAGCACCGGGCTCATCGAAACCTGGCTTACCCAACTCTGGGTCATTCCGTTCCAATCGTCACCAGATCGGGAACCGATCAAACACAACGCATTGGGGATCTGCCACATAACCTTGTTGATAGTTTCCACATCAGGCGCCGACTCATCAGTCACGAAGACTCCTTTTCCCTGTTCGGTCAGCGTAATCGTCCCTACAGCGTCGAATGACCGCCCCAAAACGCATGGCCCCGGTTCTGGGTTGCCGACCGAATCGCTAGCCCGCGGAACACCTATGATTCCCGTCATGCATGTGCTCATCGCCACGACAGGTGTACTCAGCCCGGCGCCTGCCGTCGAGTTCACCCGTCACCTTCTCGGAGACGGCGGCAAGGTAACCGTGACGACCGTCATAGAAGTCCCCCGCGGATTCCTCGACACCTTGCGATCGGAGGGGTGGCACCCGCTCACTGAGGAATATGGCTTCGATGACAGCGACGATGCGATCATGCGGCGCTACGTTGAAGAACGCGGTAAACGCCTAACCGAGCCCGTGTGCGCCGCGCTCAAGTCATCAGGCTTCGAGCCAACCACAGTCTTCCGCGAAGGTGCCGATGCCGCCCGTGCGATATCCCAGCTCGCCGAGGAACTCCAGGTCGACGTGGTCCTGCTCGGCGCGACCCGCCAGATCTTCGACCAGTCCGCCTGGGAGAGCGTGTCCGCACGGGTGATGATCGAATCGGGCCGGCCCGTGCTCGTGCTTCCTCCCAGCATCCCGGATCCCGCACAGCAGGATCCGCAGGACCTAAACGCTTAGGCTTCAGAGTCCAGCGAATCGAAATACACGGTCAGCATGGCTCTGGTCTGATCGACAAATTGGTCTGGATCATCCGCCAGCAGCGTGCGCACCGCGTCGATCGGCCACCATTTCGGGTCAGCCGTTTCCCCTGGCTGTGGCCGAGGGTCTCCGGAACCGACGCACTCGAACACCACGTGAAGTGACGGGTAGACACCTTCGAGTCCGTTGACGACGGCCACCGGATGGGCAGCGGCACATGCGCGATTCTCCCCAAGGTCGAGACGGCTCACTCCTGCGACCGGCTCGACCAGTTCGATTCCGGTCTCTTCACGGATCTCGCGTGCAACTGCCGTCGCTGGTGCTTCGCCCGCACCCCACCGGCCGCCTGGAATCTCCAGCTTGCCGCGCACCGGTTCGCCCACTTTGTCACGCCGCTGCAACAGCATCTCGCCGCGGCTCGGAGTAACAACTACAGCCGCCACGTTCGGAACGACCAGCGCCTCTCCACCCATCTCAGGGACGGCCACATCGGTCCATTCTCCTTGCACCCACACGGCATAGGTCATGAGCGAGGCACCTCCATCGTAAACACATCACCGCAGAATCCCAGCACAAGATCGCGTGCTGCGACTGTGACCGCGGCAACGTCGGCCGGTATTCCGACACCACTAAGACTGCGGGTGAACGGCTGCTCCGTTTCGTGGGGGTGAGTAAGTACCCGCTCCCCCAGGACCTCGCCATCGGGGCCCCACACCTGCCAGGCATCGGCGTACTTGTCCCACCCTGTGTCACCGGAGAGGACTGTGGCAGAAAAATTGAACCCGCTATCTCCCCGCTCGATGCTGACGTCGATCACATGAGCGCACCCATCGGCGCCGGTCGGCGCTGCTTCAGGAGCGACAGTGGTTGGTGGCGCTGCGCTCGTGGTTCCGTCAGCAGGTGCCGTGCTGGTGGTTGTCGACGTGGAAGCATCTGCGGAGACGACCCCGTCTTCGTCGCCGCCGCAAGCAGCAAGAACCAGGACCAGCATGACGATGACGAATCTGAACATGTCCCGACGCTACCCGGTCTCGGGACTATTCCCGACGTCCACGACTTCTTCGGTGGCGAACTGGGTGCGATACAACGAGGCATAGAGGCCATCGATAGCAAGAAGCTCCTCGTGGGTACCGGATTCCGCCAGTTGGCCTCCGTCCATAACGAGGATTCGATCGGCAGCCAGGATCGTTGACAGACGATGCGCAATGACCAACGACGTACGGCCTTCGAGGACCCGCTCCAGGGCCTCCTGGATTAGTGCTTCGGCATGCGCATCGAGGTGTGACGTCGCCTCGTCGAGGATGAGAATCCGTGGATCCTTGAGAATCACCCTGGCGATGGCGATGCGTTGCTTCTCGCCGCCCGAGAGACGGTATCCCCGCTCACCGACGACAGTCTCATAGCCATCGGCGAGACCATCAATCAGGTCACTTATGTTTGCAGTCTCGGCGGCGGAACGAAGCTCGTCGTCAGTTGCGTCGGGCCTGGCGTAGCGGAGATTGGCGGCGATCGTGTCGTGGAATAGATAGGTTTCCTGGGTCACGACACCGATAGAACGCGCCAGCGTTTCGAGCCGGACGTCTCTCACATCATGACCATCGATCCTGACTGAACCGCGATCCGTGTCGTAAATTCGAGGCACGAGATACGTAGACGTGGTCTTGCCGGCACCGCTGGGCCCGACGAGGGCGACCAGTTCGCCGGGGCTGACTGAGAACGACACACCTTGCAGAGCCCAAGCGTGGGGCGCTGCCGTTGTGTTCCGGTTATCTCCCTCGGTGACACCGCTCCATCCATAGCGCCGAATCGCCTGGAGTCCCAGGTGGCCGGCATACGAGAACCACACATCATCGAACTCGACCCTCCCCTCGACGGAGGCCAGGTGGGTAGCGCTGTCCGATTCGACGATGTCGTGCTCGAGATCGAGGACCTCGAAGACCCTCTCGAACGACACCAGCGACGTCGCAAACTCGACACGTGCGTTGGTGAGGCCGGACAGCGGCCCATAGAGGTTGTTGAGGTAGAACGACAGCGTCACGAGCACTCCGACCGAGATGTCGTTGTCGATGACCAGCGTCGCCCCGATCCAAAATACGATGGCAGTGCCGAGGGCGCTCATGACACCGAGCGCCATGAAGAACCAGCGGCCGATGGTGGCTTGACGCACTCCGAGATCCCGCACCTGGCCGGCACGATCCTCGAAACGTTGGTCCTCATAGTCAGTGCGTCCGAACAGTTTGACGAGCAACGCGCCCGATATGCCGAGAGTCTCCTGCATCAGGGCGTTCATTTCGGCGTTCTGCTCGAGTTGTTCACGGCGCACCAGGCGGAGCATTCGGCCCACCCGGCGCGAGACAACGATGAATACCGGGAGAATCACCAAAGCCAGCAGCGTGAGCCGCCACTCGAGAAGGGACATGACAATCAGGGTCGCCGCCACCGAGAAGAGGTTGGCTGCCAGACTGACAAAGGTGCCGGTGACAGCTTGTTGGGCGCCAACGACGTCGTTGTTGAGCCTGCTCATCAACTCGCCGGTGCGCGTCGCAGTAAAGAAACCAAGTGACATTCGCTGCAGATGAGCAAAGAGCTGGCGGCGCAGGTCAAAGATGATTCCCTCGCCGATGGTGGCGGATGCCCACCTTTGCAGGACGCCGAATCCACCGTTGAGAATCGGGACGAGAACCATGCCGATACCGAGCATGGTGACTCGGCCGATGTCCTCGTCGGGAATTGCCTTGTCGATAAGGTCACCGATGAGTAGTGGCGGCAACAGCGATAGCAGCGAGATGATGACGATCGTCACCAGGACGATTCCCATCTCCTTCTTGTAGGCGAGGCCGTAGTCCAGCACCCGTCGCAACAGGGCTCTATTCAGTTTTGGTCGGTCCTGGTCTTCGTCGTAACGAACATAGGACCACCAGCCACCACCGTGAATGATGTACCCCTTTCAGCACGATCGGCCGGGCCAGGGACGACGAGGTTTCTTGTCAATCCCGGTTGTCGATCGAAGGTTGAGTCTGCGCCACTCTAGGGGCCATCGCGACCCCCCTCTAACGCAGGGACGGTTTCTTACCCTTCGGCTACGTCCGGTAACAGCAGACTGAGCGGCATCCTTGATTCGGCCATCTGCCAGCAATAGTCATCGAGAAGATCCATCGGACATGAGACGACGTAGTGGAATGACTCCGCCACCCACGACAGGTCAAGGCCGGTAATTGTCTCTTCCGCGGCAATGGATCCGATGATGTCTGAGCTGGTGGCCGGGCGCACCCACATCACCGCGGTGCGGCCACCGTCTGCCGAATAGGGCTCCAGGTGCCAGAGACCGAACTGGGCAGAGGTGTCGGCGCCCAGCGTTCCGGAAGCTGCGTCGTAGACCAGCTGGCTTGTTACCCAGCCGACGGTATCGGGCACCAATTCGGGGAATTGGATCCCGGGGAGCGCTGCCGCTATCTCGTTTCGGGTTGCCTGAATTACCGAAGTAGCGCCATCGCCGCGGTTCCACACGGTCGAAATGATCACGTTGGGAACGCCAGATCCCTCACCGGCGATTCCGTCGTTGTACCAAACCAGGTCGGAAGCTCTGATCGAGCCGAGCGGTGCATCCGCACGAACCACTTCGACCGTAGTAGCTGTTGTCGATGTCTCACCGTGCACCGCGTTGACCGATCGGTCGCCGAGACCATCGAGTAACCCTTCGTCACCACAGGCGGTGACGAGCAGGACGACGGCAGCAAGAAGAGCAATACGTTTCAAAGGGGGATCCTGATCTGAGTACAGCCGGAAGGATAACCCCGCTGCTGTCCTAGCCATCGTATCTCCGGCTACGCTGCCGCCCGTGCCCCCCCCACTCCAGCTCCTAGGTGGATCCTGGCCAGACGAGCCCGGTCTCGACACCGCTCTGAGCAAGCTGATCCTCGATCAAGTCTCTGATGGCGACATGCCGTCAACCATTCGTCTCTATGTGCCGGGACGAGAAGTCGCGTTCGGCAGACGTGACGCGGTTACCCCGCAATATGCTGCCGCTGTCGCCGCGGCGCACACTGCAGGTTTCACAGCCGTGGAACGGTTGGCGGGAGGTCGCGCCGCCGTATTCACGGAGCACACCATTGCCTTCTCCCTTGCCATCGCCGAACCCGATCCGAGGGCGACCATTCACACGCGATTCCGGGACGTGAGTGAATTGATCGTCGCTGCCCTCGGACGCATCGGTGTCCCTACCGAGATAGGCGAGGTGCCCGGCGAATACTGCCCTGGAGAGTTCAGCGTCCACTATCGGAATCGGATCAAGCTCATGGGAGTAGGGCAGCGTCTGGCAAGACGAGCCGCCCACGTCGGTGGCGTGATCACGGTCAACCGAACCGACCTGCTGCTGCGAGCCCTCATCCCTGTCTACCGAGCGCTGGAGTTGGAATGGCGACCGACAACCGCGGGAACGCTTGGGGATGTGGAGCCCGGATTGCGCAACGACAATGTATTGGCTGCGCTCAGGGCGGAGCTTGCGGAGCGCTTTGATCTGACCAGGGACCGCGTTGACGATGCCCTCGCCGAGGAGGCGCGCTCGCTGAGCCACCGCCACCTCCCCGTAGAATTGGGCTAATCGACGCAATTGAATCCGTCGATCTCAACTTCTGCGACAATCACTCCTCGCCGAGAAAGGTTTCTGATGGCCAACCCAGTCCTCACCAGGGGATTCGACAAACGAATAGGCACGATCGTCGATGCCGATGATCGTATGACCATCGGCGGCGTTGGCCGATCGACTTTCATCTTGTTTGCGTTGTTCCTGCCGGCGGCGGTCTGGGGGTGGACCCAGGTCTCGTTGGAGACTTTCCCGACCTGGACCATTGGGGCGATCCTCTTTGGCTTCATCGCCGTGATCGCCGGAGCGCTCCGCCCCCAGTGGACCCCGGTCATCGGTCCCATCTACGCAGTCATAGAAGGTGCGCTCGTTGGCGTCATCTCCAACGTCTATCAGAACGCGTATGGCGAAGGAATCGTCACCAACGCCATCATGGCCACGTTCGTAACGGTTCTAGTGATGCTGACGCTCTATATGACCAGAACGATCCGCGTCACCGACCGGATGCGTTCGGTGATCGTCGGGGCAACCGCAGCGATCTTCGTGTTCTACCTTGCCACTTTTGCGCTGTCATTCCTTGGGGTGAACATGCCGCTGGTGTGGGACTCCGGTCCTCTTGGGATTCTCTTTAGCCTCGCCGTCATCGCACTGGCCGCGTTCAATCTGCTGCTGGACTTCGACCTCATCGAGCGCGGAGTCGCCGCCGGCGCACCCAAATGGATGGACTGGTACGCCGCCTTTGGCCTGGTCGTCACGATTGTCTGGCTCTACCTGGAGATCCTGCGTCTGCTCGGCAAGTTGCAGCGCCGCTAGCCAAACCGGCACGACTCCCCTCGCGACCTCCGGAATGGAAACCAGCGATTGCGTGTTGTGCGCGCTCATGAGCCCAGTAACAACAATGATCTTTGATCTCGACGGAACTCTCGTACAGACCGAAAAGCTCAAAGCCCGCTCATATGCACTGGCGGCCGTAGAGCTTTGCTCTGATTCTCTGCACGTCGACGACGTGATCGCGGCCTTCGGCGACGTGGTCGGGCTCCCCCGTCGCGAGGTGGCCCAGCACCTCGTCGAGAGGTTCGCCCTCGAGGAGCGCGCCCTTGCCGTCGCCCCCGCCTACGGCGTCGACACCGCATGGCAGGCGTTCGTGCAGGTCCGGCTCCGTCACTACAACGAGATGCTTTCTGATCCGGAGGTGATCCGTTCGCACCGGTGGGATCACAACATCGAGTTGCTCGAACTCGCCAATCGAGGGTCCTGCAGGACCGGTCTCGCCACGATGTCGCACTGTGCAGAGGCGAGTCGTGTGCTCGACATTCTGGAGCTGCGTAGCCGATTCGATTTCATCGCTACGCGTGACGATGTGAGTCGAGGTAAGCCTGACCCGGAGATCTACCTGTTGGTGGCATCCGAGCTGCAGTCGAAGCCAGGCCAGTGTCTCGTCATCGAGGACTCGCCGGCCGGGGTTGCCGCCGCGGTTGGGGCCGGAATGCTGTGCGTGGCAGTTGCGACTCCGTTCACCAAGGACGCGTTGCACACCAGCGGGGTACTCGACGAACGCTGGATCGTCGACGATCCAGTCGACCTTGCAAATGTCGTGGCGCAAAGGTATTCGACCGACGGACCCTGATCCAATACTCTCTCGGTATGAAACACGTCTTGATAGTCAACGGCCCGAACCTCAATTTGCTCGGAACACGTGAGCCCGAGATCTACGGCACGACCACGCTCAACGAACTCGAGTCGCTTGTCGCCGGTTGGGGGGCGCAGCTCGGTATCGAAGTTACCTGCTTCCAGTCGAATCATGAGGGTGAGATCATCGACCGCCTCCACGACAGCCGACACGCCCACGACGGCGTCATCATCAATGCGGGTGCGCTCACCCACTACAGCTACGCCTTGCACGATGCGATTGTTGCCATCGAGCTGCCGACCGTCGAGGTGCACATCTCGAACGTCAAGACCCGTGAACCATGGCGAAGCACCTCGGTCATCGGGCCTGCATGCAGCTATGCAATCTATGGCCGAGGTCTCGACGGCTACAAGTCCGCACTCGACTATCTAGCCAATCGCTCCGCCGGCCCGCCCGTGACGGTTAACTATGGCTCCAGCAACGACCAGGTTGGGGATCTACGCACGCCTGACACGCCAGGGCCGCATCCCGTAGCCGTACTCATCCATGGCGGGTTCTGGCGGGATCATTGGACGCGGGATCTGATGGATGGCCTCGCTTTGGATCTGACCGACCGCGGTTGGGCAACGTGGAATCTCGAGTACCGCAGGGTGGGTACCGGAGGTGGCTGGCCGGCCACACTCGAAGATGTCGCGGCTGGTATCGACCATCTCGGCGATCTTGCCGCGGAGCACGCACTCGACCTGACCAGGGTCGTGACCATTGGCCATTCCGCTGGTGGTCATCTCGCTTTGTGGGCGGCGGCACGTCCCCAGCTGTCCGATCAGATCTCTGCTCCGCACGTGGCACTCCAAGCCGCAATCGGTCTTGCACCCGTCACTGACCTGAAATCCGGATACGACGACAATCTCGGTGACGGTGCTGTTGCTGCATTTGTGCAAAGCAGCCCTGGCGAACATGCCGCGGCATACGCCGCGGCATCGCCACGTCAACTGCTTCCCATCGGCGTCCCCCAAATCATCGTGCACGGAACCCGCGACGATGCCGTACCCGTGGAAATGAGTCGTAGTTACGCCGCGGCCGCTACAGCTGCCGGCGACGCTATGACCTACTACGAGATCGATGGCGCCGACCACATGGACATGATCCAACGCGACCTTGAGGCTTGGTCGCTCGTAACCGCCGAGCTAGACGCACGCTTCTAATCGGTTCGGCGAACGATCGGTTTAGCCTCGCTAGCTGGCCAACTCCTGGAGACGACGCAGGCCTTCGGCAAGATCCTCATCCGCAAGTGCGAATGAGAAGCGTGCATAGCCGGGGAGGCCGAAAGCTTCGCCAGGTACGAACGCAACCTGAATCTCGTCGAGGACCAGTTCGGCAAGCTCCAGCGTTGTCGACGCCGTCTTACCGTTCAAGTCGCGGTTGAGCATTCCCGTCATGTTGGGGAACGCATAGAACGCCCCCTCGGGTTCGGGGCAACTCACTCCGTTGGTTGCGTTGAGCATCGATTGCATGGTGAGCCGACGCCGGTCAAAGGCGTCCCGCATCGCATACACCGAATCGAGCGGACCCTCGATGGCGGCAAGAGCGGCGCGCTGACTCACGTTGGCGACATTGCTCGTCATGTGCCCGACAAGCTTTCCGACACCTTTGCCGACAGCCTCCGGTCCGATTAGCCAGCCGACACGCCAGCCGGTCATCGCATAGGTCTTGGCCACGCCATTGACGATGACGCAACGCTCAGCCAGCTCTGGAACCTCGACGGGAAGAGATGAGAACTCGGCATCGCCGTACACGAGGTGCTCGTAGATCTCATCCGTCATGACCCACACCTGGTGCTGTACGGCCCACTCGCCGATGGCCCGGATCTCATCCCGGGTGTACACCGCACCGGTCGGGTTCGATGGTGACACAAAGATCAGCATCTTGGTCCTTAGTGTCCTGGCCGCTTCGAGTTGCTCAACCGTCACCTTGTAACCGGCTGAATCGTCGGCGTTCACATACACAGGGACCGCGTCTGCAAGCTTGATGGTCTCTGGGTACGTGACCCAATACGGAGCGGGAAGCAGCACCTCATCACCCGGATCAAGCAGGGCCAGGCAGGTCAGATAGACGGCCTGCTTGCCACCGTTGGTGATGACAACCTGCTGTGGTTCTGCGGCGAACCCGGAGTCCCGCAGCGTCTTGGCGGCAACGGCCGCACGCAGTTCGGGAAGCCCAACAGCCGGTGTGTACTTGTGATTCTTCGGGTCGCGGGCCGCTTCGACAGCCGCGGCGACTATGTGATCGGGCGTCGCAAAATCAGGTTCTCCTGCACCGTATCCGATGACTGGGGCGCCGGCAGCCCGCAGCGCCTTGGCCTTTGTGGTGATGGCCATCGTGGCTGACTCTGCGACGCCAACGACCCGTTGCGAGATTCCAAATGGGCTAGCCGAAGACATTGATCTACTCTCTTTCTGGAAGACCAAACGAACCATAACCGGCGGTACCCAATGTCCAATATCCCGTCCATCGCACTTCCCGTAGAACTGATCCCGGCCGATGGCCGATTCGGATCAGGGCCATCAAAGGTCCGCACCGAGAGCCTGCTTGAACTCGGCGTCACCGGCGCCAGTTTTATGGGGACCAGCCACCGTCAGCCGGGCGTAAAGTCGGTGGTTGGTGCAATGAGAAACGGCATAAAGGAGCTGTTCTCGCTCCCGGACGGGTACGAGGTTGTCCTCGGCGTTGGTGGTGCTTCATCGTTCTGGGCGAGTGCCGCCTTTGGGCTGATCGAGAACAAAAGCCAACACCTCGACTTTGGTGTGTTCTCCGGCAAGTTCGCCAAGGTGGTCCAGGGCGCTCCGTATCTTGACGAGCCTGAGGTAATCAAGTCCGACATAGGTACCCACCCTCTGCCCGTACCCAACTCCGAGGTCGACCTTTACGCCCTCACCCACAACGAGACGACCACCGGTGTGATGATGCCGATCGAGCGACCCGACGCAACAGGCATTGTGGCTGTCGACGCCACCTCCGCCGCCGGTGGCATGGCCGTTGATCCGCATCAGTTCGATGTGTATTACTTCTCGCCACAGAAGGTTTTCGGCGCAGATGGCGGTCTTTGGATCGCTCTTGTGTCTCCGGGGGGCGTCGAGCGCATCGAGAAGATCGCGGCAACGGGGAGGTGGGTGCCTCAGTTCCTGTCGTTGAAAGCGGCGCTTGACAACTCTCGTAAGGACCAGACCACGAACACGCCTGCTCTGTCGACCCTGTTCCTGGTTCGTAGCCAGGTGGATTCAATGCTCGAGCTCGGCGGCCTCGACTGGGCCATCGCACGTTGTGCGCGTTCCTCCAAAATCGTATACGACTGGGCGGAGGCATCCGACGTCGCCTATCCGTTTGTCGGCAATCCTGCCGAGCGCAGCACAAATGTGGCAACGATCAACTTTGTCGACAGTGTCAGCGCCGACACGATCTCGGCAGTGCTACGCGAGAACGGAATCCTCGACACGGGCGGGTACCGGGCGTTGGGTGAGAATCAGCTTCGTCTGGCGATGTTCCCGAACGTCGAGCCGGCCGATCTGGAGACCCTCACCAAGGCTATCGACTACATCGTCGAGCGCTTGTAGCTGTTCGCACCGGCTGGTCTCGACCTAGTGATGTGCACGCTGAGAAACCGGCGGATCGTCGCACGGATTGTGGCCGCTGATCCCGATCATAAAGTGAACGTCCCGGAGGACGACGATGAGCGAAACGATCAGCGTCCGCGATCACAGCCGACCCTGCGAACACGGCTCGCTATGGCCCCACTGGATCAACGCTGCCAATGCAAAATGGTGGCAAGAACCCGAGTGTCTTGGTGGCAGGGAAATGATCATGCAGCGACTGCGCGACGGCGTATGTATGGAGATCGCAGAGGACAGCGAGGATAAGAACTGATGTGCTCACTCCCGAGCGCAACCGGCGAACCGGAACGGCAGCCCCGGTGTCACATGGTGATGACGGTTTTCCCTTGGGTGTGTCCTTCCTCCACGTAGCGCATCGCCTCAGGTACCTCGCTCAACACGAAGCTCCTGTCGATGACGGGCGTGACCTCTCCAGATTCGCAAAGCTCGCTCAGGTACACCAGGTCCTCGTGGTTAGGCACCGCGACCCAGGTAACCAGCTTCTGACCGACGAACGGTGACGTCGCAAGCGCCTTAACGATGCGGTCTATACCTGCGAAGCGGCCCATACCACTACTGAGTACAAGGGTGCCTTTCGGGGTCAGCACCCGTCTGAGAGTTGATGGCGATGCGGTTCCTGCCAATTGGAAGATGAGGTCGTATCGCGGTGAACCCTGGGGGAAGTCCTCCTGGGTGTAATCGATGACGTGGTCGGCGCCAATCGACCTAACCATGTCGACATTTGTTGTGCTAGAAACGGCGGTCACTTCCGCTCCGAGCGATTTCGCTATCTGCACCGCAAACGTCCCCACCCCACCAGATGCACCGATGACCAGGACCTTCTGCCCTGACTCAATCTGGCCCTTGTCGCGAAGACCCTGCACAGCCGTGAACCCGGCAACTCCGACAGCCGCCGCTTGTTCGTGGCTCAGGCTGGCAGGCTTCGTGACAAAGTTGTTCTCTCCGGCGCTTACATACTCCGCAAAAGCACCGTTGCACCAGCCAAAGACGTCATCGCCTGGTTGGAACTGGGTCACTTCCTTCCCGACTGCCTCGACTTGACCCGCCACATCGACTCCTCGAATGCGGAGCTTTGGTTTGCGTAGCCCGGACGTCGGCCTCACGATGAATGGCCTGCCCCTCATAATGTGCCAGTCCAGAGGATTGACAGAAGCCGCACGGACCCGTACCAGTACGTCATCATCGTTGACCACGGGCTTGTCGATCTCTTTGAGTTCGAGAACATCAGCGGAGCCGTACTTGTCTTGGACGATCGCTTTCATCGCATTCTCCCGGCGCGTGGTTCTAACAATACGCGACCAGCCTCTTGCTGAGTAGGTCGGAACTGCGTGTGGTTGTTCTCGCAGTGACCGGTATCGCCAATGGTTGCGTCGGTACCGTCGCCATGTCGCCTCCAACGCGATGCGACTCCCGCTCGACCAAAAGTCGCCCTCGGGGTCGGGGGCGCTCCCAGCGCGCAACGAAATGGTGCGGCGGCACCGGTCTACAAATCCGACATCGGCAGGTAGTTGCGCAGCTCCTGGGCCGCTACCTCTAGATCCGGGTTCTTGTCATCTGCGAAAGCCAACGACGGTACGAAATCTGCGATCTCGACGAGGGACCATCGCAGGCGATACACCTCAAGGGCGTCATCCGAAAGCACAACATCGTCCCCATAGGCGCATCTCCAGCCCTGATGATCGGCAAGTGACCACAGGTCCCGCTCGCGCGGTGCCCACCGCACCGTATCCCAGTCGATCAGGTTCGCCTCGGCGAGCGTATGCACGACATTTCCCGCATGTGGCTCACCATGAGTCACCACAAAGTCGGCATCGTCGGCTGCTAGGGCCGCCGCAAGCTCGTCGTAGCGCGCCAGCATGCGATGCACCTCACCGGCGTTGGCCGCCAGCCGAGACCGGACCTCGTCCGCATAGGGCCCCGAACTCCAGCGGCCCCGTCCCGGCGGAAGTAGCGCAACAAGGTCGCTCCTTTGCGGAATCCTCCAGTTCTCGACCAGGGCCGGAACTCGCTCAACCGAGGCGTGGTCATGGAGACGACGGAGGCATCGCACAGTCGTGGCGATGTCCTCGGCAGAGCCATGCTCGAGTCCGCTTCCAACGCGCCCCGCCAACCATGGCCACACGCTGATTAGCCATCCGTCAT
This sequence comes from uncultured Gemmatimonadales bacterium, assembly GCA_964195945.1. GTDB lineage: Bacteria > Actinomycetota > Acidimicrobiia > Spongiisociales > UBA5794 > JAAETI01. Next base: position 23,348 of record CAXMRC010000157.1, read on the forward strand.
CCTCCCAGGTGACCCCACCAAGACGATGCCGAATGGGTGCGAACAAAGACAACCCCATCCGCGGCAAGCCGGTACGCCAACTCATAGGCAGTCGCCACCGGAGCGCTCTCCGTATCAGTATCGGCGGTGACCAGCCATCGGACATCGCCCGACATGGTTGCTCGCCAGTGATAGCTGCCATAGCCGATCGCCGCATACTTGACGGCGTCAGCGTCCAGTAGCCAAACCTCACCAAGCAGCCGCTGGATCAGCTGCGCAGGAAGCGGTGCTTCACCAAACAAGTCGGCCGACTACTCGCCACCGCCGGCTTCGCCAACCCGACCACCCAGCTCACGGTCGAGCATCAAGAGCGCGTGGCCATTGCCTTCGGTGCGCACCAGATCGTCGATGATCTGCTGCACGGTTGCTTCCTCTTCGACCTGCTCGTTGACAAACCAATCGAGAAGCGGGTACGAAGCGAAGTCGCGGACGTCGGTGGCAGTCGCATAGAGCGAGTTGATAGACGCGGTGACGGTCTCTTCTGCGGCAAGAGCCGCACGAAAAACATCGGTC
>CAXMRC010000158.1:0-39460 GCA_964195945.1 uncultured Gemmatimonadales bacterium
GGCGCTCCAGCCGACATCAGCAGTCTGATGCCAAGTAGTCCCTCCCGCATTTGAGGAGTCAACTCGCCTGCGGTAGCCATGACGTTGGCCAAGGCCGCCGGAGAGGCAAAAACCATCGTCGCATCTACAGCGACCACAGCCCCGGCCAGCGCTCGTGCTTGCAGGGTTCCCGGTGCGGTCACCTCCATGTCCGGCACCACCGACGAAATCCCCATCGCCGGCCCATAGAGCGCAAACGGGGCAAATGCTGCGACGAGGCGCTCCTCGCTGCTGATGCCATACAAAGCCATCAGGGCATCCCGCTGCGCCTGTGCTTGCCGGTGCCGATAGGTGACGCCCTTGGCGGGACCCGTAGCCCCCGAGGTAAACACAACGACCGCCACGTCGTCAGCGAGGGGTGGTTCTGGCAGCGCACCGCCCTCTCCACGCTGTCGTATTTCGTCAAGACTTGACCAAACACCGAGCGCCCTGCTCCGCGCCGACGACAGTTGCTCAACAGATATCCGTTTGCCTGGCCAGCGCAACGTGCGTGCGGCCACCATGGCGCGTGTAACACCAACGAGGTATTGCGGTGCGGCGCTCTTCAAAGCCCTGGTCATCCCCCGTGCCCCAAGACCTGCGTCGGCGATCACCGCAATCGCACCGATCCGCCAGCAGGCATAAAGACATTTCGTCAGGTCAATCCCCGGCGGAACCATCAGAGAAACACGATCACCCTTGCTGATCCCCATCGCTGCCATTCCGGCACCGAGTCGACCAAGGTCATCGGCCAACTCAGCAAATGTGATAGATCGAGACGGCTTCTCCCCGATCATCTCGACTACCGCGGCATCCCCAGATTCTCGGAGGCGATCTATCTCCGCCCACAGCGATCGGCGATCCCCAGGCCCGCCAGTTTCGGGCGGTGTCTCCGAACCGAGCCGGGACACCCAGGCGAGAATCGGTTCGACGACATCGACGTCCTCAGACACCAGATGGCCAGCGCCTTCGTAACGGTGCACATCGGCTTGGGGAAGACGGGCGTGAAGATCCCTTAGGTATAGGTCGGAGAACACCGGATCGCGCGACCCCCACAGCAACAGGGCAGGGACGTCGCTCATCGCGGCGACCCCCGCAGCAACCTCGTTCAGCGCCACCATGCTCGAATGATCGGCCTCGAGAGGGATATCGGCAACAAATGCCCCAATTGCCTCACGACGCTGCGCCGAGCGGTAGGGAGCGTGGTACGCCGAGCGAATCGCTTTGGTCATCCGGCTGCCAACGAGACGAAGGGTTCCGGTCACGAATCCTGAAGTTCTCACGCAGAGCTGGTTCAAGACCGGGGCGCTGCGGGCGATTCTGATCAGGGTTGGGGCTGACGATCCAGCAGGTTGATGGACTGCAGTATTCAGCAGAACAACACCGGCGAGCTGGTCACGGTGGCGAGCGGCCCAACCCAACGAGATCGGTCCGCCCCAGTCGTGAGCGACCGTAACTATCGGCCCGGAAATCTCGAGTGCGTCGGCGACGACGCCAAGGTCAGAAATGCGCTGCTCGAGCCGCCGCACGGTTCCGGTCCGTTCCGAGTAGCCCATGTCAAGGTGATCGACCGCAACCACCCGTACACCGGGCGGTGCTGCCGCGATGACATTGCGCCATAGATAGGACCAGGTGGGGTTGCCATGGACACAGAGCAAGGTGACGTCGGGTTGCGCTACTCGGTTGTCAAGGACATGCCAGGTTCGCTCAATCTGCTCACTGTCAACAGCAGATATCAGGCGCGACCACGATGGATCGAGCCCGGTCAGGCTAGTTGGGGGCAGAACGGCCCGAGCTGTCGACCCGGTCGTCACCAGATGAGCTCGGTGGCCATTGCGTTGATACCCGAGCCCATTCCCAGCAGCATCACCCGGTCGCCGGCGTTCAGCGAATCTTCCTCCATGGACAACGTGATCGGAATGGATGCGGGCCCAACATTGCCCAGGAGCGGAAACGTCAGCGGAACGCGGCTGGTGTCAATCCCGAGCCTCTCGCACAACATCGCGGTATGGACTTGCGAGACCTGGTGGATGATGTAGCGGTCGGCGTCAAGCCATCCGTATTCTTCGGCGTCGCCCCAGGCGAGCTTTGACACATCGAGGCCGGCGTTTAGCAACCCCTTGGTGTCGGTCCGCATCCGGTCGATAGTGCCAACACACAGATTGTGGTGCGCAGTGTCTGCTCGGGAGATGCCACGAACGAGCTTGTGACTCCCCGGATTGTCTGAGTATCGCCCGACAACCGCCGCCGCGCCGCCTGAGCCGAGCGTCAGCGTGGCGAATTCTGCGAATAGATCCGCCATGGTCGCATCGGCACCGGCGAGACGTTCCAACGTGGCTTCTTGCGTGCGACGGCTGCCCTCGCCATCAACGATCAGGGCATAGTTGATCTGGCCCGACTCGATCATGTTGCCGGCAACCTGCAACGCATTCATGAAGCCAAGACAGGCATTGGCCATATCGAAGTTCAGACACCAACTGGGTAGATCAAGCTGATGGTGGATAGTTACCGCCGAAGACGGCTCCAATCGATCACGACACACCGACGTATCGATGAGCAGGCCAATCTCGTCGACTCTGACCCCGCTTGCCTCGATCGCTTTGGCTCCGGCCGCGGTGGCGGCATCGGTAAACAGGTAGCCCTCGGGCCACCAGCGTCGTTCTTTGATGCCGGCGAGACTCTCGAGCAATCCAGCCTGAGCCCCAACCCTCTCGTACGTATCAGCGAGCCGTTCGTCGAATTGGCCGGAAAGGATCACCTCGGGAGCTTCTTCATGCGCTATTGAGACAATCGAGGTATCGGAGTATGTGAAGGCAGCATTTCCGGACATGGGTGTCTTTCTGTCAGATCGGGCTGGATTCTCGCAGGTATCAGGACTTTAGGCCGCATCCACTGCACACCCAACGAGTCTGGCGTCCGTGAGCGCCTCATACCGTGCTCAGGGACGCCAGACTCGAATTCAGCGCCAAGCCGTGAGATCGGTGAGTTCCCGTTCTGAATGTGGCACTCCCTGCTCCTTCGTAGCGAATGGCCTCAGTTGCGTTCAGAGGGCGATGACGACCTTGCCGCTTACATGCCCCGCACCGACATCGGCCATGGCCTGAGGAGTTTCGGCCAGCGAGTAGGTCTTGCCGACCACGGGTGTGACCTTGCCCGACTCGATCAGGTCCTTGAGGGCAATCAGGTGCTCCTTCTTCACTGGAGCGAAGAATGGATGGCCCTGCTGTCGTACAAACAATGACAGCACAGCGGCATTGAGCATTCGACCGAACGCTCCGAACCATCGGCCATCGGACCGGCCGCTGTTGGGGATGAGCTTCCCGGTCGGGACCAGCGCACGTCTCAACTCCGTCATTGAGTGGTTCGCTACGTTGTCCAGGATGAGGTCATAGCGTGGTCCACCGACAGTGAAGTCCTCTTTGGTGTAGTCGATCACGTGGTCTGCGCCGATGGATCGGACCATCTCCATGTTTGCGGTGCTGCACACGCCGGTGACCTCGGCGCCGAGGGCTTTGGCAATCTGCACCGCGAACGTCCCAACACCGCCAGAAGCACCGTTGATGAGGACATGCTGGCCGGATTCGACCTTCCCGGCATCACGAATCCCGCGAAGCGCCGTCACTCCCGAAACCGCCAGCGGTGCGGCCTGCTCTAGCGTCAGATTGGTCGGCTTGGCTGCCAGGTCGTCTGGAGATGTGCATACAGACTCCGCGCAAGAGCCGGAGCATTGGCCAAAGACCTCATCACCTGGTTTGAATTCCTCGACGTCCTTGCCAACGGCCTCTACCTCCCCCGACACATCGAAGCCGGGGATACTCTTCCGCGGCTTCTTCAGCCCGGTGCCAAGACGCATGATGTACGGCAGGCCCGTGGTAAGAAAGTAGTCACCAGCATGGAGGGCAGCTGCGTGGACTCGCACGAGCACCTCATCATCCTTGGGGACCGGTTTGTCGACTTCAGCCAGCCTGAGAACGTCAGCCGAGCCGTACTCGTCCTGAACAATCGCTTTCATCGTGTGCTCCCGATTCGTCCTGTTAAGCCTGGTCCCCGGTCTCCCGCTCTTGCTCCTCAGTGAGGAATCGCTCATACCTGCGATTCCCGGGGCCATCGTCGCCGATGAAGTAGTAGGCGATGTGAAAAGCGAGTCCGATGCCCCAGAAGATCGTAATCCAGAAAGCCCAGTCCGCGCCACCCTGACCGAGGCCGAGGTCGAGGAACCATAGGAACCCGTTGAGGATCATGAACGAGGCAACGTGCCACATGACGTCTGTGATGTTCTTGACCCGCCGCCGAGCCCGCTCTTCTGGTGTGTTGTTGGTTGCCTTTGCCACTTCCGACTCCTTTGTCGTCTTCCCCAGCATCATCAGGGCGTGGCCGCCTCCCGTCTAGTCAGCCAAGAGACTGTTTTCGGCCGTCAACCGATTGGTTGATGTCGAAATGACCGCCCGGGCGATGCAACACCGCTGCAGGGTGCTCATACTGTGGGTAGCAGCGTTGGAAGGAGCAGTCATGCCGGTCATCGAGGTAGAGAACCTCATCAAGACGTACGACGACACGAACGTAGTCGACGGCGTTTCGTTTAGCGTCGAGGAGGGCGAGATCTACGGAATCGTCGGCCCCAACGGGGCTGGAAAGACCACGATCGTAGAGTCGGTGGAAGGACTACGCCGACCCGACGGTGGATCGATCAGCGTGCTCGGCCTTGACCCCATCGGGGATCGGTACGAAATCACCCAACGGGTCGGTGCGCAACTACAAGAGAGCAGACTCCAGGACAAGATCAGGGTCGGAGAGGCACTCGACCTCTACGCCTCGTTCTATCGCAACCCCGCTGATTGGCGTGAACTCCTGGATCGTCTCGGCCTCCAGGGCAAGGTGAACTCGAGTTACTCCACACTCTCCGGTGGACAGAAACAGCGGTTGGCCGTTGCCCTTGCGCTCATTGGGTCTCCCGAGATCGCCATACTCGACGAACTGACCACAGGCCTCGATCCACAAGCTCGCCGCTCGGTCTGGGAAACCATCGAGCAGATCAGAGCATCGGGGGTCACGGTCGTGATCGTCACCCACTTCATGGAAGAGGCCGAGCGACTGTGCGACCGGATCATGGTCGTCGACCAAGGACGAGTGGTTGCTATCGATTCACCGTCGGGTCTCATCGGACTAATCGGATCGGAGCAGCGCCTCCGCTTCCGTCCCTCAGTGTCGATCGACGACGAGGTCCTCGCCGGCCTGCCCGAGGTTCTCTCAGTCCATCACAACGGACCGCAGATTGTCGTCACGGGCACCGGCAACGTGGTGCATGCCGTCACGTCACTCCTCGCGCAACGGCGGGTGGTTGCTGAGGACCTCCGCATCGAACAGGACAGCCTCGAGGATGCCTACCTCACACTCACAAACAGAAGCGACACATCAATCGATACGGAACCGGAGGGAAACTGATGTCAGCGACAATGAAACTCACCCAAGTCGAAAGCAGACTCTTCCTTAGAGATCCGATCGCTTTGTTCTTCGGACTGATCTTCCCCGGGTTGCTTCTCCTTGCATTGGGGTACCTCTTCCCCGGATTCGATGAACCGTCGGCTGATCTTGACGGCGCAAGGTACATCGACGTCTACGCACCACTGACGCTCGCTCTGGGTTTGGCGACGCTGGGGCTGGTGACGCTCCCGCCAATCCTGGGCACCTACCGCCAGTTTGGAATCCTGCGTCGACTCCGCACAACACCGATACATCCCGCCCGGTTGCTGTCGGCCCAACTCATAGTGCACCTGGCTGTAGCGACTTTGGCGACGATCCTCGCCATCATCGTCGCGGTGACCGCCTTTGCTGTGCCGTTCCCGGAGAGCCCGCTCTGGTTTGTGGTTGCGTTCCTGCTAGCTGCCGCCTCGATCTTCTCGATTGGGCTGCTCGTCGGAGCCTTGGCCCGAACGACGGTGGCGGGGCAGTCGATAGGCATGGGGATCTACTTTCCGATGTTGTTCTTCGCCGGCCTCTGGATCCCCCGGTCGATCATGTCGGACGGCTTGCGCACGGCTAGCGACTTCACACCCCTTGGAGCAGCGGTGCAGGCTTTGGAAGACTCCTGGTTTGGAGTCACCCCCAGCGTTGCCAACCTCGCGGTGATGGCTGCATACGCAATCATTGTTGGATTCATCGCCGTGCGCGTATTCCGCTGGGAGTGAGTACAGGATGCCCACCACACCCATCTTGTAGGCTTTGCGTGTTGCGCTCAGACCATCGAGAGAAATCACCAGTCCCCCGGACAACGGAGCAGGCATGGACGATACGACGCAACCGGCGCGACCGGCAACGTCACTCGCTGCATTGACGTCCTGGGAAAGCTGGGTCAACGCGTTCTTCGTTTGGATTCCGTATGCAACGCTCGGCGTATCCATCGTTCTTGCGCAAGTGGGGACTAAGGACCTTGCCGACCGCTGGCTCGGCCTTGGGTTGGTTTTGGTTGCGGCGGCGTGGACCTGGTTGACCTTCACACATAAGGGGTCGCCAACCCACTTGGCGCAGGGCGCGTTGCGGATCTACTTCGCCGGATTCGTGGTTCTCGCCGTACTGCTGATGGTCCAGGAAACCGTGTTCCTCGTATACGGCCTCACCGGTTTCTTCCATGCGTCTCTACTGCGGCCTTGGTCGCTTGCATTCATGGGGATCGGGGCGGCCGGGTTCGTGGTCCACTCACACATTGTGATCACCGAGCAAACAGCCGCAACCTGGGCGATCTATGTCGGAGTGGTGGCACTGCAGACCGCAACCGTCGCCGCCGGGCTCTACGGAGGACAGAAAATCTCCGACATTGGAGAAGAGCGACGTCATGCATTACTTCAGCTCGAGATGGCGATGGAAGAAAACGCCGGACTTCATGAGCAGTTGGTTACCCAAGCACGGGAAGCGGGTGTTCTCGACGAGCGCCAGCGCATGGCACGCGAGATCCACGACACCATCGCTCAGGGTCTGACGGGCGTCATAACTCAGATCGAGGCCGTGCACCAGAGGTGGAATGATGAAGGCGAGATGAAGCGGCACCTCAACAATGCTGCGGTGCTGGCACGACAGAGCCTCAGCGAGGCGCGACGTTCCGTTCAGGCGATCCGGCCGGCACCCCTCGACGCCAGTAGGTTGCCCGAGGCTCTCGGTGACGTCGCGACCAGTTGGGCGGACGTGACCGGAGTTGCAGTCCAGGTTCACACCACGGGCGAACGACGGCCCCTACGTCCAGAGGTCGAGGTGGCTCTGCTCCGCGCCGCTCAAGAAGGGCTAGCCAATATCGCAAAGCACGCAGGGGCGTCACGAGCTGGAATTACCCTCTCCTTCATGGATGACTCGGTAACCCTCGATATCCGAGATGACGGGGCCGGTTTCGATGCGAGCGCAGCCAACAAGGCGCAAAGCTTCGGCCTCGCCGCCATGCGACAACGCGTGGCGGCGATCAACGGCCTGATGCAGATCGAGTCGACCCCTGGCGATGGAACCGCCCTCTCTGTCCGGATTCCCAACGGGCTGATTGGGTCATCGAATGTCTGACCGACACACTGATATCGAGCGTCCGATTCGCATCCTCATTGCTGATGACCACCCGATAGTGCGAGATGGCCTCCGGGGGTTGTTTACCGGCGATATCGCGTTCGAAGTGGTCGGCGAGGCAGCGAACGGCCGAGAAGCCGTCTCGCGAACCGAGGCGTTTCGGCCCGATGTTGTCCTCATGGACTTGCGCATGCCGGAGCTTGACGGTGTGGGCGCCACCAAGGAGATCGTCGATCGCGGTCTCGGGGCACGCGTGCTCATCCTCACGACATACGACACCGAAAGTGATGTCCTGCACGCTATCCAGGCAGGCGCTACCGGTTATCTACTCAAGGACTCCCCCCGTGACGAGCTCACCCGTGCCGTACGAGCGGCCGCAGCAGGCGAGTCTGTACTGTCGCCACCCATTGCCCGACAGCTACTGGGGCAAGTGCGTCAACCCGCACGTGACACCCTGAGTAAACGAGAGTTGGAGATTCTTGTCATCGTCGCTCGTGGCGCCACCAACAAAGCAGTTGCTTCCCAACTCTTCATCAGCGAAGCAACGGTCAAAACTCATCTGCTACACATCTACGACAAGCTGGCCGTCAACGACCGCGCCGCCGCGGTTGCGGCAGGATACGAGCGCGGGCTGCTCACCCCTGGCGCTGCCGACATGTGACCGACGCTGGCGCGACGACCTCCGTCAGCCTCCCGTGGCGAACTGCTCATCAACGGGGGGCATGCCAGCTGCATAGAGATCAAGGTAGGCGTTGGCGCCGACCTCCGAGAAGACCTGGAACGCAACGTCGGAAGCGTTGCGGGCCTCTGGTATGTCTCGACCAACCAGTGTCGCGAACAACCCCTGAAGCTTGGCTCGATCGAGACGCAGAAAAGGAAATTCCAAAGCGCGAGCAAAGCCAGCGACGGCCTCATCTCTACGCCCGCGCAAGGCTGCCAGAGCTCCCGACACAACGCCACTCATCGCGCCAAGCATGCGGCCACGAGCCTCGCTTGAAGCCAGCCCTTGGGCGACGATCTCAAGTCGGTCGATGTCACCGAGCATCGCCGCAGCAATCGTCGCGACTGCAAGGTGATCGGGAGAACGATGCGCATCCGCAACGCCCATCGCTTCGTCATAGGCTGCCTCGAATTCCCCCGTGAGGATGTTCAGCGTCGCCCTCACGACCGGCACCGATGCTTGCGACTGCGGGTTGGCGTCATCAATAGATCGTTGCACTGCCTCATAGGCGGCATCGACCGCCGCGGCATCACCGCGCTCAACACGAGCTACTAGGTCGGTGAGTTCGTACCACAGCAGGGAGCTTTCCGGCAGCTCGATCCGATCCCGGACCTCGTCACGAAGTGCCTGTCCCTCGTCAAATCTTCCGTCGCGGTCGAGGTACGCGGCTACGGCCCAGCTAAACGACCCGATAAACCGCACGTCACCGAGTCTGTTTGCCTGCTCCATCCCTGTGCGACACGCTTCCATGGCGCCGACAGGGTCGTCGTATGCAAGGAGGTGTCCGAGATTGTTGGCGGCCCGCATCTCGGGCACCGACAGGTCGTGGTCTTGGGTGTACCGGGTAGCGCCCCGAAGGAGGGCGATGGCCTCATGCATCCGTCCCAAGTTCCCGAGAGCGGTGCCGCGAGTAATGAGCGTGCCCACAATCGTCGGAATCAGCTCGAAGCGCTCGGCAGGTCCCATGACACGATCGCCGAGTTGAGCGGCGTCCGTATTGCGGAGGGCCATGAGATAGGCACGAGCGAGCTCGGCAGCAGCAATGACAACGCACGGCTCCGTGAGCGCCGCGTCGGCACTCACAATCGGTTCGAGAACCTCGATCGCCTCAAGTGCTCGGAAAGCGTGGCACAGCTCGTTCCCGACTCGCGCAGCCGCACCGGCGATGTCGACCGGATCGCCGTGCGTGCGATACCAATCGAGAGCCTGATAGGCGTAACCGATCGCGGTTTCGTGCTTGGCAAGTGCGCTTGCGGATCGTGACGCCCGTTGCCACAGAGTTGCGTGAGCACGAGGATCGGTCGTATAGGCGAGGGCCTGTTCGATCATGGCCAGTGCCTGCGCGTGAGAATGCAGCCGAGCGGCACGGTCCGCTGCATCGGAGAGTGCTGCGGTGGCCTTGGCTGCCAGCGCCGCCGCACGGTCTACCTCATCCGTAAAGTGGTGTGCCGCCATGTAGTGGCTGGCAACTGCCCCGGCGAACTCGAGCTCCCCCAGTTTTGCGAAGAACTCGGCCGCTCGGATGTGACGGACACACCGCTCGTCCCGTGTGAGGCGCCCATACGCAACCTCTCTGATCATGCTTTGGACAAAGCGGTACTGACCCCGTTCTGGAGATCGTTGGTCACTTTCGAGCTCCAACAGCTCTCGATGCACGAGCGGATCGAGCAATTCCTCCAGACGGGCGGGATCGAGTCCGGACATCGCGGCGAGACCGGCACACGTGAACGCCGCGCCCAGCACTGCGGCATCCTGTAGCAGCGATCTAGTGTCCGCAGGCAAGCGATCCAGCCGCGCTTCGACCACGGCACGCACCGTGTCGGGCACCCGAATGGTCGATAGATCCCTGGTTGGAGTGCAACAGTCGTCTCCTGCTACCAGATCGCCATCCGCTAGGAGCATGCGAACCAGTTCGACCGCATACAGAGGAATGCCATTGGCCCTTTCGGTGATCGCCGCGGCTAGGTCTTCACCGATGCCTCGAACCATCCCGGTCACCAACCCCGTCATCTCGGCATCGGTGAGCGGGCCAAGGTGAGCGGACGTGAAGTTGCGTCGTCCGGCTCCCCAACCGGGCACCCGATCCAACAGGTCCGGTCGAGCGAGAGTGAGAACCATGATTGGATGCCGTGGAGAGGCTTCCACGAGCTCGCTGACGAACTCGATGAGACCCGGGTCGGCCCAGTGGAAGTCCTCAAAGACCAGCAGTGTGGTGCTTCGTTCCGCTATGTTCTGAAAGAAGCTACGGATGGCGGCGAAGAGTTCGCTTCGCTCCCCGGCGGGCACGGTGTCCAAGCCAAGCAACCCAGCGAGCCGCGGTTCGATCCACTCCTGATCCGAGGGCGACGGCACGTACTCGACAACTGCGGTCCGCAATTTGGTGCGGCTCCGCAAAGGATCATCGGTGTCTGCGATTCCCGCGCGTTGGCGCACCATCTCGCCAAGCGCCCAGAACGTGAGGCCATGGTCATAAGCCGGTGAGCGGCCATCGTGCCAGTACAGATCTCCGGCAAGACCACCGACGTACTTGCGCAGTTCCCAGGCAAGTCGAGTCTTACCAATCCCAGCCTCGCCCACGATCGAGACCAGACGGGACCGACCGGTTCGCTCGGTGGCGTGGAGGGCATCCTTCAGCAGGTGAAGTTCATCGTCGCGACCGATGAACGCCGGTTCCAGACCGCTCTTTCGAGGGTATTGCGTCTGATCCGTATTCACCCGAACTGCCCGCCATACGGCAGCCGGTGCGGTCTTGCCCTTTAGCGAGTATTCGCCGAGCGACTCGAACTGCACCGCTTCGGCCAACATGCGATGTGTCGCGTCGCCAACAACAACCGTTCCCGGCTCCGCGATCGTCTGAAGCCGTGCGGCGGTGTTAACGAGGTCTCCCACCACGAGACCAAGCTCCGGCGTCGCCGGGCCGACCGACGCCTCACCAGTTAGCACGCCGACTCGGAGGGAGAGATCGCCGCCGCCCAGTTCATCACCGAGCCGGGAGACCATGTCGACGAGCTCCAGGCCTGCTCTGACTGCCCTTTCGGCATCGTCCTCGTGGGCGACGGTGGCTCCCCACACTGCCATTACGGCGTCGCCTATGAACTTCTCGACGGCGCCGCCGAACCTCTCGACGATCTCTCGGGAGCGGTCGTAGTAGTCGGTCAGCGCAGCTCGAACGACCTCATGGTCTCGGGCCTCAGAGAATTGCGTGAAGCTGACGAGGTCGGCAAACAGCACAGCAACAAACCGGCGCTCATGAGGATCACGGTCGAGCGCTTCGATCCCGTCACCACCGTTGCTGGGCTGCGCCTCATTGAGTGCGACCCCGCATTCGCCACAGAATCTGTCGCCGGGATCGTTGGACGCCCCACACTCCGGACAAACGAGGCGCAGCGGCTCGCCGCAGTTGCCACAGAATCGGCGAGTTGGTTTGTTGTCGCTCCCACAATTGGTGCACAGCATCCAGCGTCACACTCCTCCGCAGTCAGGCTAACTCTCGATCGCCTCGGCCGCGCTGCACTTCGGCAGCACACTGTTTCGCTATCTGCTCGAAAGGACCTGCTGAGTGTCGGTGTCGTGGTGCTCTCAATATGACGTGACGGGCGTCGGGGTCGACGGTCGCCCATCGAATGTACCTAGGATCAGTGCCCACCATGACAGTGCCGAATCCTCTGACAAGACTGCATTCGCTCAGGCCCGTTCCCATCTTCCGTGGCCTTGCCAAAGCCACGCTCTTCGAGGTGGCGCGCAAATCGGTCGAGGTCACTTATCCCGCGGGTGCGATCGTGGTACGACAAGGCGATCCCGGCGACTCGTTGTGCATTATCGCCGATGGGAGGGTCGAGGTTCAAAGGGATGGCCGTTCGGTAGCGCAGTTGCAGGCTGGCGACTTCTTTGGCGAGATTTCACTTGTCGACGGTGAGCCACGCAGCGCGACAGTAGTCGCCCTTGATGACGTGGTGTTGCTCACGCTCAGTTCGTCCGATTTCGAGTCGCTGTTGACTGTTCCCTACGTTGCCCGCGCCGTCATGAAGAATCTCGCAAGGCTCTTTCGCCAGGCTGAGGATTCCCAGGACTCGCGACGCCCCTGAGCGGAGACCCACCGCTGAGCCATGCTTCAGGTCATGAGGATCGCCAACGGGATCAGACACCTCTCGATCAAGAGGTGTCCCGGCACTCTCCAATGCTCCCTAGTAGATTCTTTGCATGAAGGTCCTCGTCACTGGTGCCACCGGCTATATCGGCGGCAGGCTCGTCCCCCGGCTGCTTGATCGCGGTTTCGAGGTGCGTTGCATGACCCGCGACCCGGCTCAACTAACGCTGGATCCGTGGCGGGATCAGGTCGAGGTCGTCACAGCCGATGCCCTCGATCCCGAGAGTCTGCGGAACGCTCTCGAAGGCTGTGACGCGGCCTACTTCTTGATCCATGCAATGAAAGGATCGCCGCAGCGTTTCGCCGAAGAAGGCAGGCTCGCGGCTGAGAGCTTTCGAGAGGCTGCAGACCAAGTGGGACTTCGCCAGATTGTCTATCTAGGCGGTCTCGGCTCCGAGGACGATGACCTGTCGGAGCATCTGGCCAGCCGCCAGGAGGTGGGGCGGGTCCTGGCCGCCGGACGTACGCCTGTGACCGAGTTCCGGGCTGCGGTCATTATCGGTTCCGGTTCGATGTCCTTTGAGATGATCCGGCATCTCACCGAAGTGCTTCCGATCATGATGACGCCACGCTGGGTCGAGACGAAGTGTCAACCGATCGCTGTCCGCAATGTGCTCGAGATACTTGTCGGCGCTCTTGACGATCCCGATCCGACCGACAGTGTCTACGACATCGGCGGTCCGGAGATTCTCTCGTACCAGGACATGATGCTGATCTATGCCGATATCGCCGGCCTCCGCAAACGTGTGGTCATTCCGCTGCCGATCTTCAGCGAGAGGCTGTCTCCATTCCTGGTTGGCCTGGTGACCCCGCTACCGACCGACGTCGCAAAACCACTGATCCAGAGTTTGTCGAACGATGTCATCGTTCGACGTCCCTTTCCCCCGGGCTACGAACCGGCTGGCCTCATGCCCTATCGAGAGGCGCTGCAGCGTGCCCTCTCGAGCATCTCTCGTTCCAACGTCGAAACCCGATGGTCGGACGCGCTGACCGCTCCCGGAGCGCCACTCCCGGGCGATCCTGCTTGGTCGGGTGCCGCCATGCAGACCGACCGGAGGGTTGCGGTCTCTTCGGCGGCACAGGAAGACCTGTTCTGGGCGGTGACCCGCATCGGTGGCGATGTCGGCTACTACGCAATGAATTGGGCGTGGAGAGCCCGGGGTTGGATCGATCAACTGATTGGCGGCGTCGGCTTGCGGCGGGGAAGGCGTGATCCTGAGGATCTACGGCCGGGTGAGGCGCTCGACTTCTTCCGGGTTGCCGAAATAGATCCGGTCGAGGGACGATTGCTGTTGCGCGCCGAAATGAAGGTCCCCGGTTCGGCATGGCTCGAGTGGTCGATTGAGCCGATCGAAGGCGGGTCTCGCCTCGTTCAAGTCGCGCTATTCGCACCGAGGGGGCTGTGGGGAAGGCTGTATTGGTGGGTCCTGTTGCCATTCCACGCTCCCATCTGGCGAAGAATGGCTGATCGCATGGCTCGAACCGCGGAGCGGCGCAGCGACTTTCAAGCAGATTCGTAGGAACGACGCACACTTCGATCTTGGAGCCGACCGATACGCCACGGGCGAAGCCTGCTCGCCGCGTATCGACAGCACCGGACAAGTTACGACCCCCTGAGATCAGGGGGTCGTAACTCTGGGAGAAGAGGGAAAGAGGGTTGTTACTTGTTAGCTCCGCGACCCATGCCCTGGCCAGCCATCTGGCCACCCATCTGGCCGCCGGTACCGAGGCTGTCACATTCGCCGTCGCCGTCTGCGTCCACGAGTGACTCTCCGTCACAGGTCCCTGCCCCATAGGAACCGTTCGCACCGGTTGCGTTGGTGCCGCGCAGATCACTGACCCCGTCGCCATCCACGTCCACAAAGTTGTCGCAGGTACCGTCCTCGGTGAGGTCGACAAAGCTGTCGCTGACACCGTCAAGATCGTCATCTACGAAGGACGATCCATACCCCTAGCCGCCCTGCTCAGCCGTAGCAGCAAAATCGCGGACCCCGTCGCCGGGTACTGCCGCGATGGCCGCCGTCGCCATGAGTCCAACAGCGAGAGCCGCCGCCAACAGAAGACCAATTGTCCTTTTCATGATGTTGCTCCTTGTCTTAAACATTTTGGAAGCAGTATCGGGTTTCCATGTGGAGGTACTACCGGCAACAGGATGAAGGTCTCGTGAAGTTGCTCGAACCAGTCTTGGGCGGAGCTCCGTGCGCTCAGATGCGACGTCCCGACTCGGCCCAGTGTTGAATCGGACCTCGACTCCGGACTTCCTAGACTTGTGGCCCATGTCCCTCAGTGCAGATCGACAAGCAGGGAGCTCCCGCCGGTTCCCGCCTAACGATCCGATCATCCGCTGGTTGCTTACGGTCGCGGCCCTAGTGATCATCATGGTGGTCGTCGGGGGCTTCGTCCGTCTCTCGCGAGCAGGCCTTTCCATTGTCGAGTGGGATGTCGTGACCGGCATCTTCCCGCCCCTCGGGAATGTCGCTTGGGAGCAATCCTTCGCCAACTACCAGCAGACCCCCGAATACCAGCTTGTGAACCACGGCATGAGCCTCGCCGACTACCAACGCATCTTCTACATCGAGTGGGGGCACCGTCTCATCGCCCGGATTGCAGGCCTGCTGATAGTGCTCCCCCTGCTGTGGTTCCTCTGGAAGGGTTTGCTAAGCCTGCGAGCCTCGTTGCGCTACTGGGCGATCGCAGCATTGTTCGGGGTGCAGGGGGCCATCGGCTGGGTGATGGTGTCGAGCGGGTTGCGCGACCGCCCTGCGGTGAGCCACTTCCGGCTAACGATCCACTTGTTGACGGCTCTGGCGCTGCTGGGCATCGTGCTGTGGATCGCCCTGGACCTGATAAGAGCCAGCTCGACAGATCACAGCAAGAGCCCCACCCGCTCCAATGCGGGCCGTAACCTGGCCTGGACGTTGCTGGGAGCGGTGACAGTACAGATCGCCTACGGAGGACTCGTCGCCGGCCTCAAGGCAGGCTACATGTCCAACACCTGGCCCTTGATGTTCGGTCGCATCGTTCCACAGGGCCTCTTCTCGGCCAGCGAGCCCTGGTGGATCAACCTGTTCGAGCCGCTCGGCTCCCACTGGGTGCATCGCTGGTTCGCCTTCTCGGTAGCCGCGATCGCCATCGCTGTATTCTCTGTGGTCCGTCGGGAGAATCCGGGCTACCACGCCCTCCGGGTTGCAACAGGATGGTTGTTGGTGGTGGTAGCGCTGCAGATCGGCCTGGGCGTTGCGGTGGTGTTGCTTGGCGTTCCAAAGTGGCTCGCCCTCGCCCACCAGGGCATCGGCGTGGTGCTGTTCTGCATCTCCCTTGTGATCACCCACCGGGTCCACTTGAGACCGGTCGCTCCGGTTCCCTCAGCGATCCCGCAGTCGGTATAACGGAACCTGTGCACCAGTCTGCCGACCAGCGCCATCCCCGCGCTGCGACCGCGCGTGTCTCGTCACCATTTCCCAAGGCCTGCGGCGCGCTATAGCGTGGCGGTTAAGCCAGATCGACCGAACGATGCAGTGCTACGGCCCCTGCTGATGCAACTACTTTCCGGCATCGCACGGGTCGGTACCCAGAAGTATGCCCTCGTTTTCGCGAGTGTCGAGAGCGGAGACTGCCGTGCGCAACCAAGACTCAGTCGGGGACACTCGACCCAGCGCAACCCGGCGGCGAGTGGGGATCGTGGCCTTGTCCACCACCACGGCGTTGCTCGTCTCTTCGGACTAGTGGGTGCTGTGTTGGCGATGGTCACGCGATCGGCCGCGATCTCAATCGCGACTGGGGTCGCCTATCTGCTCATCGTTGAGAACCTGTTCGGCCTTATTTGGGATGGGGCTGGTGAATGGCTGCCGGCCGGTGTGTTCTCGGCTTTCGCAGGCGGCGGCACAAGTCAGATCTGATTCGAGAGATCAACCGCGATGGCGATTGGCTATGCGATGACCGGGCTAGTCGTGATGTACCTCACCTTCACAACAAGAGACCTGACCGACTAGCAATCACGCTCCCGATGGGATCACTTGGGTTGAGCGCGACCACGGGCCAACGCTGGGCGAGTTGCTCGAGGTTGATGACGTCGCGGCACAGCCGAAGACTGCCCTGCAAAGCGTGCCCCGGAAAGAGTAGATTGAAATACGTGGGAGCGTTCCGGTGAAATGCCGAACACCACACTGCTGATGATGTGGCCCAGCTGGAGGCACGCCACACACCAGCGTTCTGTAGGAGTACCAAAGGAGAATTCCGTCTTGGAGAGATACTTGTATACCCGCACCCCGCGCCGCTATATGACCGTCGCATTTGTTGTGGCGATAGTTCTGACAGTCCTATCGCCAGTGGCCGTCAGCGCCGCAGGAGGAACATTCACCGACGACGACAACTCAATATTCGAAACAGACATCGAGTGGATGGCTGACAACGAATACACGGCTGGCTGCAACCCACCTGCCAATGACCAGTTCTGTCCGGACGATCCGGTCACTCGCGGCCAGATGGCAGCCTTCCTGACCAGGTCTCTTGGTCTGACAGACGGGGTGGGCGCTGACCTGTTCACCGACGACGACGCTTCGATCTTCGAAGACGACATCGACAAGATCGGCACCGCCGGCATCACGCTCGGCTGCAATCCCCCAACCAATGATCAGTTCTGTCCGGACGATCCAGTAACCCGTGGCCAAATGGCAGCCTTCCTAAACCGTGGGTTGGACCTGGCCGCGGGAATGGGTGCAGATCTGTTCACCGATGACGACGCTTCGATCTTCGAAGACGACATCGACAAGATCGGCACCGCCGGCATCACGCTCGGCTGCAATCCCCCAACCAACGACCAGTACTGCCCCGACGACCTAGTCAGCCGTGGCCAAATGGCAGCCTTCCTGCACCGGAGCCTTACCGGCATCGATCTGCAGATCCTGGCGTTCAACGACTACCACGGTCATCTCGAAGCCACTACACCAGGGACGCTCGATGGCGTTAACCCTGCAGGCGGTTCCGAGTACCTGTCGGCCAAGCTCACTGAGCTGCGGGCCGGTAACGACAACAGCCTCACAGTGGCTGCCGGTGACCTCATCGGCGGATCACCAGCCTTTTCCGGGCTGTTCCACGACGAGCCGTCGGTCGAGTCGCTGAACTCGATGGGTCTCAACATCTCGGGTGTTGGCAACCACGAGTTTGACGAAGGCGTAACCGAACTACTCCGTATGCAAAATGGTGGCTGTCATCCTGTAGATGGCTGCTACTTCCCTGAGCCGTTCCCGGGTGCCGACTTCCAGTGGCTCTCAGCCAACGTTGTTGACGAGGTAACTGGCGACACTCCGCTGCCGCCGTATTCAATCGAGACAATCAACGGAGTACAGGTCGGCTTCATCGGTATGACGCTCGAAGCAACTGACACTCTGGTCGCAGCCGCCGGTATCACTGGCTGGGATTTCCTTGATGAAGCAGAGACTGCCAACGCTCTTGTCCCAACTCTGAAGGGTCTCGGCGTCGAAGCCATCATCGTGCTGTTGCACGAGGGTGGGTCACAGACGCCACCCCCAGGTGAGGTGGACGCATGCGTCGGCATTTCAGGACCGATCGTCGCGATTAATGACGCTCTCGATCCCGAGATCGATGCGATTATCACGGGCCACACACACCTTCCGTACAACTGCACGCTTCCCGACCCGGACGGCGTACCCCGCTTCGTCACGAGTGCTTACTCGTATGGTCGCGTGGTTTCGGAGTTGAACCTGGTTCTTAGCCCGCAGACCGGCGATGTGCGTCGTGATCTCAGCACCTCGGCCAACCATGCCGTTGTCCAGGCGGACCTGACACCAGACCCGGCGCTCACGACGATCATCGCCAAGTGGCAGCCGCTGGTCGACGCCGCCGGTGATACCCCGATCGGGACGATCACCGCCGACATCAATCGCGGTGGGACTCCGCCGGGAGCCGATCGTGGCGTCGAGTCGGCAGCAGGCAACCTTGTTGCCGATGCCCAGCACTGGGCGACTTCAGCCAATGGTGCTCAGGTGGCGTTTATGAACCCGGGCGGGGTTCGCTCTGACCTGACGTTTGCAGACTCCGGAGGTGAAGGCGATGGTGTCGTCACCTTTGGTGAGGCGTTTACGTTCCAGCCGTTTGGGAACACCCTCGTGACGTTCCCGATGACTGGTGCAGAGATCGTCTCGGTGCTCGAAGAGCAGTGTCAGCCGGCAGGGTCGAGTCGGGCCTTCTTGCACCTCGGGGTGTCGGACGGATTCACCTACGACCTCGCCTTTACCGTCGACGGGGCTCTCAATTGCACCTCGGTGGCGGTGACCAACGTGATGCTGAATGGCACGGCCCTGGTGCCGGCCACGACGTACAACGTCACGGTGAATAGTTTCCTTGCCGACGGTGGGGACAACTTTGATACCTTCGGCACGATCACGGCACCACGGATCGATGGTGGCGTCGACCTGCAGGCGCTGGTCAACTATCTCGGGACGTTCGGACCGGTAGCTCCTCCGAGCACCGACCGGGTTAACGAACTGCCGTAGACGACCCATAAGAGGTGTGGGACCTGACCCTGCGGGGTCGGGTCCCACACCGCACGATGAGAAGCCCCTGCTACGGCGGGGGCTTCGACATATAGGAGATCGATCATGAGCAAGGTTTCAATGATGGGCACGATTACGTGTCAGGACGGCAAGGCCGATGAGATGGCAGCCGTGCTCACCACAATGGTCGAGGCGGCCCGCGACGAGCCTGGAGTCGAGATCTACTCGTACCATCGCGGCGAGGAGAACACCTTCTGGTTCTTTGCCCTGGTGACCGACCAGGAATCGATGCAGAACCATGGGACAAGCGAGGCAATGCAGGCTGCCATGCAGGCGTTCGGCCCGTTGATGGCTGAGCCGCCACAGATGTCGGTCACCACCCCGATCGCCGCCCTCGGCTTCGAGATCTGACTACGCAGCACCTGCTAGAGCCCTACGCAATGTGGTGATTTGCTTCCCTCGACTATCGCCGGCTTGACAGCAAGTGGGCGCCAGGACACCACCTCGCTGGCAATCAAGCTGCCAGCGTGCAAGGGTTACCAACAACACCTGAACTCTTACGAAAAGATCCATCATGTCGATTTGGTTTGAGGGAACCGGCGAAGTCGAAAGCACCATCGACCAGGTGAAACGCGCCCTCGATAACCTCGGCGAGTACTTCGTAGGCGTGATTGCTCTCATGCCTGGCCTGACTAGCGTCGAACTTGTTGACGAGGGAAACGACTCGGTGACAATCCGCACCAATGAAGGCCTCATGCAACGGACCGGCATTGTCAAACGATTCGAGCCGGACCGCGTGGTGGTGGAGTTCAACGAGGAATACGTGGCCGGGTCGAAAGTCACGACCACATCGCACTTCTTCGACGAGTTCATATCCAGCGGCGCCGGAGTGACACATCGCACGGTCATTAGCAACGTCGCCGCTCCCGGCTTCCTCGGCTTCTTCTACAGGCGCTTCGGCAGCTCCAAGATGGGCAACGCTTTTCTAAAGGCGCATGCGACATACTTCAAGAGCTTGCCTTAGCCGCGTCAACCTTCTGGCTGGACCTAGCTGGTGCTCGTACTCGTCATGACTCCTTCTACGCGTGGCGCTTTCGAGATATATGCCGGAGTCGGGGGGAGAGCGCCGCAGTGAGCGACCCCCAGCGAGATCCCCTCCCAGATAAAGGTGCACCACTACGCTATAGGTCCGAGGCAAAAGGGCCGATAGCCACGTCGGAGGCAAAGTGAACGTATGGCTCATCGGTGGTGGCATCTACTTCGTACTCGTCTCGTTTGCTTTGGCACTATGCAGAGTCGCCGCACCAACCAATCAAGATGATATCCACACAAGAGCTTGTGCGACCAAACCCACAATTGACACCGCCGAATACGAACAACTGGTCGGCCAAGACGGCGACCACGCTGACACCGCAATTCGTAGTGAAGAGTACAACGACCCGTCACACGAGGTGCCAGCCTCCAGGCCAAGCGTGAGATCGCAACGACCACGCGACCTCGGTAGGGATTCCCGCTGGCCTCAACCGTCACCTGCTGCGGATATCTCTCCGGCGCCTCGGTCACTGCATCCGTCATAACAACGGCAGCGCACAAGGCGCCAGTATCCAGCCTCTTCGAGTTCGGCGACAATGCGCTGTGCGGCCCGTTTTGGTGACGCCAACGCGCTGAGCCACATCGCGGAGGCGAATATTGGGGTCCTCCGATAAGCAAAAGAGCACGTGGGCGTGGTTGGTGAAAAAGGTCCAGCTTCCACTCACTAGAGTCCTCCTTGCTGTCTCGTCGGCGGGCAACCCACACAGAACATACGCTTCTGGTTTCGTGTAAATAGGTTCGTTATATGGTCCTCTTGTTACTTATACATGCCGTGACGGCGCTGGCGGTGATCGCCTTGCGCCGTTTTGTGGGATCCTGGGCGTTCCTGATCGGCGCGCTGGGTCCCTTGGCGGTGTTGGTGTGGGCGGTTTCGCAGCTGGGCGACATCACCGAGGGCGCTATTTACCGCCAGACAGTGCAGTGGGTGCCGAGCCTTGATCTTGTCGTCGACTTCCGAGTTGACGCCTATGCGCTCTTGTTCCTGTTTGTGGTTGGGGTGGCGGGCACGGCGATCTTCATCTACGCCGCCCGCTATTTCAAGCCGGGACCGAAAGTGGCGACGTTTGCCGGGACGATGACGATCTTTGCCGGAGCGATGGTCGGTCTGGTCAGCACTGATCATCTGCTCGGCCTGTTCTTGTTCTGGGAGCTGACGACCATCACGTCGTATCTGCTGATCGGTTTTGATGACCACAAGCCGCGGGCACGGACCGCCGCTCTCCATGCTGCGCTCGTGACCGGTGCCGGAGGCTTGGCGATGCTGGGCGGACTGGTGGTGCTCGGTGATGCGGCCGGTAGCTTTCTGGTTTCTGACATCGTGACCAACCCGCCGGCGGCGTCCGGTGCGGTGACGCTTGGGTGGCTGCTGGTGCTGCTCGGCGCCGTCACCAAGTCAGCACAGTTTCCGTTCCACGGGTGGCTTCCGGGTGCGATGGCCGCTCCCACTCCGGCAAGCGCCTTCTTACATTCTGCGACGATGGTCAAAGCCGGCATCTTCCTGGTGGGCCGTCTCGCCCCGGCGGCCGTGGTGTCGGTCGACTGGTGGCAGGGTGCGGTGCTTATTATCGGGTTTGTCACCATGGTGGTGGGTGGCTGGCGGGCGCTCCGCCAACACGACCTCAAGCTCATGCTGGCATTCGGGACCGTCTCCCAGCTCGGATTGCTGTTCTTGTTGATCGGTGTCGGCATACCCAAGCTCCTGTTCGGTGGTCTCGCCCTGCTTGCAGCCCATGCCTTGTTCAAGGCGTCGCTGTTCATGTTTGTCGGGACGATCGACCATGAGTCCGGCACCCGGGACCTGCGTCGCTTGTCTGGTCTGCGGCGGTCGATGCCGCTGGTGTTCTGGTCGACCGTCGCCGCGGTCACCTCGATGGCCGCAGTACCCCTGACCTTCGGGTTTGCCGCCAAGGAGGCGGCCTTTGACGGATTGCTGGACGAGGGTGTTGCCTTCGTTGCAGCTGCAGCAGCAGCCTCGATACTTACGGTCGCCTATGCGGGCCGTTTCCTACTCGGCGCCTTTGGATCCCACCACACTGGCCATGATCCGGCTGGTACCGATGCCCGCTCACCGCGTGATGCATTGCTGTGGGCACCGCTGGCTCTGGCTGCCGCCGGGGTGGTGCTCGGTGTGTTCCCCGGACTGATAAGGCCGCTCATCGACGCGGCAACAGAGACAGCGGGCGGCGTTAGGGGCGCGGGGAAACTTGTCTGGTGGCCGGGCTTGGTACCGGCTCTGGCCTGGTCGCTGCTGTCACTTACCGCTGGCGCGCTGTTGGTGTGGCGACCAGGGGCCGTCGACCGAGCGACCGCTGCGGTCGGCAAGCTGGCGGCTCGGCTACCTACCGCCGACGGTTCGTTCCGGCGCTCGGTCGCCGGGCTCGTCAGCTTTGCGGACCGGTCGAGCAGCCTGATCCAGAACGGCTCACTCCCCGCTTACATTGCCATTGTCCTGCTCGTTGCGGTCTTTCTTCCTGCCTCAGCTTTCCGCGACGGTATACCTAGCTTTGAGCTGCCACGAGTGGGCAGTGAGCTAGAGCTGATCCTCGGACTGTTGATCGCGGGCTCGGCTATAGCTCTGGTGTTTATTCGTAGACGTTTCGCTGCGGTGATCCTGCTTGGCGGCGTCGGCTACGGAATGGCCGGCCTATACGCCGTGCTCGGTGG
Organism: uncultured Gemmatimonadales bacterium; assembly: GCA_964195945.1. Lineage (GTDB taxonomy): Bacteria > Actinomycetota > Acidimicrobiia > Spongiisociales > UBA5794 > JAAETI01. Next base: position 22,697 of record CAXMRC010000158.1, read on the forward strand.
CCCCGACCTGTCGTTAACCCAATTGCTGGTCGAGACACTCACCATTGCCCTGTTTGCGTTCGTCCTGCGGTACCTCCCAGCCGGCTTCACAAGATCGATGACAGCCCGAGGTCTGCGACTGGGGGTGGCAGCCCTAGTCGGGGCATTCGTATTTGCCGGCGGCCTGATCACCGCCGGAACCCAGTTGGGGCCGCCGGTGTCCGACCTATACCTTGATCAATCAGTCCCTGTGGCCGGCGGCAGCAACGTCGTCAATACCATCTTGGTGGACTTCCGTGCCTTCGACACCCTGGGCGAGATCACAGTGCTGGCGGTGGCCACCTTGGGAGCAGCCGCTCTCGTGCTTCCCATCACCCGTAGCCGCCGCGAGGAGGGCCCATGACACAATATCCGTCCGCGATCCTCGCCCGCGGCATCGTGGCCGCAACAGGGCCGCTGTTGGTGTTCTCGTTGTTTCTGCTGTTCGCCGGCCACAACCAGCCGGGCGGTGGATTCGCCGGCGGCCTGGTTGCAGGCGTAACGGTAATGCTGGCTTGGTCGGCGGGTGGACCGGACACGGTTCGGCGTATCATCCCGGTTCGCTCCTCGGCGCTGCTCGGCGCCGGGCTTGTGATCGCCACGGTGACCGGATTCTGGCCGCTACTGGCCGGGTTGGAGTTCCTGGAGTCGGGGTACGTTGAGATCTCCATCCCTCTGATCGGGGACCTAAAGCTTGTTTCGGCACTGGCGTTCGACATCGGCGTCTACCTAGTGGTGCTCGGGATGTCGTTGGGGCTGGTGCGCGCCCTCGGTGAGGAACACACCGACAACAGTGAGGTGACAAGGTGAGCCTGATCGGACTTGGGGTTGCATCCCTACTGTTCGCCGCCGGTGCTTACCTGGTGTTGCAGCGCATGCTGTCGAGGGTGATTATCGGTCTCGGTCTGATCTCGCACGGCGCCAACCTGCTCATCGTGCTCAGCCCGGGCAAAGCCGGCTTGCCGCCCGTGTTGTCGGGTGGCGTCGACCCGGCTGCGGTGTCTGATCCGTTCCCACAGGCGATGGTGCTGACTGCCATCGTTATCACCTTCGGGGTCACCGCGTTCCTGCTGGCTCTTGCGTTGCGGAGCTTTTTACTTACCGGCAGCGACGCCGTTGAGGACGACCTCGAGGATCGGCGCATCGCCGGTGAGACCCGCGAGTTCGACGACCGCGCCGTCGACGACGAGATGCATGAGGTGACAAGGTGAGTTGGCTGCTTCCATCGGCCGTGGCGGTACCGCTGTTGGGGGCGGGCCTTACCGTGCTTGTCGGACGGCGACTGTTCGCTCAGCGGCTCATCGCCGCCGGTGGTGTCGGGTTCGTGCTTGTCGCCGCGGTGGTGCTGCTGTTTGCGGCCGACACCGATTCACCCGTCGTTGCCCAACTCGGCGGATGGGGCGCACCCGCTGGTATCACCCTGATTGCCGACCGGTTCGCTGCCATCATCCTCACCGTCTCGTCGGCGATGCTTGTTGCTGTGCTCGCCTATGCGGTTGCTCAGTTGGGTCGCGATGCCCTCGACTGGTGGTTCCACACCAAGTACCTGGTGCTCACCGCCGGCGTTGTGATGTCGCTGCTCACCGGTGACCTGTTCAACCTGTTCGTCGGGTTCGAGGTGATGCTGATCGCCAGCTATGTGCTTCTGACGGTCAAGACGGGACCGGGCGAGATCCGGGCGACGATGAGCTACGTGGTGGTCAACCTGGTGGCGTCGGCGTTCTTCCTGGTGGTCATTGCCTTTACCTATGGGGCGACCGGCACGATGAACCTGGCAGAACTGGCGGTTCGGCTCCAGCAGGTCGACCCGGCGGTCCGCAACGGCCTCGGCCTGCTCATGTTGGTGGTGTTTGGTATCAAGGCGGCCCTGTTTCCTCTGTTCATGTGGCTTCCCGACTCCTATCCCACCGCCCCCACCCCGGTGACCGCGGTCTTTGCCGGCCTCCTCACCAAGGTCGGCGTGTTCGCCATCATTCGCACCCAGACACTGCTGTTTCCACAAGACGGGCCGTCCTCCCTGCTGCTGTTTGTCGCCGGCGCCACCATGACCGTCGGCGTGCTCGGCGCTATCGCCCAGAACCATTTCAAGCGGATTCTCAGCTTCCACATCGTCAGCCAGGTCGGCTACATGATCATGGGCCTCGGATTCTTGTCGGTAGCCGGCCTCGCCGCCGCGATCCTCTACATGATCCACCACATCGTGGTCAAGACCGGACTGTTTCTGGTCGGCGGGTTGGTATCGGCCGAAAATGGCACCGGTGCCCTCGACCGCGGCGGCGGTCTCCTCCACCGCCGCCCCATAGTCGCAGCGCTGTTTCTGCCGCTTGCGCTCAGCCTGGCGGGCGTACCACCCTTCAGTGGATTTGTCGCCAAGATCGCCCTCATCCAAGAAGGTGTCGCACTCGGCCGTGGCGCAATTGTGGCAGTCAGCCTGGCAGTGAGCTTTCTCACTCTCTTTTCGATGACCAAAATCTGGGGTGCCACGTTCTGGGGTGAACCCAAAGAATCCGCCGGCCGCGCCCGTGGCGGGATGATCGCCGCAACCGCGACGGTGGTGGTGCTGAGCCTCGCAGTGGCAGTCTTGGCCGAACCGCTCACCGGGTTGTCAACCCGGGCCGCCGCCGACCTGCTCGACACCGCCGTGTACATCTCGGCCGTCCTCGGGGAGGCATGACATGGACACAGTCGTGACCGTCGTTCAGGTCCTCCTCGGGGCTGGTGTGCTGCTTGCCCTAGTCCGCGCCGTACGCGGACCCGACCTTGCCGACCGGATCGTCGCCCTCGACCTGGTGCTCCTACTGATCGCCGGAGCCATAGCTGCCCACGGCGCCCGCAGCGGCACCGAAGCATACGTCGCGGTGCTGGTAGTGGTGGCGCTGGCCGCATTCACCGGCACCGTCTTGGTAGCCCGCTTCATCGAGTGGAGAGACACCCCATGACCGTCACCACCATCCTCGGTCTCGTCCTCCTCATCATCGGCGCCGTTTTCTCGCTGGTGGCGGCATGGGGCGTCGTCAATTTCCCGTCACCGATCGCACGGATGCACGCCGCAACCAAATCGGCCTCGCTGGGATTGGCGTTGCTGTCGCTCGGTGCCGGAATCGCCGCCCGGTCCTGGGGCCTCATCGGTGTCGCCTCCCTCGTCACCGTGTTCCTATTCGTCACCGCACCAATCTCAGGACACCTGCTCGGCCGTGCTTCCTATCTAGCCGGTCAGGCCGGCCCGCTGGTGCACGACGACCTCGCCGGCGTCGACCCGGCGCCGCTACATGTCGGCGAACTAGAACGGGGGCGCTTCTCCCTCGTGCGCTGGATTGCCCTGGCTGTGGTGTGGATGCTGTTGTGGCGCGATATCAGCGTCGGTACGTTGGGCGGAGCCGCGATCGTCGCCACCGCCATCGAAGCGGCCCGCAGCAGCTTCGACCGCGACACCACCATCAGCCCGCCGAGATTCGCGCTGTTCTTAATCCGATACGTCGTGATGGTTGTGACATCGAACCTGCGAGTCGCGTGGGAAGTGATCACCCCAAGCAACGCCCGGATCAGAGAAGCCATCGTCGCCGTGCCGCTCCGCACCCGATCGGTGGATACCGCGCTCCTGGTGGCCAACGCAATCAGCTACGCACCCGGGAGCCTCACCATCGAACTGACCGGCGACCCGCCCGTCATATACGTACACGTTCTCCACTTCACCTCAATAGAGGACGTCACCGACAGCGTCGCCCACCTCGAAGACCTCGTCACCCAAGCACTACCGCAGACAACCCCCGCCTGAATGACATGGCGAACCTGCGGGAGTGTCAGACGTGGCTATGACGCAGGGTTGAAAGCCGATAGGCACCTCGCGTTACTCGGGGTAGCCGACGCTGCCGGCCACTTTGCACGTCACATTCCATAGAGCGTGCTGGGCTGCCGGGTTGTCGAAGATGTCCATGTTCATCTCGTTGAGCGCCCCGGTGACGTTCATTGGCACCTGGGGGCATCGACCGGCAACACGGCTCTCTATTGCGGCGAGGGCTGGGAGGTCGCCGACGAATGGTCCTTGGTGGGCGTCGCTGCGAACTGACAGGCGGGCTCATCAGGGCACATCCGGACGTCCTTACGCATGGCGTGGGTATTCGAGAACAGCCCCACCATGATCGTTCGTCGCTATCAGTTCAACGATGCTCCCACAGGTGTGCCTTGTGACTAACCAGGGCTCTGTAGATCTCCTCCGGCGATCGGTTCACGGCACAGCCTGGGAGAAGATCGCGGGCTTGATGAGTTCGAGATAGTGCGCCAACGCGGGAGCCAGAGCCTCCACATAGGTCGCGGTTAGGTGATGGTGGTCACGCCACACCACGAGGTCGTTGATCACGGCGGGGCAAATGCCTTCGAGACAGATCTGGTCGGTGAGGTCGATCAGATCCAATCCAAGACGATCGGTCGCGACGCCATGGGGGGTATTGCGCTCCATGGCGTCATCGCGGTCGAAAGCGCACCGGGCAAGGTCGTTCCGATTCTCTGCGACGCATTCGGGGATATCCGTATTCGGAAAAGGTACGTCTCGAATAATGGCGAGCTCGAGACCTCCTTCGATGAGCCGGGACCAAGTCGACTCCAGGCCGTCCGCGATCGCCATCTCACTTTCCTCCGAGGTCATCAGCCCGTCGTCATCCAACAGAGCGAACCAGAAGGCACTGCCCGTAACGACGAGGTCTGGCTGCGCGGAGATCAGCGCCTCTGTGGCGTTCTGGTTCCACTCGACACATGAGTTGTAGAGACCCTGCGTTTCGCCAATGGCAATCAATACGTCGGCCAACTGACAGGCTGACTTGGTCATTGTGGTCAACAGCCACCCCTGCTGTTCGGCGATCAGCTGCAGGGCCGGTACCCATTGTGCGGCGTGGGAATCGCCGACGGCAAAGACGTTGACGTCAGCGGTCGGATCGCCGAACGTGCAGGTGATGGCTTCTGGGTCACGTTGATTCTGGTGGCAACCATCTCTATAGACGGACGGGAGATCGTCGCGAGCTTCAAGCGGGTCCGGAGTCAGCACAGTAGACGTCGCTTGAAGAACGGCACCCGGTTGGATGGGCCCGATGGTTACCGCAACATCCAGCGGGTCCGGGGGAACATCCAGCGGGTCTGGGGGTTCGGCGACGACCACATCGACCGGCAACTCCGCAGGAGCGACATCGGGGCCGGGATCCTCTTGCTGACGGTCAGGTGTGGCTGCGGCAACGGCGGTCGTTTCGGTAGCAATGGTGGAGGCATCGGCTCGGGTAGGTACTGATGGGACCGCGGCCGCAACGACTACTGCGGCGACAAGCCCGACCATCGTCAGACCTAGCCCGTACACCAAACCCCGAGTTGGGGGGTGCACGAATGAATCGGAGTATCGCCACCGGTGCTCGACCAATCGATATGCGACCCAGGCGGGTAGAAAGGAGAACGCAACAACGACGGTTCCCTGCCACGGGGTGAGCGGACCCCATTGGGCGTCCGCCACTACCAGGATCGGCCAGTGCCACAAGTAGAGCGAATAAGAAATCCCGCCAACAAATCGCATGGGGCCCGTCGCAAGCAATCGAGAAACCACTCCGCTGCCATAAGCGATGCCAGCGACAATGACGGCACCCGTGGCGACGACCGGGACAAGAGCCGCATAGCCGGGGAAAAGAGTTGCCGAGCTGAAGGTCATCGCGGACCACGAGATTGCCAGAAGGCCGCCCCATCCCAGGAGCGAGGCCGCTTGTCGGGGCAGTTTCGCTAGCAAAGGGGCGAGGATTGCGATTCCGCCGCCTAGGGCCAGTTCCCACATTCGGGTAGCTGTGACAAAGTAGGCCCTCCCCTGGTCTACTGCGGTCAGGTAGATGGACCACCCCAGCGACGGTATGCCCACCGCCATAAGACCGAGCAGCAGCGTCGGTCGCAGCGAGCCGCCACGCCGTCGGGCCACCAGTGCCATGGTCAGGAGAAGCAAGGGCCACACTAAGTAGAACTGTTCCTCCACAGACAGCGACCAGAAGTGTCGGACCGGGCTGGCTGCCTCTTCAGCCGTGAAGTAGTCGACTGCCCCCGATGCAAAACGCCAATTGACCCCATAGAGGGCGCTCCACCGAATATCGCCTGCGATCCGGGTCCAACGAATCACCGGCAGGACAAGAATCGTCAACGCGGCGACAGTCGATAAAACTAAGGCGGCCGCAGGCAGAAGACGTCGGATCCGTCTTGCGTAGAAACGTCTGAAGTCGACGGTTCCCGAGCGTTCGAGCTCACGCACGATCAAACCGGTAATGAGAAACCCGGATATCACAAAGAAGACGTCCACTCCCACATAGCCGCCGCGGAATGCGGGGATTCCGGCATGGCTCAGCAGGACCAGAACCACTGCGAAGGCCCGCATACCCTCAATGTCAGGTCGGTAGTGATCCGACCCGGTAACGGCAGCGGGCTCAAGAGGCTCTCCGTCCACCGTGCTTGTATGGCCGAGAGGCGTGACGGTCGGCTGGGTCTGGCGGGGCGGCATTCGCCGTAGCCTAGGTGAGAGCCGGGAGCATTCGAGGAGCGAAATTTCGGGTGGCGCACAGCTCAATCGGTCTAACCGGAGCAACGGCAGCAATATCGGCTGCCTCGTTTCTGGTGGGCCGGCCAGGACAGAACGCGAACCATTGCATCGACAACTAGCGCATGGTGAACGGGCGCGGGCCGAAAGGTAGAGCCAACTCGACGCCGTCATCGAGCATCATCAGGAATCTCTGGACTACGGAACACTGGATAGCTGTCGATACACGCTCCGGTGGAGTCCTTCGGCGATCGACATCAGTCGTTGCTGTTCGTAGTTCAGAAACCCGTAGCTCCACGGCCCGGACCGTCCGGGAGTAGGTCGAACACGTCATCGAGATGAGATTCGAGAACGATGAGTTTGTGTAACTCAACCAGTACTTCGACCAGATGGACAAGTTAACCCAGCTGGGCGATGAAAATGGAGATGACGCCAGTTCACCACAGACCACTGGACCGCCCGGCTCATTCGATGTCGATCGGCGTAGACGCTTCGGTCGGCCAGTAATCGAGGTCGCCGGTGTACTCGACCGCGAGCAGGTATGAGCCCGGTTCGAGGCTGCCGCCGAGCAGGTGTAGCAAGCCGTTGGCATCGGTGGTCGCACGCACCACCTCGATTCTGGGTGGCGCCATATCCATGTGAATCCGCTCGGCCCCGATGAACTCGATCGCCACATTGACGGCGGTGACTGACTGATCTTGAATGCCGAACGTGACCTCGAACTCGTATTCGGCACCCGGTGTCACCGTGATGATCTCGCCGTCCACGAACACCTGCTGATCGCGGTCAGCGGAGATCGCCAGCCAGGTCTCATCGCCCTCGCCGGCCACTCGGACATCGCCACTCGGGGTGCCGTAGATGCCCCACCCATTTGTGCCCGCATCGAAATCGCTGTTCACCACCAGGTCGGGGCCTCCCGCTTCGCGGTATGAGATCGCGGCAAGCCGGACGTCTGCGGGCCCCGGCACGGCGTCCTCGGCGTTGGCGCGAATAACGACCACCGCCTCGGTAATGCCATCCGGCACAATGCCGGTCACGGTCCGGGTGCCTAAGGCTCCAGACAGCGATCGGGCCGACACGGTTAGCAGGGCGTCGGCCACTGGTGAGTCGTCGTTCCCGGTGAGTGTGATAGCCACGCCGGCATCGGTGGCGGCGATGTCGATGCGGGTCCGCTCACCGAAGTAGCGAACGATCCCACTGGTCAATGCGCCGAGGTCGTCGGGCGGCAGGGCGCGCTGGGGCTGGTCGACCCACGATTGGAACGAGACATGCTGTGGTGTGCCTCCGTACTCGCTCTCGAACAGTGCGACGTTCTCCATCGTGAACTGCATCCAGGACTCGCCATCGGGCTCTGCACCGCCGTTGTAGAGCAGACCGAAGGGAACGTCACGGGCATCGACGACAGCCTCAATACCGAGAGCCACCTCAGGCCAGTCCGGGCGGTACCAATCGGGGTCGATGTGGAGGAACGCAAAGGCCTCGCCCGACCGCTCTTTCCACGTGTCGAGCCAGATCTCCATGTCCCTGGGCGTGGTCGCCGGCGAGCTCCAGATCGGCTCGATGGTACCGACGGGCACACCGGGGAAAATCTCTCGCATCTCGGCCATGTACTCGATCACCTCATCGACGATGCGCTCGACCGCCCACTGGCAGTTCCCGGGCCCGTCGGCCTTATGGACGAAGTGATACGGCTCCTCGATCGCGATCGCATGAAGCGCGCCCCCGAGATCGCTGATTCGCTGCGCCATTTCGAGGTCGTAGACGCCGGAAAACGACTCACCGTGATCGCATCCGGCCGACTGCGTGTAAGTCAGAGGTTCGGTCTCGAGCATCAATAGGATGCCGTGGCCGTCGAGGTAGGCGAACATCGTGCGCAACTGCTCGTCAGTGAGCACATAGCGGACCTGCCAGGCATGGAGCCGGTAGATGTCGACGTGCTGGCGAGCCTCCTCCCAGTCACCGTCTGGGCTGAATACCAGGTCGAAGTCAGCCATGCCGACCGGGAAAGGCATGTCGCCGCTCTCGGGGAACGGAGGCAGGACATTGAGGATCACGATCTCGTCGCTACGCAGCAATGCGTCGATGTCGTAATCGGGCAGGTCGGGTGCCGGCGCCGTAGATGTCGGCGTCTCAACATCGGACAGCTGGGTGGACTCAGTGGGGGTGACGCTCGATATGGTGACGGCAGGCTCGGTCGAGTCGGCCGCGATCGTCGAGGATGACGTTGCGTCGTCGCCAGAGGAGCAAGCACCCGTCAATGCCAGCCACGCACACACAGCGAGGACCCGGGCAGGTTGGGCGTAGGAAACCATCGCCGGATCATAGGTCTTGCTCGATAGAGGATGCCGCGGCGGCAGCCTTGGCGCACGAATCTGTTCCTCGGATTCCTGCTCGGCCTAGATGTCACCACCAGGGGCAGAGCAGACGCTGGAGAGATCGGCCTGCTTGTCGACGGCATGCACGGAACTGTCGACACTTGGTGGCTCTCTTCCATTCCACGACTTGTCTTCGTCCTGCGGTCGTTTCTCGGTCAGGGAGCTAGTCGGTTCCGGCTGCGTCGAGGAGGTAGGCAACGATTATGTGGACGTTGCCGAGTGGGGTGTGGCTCCCGGGCAGAATGTCGAAAGTCGCGTCGATGCCTGCCTGTTGGAGGCGGGTGGCGAGAAGAAGTCCTTGATCTATGTAGGTGATGACGCCGTCATTGAGTTCACCGAGGTCGTCGAGGTCTTGTCGGATGGTGCCGTCGGGATCGCGCTGTGCGAACCAGTCATCATCGTCCCAGGGATCGTCAAACGACCGCGGGAAGGAGCCGTCTGCCGCGGCCCAGAGGCGGATGCGCTTGGGCAGGTCGGCGTTCCAGAACGCTGGATCGACGATCTCAGCCGCGATTTTCAGCCGGTGGGAGATTGGTGCTTCGACGGTCGCTGGCTGAGAATCTCGGTCTTCCCCGTGACCAACCAGGTATCGCTAGGTCGGCCCCGCAAAAGCAGCAACGAGTTCCGGGCGAAACTGCTCCATGTACAGGTCGTAGTAGTAACCCCTGGCAGCGATCAAGTCATCGTGTGATGCCATCTCCTGGATACGACCGGCATCGAGGACGATGATTGCGTCCGAATGACGCACGGTTGAAAGGCGATGGGCTATGACGAAACTCGTTCGGCCTTCCATCAACGTGTCCAACGCCTGCTGAATGCGCCGTTCGGTTCTGGTGTCCACACTCGAGGTGGCTTCATCGAGAATAAGCACATCGGGGTCGGCCACGATTGCCCTCGCGATCGTCAGCAGCTGGCGCTGGCCCTGCGACAAAGCTTCGCCACCACTTGTCAGCACCGTGTCGTAGCCCTTCGGGAGCCGCTGGATGAAACGGTGTGCCCCGGCACGTTCCGCAGCGGCAATGCAATCCTCCCGGCTGGCACCTTCCCTACCGTATTGGAGGTTGTACATCACCGTCTCGGTAAACAGGAACGGCACCTGGAGCACAACTCCACACCGCCGACGCAAGTCCTTGAGCTCGACGTCGGCGATGTTGCGGTCATCCAACTGGATCTCACCGGACTCGATGTCATAGAAGCGGGTCAAGAGGTTGATGATGGTCGACTTGCCTGCCCCGGTGGGGCCGACCAGGCCGATGAGTTGTCCTGGCTCGACGTGGAAATCGTTGTCGAACAAGATCCGGTGCTTCTCGACGTAGCTGAAATCAACGTGGTTGAAGTCGACCTTGCCCTCTGCCGTTGCCATCGGACTCGCACTCGGAGCATCCGTGATGACGGGATCCCGGTCGAGGATCTCGAATACGCGGTTGGCTCCTGCTATCGCCGACAAGACTTGGGTAACGACTTGGGTGAGCTGGCGGTTCTGGCCGCCAAACTGCTGGGCGTAGCCGATGAACGACACGACGTCGCCCACTGAGATCGTCCCCGAGATGGCTCGAGCGCCACCGATCAAAGCGACCAACGCCACGTCAAGGTTGCTGATGAGCGCGTTGGCGGGCTGCATTGCGTAGGACAGGAACTGCGACGACCTATCGACCTGGCGTGCGGCCTCCGACAGCTCGCGGACTCGAGCGACTGATTCCGCCTCTCGGGCGAACGCTTTCACCGTGCGTTGACCTTCGAGGGCTTCCTCGACATATCCGTTCAGGTCGCCAACGAGTTGCTGGTAGGAAGCGAAGTCACCCTGGACCCTGCGACCGAGTACGACCATCACACTGAGCGCTAGCGGCACGATCAGCAGCACGACCAAGGTCATCACCCCGTCGAGCGACAACATGATGAAAAGCATCGTGATCACGGTAAGGCTCGCCGAGATGATCCGTGCCACTGCTGTCGAGAAGAACTGGTTTACCGCTTCCGTATCGGATGTAACGCGGGCATTGAGGTCACCGGCTGCCTCGGCATCGAAGAACGACAACGACAGCGTTTGCATTTTGGCGAACAGCGCGTTGCGAAGATCTTCCATCCCCCGTTGAGCGAGGATGGCTAGCAAACGGGCCGAGATGTAGTTGAGCACTCCGGAAATCACGGCAACCGCGAGGATGAGGACCGCGTATCGGCTGGCGCCGGACCCGTCGCCTGATGCCAGCTCGTTGACTGCGTTTCCGAACAGCAGAGGTTGGAAAGCCATCGCTACAGATCCGAGGATCAGGAATAGCACCGCGACAGCAAGGAGTCCTCTCTGGCGTGTTATGTACCCGAGGAGTCTACGAAGAGTCGATCCGCGCCCTTGTTCTCGTTGGTTCTTCATCGTGATTCCAAAAGCGAGGCGATCTCGTCGACCGGGCCCAACTGGGATTCAACGATCTCCCGGTACAGCTCCGATCGGCCCATGAGCTCTTGGTGATCGCCAACGTCAGACACGCGCCCGTGATCGAGCAGGATGATCTTGTCGGCACCGATCGCTGTGGAGATTCTTTGGGCGACGATGATGACGGTCCGCTCTGCCATCGACCTCTTCAGGCCATCTTGGATACGAGCTTCGGTCGCCACATCGACAGCGGAGGTGGTGTCGTCGAGGATCAGAATGCGCGGGTCCACGGCTAGCGCCCGTGCGAGGCTGAGCCGCTGTCGCTGGCCTCCCGAAAGGTTCTTGCCCTGTTCGGCGACTGAGCCGTCGTAGCCCTCGACCTGGGCTGAGATGAAGTCGTGTGCATCTGCGATTCGTGAGGCCGCACAGAGTTCCTGGTAATCGACTTCTGGGCGCCCATAGCGAAGGTTCTGATCGAATGTGCCCGCGAACAGCATCGCCTGCTGCTCGGCGATTCCGATCTGCGACCGCAGCTTGGCCAGGTCGAGGTCCCTGACGTCGTGGCCGTCGATCAGCACCGACCCATCGGTTACGTCATAAAACCGCGGGATCAAATTGATAAGTGTCGTTTTCCCAGAACCGGTCTGGCCGAGGATGGCCACCGTCTCCCCCGGTTCGATCTCAAAGCTGACGTCACTGAGCACAGGCGTCTGCATAGGTAGTGCGTTGTCATCCAGATAGGCCATCGTCACGCCACGGAACTCGATCCGACCCACGACTTGGCCGGGATCGACCGGGTGTTCCGGTACGACGATGTCTGGAACGCTGTTGAATACCTCGAGTGCGCGATCGAGAGACGCTTCGAACTTGCCCAACTCTGGCAGTACAAACGCAACGATCATGATCGGGATCATGGACGTCAGCAAGTAGTTGAAGAACGTCGTCAGTTCCCCTGGAGTAATCGCGGCCGAGTCATTCGCAAGAACACCGTCCGCGATCCCGGGCCCGGCGACTGCGACTGCAACACCAACCGCCACATACAACAGACCGAACAGCACGGGCTGAAACGTCGCTGCCCGAAACGCGGGCCGCAACTGGGCGTCGTACAGGTCGTGATTCCGCGAAGCAAAGCGCTGCTGCTCCAACCTGTCGCGATCGAACGCTTTCACGACTCGGATGCCGGACACGTTCTCCTGGAAAATGGTATTCAGCCGATCAAGCTGAAGTTGAACTTTGGCGTACAGAGGCCCAAGCGCGGGCGCGACGATCAACACAAAGACAGTCGTGAGGGTCATCACAAGCGCCACGATCCACAACAGATCCGGTGTCTGCAACCAAACGAGTGCCACGGCGCCCAATAACAGCCACGGTGCCTGGAACAGCATGTACATCGTCATCATCCATGAGCTCTTCATGATGTTGACGTCCGATATCATCCGAACCAGTAGGTTGCCCGTCGACATCCGATCGAGGTTGCCGTGGCTGAGCGTGGCAATCTTCTCGTACAACCCGGTCCGGATCGCATCCGCAAGATTCGTCGCCGTCGCCGCGGCCAGGTAAGCAACCCCGCTAGCGACGATGAGGTTGCCAACCGACCACAACAGCATCTGGAACGCCGACCAGACGACCGCGTCGGTGCTCCCCGCCAGAACGCCATCGTCGATGATGTCTTGAACCAGCTGCGGGATCATCAGCTGAGCGGCCACAATCACCAGAACGCCAACTTGGGCGAGAACGAAATTGCGTTTTTGGTCCCTCGGTACGCGGGCCAATACGTGGAAGAAAGCCCGGATGCCGCTCATTCAGTGGTTCGTACGAGCTTGACGCGCCCGAGCGATTCCATCTGTGACCTGACCGATTGCGATGGCTCTGTTCGGGCGCCGTCGCAATCGGCTCTACGCCGGGTAGCAACGCCGCCAGCCACCTTGCAGGTCACATTCCAGAGCGCTTGCTGAGCGGCCGGGTTGTCGAAGATGTCCATCTTCATCTCCTTGAGCGGCCCGATCATCTTCTTCGGCGCTGACGCATAGAACTTGCCATTGCGTTCCGGTCCGAAGTCGACTGCTTCGAGGTATCGACGGGCTCCGTCTTCGACAGAGTGAGCCTTCCCAGGCACCAACCTGAAGATAGGAAGAAGAACCCGCTTCATCATGAAAGGTACACTACGAACGGCGTTGGTCCCGGGAGTACGCCCTGGCGAAACTGCATTGACAGTCATTCCGGTCGGTAGTTTCTGCGCCAGCTCAGCAGCCCACCACGCAGCAAATAGCTTGACTGTGGCGTACTGGTTGCCCGGATGGTATTTCAGTGACGGGTCCATGCGCATCAGGGCCTCATGCGCGTGTTGCCTGTCCGACTTCGATCAGGTGTCCGTCGGGATCCCGCATGTAGCAACGAATCTCCGCTCCACGATCGACAGGAGGAGTCAGGAAGGTCGCACCTTTCTCTGACCACTCCTTGTAGACCTGCTCAATGTCGGCGACGCGAAGATTCAGAAAGGCGCTAACCCGGTTCGGGTCGGCCGGCGCCTCGAGAACAACCTCCGGCTTGTCATCAGTCGGTCCGCCACCCGAGTTGATGATGATCCACGAGTTGGCCAGCTTGACGATGGTCGGTCCACCGTCCATGACCGTCTTGCCGCCAAGGACATTCGCATAGAAGTCTCGGGATGCTTCGACATCGTCTGACACGACAAAGTGTGTCGCAACCATCCCTTCGGCCGGTGCTGGAAAGTCTGAATCCGCCATGTTCCGTCTCCTCCGATCAGGCTCGATGGTATTCGTGATCGAATAAAAGACCGGTCGGTACCAAATGTCAAGGCGTTTTGCGACCGATAGTTCCAAAATACTCGCCGGCATGTAAGAATGAGCAGATGACTAGCGCACCAAACCGATCCCCCGGCAGGCCGCGATTGTTTGATGAGGAAAAGACTCTCGATGAGTTGACAGCCGTCTTCTGGCAAAAGGGCTACTCGAATACTTCCATGGCGGACCTTGTCGAAGCATCGGGCGTTCACAAGTCCAGCCTGTACTCGACGTTCGGAAGCAAGGACGAGCTGTTCGCCACGGTGCTCCGGCGGTATATGGCGTCGCGTATGGAGACGTTCTCGACGCTGATTGCTCGTGCAGGGCCCGGAATTGACGGGATTCACAGCTTTCTGGAGATGCTGTGCCGAGATGCCGCAGACGGCTCAAACCAAAACGGCTGCCTCCTGGTGGCCTCTTCGAGCGAGCTCTGTGGAACAACGCCCGGGTTCGAAAACTTCGGACCCCAATACCGACAGGCACTACGCGACCAGCTCAGAAAGCTGGTGGCCAGCGTGGAATCCGAGACCAACCCGAATCACGACATCACCGAGCGGCGCACGAACCTGTTGCTCGGATTCTTACTCGGTCTGGATGTCGCCACCAGGGGCAGAGCAGACGCTGGAGAGATCGGCCTGCTTATCGACGGCATGCACGGAACCGTCGACACCTGGCAGACAACGCCTCACCAATAGCTTTCAAGCTTGGTTGTGCTCGGCGCTGCTCCCACGAAGCTGACGCAAGTCCTCAAGATGGCGGACCGTCTCGACACCGAGGGTCGACACCAATACAAGGCACACCACAGCACCGAGCGCCGCAGCGTTTACGCCGTCCAAAGTCAGACCGGCGATGCCGAGGAGACCGATCAGAGCGAAGCGTTCCCAGGTGAGGTGTCTCGTGAGGCGGCGCACCATGATCGATTGTGACCCGATGAAAAGCATCAGGCCTCCGACGAACGCCCACCTGATCGAGTCGTCCGGAACGAGATCCGGATGCGCCAACAGCTCCTCGGTACCAACCGCGAACAGGATCATGCCGGCCACGATTGGGTAATGAGCCAATGAATAGGCATCGCGTGCCAACCGTCCACGAGCCTTACCGGTAGCATCCTTGAGAGCCTGTTCGCCGACGCGAAACAGCCAGTCGAAATACGACCACCACATTGCCAAGGCGGTGAGCAGCATCGCCGTACCGGCCACATAGAAAGCCATCGAAGCGGTCTGGCCGACCGTGCCGACACCGACGGCGATCAGGACCTCGCCAAGCACGATGATCACAAAGAGGCCGTGGCGCTCCGCAAAGTGAGAGGCATCGATCTCGTACTCATACTGTTCCACAGACATCGCGCTCAGGAGGTTGACCACAACAGCGCCCACCCAGAACCAGGGCCGAATGTCGTCGGGGACAAAACCTCCGATTAGGACCAAGACCGATCCGGCCATCGTCCGCAGCACATAAACGACAGTTCCCTGCAACTGATCGGGCCTGGCTGGTCCATCCATCTGATTGGTTCGAGCCTGCAGGAGCATGAAAACGCCGCTGAGAGCCATAACCGCGAAGTACGCCATTGCGAAAACGCGGCCTTCGTCTACCCATGCCCCCTGGACCGAAACAGCCAGGACGAACGTTCCGGCCGTGGCCACCAGGAGGACGAGTCGAGGTCGCAGCTCTTCGAAGTCTGCATAGCCGGCTACCCAGGTGTACTGCGTCCACGCCCACCACAGGAGTCCAAGCACGACCGCCGCTCGCCACAACGTCGGCCAATCCAGGTGCCCGTGAATAGATGCAACCACCTGGGTGATCCCAAACACGAAGACGAGGTCGAAGAAGAGTTCGACGAAACTTGCGCTGCGATCTTCGTCCACGGAATGTGCCCTTCTGGATTAGCGAGGCACGATAGTGCTGCGGGGCGATGAAGGTTGGCGTACCGCTAGACCGCAAGGCAGCGGAGCGGGTTGTCTGCGAGCCCATCGTTGCTGGGTAACTCCGCGATCAGTCGGACGGCTTGCGTCACGCTCGAGGTCAAGAACGCATTGTCCTGCGGTGGATCCTTAGTGGTTCCATGTGTCCACGGTGGTGTGCATGGCGTCGATGATCCGTCCTATCTCGGTCTCGTCGGCGCCGCCTCTTGCGGCGACGTTGAGGCCGAGGAGGAAGTTGACGAATAACTCGGTTCGTTGGTCGGTCAAGCCGTCGCTAGTGGTTCCCTCGGCCTCCGCCCCGTTGATAAGCACTCGTATCCGCTGGCGAAGCGCATTGCGGTGTTCGAGGCCGAACTGCTCGAAGCCGGAGACAGTTCCGCAGAGTTCGGATGAGCTATTTATGAGAAGGCAGCCCGCTTGGTCGGCGCTCGGTGCGCCGTAGCTCTTGAGTTGCTCGAGGAAGCTGTGTATTCCCTCGATCCCTGGTCCGGCCAACTCGACGAGTTGGTCGATCATGTCCATTTGGGTTGCGAAGTAGCGGCGCAGGATCGTGGCGAACAGTTCGTTCTTGGTTCCGAATGTGCGGTAAAGACTCGGTTTGTGGACGCCGCTGGTCTCGACGAGGTCGGCGACCGTCGTCTGGCTGTAGCCCTTTCGCCAGAACAACGCGGTGAGTTCGTCTAGGACGGTCTCTTCGTCGAAGTGGCGCGGCCGACCGCGGGTTGGGGTG
>CAXMRC010000159.1:0-2204 GCA_964195945.1 uncultured Gemmatimonadales bacterium
TTCCTCGATCTCGCCGGGATCGCCGCCTGCCCAGACCAGCGTGACGTCGCGCCAGGGCGTGGGTTGCTCGACGTTCCGTCCCGCCCGGTGAATCGACCAGTGGTACGCCGCCACGGCTCCTGTAGTGGCAAGGAGAGCGAACGGAATTTGGATATCGTCGTAGACGGCGCCGCCGGACCGTTCTCCGAGCACCGCCTCGAAGATCACGAACACCAGCCGGGTCAATGCACCAAACGCGATCGCACCACCAAGGCCCAACACTGCAAATAGGTAGACCCGGCGCGCCGACGACGAGCCTTCCCCCGCAGCATCCGCTGCAAAGGCGCGCTGTGCTCTTCGCCATGCGACCGCCCAGAGCGGGATGCCGACGAGCAGCAACGTGACGGCGGCGATGACGATATCGACGTCTGATCCTCCGTTCGCCACAACATCCTTTGGCCCGAGGACGGATAGCACGGCGACGATCAGCGTTGTCAGAGCCCCGGCAACAATCACCAACGCTACCCCCGAGACCAGGTAGTCGTAGATCCGATCGATGTCGGTGCGGCGCTTCGTTAGATCAAGACTGAGCACGGTCTTGTGATACAACCACGTGGCGAGACCGATGATGCTTGCGGCAAACGCGGGGCTGGCGTCCTGGAAGTGGGCGGCGGCCGATATCGCGTCCGGGTCGCCAAAGATCCACTGCAACACCAAGAACAGTGCGATCGCACCGCCGCTGACGGACGTCACTAGACCTCCGAAGATGCCAATCAGGATCACGTAGGTATGCCATAGCGTGGTGCGGTCGGCACGGAGGCCGTGATACAGCCAGTGCCAGGCCCACACCACCAAACCGATTCCGATGGAGACAAGCGACATGGCGAGATCGTCGTTGACGAATGAAGCTGCCGCGATGTCGCGCGCCTGCACAAAGATTCGATCGATGGCGGATCCGATGACAAAGCCGGCGCCACTGGCCATCGCGGCCAATCCGATGGCTGATCCCGCGAGGACGTGGAGGTCTGCAAACACCGCAGGAGTAATACGGCGCCATGCGATCCAGTGAATCGACCAGACGGCACTGGCCACCAGGAGTGCTGCGAACGTGGTGCCTTCGTAGCCGTGCCCTCTAATGAGCTCGTCGGCGATCGCAAACGCCGTGCCGGCCGCTGCGAGTAGTGATCCAACAAGAACCGTATTCACGTAGAGGCTCCAGCCGACACTGTCGCGTTCTGCGGGATCGGTCTGCAACTGCTGCCAGATCCAGCGTCCTAGGAGCCAGAAGACAGGGACACCAACAACTGTGAGCGCCAACGGTCCTGCCAACTCGCTCCCTCGCCTGGCGGCCGCATCTGAAATGACCCGAGCCAGGAGTCCGCCAACCCCGAAAGCTGCGACCACGAGAGCCGCCAGCAACAGCAAGTATTGGAACAGGCGACGGACCGAAACCGCGCTGCGTGGGTCGCGCCGGTTCTTCTCGCCACGGCCGCGAACCACATTGACAACGGCGAAGACGATGCCACCAAGGATCGCCAATTGGACCAGCACACCGAAAACTATGGACATGAGCTACCTCCAGTTACAGCCGGCGAGCGGCCAGGTTGCGTCGGTAACGAGCCACTCGTCTCCGAAACGGTCGAGTTCGAGTTCTGTTTCGTGCGAGTAGTCGTAGTTGTCGAAAGGGAAGAGTTCGAGGTCATAGTCGCTTGAGAGAAGGCTCAGTTCGATCTCGGTGTGCGAACCGTCGCTCCGTACTTCATCGAACGTGGCCGAGTCGGCATCGCGCACCCACCATATCTCGAGGTCCCCAGGTTCGCACCGTGACTTGAGATCGTCAGACAGAAAGCTGTATGCAGTTTCGTGATCCTCGTCGAATAGGGCCTGGATGTATGCCTGGGCCGCGGCTTCGGGTGTGCCCGGCTCATAGGAGCGCACTGCCGATCCTGCCAGGGCGAAGGCAACAAGTATGGCCAGAAGTACAAAGACTCCGATCCCGATGAGGATCGGTTGGCCTGGCATCGAGGAGGTGTTCTTGTTCATGCCTCCAGTGTCTCAGATCGAGTTGGAGCAAATAGGGGGAAAGACCCCCATTTGTGCCTGGGGGGCCGCGGCTATGCGCGACGCAATACACTGCTGCTACGGAGGACACCATGAGGATTGTGTTGGTAGGCCCGGGGCGGGCTGGAATGTCGGTGGCGATTGCTGCAGTTGCGGCCGAACAT
>CAXMRC010000160.1:0-2423 GCA_964195945.1 uncultured Gemmatimonadales bacterium
GCGACCTCCCTCTTTTGACCGATGGTGACTTCGGCACCGCGTGGCGAACCGAAAGGTACTTCGATCCATTTCCTCTCCTCAAGGCGGGTGTCGGCCTGACCTTCCGGGTGAGCGGTGCGCCAGGGTCGATGGAGCTGCGGGCCTCACCCACCACTGCATACGCAGTGTTCTGGGCCGAGACGATCCCTGCCGTCTTTGACGGCTGGGAGTCGATCGGATCCGGGACTGTGTTTGACGCTCCGGTCAATCTGCAGGTACCCGACAGGGACGGTGGAGTCTGGTTGTTGTGGTTCACCGAGCTGCCGGAACAAGCGCCAGGGGAGTACTTCACCCAGGTTTCCGAAGTCACATTCCGGCCCTAGAAATTCGCGGATCGCGGACTCGGGATGACACGGGGCAGTCATCGCGCCAGAATCACGACCATGACCAACCGGGCCGCGGAGGACGTTGAGCTCCTCAACCGATACCTCGAGGGAGACGTCGCAGCGTTCGACGAGCTGGTGCGCGCCCATGAAGATCGAGTCTTTGGTATCTGCCTGCGCATGATGCGTGATCGCGAAGCCGCTCTTGACGCGGTTCAGGAAACGTTTATCACGGTGTTCCGCAAGGCTGATCGCTACGAGGCCAAATCGGCGTTCAGTACCTGGCTATACAGGGTCACCGTCAACACTTGCTACGACCAGCTCCGCAAGGCAAAGCGGCGTCGCACCGAGGCCATGCCTGAACTATCCGACCCAGCCGACCCGCATAGCGGGGATGAGCTAAGGGCCGTTGAGCTTCGGCCCGAAATCGAGAAGGCTTTGCAGAAAGTTCCGATCGACTTTCGTTCCGCGGTGGTACTTGTTGACCTGCAGGGTCTGGCTCTCGAGCAGACTGCCCAGATCCTTGACATCCCGATCGGGACTGTGAAGTCGCGGGTGTTTCGGGGAAGAAAGATACTGGCTGAAAGCCTCGGGAACCTCAGAGCGGGTTCGCGACATCCAAGAGACGAATGAAGATGCACGAACACGACCAAGAGATCATCATGGCGCTCGCCGAGGAAAACCTCGACGAAGTGGCCGCTACCGCAGCTCAGGCGGAAATAGAGGGGTGCGCAGAATGCTCCCGAGACCTCGAACTGCAGCGGTTGGCCTTGTCGGTACTCGACGAAGCGCCCGATGTGTATTTGACCGCCACCGAGTCGTCTCGCCTTCATGAGAGCCTGAAGCGTGAGCTGACGGGTCTTAGACCCGCCCCTACGTCGAACAAGCCAACGGTGGCATGGGGCCGGTGGGTTTCGGCGCTGGCCGGTACCGCCGCTGTTTTCCTGGTTGTGTTCATGGTCCTTCCCAACGTTATCGGAGGCAGTGATGACTCCAGCCCGGCGACGACCGCCGCTGCTGATGGAGGAGCCTTTGGCGACGAGGAAAGGTCAACTGCCGCTGCCACGGAAACCATCGCTCCGGAGATTTTGGAGATGGGCGGTTCGGCGGATGACGCCGCAACCGATTACCAGGCCTCAATCGAGGCGAGCGAGGCGCCGATGGCTTCGACGACAACAGCTGCGGCGAGCGAGACGACGGCGTCGGGGCTGGGCTTGGCCGATGTTCTCCCCCTCATCGGTTACGGCAATATCAGTGAGGAAATCCGGGCAGAGATAGTCGATCAGCTGCTCTTGTCCCCTGATGATGTTCGTCTTCGCGACGAGTTGGCCAAGTCAGCAGCTTTCGATCTCCCTGCATGCCTTGCGGAGCTCGCCCTGGAGCTTGGTATTCCATCCGAAAGCGAAACAATCCTCGTTGGCGTGTTGGCAGGTGATGACGGTGCGGAGCGACTCGTCGTCGCCTTCGTCCCTGCCGAGGTGAATGACACCACCCTGGTGGTCGTCACATATCCCGCCGGTTGCGAGATTTTCCAGCTTGTGCCATAGGGTTTGGTGTGCGGATCAGAGATACAGACGACACCCGCGATGTCTTGACTAATCTTGGGACGATGAACGACTACCCAACAGAAATCGCGGACTTCCTCGAGAGCACGGCAAACAAGGTTCGCCAAATGACCGTCGACCGCGCTGCGGGATGGGCAAAGTGGACCGGGGTTGGCATCGTTGCCGCTCTGCTGGGTCTCGTGTTATCCATCTTCCTGGTGGTCGGTCTAGTCCGTCTCCTAGCCGGATTGGTCGGCATGCAATGGTCCTACACCATTATTGGTGGATTATTTGTGGTGGTCGGGATGTTCTTATGGAGACTTCGCCTTCCGCGCGAAGCATCACAAGACTGAACTGTGGACGCAGGTCCACGAAAAAAAGGATTGAATGATGACTGAGAAGGTCGTTATCGTCGGCTCCGGCCCTGCCGGTCTTACCTCTGCCATCTACACGGCACGCGCTGCTCTCAAGCCGCTGATGATCGAAGGCATGGAGCGCGGCGGCCAGTTGATGCTCA
>CAXMRC010000161.1:0-11939 GCA_964195945.1 uncultured Gemmatimonadales bacterium
TGCGGCTCAACGCAGGCTGAAAGGCGGATACCGGTCGGTGACCAGCAACGCTGCGTACGCCTGGACCCGTAGGCCCCATCGGGTGACTCCTACTACGTAGTCGAACAACCCTCGCGGGTAGCGTCCGGTGAACAGGATGGCGAACCAGGCGATCACGACGGCGAAGATCGCTCCGATCGCGAGCACGATCAGCACGAGCACGTGGGGGATCGCCAGGAACCATTTCACCAGCGGCAGCCAGCGGTTGAGGTCCCGTTCGACGTCGGGATAGTCGATGTCGAGATGTACCGATTGTTCGTCGACGGTCGAGGGGTACTTGTCGGTGAGCAGTCCGAGGTAGGCACCGATCCGCGTCTCAAAGCGGGTGAACTCTCGGGCGAAGTCGAACCACCAGCGCGGATATCGCTCCCGGAACAGGATCATCAGCAGCGTCGCAAAGAACAGCCCGGCGATGATCCCGCCGCCGGTCTTTGTGATCTCGGAGACTCGTTCGCCGGTCACCTTGATCACGGTCACCGTCGAATACGAGGTTGCCGACAGCAGCGACAGGATGATGAGGATCGGTATCGCCCAGATCAGGCGGAAGAACGTTGTCACCCGGTCGAGCTTCTCCGGGTAGTCGATGTCTAGGCGGGCAGGGTATGACTCGGACTGCGTGGCGATGGGATGCCTCCTTCGTTGCCATAGCACCTAACGGCCAAACCGACCGGCTGAACAGAGGAGAAAGGCCTCTCCGCGGCTGACAACCGTACTCAGGAACCCCGTTCCACAGGCAAGGACGCACCAAGAATCAGCCGCCCACAGCCGGTACCGATATGGGCGGTTCCGCTAGGCAGCGGCACCGGTGAGATGGAACCGCGTTGCCGCGTGTGAACGATCGACGGTGCCACGCCTCCACGAATTCAGGCGCGACAAGACGAATCCGTAGCACGAAGGACTCGGCACCAGGACGAAGCGTTGCGTTCCGGTCCGGTTCATGCAGTCTTGGCTGTGACCACCCCACCGCCCATCCGGGTCACCGCATGAATGCGGAGACTGGGCGCATCCTCGGGCAGATCCTCAGGTGGTGTGACGTTGACTTCGAATCCGCCTGCTTGTGTCTCGGCATCGACGTTGACGGCCCAGTCCTGAGAGACCGTCACCTGGATGCCTCCCATCGTTGCCCTCAACTCCAGCTCGGCCCCTTCCGGAGCGAGCGTCGCGTCACGCAGGTCGAGATCGATCCCTCCCATCGACGCGACGGCGACACCCGATTTAAGGTTCGTGGCATGGCTGTGGAACTTCCTGCCCCCGAATATCGCGGCAACCTTGAATTCGTCGCTGTTCTCGTCACCCTTGGACATTCTCTTCGACACGACTAGGCCAACGACAGAGCCGACGACTTGAACAGCGACGATCACCATGACGATTCGCAGCAGTTTGCGGCGCATCTCGCACTCCCTTCAATAGCGACGTGAGATCAACTCGTTGCAGCATGACGGTTCCGCCCACATGGGACTGCTATGCCGTGACGACTTCGGGATCGGTGTCGGGGACACCCTTGACTAGCAGCCAAACGCCGATCGTGAGTTCGAAGAACCCGGTCGGAACGGCGAGGATGAAAGCATCAACGTCCGCCCCGAGGATCAGGATGGTCGATAGCAGTGCCAGTGCGGCGGTTGCAACACCAAACGAGGAAAGCCATCGCGGAACGCACCTCGACTGGAACATCAAGGTGTACCACGTGATCGCACCGATCGCGAAGAACAGCATGTGGATGTCGTACGCACGCGCATGGAATCCGATGAGTACGTCGCCAATGGCGACGAACGGCGACGATGCTGAGGCTCCCGCCTCCATGTATGCCTCACTCACGGGGATGAGAAGGAACACACCGAGTGTGCTGATGGCAAGGGTGGTCGCTTCAGCGATCCACCACCCGCGTGCGACGAGTGCGACGAGCGGGTTGTGCCCTTTCAGCACGGTGTAGAGGAGGGTCGCAAGCACCACAATCCCGGTGCTCGTGATGCACAGTTCGATCATCGCGCTCCACAGCATCTGTGAGGAGCTTTCCGCGGTCCGTTCAAGAGCCTCCGCGGTGGGGCTGTCGAGGATCGATTTCGATAGCAGCCCCGCGACAATGCTGCCGATCCATACGAAGAGGTACGCTGCGCCCAGGTACCTGCCGAGTCGCCGACCGGAAATCATAAGTGCTCCAACACTCCCCGGTGAGGAGACAGAGCCCACACGAGCACAGCTTCGCACGGTATCGCCCCGAGGCGATAGAGCCGTTTGGCGCAATGCGGAGAGCACCCAGACGCCGCCCACAAATCCGAACGCAGACGGACTCTGACACGGGTGAGCGCACCGAGTCCGTCGACCGACGTCGCTCGGTTCATGCCACCTCTGCCGCACCGACCGGCAGGCCGTGGATCGTCTCCACGACAGGTATCGGGGAGGGATAGGGTCCGCGGGGGGAATCCCGCCTACAGTTGATCGAACACGTCACAGGGAGCATTCGATGCCAAGCGAAAATGCAAGACGGGCACGGATTCCTCCGCGGTGGTTCGTTCGCCTCGCCTGGTCCACCCACCGCGGCTTGTATCGCACCACCGGTGGCCGCGTCGGACTAAGGCGTCCAAAGGCCGCCCGCTACGGCATGATGCGGCTCACGACCATCGGGCGTCGCAGCGGCCAGGAGCGGAGCGTGATCCTCGGCTATTTCGAGGATGGTCCGAACCTGGTCACCATGGCGATGAACGGCTGGGCCGACGATGAGCCTGCGTGGTGGCTCAACCTACAGGCGCATCCCGAAACCGTTGTCGATCTCGCAGACGGCCAACGCGACGTCAGTGGGCGGGCTGCAGAGGGAGACGAACGATCGCGACTGTGGGCGCGGTGGCGCGAAATCGACACGAATCTGGACGCCTATGCCGCACTCCGGTCCTCGGAGACAGCTGTTGTGGTCCTGGAACCCTTGCCCGGCATCAAACGATGAGGCGGTGGACTCCCGCCACCGGTCTCACGCTCGCGTCCACCCGGTAGCAACGCCAGTCGGCCGCTGCAGTGCTCGTCGTCATGCGACGGCCCGATCCGACCCAGAACCGGCAGCACGCACCGCCATAGGTGCCGATACGGGGGGCCATCAGCACGGCGCTGATCCAACGGGATCGCTGGCTGTGGTGTTGTTCGATCCGCTTCGGCGGTTACGTTGCTTCGGTTGGGTTGGTGCGCAGCATGACGATGCCGAGCCATGCGAGCCACACGATGAGGCCGAGTCCGAAGATGGCTCCGACCGCTTCGAGCGCCGGGATTATCGTGACGAAACCTGCTGCGGCGATCAGGATGCCCACATAGTTGAGCGCCTTGGGAAGCGCTCCTATCTGCAGGGCCGCCACGCTTACGAGTAGAACCCACATGGGGCCGACGATCTCCATCCCGCCACTCAAGCCATTCCCTACCGAATCAACAGCCAACCAGACCGTCTCGGCTTGGGCTGCGTTCGTGGCGTAGAGATCGACGACGGTTCCGAACCCGATGTTGGTGATCATGCCCGCGGCGATCAGTAGACCGGCCCAGATGATCCCGAATGCGGTTGCCGTCTGCGCGAGAAGTGACGATCCGGCCTTCAGCCGCCGGTTGAGGGCCAATGCCACCACGACGACAACGATACCGAAAACGATCAGGGTGATCAGATTCCAGATGAAGATGGTGGCTTGATTGTCGGCGAGGAACGCCACCGACTCGGCAGGCTCCGGGTCTCCGCTGGCGTAGTCAGTGAGCACGAGCGCAAACATGGCAAGACCGATCACAACGGTTACAGCGCCAATGAACGCCGCGATACCACCGGTCTTCTGAGAATTACCCAATTCGGTCACCCTTCTTCTCGCTTGCTAGGAAGCGGATTGCTTCCCCTGACAGTACCAACAGAGACGAAGATCTACACGGGAGCAGGGAGCATCAGAACGGCCCACCACCTCGCTACTCAACCTCCGCACTTCGATACCAACCGAGCGCAGCTTCGCACCGCATCGCCCCGGGGCGATAGAGCCGTTTGGCTCAATGCGAAGAGCGCCCAGATACCGCCCATATCCGGCTGGGAGGGATGATGTGGGTGGTGTCGCACGCCCCGTCCAGACCGCCCATAGCCGGCAATATGGACGATTCTTGGAGCTAGTCAACAAGCCGGGACACAGGTGAGCACAGCGCCACTGGGGTCTCGCAAAACGTGTCCCAGGACCCTCCTATAGGTTTCGACGGTTTCGGGGCGGCAGCCGCCAACCGTGACAACCTGAGCAGCTATGAGATAGCCGATCCCGGACACTTGGCGCCCGGGGCGTTGCTGCAAGAGAATCGGTAATCTGGGGTGCTCGTGTCATGCAAGCTATGTTTTGTCGGGCCGAGGAGGCGAGCATGAATACGCGACCGGGACAATCGGGAGCTGGAGCCGCACTGCTCGTGATCGACCTTCAGCGAGGTCTGTTTCATCGCCCCACCCCGGTTCACGAGGAAGAATCGCTGTTGCGCAACATCTCCGAGTTGGTCTCGGCCGCCCGTGCCGCTGGCACCCTGGTGGTGTTCGTCCGCCACTCGAACAAGATGCTGGTGGCGGGCACCGAGTCGTGGGAGCTTCACCCTGGTGTGCAACCTCATGAAGATGACCTGCTGGTCGACAAGACTCACGGTGACGCGTTCCAAGACACCGAACTCGACGGGCTCCTGAAGGCGCGGTCGGTCGGCACGGTGTTCGTGACCGGCCTGGTCACCGAAGGCTGCATGCGGGCGACGTGCCTCGGCGGTCTCAAGCGCGGCTACCAGGTGGTCCTCGTCTCGGATGCTCACAGCAGCTTCCATCGCGATGCAGCGAACAGGATTCGGGACTGGAACGAGAAGCTTTCAACTCAATTGGATGGCGTGATTCCCGCCAGCAAGATTGACTTCGCCGCATGCGAGACAGAGCCAACCGGCGCTTCAAATCGACGCGCGCCAGGTATTGCAGCGAACCGTCGAGGAGCCCGGCACCGCGCGCCCGGTGGTCGACCAGCGTTCAGATGACAGAGCACCTACGTGCCGTTCCCGGTGTGCATGTTGACGACGATCACCGTCGACTCGTCGGTCGAGAGCCTGCCGAACGATGCGATGGCGTCGTTGAACGCCGGGTAGCCCTCGGTGCACCGCGGAAGCGGCGTGCTGCACGGGCCCGACATCGGCCCGTTCCCCCTTTGGCCTGGAAGAAGCGACCGACAGATTCCCGGTCGTCAGGGGCGTGCTCGGGTCGGCCCCACACGATCACGGGATCACCATCGTCCGAGACTGCCGTGAGGGTGATTCGTGCGATTGGCATATTTGGGAACCTGCACCGAGAGTGAGAGATGCTGGCCCGACTGTCGCCAGACCGCCAATATGTGCCGATATGGGCGGGTTGGCGGTGGAGGCTACTCCGGTTGTGGGAACAGCACGGCGGTGAACGACTGCGCGAGTTGTGTGAGTTCGTTTCGGGTGGCTCCGGCTCTGGCGCGGGTCATGATGCTGTGTGTGACTGAGTGGGCCATGCGCGCTAGTTCGGTCGGTTGGTTGTTGCTTGGATCGTCGGTCGTTTGGTGCGCTGCGAGTCGCCGGGTTATCGCTTCGTCGGTTTGTTCGAACATGTGCGACAGTTTGGAGCGCAGCTCGGGGTCGTTCTCGGCTGCGTCGGTGGCGACGGTGTTGATGAGGCATCCGCGGGGTGTGCCCTCGGCTAGGGCGCAGTCAATGCTTGCTTCGAAGAATCGTTCGACGGCCTTCCGGTTGTTTGGCTCAAGGCGGAATGCGGAGAAGGCCCTGCTGCCGTATGTGGCGGCATACCGGTCGATTGCGTGCAGGAACAGTTCACGCTTGTTGCCGAACGCCGCGTACAGGCTGGGTCGGTTGATTCCCATGGCTGCTGTGAGTGCTGCCATAGACGCCCCCTTGTAGCCCCTCTCCCAAAAGACGAGAACTGCCGCATCCAGTGCCTCGTCTTGATTGAAGGAGCGTGGTCGTCCTCGGGGACGGTTCACGGTCTGATCAGTGACTTTCGCAACCATCTCACGTATCGCTTGACTCGCCGTCCTGCCACTCTCTATTATTGTATCGCACGGTACAGAAAGCAAGAACTGGAGACCCAATGCCGCATCCCGCACAGCCACTCCCAGCGTTCCTCGCGGTTCCATCGAGGATCGGCGACGAGATCAGCATCACCGGCAAGTGGGTCCCTACCAAGCCGGGAGGCTTGTTTCGCAAGTCAGCCGCATCCAAGGAGATGCTCAACGAATGGGAGGACATCCACGCAGGAGCGAAAGCGGCCGACGGTGTGCTCGCTACCGAGATCAACCACGCGGTCGGTGAAGACGCCGTCCTCGTACACCACGTGTTCGCGAACGCAGACGCGCTCATCAACTACTTCTCGGCCACCGCAACACAACACATGGCAGCCCTGACCGCAGTCGCCCGACCCGAGATGCACATCGTTCGCGGAACGCACATACCGGATCAGGTGAAGGACGCCATCTCAGCAAAGGGAGTACCCGCGGCGTTCGGCGAGTTGGTGTTCGGGTACGTCAAGAACGACTACCGGCAACCCGACCCGAAGACCGCCATTGCCGTGACTGCGAAATGGGCAGGCAAGCAGGATGTGCCCTCAGCCCTGGAGGATCTTGAGTACTGGTGGCAGCGCGTCGGCACCGAAGCACACGACCTCGAAGATGGCCTGCTCCGCTTCGAGGCGTACCGAGTAGTCGGCGAGGCAGCGCTCATCATCCACGAAGTCTTCGAAACCAACGGCGAACTCAAGTTCCACCTCTCCAAGGGCACCGCCGAGAAATACAAGAAGGACATCGACCAGGTCGCAACACCAGAGGCCTACTTCTTCCGAGGCCCTGTCTCCTGGACAATCCGCACATACTCCAAGTTCCTCCACCTACCCGCCACGTACTCGAGCCTGGGCAGCAACTTCACCCAACCCAGCGGCACCATGAGCGACGGAACCAGAATCGAGACAGAAGCGTAAACGACACCATGCACCGCCCATATGTGCCGATATGGGTGGGTGACTACTCCGTTGGGAAGGCTGCGATTCGAGTGATGGTACCGACGTTTGCGAGTGCCGCAATGTCGGGT
Source organism: uncultured Gemmatimonadales bacterium (assembly GCA_964195945.1). GTDB lineage: Bacteria > Actinomycetota > Acidimicrobiia > Spongiisociales > UBA5794 > JAAETI01. The sequence continues at coordinate 7,117 of CAXMRC010000161.1, forward strand.
ACCCGGCGGAGTTCTTCGAATAACTTCGCCACCGATCGACGTTGATATGGTCTTTCGGCCTCATGGCACGAGCGGAATCGCTCAGTACGCTCGCAGTCATGGACCTCACTCCGCCCCCGGCGTGCCTCGACGACGACCTGCCGATTGATCCGGCTTCACTCACCTGTCAGGAGATGGCTGCGATCGCCAAGGCGATGGGGCACCCTGCCCGTGTGGAGATCATTGAGTTCTTTCGGGAGTGCAAGCCACTTGCCGTGAGAGAGATCGCCGCTCACCTGACCCTCTCCCAGTCCACTGTCTCCGAGCACCTCAGGATTCTCCGCGACGCGAACATCCTCTGTACGGAGAACGATGGCCCGCGCAAGTGGCATTGTCTCAATCGCAGCGTGCTCATGCGATTCGCTCGCGACACCGAGGCGATGACGATCCGTACCGACCGCTAGTTGTGCTCTTCGGCGGTGTCCAATGAGCGAACCCGGCAGGGACGGACAGTTGGGAGACCGAGTGGTTCTGTCGGGTGCGCCCAGCCAACTCCACCGATACGACCGTCCAGGCCGCCCATATGTGCCGATATGGGCGGTCAGAACTTGCCGGAGTTGACCCAGTCTTCTTTGGGTCCGATGGGTTCGGCGGCATCCCAGTGCTCGACAACCAGCCCGTGCTCGATGCGGAAGAGGTCTGCCTGTGCGTACGGAGCACCTTCCCAGTTGGCCCTGCAAAGAGTTGCCACGTAGTTGCCCTGCCCAACCAGCAGGACTATCTCGTCGTAGTTGAGTGGCCTTCTAGGGCCGATGGCAAGAGGTTTGAAGTGTTCGAGGCCGTCGAACACGTCGCGGTTGTGCTGGATGTAATGGTGGGCGGAGACGTATTGATCGATGTTGTGCGGATTCCCGCCTGGCATCAGAACATCCTCGATGAGGGCACGAACCAGAGTCTTGTTCTCCTCGGTCCTATCGACATCGGACACCTCGGTGGGTCCGTCCACTGACGTATGCCCCGACGGTGTTGAGTCGGAGTATTCGGTGATCACATCCCGATGTTCGACGATCCGGTCGTCCTCGTCGGTGTCGAAGAAGTCAAGCGTCACCCATTCCGCTTCCCCGGTGTTGAGCGATTGGTAAGCGTGGACAAACAGATACTGGCCGTCCTCCAAGGTCCGAACGACCTGTATGTCCCTGACCGGGTTGCGTTCGATGAAGCCCTCGAAGAACTCCACGAAACCGTCAGCCCCGTCACGCACCCCGGTGGAGTGCTGGGTGTATCAGTCGCCGGTGTACTTGCTGACCGCCTCCCGGGGATTCCCGTCCCTGATCCCCTCCACGTACAGACCAACGGCGTTCTCGACCCTGCGACTCATACCAGCACCCTACAACCCGGCAATGCCCCGCACACAACCAACCGGCAATAGGAGCGATCCGAACTCCTCCTTCTGGCCGCCCATATGTGCCGATATGGGCGGGGCGGTCAGGGGTTCGTTATTGCGGCAGAACTGGTGATCGATGCCGCATCAGGATCGCCAGGCATCGGCTATTGGCCAATATCCATCTGCAGACACTCGTTCACATTCATGAAGCCCGATGGCCATTTCGTAGTTGCTGGTAGCTGTTGCGACGCAACATCTTTCGTGATCATTCTCGGAGATACCAAGGTGATCTCGTTGCCCTCGACTCTGAGTGTTGCGGTCCCGGCCGCCAATATGTTCTTGACCCAATCCGAGCGCGAGCCGTAGTTGATGATGAAGAGGTAGCCGTCGTCCACCTTGTGGGCGTCGAGTGGCGTGTGATAGGTCGTTCCCGACGATCTACCGACGTGGGCAAGCACCGGCCGAACGCCACGCTTGATCTCCATCTTGTTGAAGGTTCGCTTGTTGATTTGAGCGAGCCACATTGGCAAAGGCATGTCGGACCTCCAGGGATCTGGGGCGCTGGGTGAGTCTGAGATGATCGTAGCCATTCCGTATCAACCGTCCCGCGATGGGCCAAATGCGAAGCATTGAAGGACCCGCACCCGATCCGGTGCGCCCATATGTGCCGATGTGGGCGGGTACGATTCTCTCGAATGTGCCGAGAAGCAGGGTCTGCCTCGTATCGAACTCGGTCACACCCGCCAGGAGGAACACATGTCAACTGCGGTGAACAAAGAAGCGAGAGTTGTCAACGGGATCGGCAGCGCCTTGGCTGTCATCGGATGGCTCGGCTTCATTTCGTTGGTCGTCATCGAGGTCATCATGGTGATCTCGTTGATCGACGCATCCGAACCGCTGTGGACCGAACTCCAAGCCTTCGCCGCGGTAGAGATCCTCTGGATAGGGATGCTCGCCCTCGCAGCGTTCGGACACATGCTCAGACTGCTCGCCGCCTACACGACAGCTCGCACCAGGCCCTGACCGCCACACCGTCACAACGGACGATTCCACACAACCGCCGAGGCCGCCCAGATGTGCCGATATGGGTGGGTCACTTGCTTGTCTTGACGTCAACGAGAGTCGCAATCCCGTACCTGAGCCGCACACCCCCACGACTAGAGGGACGATCAGCCCAAGTGGATTGCGTTCCAGCGCCTAGCCGCGACTGCATGGTCGCAGAATCCGTGAATCCGGTTCCCCGCTGGCTATGTGAATATCTCCTTGATGTTGTCCTTCTGCTCGTCGGTCAAGGCGTCCATGACCTCAAGAGCGTCGAGATTCTCCTTGAGTTGGCCGACATGACGAGCACCAAGGATGACCGAGCTGACATTCGGGTTCGAGGCGGTCCATGCCAACGCCAACTGACCGGGCGTGCAACCGACCCTTTGGGCAACAGCGAGGAACTCATCGACCTTGGCAAGCTTGGCGGGATCGGTGAGGAAGTCCTGGAGCCACTCGACGTTCTCGCCGCGACTACCTTCCGGGATTCCATCCTGATACTTGCCGGTCAGCAGGCCTGAGGCGAGCGGGCTCCACGTGGTTAGCCCGAGCCCGATGTCCTCGTAGAGACGGGCGTACTCGGTCTCCACCTTGGTGCGGTTGAACAGGTTGTACTCCGGTTGTTCGACCACCGGTTTGCGCAAATGATGCCGCTCGGCAATCTCCCACGCCGCCCGGATCTCCTGGGCAGACCACTCCGAGGTGCCCCAGTACAACGCTTTGCCAGAAGCCACGATGTCGGACATGGCCCACACCGTCTCCTCGATCGGAGTCTCTGGGTCGGGGCGGTGGCAGTAGACAAGATCGACGTAACCGAGCTGGAGACGTTCGAGCGACTTGTCGATCGCCTCCATCAAGTACTTGCGATTGAGCGTGTAGAAAGCGTTCGGGACATCCTTGTGGATGCCCCAGAAGTACTTCGTCGATACAAGGTAGGTGTGACGGGGCCACCCGAACTCCTGCAGCGCCTGGCCCATCACAGTCTCCGCCTTCCCCCCGGCATAGACCTCGGCGTTGTCGAAGAAGTTGACACCCGCGTCGTATGCAGCATTCATGCATTCGAGACTGTCGTCCCTCTCCTGCTGACTCCCGAAAGTGAGCCATGAACCGTACGAGAACACACTGGTCTTGATTCCGGCATTCCCCAGGCGGCGGTACTGCATCTCCATCTCATTTCCTCTCGAAGCGTCAACTACTCCACCCTAGGGGTCCCCATGTCGGGACTAGCCACGACGGTTTGATGGACCCCGATCGTTATGGTGGGGGTCCGACGGCGCGCACTCCGACGACGCCCTGAAACCACAGCCGATATGGGCGGGTGGTCTGTGTTCTCAGACTGAGTGAGCGAGTCCGCCGTCAACTCTCAGGTTCTGGCCCGTGACGTAGCTCGAGTGGTCGCTCACAAGAAACGCCACGACTTCGGACACCTCCTCGACTCGGGCGTACCGACCAGCTGGGATTCGGGCCAGACGTTCCGGCTTCTCGGGAAGGGTGTCGATGAAACCTGGCAGAACGTTGTTCATGCGGATGTTCTCGGCTGCATAGAGGTTGCTGAACAGCTTCGCATAGTCGGCCAACCCAGCACGGAACACCGCTGAGGTCGGGAAATCGGGGTCAGGTTCGAACGCAGCGAACGTCGATATGTTCACGATGGACCCGCCGGTCTCCTGGTCCTGCATGATCGGAGTCACCAGTCTCGTCATCCGAATCACATTGAGCAGGTAGTAATCCAATCCCGAATGCCAGTCCTCATCGGAGATGCTCAAGAGATCACCCTTGGGACCATGTCCAGCGCAGTTGACCACTCCGTCGATACGACCCCACTCAGCCATCGCAGCAGCAACAAACAGTCCGAGATCGGCGGGATTCTGATTCGAACCAGTAGCGCCAACGCCCCCAAGCTCTCTACCAAGAGCTTCCCCCTTGCCTGACGACGACATCACACCAACGTTGTAGCCCTCATCGGCGAGCTTCCGAGCAGCGTCAGCGCCTATCCCCGAGCCACCGCCAACCACCAGCGCAACACGACCCTCTGTCATCTCAACCTGCCTCTTCATTGACAAGGATGCATCCTCCCACGAGAACCACCCCGCACACAACCGGCAACGATCGCAGCACGCCCATGTGTGCCGATATCGGCGGGTGTTACGGTTCCGCTGACTCGATGGGAGAGATATGGCTGCACCCGACACCGTTGTTCGGTTGGACGAAAAGTTCGCCGCATTCACTGAGCACTGGACTCCCAAGATCGTGGGGCAGATCAACGACATGCATCTCAAGGTCGTCAAGGTTCAGGGCGAGTTCGTCTGGCATGTCCATGAGGACACCGATGAGTGCTTCCTCGTCCGCTCGGGGACGATGACGATCCAGATGAAGGGACGGCCTGATGCCGTGTTGGGGCCCGATGACTTCTTCGTTG
>CAXMRC010000162.1:0-31842 GCA_964195945.1 uncultured Gemmatimonadales bacterium
CTCGTGTCGGCGGCAACCGGGTTCGAGCAACTTGACGGGTCCGCGCTCAAGGTAACGGTGCCGGCCGGGACCAATACCGGGATGGGTGTCGCCTACAAATTCGCCGACCAGACGGGATCCGAACCTACCGAGATCTACTTCCGCTATTACATCCGCATCGACCAGAGCTGGGACCCGACCTACGGCGGCAAATTCCCCGGCATCTCGGGAACCTATGGGGTAGCTGGCTGGGGTGGTCGCCCCTCCGACGGCACCAACGGATGGTCGGCGCGTGGTGGATACCATCCGACGATTCCGATGAACAACCCACTCGGAGACACGATTCCGGTCGGTAACTACGTGTATCACGCCGACATGGACGGGATATATGGAGACAACGTTCTGTGGCAGGACGGCTGTCTCGGTTTTCTCGAAAAGGACCGCTGGTACAGCATCGAGCAGCATCTAGTGCTCAACACTCCGGGTGCGAACGACGGGATCCTCGAAACCTGGGTCGACGGGCGCAAGGCCTATAGGCAAACCGATTGGCGTTGGCGGGATATCGACAGCCTGAAGATCGAACAGATCTGGCTGAATGTCTACCACGGGGGCACCGACGTTCCCGACCAGGACATCAGCCTGTACATCGACAACGTGGTGATCGCATCGAGCTATATCGGCCCGATGGCCGGAGCGCCGTGTGCACCGGAGAGCGGGACCTTCATCGACGATGACCTGTCCATCTTCGAAGCCGACATCGAACGTCTCGCCGCCGCCGGCATCACCAAGGGCTGCAACCCGCCGCTCAGCAACATGTTCTGCCCCGACGATGAAGTGACCCGTGACCAGATGGCCGCCTTTTTGGTCAGAGCGCTCGATCTCACCGACCAAGGCACCACCGACTTCACCGACGACAATGGATCGGTCTTCGAAACCGACATCGAACGTCTCGCCGCCGCGGGAATCACGAGGGGCTGCAACCCACCAACAAACGACAGATACTGCCCCGACAGCACAGTGACACGAGACCAGATGGCGGCTTTCTTGCATCGGGCGCTTGGCTCTACCGTTCCGACAGGACCACCCCCTACGTTCACCGACACCCTCGGTAACACGTTCGAAGCCGACATCGCATGGCTCGGCGCAACCGGCATCACCAAGGGCTGCAACCCACCAACAAACGACAGATATTGCCCCGCCGCACCAGTGACGAGAGGCCAAATGGCAGCATTTCTCGTACGGGCGCTGGATCTGTAGGCAGACCGTCGACCAGCTTGGGCGACACCTCCTGAAGCGAGCTACACGAAGTGCTCAGACCAGTCCGGCCGGCTTCCGCTCAACTACCCGGCAAGAGCCGCATGCAGCTCTACAGCATCCAGTATGCCTTCGAACCGATGGGTGACAACTCCGGTTTCATCAATGACGAAGACCCACGGTTCGGTGGGAAGACTCCAGCCGATGACCGGGGGCGCAAGGTGATCGCCGTCGGGCACAAAATCTGGCTCATTGAACCCCGCGTAGATCTCGACATGAACAAAGTTGACCTCCGGATAGCCGGGTGCCAGTTCCTTGGCTTGGTCGAGAAGCGGCCCGCACGTCGCGGTCCGGCAGAATGCGGGAGTGCTGAACACCGCAACGGTTGTGGTCCCAGAACGTACGGCCTCATCAAGCGAGATCTCGTAGAACCTGGGATCGGGATTCGGATCAGTCGTGATCTCTGCAAGCGGTGTGCTCTGAGCAGTCGGTGTCTTGACCGTGGGCGCCAGATCGCCAACCCCGGGAGCAATGGTGTCTTCACCAACGGCAAAGAACGTCGGCTCCAGCAGCTCGCCCGATCCCGGAACAACCGTGACAGTCCAGATTCCCGATCGGTCAAAGTCGAAATCGGCGCGGTACAACCCGAACGAATCCTCGATTATCCATACGAATACGCCATCGGCCCGTTGTCTCAGCTCGGGCTGGTCAACGGGAGCGACCTCGAGGGCGATGGCGTCTAGGGGGGACCCGAGCCGACCGCCATCTCCCTTGGCGACGGCGACGAGTAGCCGGGACGATCCGAGAGCGATGTCGACGTTGGCAACGATCGAGATCGACTCGGCGGGGAATTGAGCGACATGCTGGCTCGCCGGTTCCTGGGCACCGCCGCAGGCCGCCGCAGCAAGGACAATCGCTACCACAGGGCCAACCAATCTCATTCGCCGTCTCCGACCGTGGCTGCCACCAGATTGTCTGCCCCCTGATGGAACTCGACCATGACAGGTTCACCACTCAAAAGGTGGTCACGGAGGTGCGATAGCGGTCCCTCGCCGTCGAAGAGAACCCCGGCCTGAGGCACGAGGACTAGCGTTTCGCCGTCGCTGAGGAGAATAGAAAAACTGCTGATCGCGCTCAGATCTCCTTCGACCGCAACAACAACCCCAGTAGCCATGGTGGGTCCAACCGAGTCGGTTGACGTTCCCTCGATCGGTTGCGCAGCGCCCCAATCACAACCTGAGGCAGCGACCACCAGAATCAGCCAAAGCGTTAGCCCACTCAGGATTTGCCTACTCACCCTTGTCGGCCTCCGGTCCGGGGGCGAAGTCGACTTCGTGCACCAGGAACAGAATGAACAAGACCGTCAGCAACACCAGCAACAACATCACAGCGATGCTGGCTCCCGTACCTCCCGTACCTCCCGTACCTCCCGAGACTCCCGCAGCGGCGGGACTCTGTGTTGCGACGGATTGCGACGTGCCGTCGCTCGAAGCCGCGGCACTAGTGCTCGACGCGCCGGAAGCGTCGACATCGCTTGTTGTGGCTGCAACAACAGTGACAGTTCCCACCATCTCAGGGTGAATCGTGCAGAAGTACTCGAATTCGCCAGCCTCATCGAACTGTATTGTCCAGACATCGCCGTTCATGAGGAACCCCGAGTCAAAGCTCTCATTGCGTGCCGTGACGGTGTGCGGCAGCTCGCCGGCATTGTTCCAAGTGATGCTGTCACCGGCGCGGATCTCGATGCCGACTGGGTCGTAGGCGTTGTCGACCATCGCCACGGCATAGCCAATCGGCCCGACAGGTGCTGATGCCGTACTCGTGTTATCGAGCACCAATCCGTTGGATGGGGCATCCGAAGCCGTTTCGTCGACGGTGTCCCCGGCCTCGCCCCCATCGCTGCCGGTGACGATGATGGTGCCGATCATCTCAGGATGAATCGTGCAGATGTAGTTGAACGTGCCCGCAGAATTGAACGTCCGACTCCAGGTGTCTCCATTCATCAGGAAACCCGAATCAAACTGACCATTGACCGTCACCGTATGCGGTAGCTGCCCCGTGTTCACCCAGCGCACTGTTGAACCAACTGCAGCCGTCCGGGTGCCCGGCTGATAATCGTTGTCAATGATGCTGATCGCGCCAACGGGCGCCGGAGGTGGCGGCGGATCATCGTCCGGCGGTGGATCGTCGACGGGAGGTGGATCGTCGGCGGGAGGTGGCGGCGCCTCACCACTGGTCCCGGTAACGACGATGGTCGCCTGCATTTCCGGATGAAGAGTGCAGATGTAGTTGAAAGTGCCCGCAGAATTGAACGTCCGACTCCAGGTGTCTCCATTCATCAAGAAACCCGAATCAAACTGACCATTGATCGTCACCGTATGCGGCAGCTGCCCCGTGTTCACCCAGCGCACTGTTGAGCCGACCGAAATCGTCTTGGTGATCGGATCGAAGTCGTTGTCGATGATCGATACGTCACTCGCTCCTGCCGGAGGCGGTGGTAGAGGAGGTGGCGGTGGTGGTAGAGGAGGTGGCGGAGGTGGCGGCGGTGGTGGCGGTTCCCCGGTCCCGGCAGTCGCAACCACCGTGGCCACCATGTCGGGGTGGATAATACAGAAGTACTCATAGGTACCGGCGGTGTCAAAGGTTCTGGTGTAGGTCTGACCGCTATCAAAGATACCGCTGTCCCAGGATCGATCCCGTGCGGTGACGGTATGCTCTCGATCCTGGTTGGACCATGTGACTGTGCCGCCGACGTTGACGGTGATCGACGCGGGTTGGAAGGTGTCGTTCGCGATGGTTACGTCGCCTGCTGGCGGCGGGGGCGGCGGCGGCTCTCCAGGGTCGCCGATCGGTCCGCTCGTGACGATGATCGTCCCGTAGTAGTTCGAGTCGCTGCGGTTTCGATCATCGACGTAGAGATAGGTACCGTCTTGGTCGAATGTGAACGTAAAGGATTCGCCCGCATCCAGATTGCCCGAGTCGAATTCGGTGGGACCCGATGTCGTACGCATACGATGCCTGTCACCGTCATCATTTCTCCAGGTGACATCGGTGCCAACGGCCACCGTCAGGTCGCGGGGGCTAAGCGTGCTGCCAATCGAGACGGACGCTACTGCTGCCCCCGCAGCCGGTGGGAACAGGGAAATGACGATCAAGATCAAGACAGCCGCCCGCAGGTATCGGTGCCGGATTTCGCCGGCGCTCGCACCCGGTCTTCTCGGCTCTGCGTAATGAATCGATTGCTTCATCTTCCCATGACCTCGTGTGGTTCTTCCGTGCTGCTTTGACGCGGTGAGACGCCGACTGGTTCTACATACTGATGTGACTTACTGCATTTTCTGTCACAGCAAGTTCGAGGGTCCTCTCACGAAAGTTAGGAAAACCTAAATTCCTCGAGGTGGGGTCGTCTCTGCGACCTTGGCGCGCCACTGCGTTGTCTTGGTGTGCACGGCCGCGGCCAATAGCGGACATAATGCACCTATGAGTCGCAAGGAAGTACATGTCGAGGCCGCCGGGCGGGACGTCAGGATCTCGAGCCCTGACAAGGTTGTCTTTCCCGAACAGGGGTGGACCAAGCTCGATGTCGTCGAGCACTTCCTGAAATGCGGAGAAGGCGCTCTCCGTGGCGTGCAGAACCGCCCCGTCAGCTTGAAGCGCTGGACCAAGGGGGTTGGCGAAGATCCCTTCTTTGTGAAACGAGCGCCCAAGAACGCCCGCAGCACCGTTGATGTCCGTTTCCCCTCGGCCCGGCCCGGCCGAATGTTTCTCCCTCTCGATATCGGGGATGTCATCTGGATGGCGCAGATGAACTGTCTCGACTTCAACCCGTGGAACGCCCGCGGCGACGACATCGATCACCCCGACGAACTCCGCATCGACCTCGACCCCGCCGCAGGCTATGACTTCGAAGCGGCTCGTGACGTCGCTGCCGCCGCCAACGAGTTGCTCAGCGAACTTGGCTATGTGTCATGGCCAAAGACGTCGGGAAATCGGGGCATCCATATCTATGTGCGTATCGCCCCGCATTGGGACTATTTCGAACTCCGGCGTGGTGTTCTCGCGTTTGCCAGAGAACTAGAACGACGCCACGAGCTGGCAACCACCGCCTGGTGGAAGGAGGAGCGTGACGGAATCTTCATCGACTACAACCAGGTCGCTCGTGATCGCACCGTCGCTTCTGCGTACAGCATTCGCCACACCGGGTTGGTTTCGACGCCCTTTGCATGGGCCGAGTTGGCAGCGATCGATCACAAGTCGTTTGACCTGATGACGTTCAAAGATCGGTTGGATGACGTTGGTGACCTAACCGCTGGAATCGACGATGTCGCGTATGGGCTCGAACCGCTGCTGGAGATGGTCGCAGCGGATGAGGCCAATGGCATCGGCGATGCCCCCTGGCCGCCGCACTACCCAAAGATGCCGGGTGAGCCACCCCGGGTCCAGCCATCCAAGATGCGCAAGGAGAATTGGGAGTGAGAACACTGTGAACCCCGTGCGGGTCGCTGCCAAAGTAGTCAGCAGCACCAGTCAAACCCGGGCACACGTCGCCCCGGGCCGTGGGAAGGCAGCCCGGGGCGATTGGTGCGAGGGGAAACCCGCTAGTTCGTCCTAGTTGTTGTCGTCATCGTCACCGTCATCATCGTCATCGCTGTTGCCATGACCACTGTTGTCATCGTCATCGTCGCTGTTGCCATGACCACTGTTGTCGTCATCGTCATCGTCATCGTCGTCGCCGTGTCCACTGTCATCCGAGCTGCTGTCATCCGAGCTGCCGTCATCCGAGCTGCCGTCATCCATGCGATCCCTAACTCGGATCCGAACCTCGCCATCTTCAAGCTCAGCATTGAACTGGATACGGCGAGAGCCATTGCGGAAATCGGCCTCAACCTCGCGACCCGCTGCAACCTCTACCTCAAACGACCAGCCGGCGGCAGGATCGATCGAGACAATCGTGAGACTCGAGCTACCCGCAGTGATGGTCACTGTGCCGCCGTCGCCGGCGTTGTAGGTCACGCTCGAACCACTCTCATCACCGGATGGTGGCGTGGCGGGAGGGTTGGTGGTTGAAGTGGTCGACGTGCTCGGAGTCGTTGTCGAGGTGGTCGTGGAGCTTCCGCCGCCGCTGTCGTCGGCACGCTCCCGAACCCGGACCCTGACCTCACCGCCCTCGAGCTCTGCATTGAACTGGATGCGGCGCGTCCCGTTGCGGAAGTCCGCTTCCACCTCACGCCCTGCGGCGACCTCGACCTCGACTGCCCAACCCTCGGCCGCTTCAGCAGCGACGATCGAAAGGGCGGCACCGTCGGAAGCAACCGTCACAGTGCCGGCGTCGCCGACCTCGTATATGACCGTCTCGGCGTCACCGGTTGCCGGAAGAGTCGTCGACGTTGGGGATGTGGTTGAGGTACTCGAAGTCGAGTCACTTGACGACGGTGCGGTCATTGCTGATGCGATACCGACTGCCATGAGAACCGCAAGAACTGTCGCTATGACTGCTGTGATTCGCTTGAACATCTTTCTGGTCTCCTTTGTTGACTGGAGCCAGAATGCCTGAGTCGATATTTGAGGGTCCTCCGCGGTTGGTTAGAAGAACCTCTTTTTGAAATCGCCCAACCAACGACCGATCAGCGGATCAGAGTGGACCCGGCGCCGGCCAGCGGAAGCACAACACGTACCACCGTTCCCGACCGATCCCCCGACTCCCAGTGGGCTTCACCACCAGCCGCCTCGGCTGTCCTGCGCACGATGTCGACGCCCAGGCCCGTCGATCCCCCTCCGCTGGCGCCACGTTCCAAAAGCCGAGGGTCTGCAATCCCCGGACCGTCGTCGGCAACGCTGAGTTCGGCATCATCGCCACCCGCAAGCACAAGAGTCACCCGGTAGCCGGCACCAGCCGGGGTGTGCGCAAAGACGTTGCCCAGTACGGCGTCCAGCATCGCCTCAAAGTCGGCAGCATGCCCGTTCACGACACAGGTCTCGGGCCCGATATCTAGCTTCCACTCGCGACCCTGATCCGAGGCGAGCGATCCCCAGTAGGCCACCCGCTCCGCCACGAGATCCGACAGGTTCACAACATCCCCACCGCCCTCCCGCACCGATCGACGGGCCTCCCTGATGACATGGCTGACAACTCGTTCGAGCTCGTCAACGTCTTCATGGAGACGACTCACGTCGACATGCTTGCCCATGGCTTCGATGTCGAGCTTTAGCGCCGTCAACGGCGTCCGCAGCCGATGCGAGATGTCCGCCGCCGTCTCTCTTTCCCTGTCCATCAACGTGCTCACCCTCCCGGTGAGCACGTTGAACGCAGTACCAACCTCAGCGAGTTCACTCGGACCTCCTGGCTCCACTGCAACGGTCAACTCCCCCTTACCCAGCCGATGGGTCGCCGCGACGAGATCATTGATCGGCTCGACAACTGCCCGGCCCATCCGGTCGGCAACCACCAAGGCCAAACCAACCAGGCCCAGTCCGAGCACACCAAGCACGACCCAGGCCGAGGTGACATTCTGAGTGAGGACGGCCTCAGGTACCCCGATCACGACGACCCACGGAGAGCCTGCACCGCGCAACACCGGAACCACGACAGCTTGACTGTCACCGAGCGGCTGGCGATAGGCTTGACCGAGATCCCGCGCCGCCGATAGGTCGATCCCCGTCGGCAGTGGAGCCCCGAGCACGAGGCCGTCAGACAACATCACCGAGGTATTGGGAGCTGCCGCCAGGGTTCCTTCCAATGCTGCAATCGATTCAGGGCCGCCATCAATTGTTGAAGCAAACCGAGCCACGGTCTGTGCCTCGCGTTCAGCGGCATTCATCGCCCTGTCAACGGCCAGGTCTCGAATGAGAACCGCCAGCGGCACCAGGAAGGCAAGTATGACTATCGACGTTATGGAAAGGGCGTATAGGGAGAGCCAACGTCTCACGAATCGGGGTTCACAAGCTTGACGCCGACACCGTGGACGGTAAGTAGATAGCGGGACTCAGCTGCGCTCTCGCCCAGTTTGCGCCGCAACACAGACAAGTGGACGTCAACAGTCTTATCCGCACCGCCATAGGGCTGCCGCCACACCTCGGCCAATAACTCTCTCTTCGAAACCACCACCCCCACCCTCTCGGCCAGATAGGCCAGGAAGTCGAACTCTTTTCTGGTCAACTCGAGCGGTTCGCCGCCTAGGGCCGCCACCCGCTGCTCGCTGTCAACCGTCAGGTCGCCAACAGCTATTGGGCCACGCGCGTTCCCGCCGGCAACACGCCGCATGATCGCCTCGATCCGCGCCTGAAGTTGCGCACCCGAGAAGGGCTTGACCACATAGTCGTCCGCCCCGTCCCGAAGTACCCGGACGATCTCGTCCTCCTCATCCCGAGCAGTAGCAACGATCACGGGGATCTCGCTCACCGATCTGATCATCTTGAGCGCCTGCCCTCCATCGATATCGGGCAAACCGAGATCGAGGATGACCACATCGAACCCGCCCGCGGCGGCACGCTGGACACCCTCCATCCCAGATGAGAGGGACTCGACGCTGTGGCCGGCATCGGCCAAGAAGTTGGCAAGACCTTGTCGAATCGCTGGGTCGTCCTCGATTATCAGAACTGATGGCATGACTGCATCATATGGGGACAGCTGAGCACGACGCCACGAAATCACACGATTTAGGAATTACCTAACGTTTCTCGGAGAGAGATCTAACCCCACAACTGCGATAGTTAGGTCATGCCGAAGTCGACAAAACTAATTGCAGGCTGGGCTGTGGCCGCCACCATTGCAATGGTGTTTTCATGGGGAGCGGTGGCCCAGGTACGCAATCGGGTCATCCAGCCGGTCGTGGAGATCCCAACAACCGTCGCCCTCGCTAACCCACTCCCGGACCCCACGACGACATCCGCATCGCGCGTCGTCACCCTCGAACCAGAACTGATCGAATCCCCAACGTCAATCACAGCGGTGGAGACACCAGGGACGGAAACCACTCCGGGAGCAACACCAACGACCGCGCCACCAAACTCAACCACCCCCCCTCCGGCTGTGACATCAACGACCACGACCACGGAACCGCCGCCGACCACGTCAACGACCACAACGCAGCCGCCCTCGACAACCACGACCACTGCTGCACCGCAGACTCAGACCTCGAGTTACACGCTGCAAGGCGGCGTGGTCACCATCAGCTACTCACCGGGGGTGGTCAACTTTGTCTCGGCAATCCCCCAGCCCGGATACAGCACTGATCCGAGGGAGACTGGCCCTGACGAGGTTCGGATTCGATTCGACAGCGACAATCACAGCTCTGAATTCCGAGCAAGATGGGAAGATGGCGAGCTCAAGGTCACCCAAAGCGAGAGCGGTGAAAGCTGATCTCAGGGAACTATCCGGCCAGGATTCGGGCTCGCAGCTCTGGCGGAATAACTGAGTCTGGATCACGGTGCTCGGCGAGACCGGCGTGGGTTTCGACCAACGCTCCGTAGAGGGGCGGACAAGTGGGGCAAGCCGACAGGTGAGATTCGACCATGGTGGCGGTCGATGCCTCCAGCGCACCGTCGAGGTAATCGGAGACATGTTGCCTGGCATCCCAACATCGCATCGGTATCTCCTTGAGCATCATTCGGCGTTCATGGCCCTCGGCCAGAGCCGCGACCAGCATCATCCGACCCCGTCGCAATCGTTGTTTTGCTGCAGGCAACGAGATGCCTTGTAAGTCTGCGATCTCTCGCACCTTCCACTGCTCGACATCGTGCAGAACGACCACAGTGCGATATCCGAAGGGCAGTCGGACCAGCGCATCCTCCAGTTCTTCACGGGTCTGAGCACGCTCGGCTACGACTGCAGGATCGACTGTGTAGTCGTCCGCATGCCACTTCTCCTCAACCTCTTCGACAACGATCTCTTTGCTGGATCGTCGCACTCGATCGATGGCGAGGTTGTGCAGTATGCGACGCAGCCATGCCCCGAGCGAGGAATCCCCCCTGAACTGGTCACCGCGCTCTATGGCCCGGATGAACGTGTCCTGCACAAGATCGGCGGCGAGATCGCGGTCCCGCGTTAGCGCCACCGAAAACCGATAGAGATCGTCGAGGTGTAGCGCGAGTTCGGCGGCGTCAACTTTTGCTGCCGTCATACTCTTGGGATATTGGCGTATCCGACCAAACCAACGCCAATCGCAAGGAGAAACCACGCAGGCCCGGTAAGAAAGCCGACCACTCCCAAGAGCACCCCGGCGACTGTCCACACGACTCGATCACTGCGACTGACCTTGGGAATCGAGGCTGCGTCACCATAAGCAACAGCAACAAACAGCTCTTGGAGCTCGGTTCGCGTGCGGCGGCCGGTGAAGCGAGCAACCTCCCGCCCCGAGCTGACTGCAATGAGAGTCGGGGTTCCCAACACGTTGAGAGCAGCAACATCAGCCGT
Source organism: uncultured Gemmatimonadales bacterium (assembly GCA_964195945.1). GTDB lineage: Bacteria > Actinomycetota > Acidimicrobiia > Spongiisociales > UBA5794 > JAAETI01. Next base: position 10,646 of record CAXMRC010000162.1, read on the forward strand.
CTGCGTCGTTGCGTCGAGAACGACAAAGTCGACTCGATCCTGATATTCGTTGGCAACCGCATCGAGGTCGGGCTGCATCGCCCGACACTCGACACAGTGCGGCGCCATCACCTCGATAAGGGTGGGCTGTTCAAATGTGGTCAGAATCGAGTCGTTCGCCATGGGGCTATACGGCCTCGCCCTTGGTGCGGAACTTGGTGATGGCATAGATGGGACACCAGCCAACCAGACCAGTGATGAGCGGCACAAACCCGAGGATCCCGAGGAAGACACCAAGACCACCGCTGACCGTGTCGGAGAACCCGAGATAGATCAGCACTACTCCGAGGACTACCCGAGCGATCCGATCCCAACTTGCTTCATTCGTAAACCGTGACATCCAAATCTCCTTCTCAAGTGACTGTCGGGTAAAAGACGCACAAGTCCGGATTTTGGATACATTCGTACAATCGACGGTCCTACACGTTGAGAGCATCCAACTCTGTACGTGCAGCCTCAGCAAGCGCTTCCCGGTGCACCCCGAGATGTTCGAGCGCACGGGCCGTTGTCCCATGTTCCGCCTCGGCAGCTACGAGGACAATGTACGCCCCATAGAGCTGGGATCGCTCCTTCTTGACGAGCTTCACGACCTTCTTGAACACGTTCTGCGATGAACCTTTGGTGCGCAATGGACCGCGCGACGGGGTCGGTTCGGCCAACCGGCCATCGAGCACGCCGTCGTCAGGGGCGATACCGATCTTGCGCAACGCCTCGGCATGTTGTTCGGCAATCGCATCCCGGAACGCTTGGGGATACACGCCAACCCGCTGAAATGCCCGCCGCGTCGAACCGTCGGGGAGATCGAAAGAAGCCAGGATCAGGTGCTCGGCACCCGGTTCTGATTCACCAACCAGCGCCGCTTCTTTCTCTGCTGCTGTAAACAGGGTGTTCATCGTGCGGATGTCTTGCAACGGCTTTCGGCGGCGGCTCAATGTTGGTCCTTCCTCGCGTGAGGCTTGTTGATACGGCGAGCAAGACGCTTATGGGCTGCCTGCGGTGTAACTCCCAGAGAATCGGCCACCAACGCCCACGACCATCCCTGATCGATTGCGGACTGCACGGCCGCCAGTTCCAGCCGATCGGCCGTACGTCGCATCGAAACGACCGCTGCCAGGGCGGTAACGGGATCGTCGGAATTCGGAATCTGCATTGGCTCTTCCATGCCATCAACTCTAGTTGATATCCTTGGAACTATCAACTAGAGTTGACAGCAGATCAAGGGGGACCAACCGCGAACCAACTCGGACTGTTCGCCGCCCAGCTCGGCGTTGGCAACGCCGGGTTTGCTCACAACGGCGCTATCCCCTGCTACTCGTCAACAATGGCGATCGGCCCAGAGAGCGGCGACGTCATCGCCATCCATACAAACAATGATGCGCTGATTGCAGGCCTACTGCCTCCGGACATTCTCAGCAATCGGTGATCCTACGGATCTATTCGGCCGCTGCCGGCCCGGCTACATCATCCAAGGACACCCCATGCAAATCGACAGGTCGGTTCTTCCGGTATCGGATATTCAACATTTCGACAAATACCGAGAACGCCATCGCAAAGTAGATATAGCCCTTAGGGATCTCGACCTCAAAGGCTTCGACCACCAACGAGACACCGATCAGAAGTAGGAGGCTGAGAGCAAGGATCTTGATTGCTGGGTGCCGCTCGACAAACTCGCTGACCGGCTTGGCCATCACCACATCACGAGGACCGCCACAATCACATCGGCGTCACGCGCCGACGACTTCGGCAAACGTGGCACCGATCGGCCTTTCGAGCTGGTCCATCGTGCACTCGTCAGCATCCTTGTCGGTTCGCCATCGCTCGAAACGTGTCGCATGCCGGAATCTGTTGTCTTGCAGCTGGTCGTAGCTGATCTCAATGACAACTCCGGCTGCAACAGGAATCCAAGATGAGTCCTTGCCGGCGCTCCAACGGCTCTCCGAACCCGGCCTGCGGGCCTCCTCCCCGAAACTCTCCTCGGTTCTCAGCTGCTCAAACTGGTGCAAGATTTCGACCCGGTCCTGGTTGGTGAACCCTGAGCAGTGGCCAATGAAGTGCAGTTGGCCAGCCTCGTTGTACAAACCGAGAAGTAGCGAGCCGATCTTGTCTCCGTCTTTGTGAACCCGGTACCCACCGACAACGCAATCGATGGTGCGACGGTGCTTCCATTTGACCCAATTGCGCTTGTCCTGCACATAGGGCTGGTCTGTTCGCTTGCAGATGATGCCGTCACACCCTGCGGCCTCGTACTCATGGAACCATCGCTCGGCTTCAGCAAAATCCGCCGTGACCGGCGTTAGATACCAATTGTCGCCGAGATCCGCATAGATCGTCTCGAGCAAGGTGCGACGTTCCTCATAAGAACGCTCCAGAACGCTCGCCCCGTTGGAGGCCAGGACATCGAAGATGATCAGCTTGGCCGGTGTTTCTTCCGCAAGTCGGGTAATGCGCGACTCCGCAGGATGAATCCTCATTTGCAGCGCATCGAAGTCTGTAACACCGCCACGAACCACGACGACTTCACCATCGACAACAGTGCCCGGCTGCAGCTCTTGGAGCGCTGCAGCCAACTCGGGGAAGTAGCGGAGCAAGTCCTTACCGTTCCGGCTCTCCAGACGTGGTTGCGCACCCGCCCACGCAATCATTCGAAACCCATCCCACTTTGGCTCATAGACCCAGCCTGGTGGCTGGGGAGGAGCTACCAGGACTCTGGCTTTCATTGGCTTGATCGAATCGGGGAAAGGGAACATGACGCAACCCTATCGCCGGGCCAGGGTCTCTGGAGCAGATCCTGTCTGTAACTGGAACTTCCTTCTGGCTACCGTGTCAGACATGCGCGGGGACCGCGCCGAGCGGTGAGCAAAGGAGACGGATCGTGAGCGGTACCGGATACGACATTGCTGCAATCGTCGCGTGGCTGCTGGTTGGTGGCGCTATGGGTTTTACGATTGGCTGGATTCTGCGCAAAAGGTCCTTGGATGAGAAGCTCAAAGAGGCGTCCACGAGTTTTCAGGAAGAAGAAGAGCGGCAGCGTGACGAGTTGCGCCGCGAGCTCGAGGACTGGAAGAACAAGGCGGCGGGGCAGTCGGCCGACCTCGATTCGAAAACCGCTGACATAGATCTTCGCCTCGCCGATCTCGATCGCTCTGGCATCCAGATCGCTGAACGCGTTGCGACCATTGCCAAGCTAGAGGCCAGCCTCAAGATGTTTCGTTCAGATGCGATGAAGCTCGAAGGCCAGATCGCCGACCGTGAGTCCACCATCGCATCGCTGCGATCATCGGCCACTTCCGCGGCAGCCCTGGCCGAGTTGCAAAGGGCGCTAGACAGCGCCACCGGAACCATCGGTTCGCTACGAAACGACACAGAGGGATACCAGTCAACCATCGCCTCGTTGCGAATGGACCTGGAGACCGTCAACCGCGACAAGGCCAGATTGACAGAGCTTCTCGAGACGTCGGCATCTGATACAGCGACGGCCGCTGCATCTCTGGCTGCCAGCCGCAGTAACGAGGACGGCCTGCGCTCTCGACTGGCGGAGCTGGAAGCCGCGGCGTCGGGGGCCGCCGACTATCGAAAGAAAATCACGGAACTCGAAACCCGGCTTGCCACGACCGCACAGGAGCGTGACAGCACCGCTACTCAGTTGGCCGCCATCGAGGCACTCCATGCAGATGACGAAAGTCGCATTGCCAAAGCGGCTGAGTCACCAGCACCCGCGGCACCGTCACCTGACCCGCCCGCAACCGAAGCGGTGCCGGATCGAGATGTTGCGATTGTCATGGTTGCCGAGATCGCTACTCGTACCAGAGGTACCGGCCCAGCTGTCACCGATGATCTGAAGAAGATCCATGGCGTAGGACCCAAGCTCGACAAACTGCTCAAGGGCATGGATATCACCAGCTTCCGTCAGGTTGCGAACTTCACTCCCGACGACATCCAATATGTCACGGCAGCACTTGATGCATTCCCCGGCCGCATCGAACGAGATGACTGGATGTCAAGCGCTGCCGAGGAGCACGTCAAGAAGTATGGCGAGCCCGTCTGACCTGCAATACCTACAACTGCGGAATCAGAGTGCGTCCATAGATGTTTCATTCGTATGGACACAAACATGACCGCTGACCATCGCGCCAGCAAAGACGAATACCTCCGTACCAATCGATCTTCCCCGATCCCCCGCGAGTACCGCGACAGATTTGTCGGGCTCCCTTACTTCGATTGGAACCCGGACCTCATCCTCACCCTGCCTGTCGCCGCCGGCGACGGCGCCGAACTCAAGGTCGCGACATCCGACGGCGACGAACGCATGTATCGCCGTGTTGGTCTGGTTGAGTTCGATATCGCCGGCAACACACAGACGCTCCATCTCTACGACACCGGGCACCCTGGCCTGTTTCTTCCCTTCCGCGACTCAACATCCGGGAGGGAGACCTACGGAGGAGGCCGATATCTCGACATTCATCCCAACGATGACGGGACAGTGACCCTTGACTTCAACCTCGCCTACAGCCCCTTTTGCGCCTACGACGACGGCTACTCATGTGCGCTGCCGCCTGCTGAGAACTGGATGTCCGTCCCGATCGAGGCAGGGGAAAAGACGTGGAGAAAACCGACCTGAGGACGGCGGAATCTAACTCCCGGTCGTCAGCACGAGTGGACAATCGCGAAACGGGTGGTCGATGACCTCCATCGGCTCACGATATGCGGCTGATAGCTGAGCGCCCGTCAAGACCTCTCGAGGCGTTCCCATAGCGCGAGCCTGCCCCGCGTCGAGCAACACAACCCGGTCAGCGTAAGCGGCAGCAAGGTTGAGGTCATGAAGGACCGCAACCACGACGGCGCCCTCGTCGGCGAGACCACGCAGTACCTTCATGACCGTCTCCTGATGTCCAACGTCAAGCGCAGAAGTCGGTTCGTCGAGAAGAATGACGGGAGCCTGCTGTGCGATGGCTCGCGCCAACCCGACCCGCTGCTGTTCGCCGGATGACAAGGTCCGTAAGACTCTCCCCGCCAGATGGCCAATGTCTACCTGGGCCATCGCGGCGACGACAACCCTATCCGCGGTTGGCATTTCTGAGCCGGCGACACGGAACGGGTGCCGTCCCATAGCGACAACCTCTTCGACTCGGAACACGACATCGGTTGCACTCTGCGGACCAACGTAAGCGCGCAACCGTGCCAGTCGCTGCAAGGTCGCTCCTGCTACATCAACCGCTAGCAGTGTTGTTTGCCCTCGATCAGAACCGACATCTCCGGAGAGGACTCGAAGCAACGTCGACTTCCCGGCACCATTGGGGCCGACGATGCCGACGACCTCGCCGGCGGAAGCCTCGAGAGATACATGGTCGAGGAGGGTCCGCCCGTTGCGAGCGACAGTGATTCTGTCGGCGATAACGTGGTGGGTCCCGGTCATCTCGATCTCCTGAGCAAGAACCAGACAAGAACCGGCGCACCCCATATCGCGGTGATCAATCCGACGGGAATCTCGGCGGGGGCCGCAATGGTCCTGGCGAGGATGTCGAGACCAGCCAAAACGATGGCCCCGCTTGCCGCGGCCAAAGCTGCCAGCGACCGATGCGACGCCCCGACCCAACTACGCAACACAAGAGGTACCACCAGTCCGACAAAGCCGATGACTCCCGCCAAACCAACCGCGCCACCGACAATGAGCCCTGTTGCAACAAGGGCCAGCGACTTCAAACGGGCGACGTCGATCCCAAGGTGCCCGGCTTCCTCTTCCCCGAGGGCTAGGACGTCTAGCGATCTTCCCATTCCAACCACCGCAACGGACCCGACAACAACCAGTGGTGTGCCCGCTCCGAGAGTTGACCAGGTCGCCCCCGACAGACCCCCGAATACCCAAAAGGTGAACGTCGGGACCCTGGGGCTGTCCCAGGCCAACACCACCGCACCGAGAATCGCAAGGAAGGCGAATCCGAGGGCGATTCCTACCAAAATTAGCTGGCCGGGGTTCAAGATATTGGCTGCTATCCGCATCATCAACAGGGCAAGCACAACTCCGCCAAGAGCGGCACCCGCCATCATCACGAATGGGCTTCCCCCCACAGGAGTCAGCGCGATCCCGGCGATCGCTCCAAGTCCGGCAGCCGGTGCGACTCCGACAAGGTGGGGATCGGCGAGGGGATTGCGGAACGTTCCCTGCAACGCAACACCCGCAATACCAAGACCGGCACCAGCTACGAGGCCAGCGAGAACTCTGGGAAGACGAATCGCCCATAGAACCGAATCGCTGAGACGATCCGCCTCATCGATAAGTCCGGTGCGAACTCCGACCATGTGCCACAGATCGGCAAAACCGATCGCAACCGATCCAACCAATAGTCCAAGCAGCGTGACGGCGACTAGCCCGACGGCAAGCAGCCCAACCGCCTGTCGTTTGCGGGTCGTCTGTTCTCTGCGGAAGTCGGATCTGGAGGTCACTACCCCTCGATCTCTGTGCGCAGGTCTGCGATAAATCTGGCCAACGATTCAGCGATCCGAATACCAAACGTCAGGAAGTCCCCCTCCGGGTAGGCAAGAATGCGACCCGCTTGACCAGCCGGCGTCTCCGCAAAACCGGGGATCGCCAAAAGACCTGCCTTGCCACCTAGAGCATCTAGACCTTCCTGGGTGATCACAATCACATCGGGGGCAGCGGCAACTATTGCCTCGGGCGTCACAGATACAGTGCCAGATATGCCCGACTCGGCGCCAACGTCGCGAGCCCCGGCCGCCTCAATAATGGGTTGAGTAGTCATTCCAGCTCCGAACAGGAGCATCACATCTGGACCACGGCTATAAACGAAGGCGACACCAGGGGCGGGGTCGAGCGGCGTGGCCTGGGCTGCCACCTCGTCGATTGCGGTCCGCGTCTCGTCGGCGAGCGCAGCGCCATCTTGGGAGACACCCAGGACTTCGCCGATGTCGGCAATCTTTTGGTAGAGACCTTCGAACGTCGTAGGCACCTCGAATATGACTACCGGGACTCCGGCGCTACGTATCTGCTCTATCGCTTCCAACGGCGATGTTTGGCTATCGCCCAACACCAATGTCGGGCTCTCAGCAAGAACACCTTCAGCGGTAAGAAACCGGCCGATCCCAACGACCGGAAGTGCCACGGCTTCAGGCGGATAGATAGTCGTGACATCGGTTGCGACAACCGACGGACCAAGACCGAGAGCAAACACAGCCTCGGTTAGGTCACCGCTGAGGGTCACGATGCGGCTGGTATCGGCTATCTCCGACTCGACACCGTCGGCACCAACAAATACTCGCGGTGCGGGTGTTGCCAACGTCGTAGTGATGTCAGTGACCGGCGTTTCGGTACCCGGTGCAATCGTTGTAGTGGCAACTGCGTCACCGTCCCCGCCACCACAACTGGCGGCGAGCAGCACGATCGCAAGTAACGCAAGAGGGTGGCGCGCCACGCTTTACTCGGCTGGACAGCCGACGCGGGCCGAGGACATGAGGGCACAGAAAACCGTGCGCGGCACCTGCCATCCAGCATCGGTCAGTACGGCGGTGCCTGGCAGGTCTGGATAGGTCGGGTTGTTGTTGAAGAGAAGGTCGTAGGTGACGTCCGCTTCTGACCCGTTGACCACCACGTTGGTGACTACGACACCGACTCCGCCCATGGTCTCACCGGTTGTGAGATATGCGGCGACAGTGTCTTCGAGACCACTGGGGTCATCGATGTACGGGGCTTTTGACTCGTAGTCAGAGGTGCTGTCGAAAGCGAGCGTATATGCGGTCACAATGGCATCCACATCAGCATCCTCACCAGGAACGATGCTTGGAGCCGCGGTGGTTGTCGTCGCGGGAGCCGCGGTCGTGGTTGTAGCCGCAGCTTCTGTCGTCGTCGTGGGGGCCGCGGTCGTTGTGACCGCCGTTGTCGGAACCGCGACCACGTCGTCCGATCCGGCGTCCTCCGAACCTCCACAGGCAGCAGCAACAAGTGCAAACGCCGCCAATACAAGTAGTGACCTTTTCATCGATCTCCTGAGTTGGTCGAACGATTGTGGAATACAAAGGCATCGACAGCGAGTCGGCCTGATTGCATCGTGCGGTGTCGACCGGAACCGGCGAGAATACGGGACATGGGCCAAGTACCGGTATCCCGCGAATCAACGATCACGCTCCGTCTCATCTCCGAGGACAACGTGATGCCCGTGATCAAGCTCAACGTCGCAGACAACCAGCAAGATCTGGTGGCACCGAACTCCGTCTCCATTGCTCAAGCTGCACACACCACCAATCGTTGGGAGCGTGCGATATACGCCGACGAAACACCAGTTGGCTACGCACTCCTGTCGGAGAATCGGGACAAACCGCGCTACTACCTGTGGCGCTACATGATCGATCAGCGCTACCGGCGCATGGGATTTGGAAGAGCCGCTATGACACAGGTGGTCGACTACGTTCGGTCCCTCCACGTGACTGAAATGTTCCTCAGCTACGTGCCAGGCGCCAACAGTCCCCGTGGGTTCTATGCCGAATTGGGGTTCCGGGACACAGGCGTCGAGGCTGAAGGCGAACTAGAAATGAGACTGGAGATCTAGACCAGAACCATGGGCGATACATCGGTCCCTAACTTGTGGGACAATTGGAGCATTCGCTCAAAGTCTGAGAGGTTGCGCAATGGCAAACAACCACCCCGGAGTCATCTACGGCAGAAGAGTCGCCATCGTCGGGGGCCTACGCACCCCATTCGTCAAGGCAGGCTCGAAATATCGTGACCTATCAGCGCTTGATCTAGGAGCGGCGGTCACCAACGAGCTTCTACAGCGATCCAATCTGGAAGGGGGCCAGATCGACCAGCTGATCGCCGGCGCAGTGGTAGCGGATGTCGGCGCCCCAAATATCGCCCGCGAAATCGTCATGCGATGCAACATGCCAGCATCGGTGGACGCTTACTCAGTAAGCCGGGCCTGCGCCACGTCCACGCAAGCGATCGTGAACGGTACCCAGGCGATTCTCTTTGGCGACGCCGACATCGTCATTGCCGGAGGAGCCGACTCTCTTTCCAAACCTCCGATCACCTACGACGACAAAGTCGTCGATGCGCTGATGGCTGCCAACGCCGCCAAGGACCTCCAGTCAAAGGTAAAGGCCTTCACAAGACTCCGACCTGGTGACCTCGCCCCGCGTCCGCCGGCCCTGGCCGACCTGTCGAGCGGGCTGACCATGGGTGCGGCCGCCGAGAAGATGGCGCGAGAAAACGAGATCTCACGTCAGGCCCAGGACGAGTACGCACTGGACTCCCACATGAAAGCGGTCTCCGCATGGGAAAAGGGCATCTTCAACGACGAGGTCATGTCACTCCCGATCCCGCCACGCTTCAAGGAGACGATCAGCCAAGACGGGATCCCCCGCGGTGACTCAACCCTCGAGAAGCTGTCCTCGCTCCGACCGGCATTCGACAAGAAGTACGGGACCGTTACCGCGGGTAACTCGTCTCCGCTCACCGATGGCGCTGCCGCAGTGCTGCTAATGGAAGAGAAGACAGCCAAGAGGCTCGGCTTCGAACCCAAGGCATACATCAGGTCGTGGGCATTCTCGGGACTCGACCCCTCATGGCAGATGCTGATGGGTCCGTCATTTGCAACCCCCGTCGCACTTGAGCGCGGCGGACTGGCCTTCGCCGATATCGACGTCGTCGATATGCACGAGGCGTTCTCGGCACAGATGCTGTCCAACATCAAGGCGTTCCAGTCCGCAGATTGGGCGCGCAAATATCTCGGTCGTGACGAACCGATCGGTGAGATCAATATGGACGAGCTGAATCTGTACGGAGGCTCGATTTCGCTCGGCCATCCCTTCGCCGCAACCGGCGCCCGACAAGCGCTCACCATGGCCAACGAACTCCAGCGACGTGACCACGGCATCGCGCTGGTGACCCAATGCGCAGCAGGCGGCCTGGGCGCAGCCCTTGTCCTCGAGCGTTGAAAGGACCGAACGTGACAGATCCAACTTTCGCCCATATCCAGTTCGATGTCGACGCCGACGGCGTTGCAACTCTCCTCATGGACCGTGCCGGAGAGCCCTTCAATAGTCTCGGCCCAGAGTTGGCGGGGGATCTCTTTGCGGCCATAGACCACGTCGCAGCCAACGACGACATCAAAGCGGTCGTCATCGGCTCAGCCAAGAAGGACAACTTTCTCTCCGGCGCTGACATCCGGTGGCTCCAATCGCTTGATGATGCCGAAACGGCGATGGAGCTCCTCAGAGAAGCTCATGCCGGCTTCAGCCGCCTGGAAAAGCTTGCGACAGATTTAGGCAAACCAGTTGTTGCGGCAATTCACGGGGTCTGCCTCGGCGGCGGTATGGAGCTTGCGCTTGCGTGCTCGATGCGGATCGCGTCCAATGATGAGAAGAAGACCCAACTCGGACAGCCCGAGGTTCAACTCGGCCTGATCCCCGGCACAGGCGGGACGCAGCGACTCCCCCGTCTCATCGGAATCGCCGCCGGTCTCGATCTGATACTTACCGGGCGATCGATCCGGCCGCGGCGGGCGATGAAGATGGGGTTGATCGACGAAGCCTGCCCGCAGGAGGTTCTACTCGAGGTAGCCAAAAAGCGTGCCCTCGAAGCATCGCTCAAGCCAGCAGAAACCAAGCAAGACACCGGCAACACAATTGGGCGTCTGCGTAGCTTCCTTGCCCCGGCGCACCTGCAGCAACTGGCGCTTGAGGAGAATCCGGTCGGACGACGTGTTCTCTTCAACAAGGCTGAAGAGAAGATGCTCGAGCAATCCAAAGGCAACTACCCGGCGCCACCCGCGGCGTTACGTGCGGTCAAGGCTGGCATCGAGCAGGGCCTCGACGTCGGTTACGAGACTGAACTCGAGGAGTTCAAGAACCTGGTCGTCTCGTCCGAAGCTAAAGCGCTGATGTCGATCTTCTTTGCGACGCAGGAACTGAAGCGTGACACCGGAATCGATTCCTCAGATCTACCGGTCGCCGTCAGGAAGACGGCGGTCTTGGGAGGTGGCTTGATGGGCGGTGGAATCGCTGCCGTCAACACCACCAATGCCAGGGTCACAACCCGGATCAAAGAAGTCGATGAGGCCGGCGTCGGGCGTGGCCTTGCCTATGTGAGCCAGTTGATCAACAAACAGGTCAAACGCCGTCGCCTCAAGCCCCGCACCGCCGCCAAAGCGATGCATCTCGTAACTGGAACCACGGACTGGTCAGGATTCGGCAACGTTGATCTCGTCATCGAGGCTGTCTTTGAGGATCTCGAGCTGAAACGTTCGATGGTGCAAGAGGTCGAAGCTGTAACCGGGCCGAAGACGATCTTCGCCACTAACACCTCGTCGATACCAGTCAGCCTGATAGCACAGGGAGCAGCCCGGCCAGAGAACATCATCGGCATGCACTACTTCTCACCGGTTGAGAAGATGCCGCTGCTGGAAATCATCGTTACCGACAAAACGGCGAGTTGGGTAACGGCCACCGCTGTCGCCTTCGGCAAGAAGCAAGGCAAGACCGTCATTGTTGTAAACGACGGACCTGGTTTCTACACATCTCGCATCATCGCCCCGTATATGAACGAAGTCGGATGGCTACTCGAAGACGGTGTGAGTATCCAAGACATAGATGCGGCAATGGTCGACTGGGGCTTCCCAATTGGTCCGGTCCAGCTGACCGACGAAGTCGGCATCGATGTTGGAGCCAAAGTCGGCAAGGTGATGCGTCAAGCGTTTGGTGATCGCCTAGCCGCACCGGCCGGTTACGAGAAGCTAGTTGCCGACGACCGCAAGGGTCGCAAGAACGGCCGCGGGTTCTACTTGTACGAAGATGACGAACGCAAGGGAGTCGACGAGTCGGTCTACGCCGTATTGGGCTCTCCAGCCAAAACGTCAATGGATCGTGGAGAGATCCAGGATCGGCTGGCGCTGCAGATGATCAACGAAGCAGCGCTCTGCCTGGAGGAAGGCATCCTTCGTTCCACCAGAGATGGCGACATCGGAGCGATCTTCGGTCTTGGCTTCCCGCCATTTACGGGCGGGCCGTTCACGTACGTGGACCGTGTCGGCGCCGCGACCATCATTAGCAAGCTGGAAGCAATGGCAGAGGCCCACGGCGACCGATACCAGCCGGCTGCCATCCTCGTCGAGTATGCAAAGACCGGAAAGCTGTTCAGGGAGTAGCTGCCACAAAGGGCTCGCGGAACAGAGGGTCGGACCGGTGGTCCGACCCTTTCCCGTTCCGCGGCACGACTGTCTGCGCGCCGAGAAGTTCCGAGCAGTAGGCTGACTCCTCGTGAGCACGAGTGACACGATGAACGGGGGCACATCCGCGACATTTGCCGCCGCTATCGACCTCATCGCCGACAAAGTTGCCAAGGCATCGGCTCCGATCGTCCAGGAATTCGCCAGCCTCTACTTACGCCGCGTCCATGACGGGCCTCTGACCCGTCTCAGCGAAACCGAACTCGCAGCCCACCTCAGCGGTGTGTTTTCGTTTGCAAACGACCGCGGTCTAAACCCGGTCGCGGTGCGGGTATTCAATCCGACGCTCGTGGACGACGGGTACACCAGCAAGGGCACCGTCGTTGAGGTATCGACGCTTGACCGCCCGTTTCTTGTCGACTCGGTGACCGGTGAGATCCAAGGCCACAACGCGACTGTCGACTACGTCATTCACCCAGTCCTAGGCACGATCCGGGACGAAGACGGGACGCTCACGAAAGTAGGCACGGCCCGCGACGCGGTGGTCCGCGAGTCGGTGCAGCATTACCAACTGGATCGCACACTCAGCGCCGCAGAGCGCGCCGACCTCCATGACGATGTCATCCGCACCCTGGGCGACGTCCGCAGGGTCGTAGAAGACTTCGAGCCGCTCAAGAGCCGCATCCTGCGGATGATCGACCTGAGCCGCCAAGGGTCTAGTCGATACGGCGAGGACGAGGTCAAAAACACCGAGGTGTTCCTGCAATGGCTACTCGACCTGAATTTCGTTTTCCTCGGCTACCGAGAGTACGAAATCGTCGACATCGCCAGAGTTTCGAGCCTCCGCGTTGTCCCCGACACCGGGCTGGGAATCCTGCGCGGGAGCAAGCATTCCGCATATTCGGATCCTGTACCCATGTCGGAACTTTCCGCCAACCTACGAGCCCGGTATGAGACTGGCGACCTGCTCGTGATAACAAAAGCGAACAGCGTATCGACGGTCCACCGCAGGGTGAAGCTCGACTACATCGGGATTCGCATAGTTGACGACAAGGGTGAATTGCGCGGTGAAGCGCGACTGCTCGGGATCTTCACCTCCAAGGTCTACATGACGCCGGCCTCGTCTGTCCCGATTCTTAGTCACAAGATGCAGCAGATCATCGAGGCAGAAGACCTCATCGAAGGAACCCACGACCACAAGGCAACCATCGAGATATTCGAGAGTTTCCCAAAAGAGGAGCTGTTCTCTACACCGGTCTCAGAGATTCGCCATTCGGTCATGGGTCTTGTCCGGCTGCGCGAGAGCCAACACACAAAGCTCTTCGTCCGGCGCGATCTTCTCAAACGCAGCGTCGCCATCGTGGTCGCGCTACCGCGCGACCGGTTCAATGCCCGCCTCCGCAAGGAGTTGCAGCATCTCTTCATGGACCGGTTCAACGGCACGTCAGTTGACTACTTCCTTGCGCTCGGCGAGATCGACCCCGCCCAGATTCACTTCACGGTGTGGGTAGCCGGTGGAGAAATCCCTGAAATCTCCTTCGAGGATCTGGAGCAAGAGGTTGCTGCCATGGCCCGCACCTGGGAAGACCGGTTGCTCGAGGAGCTGATCACACGGGTTGGGGAAGACGAGGGCGCGCGGATGGCGGGCACCTGGGCCAGCCGTTTCCCCGCTTACTACCAAACGTCTGTTCAACTGGCAATCGCAGCAGGAGACATCATCCGTCTCGACCACCAGGATCAGACAGGAGACGAACTCGTCATCGGCCTGCAGAATGAGAAACCGGGCGGTCCCGGCGATGCACTCACCCGGCTAACCGTGTACCGCTGCAAGGACAAGCTCCCACTGTCGGCAGTCATGCCCCACCTCGAGGCGCTTGGCCTGCACATCGTAGAGGAGGTGCCGACCCGCCTTGTTGATCGCACCGGCAATGTGTTCATCCATGATTTTGGTGTGCTGGGAGCCGATGGGCAGCAGCTCGACATTGACGCCAGCGGTGACCGGCTTGCAGCCGCTATTGACGCTGTATTCGAAGGACGCGCCGAGTCCGACTCCCTCAACAGGCTGCTTATCTCGGCGGGCCTCGATCATCATGAGATCACTGTGCTGCGAGCCTATCGGACGTATCTACAGCGGGTCGCCTCTCTGTTCACTTCTGGGTATATCAACGACACCCTCGCCGCCCACCCGAACACTGCAGCCAAGCTCTACCGACTGTTCGAAGCTCGATTCGATCCCGGTGCCGAACCCGCTGCAGAAGACGCGATTCGAGCGGAGGTCCTGGAGTCTCTCGACCGGGTGCAATCTCTTGACGAGGATCGCATTCTGCGTGCCCTGATTGGAGTCATCGACGCCACGGTCCGCACCAACGTCTACCAGAGCGATCGCAACAGCGTTGCCTTCAAACTGCGGTCGGCGGACGTGCCCAACATGCCAAAGTCATTTCCGCTTTACGAAATCTTCGTTTACTCCCCCGAGGTCGAGGGTGTTCATCTGCGCGGGGGAATGGTGGCCCGCGGCGGCATCAGGTGGTCAACGCGACGCGAGGACTACCGCACAGAAGTCCTGGGTCTGATGAAGGCGCAAATGACCAAGAATGCCGTCATCGTCCCCACAGGATCCAAAGGAGGGTTCGTTCTCCGTCGTCACTCCGACCAGATCGATGACCTGCGTGAGGAGGTCCGACTCCGCTACATCACCTTCATGGAGGGGCTACTCGACCTCACAGACAACCTCGTCGAAGGATCAGTAGTCCACCCTGCCGCTACTCGTATCCACGACGGAGACGATCCCTATCTTGTCGTGGCGGCGGATAAAGGCACCGCTGCCCTTTCTGACACCGCCAACGGCGTTGCCGCAAGATACGGATTCTGGCTTGGAGATGCTTTCGCTTCCGGTGGCGCACAGGGCTACGACCACAAGGCACTCGGAATAACCGCCCGCGGGGGATGGGAATCCGTAAAACACCATTTTCGTGAGCTGGGGATGGACACTCAATCCGAACCCTTTACCGTGATCGGGATCGGCGACATGTCAGGTGATGTCTTTGGCAACGGGATGTTGCTTTCAGAGCAAATACAGCTCGTGGCCGCGTTCGACCATCGCGACATCTTCATCGACCCCCAGCCTGATCCGGCGATCAGTTTCGCCGAGCGGCAACGCCTATTCGATGCCCCGAACTCGTCCTGGAAGGACTACAACTCCGAGCTCCTCTCCAAAGGCGGCATGGTGTTCTCCCGTTCCGCCAAGGAGGTGGCGCTATCCCCGGAGGCAAGGGAAGCGCTCCATATCGACGCTACGTACATGACGCCGAGCGAATTGATCCACTCGATCCTCAAGGCACCCGTCGATCTGTTATGGAACGGGGGTATCGGCACTTACGTCAAAGCCAGGGACGAGACCCATGAATCGGTCGGGGACCGCACCAACGACGCTATTCGGGTTAACGGAGGAGAGCTACGTTGCCGGGTAGTCGGCGAAGGCGGAAACCTGGGTCTGACCCAACGTGGCAGAATCGAATTCGCCCACAATGGCGGCTCAATTCACACCGATTTCATCGACAACTCTGCGGGAGTGCACTGCTCAGATCGGGAGGTGAACCTCAAGGTTTTGCTCGGCCTGGCTGAAGAAAAGGGAGAGTTGGACCGACCCGGCAGGGATGAACTCGTTACCGCTGTCGCAGGGGATGTCACTGCGGCGATCATCTACGACAATTTTTTACAGTCACAGATCCTGGCACAAGAAGCCGCCCGATCCGCAGACACGATGGAGGCGTACGAGCTGGGAATGCAACTGCTCGAATCCCAAGGACTACTGGATCGGGCCATCGAGTATTTGCCATCAAGCGAAGAGCTGTCGGAGCGGATCAAGACCGGGAGAGGCCTAACAAAGCCCGAACTGTCCGTGCTATTGGCCTACGGGAAACGCAGCCTGTACGGGGCGCTCCTTGGATCAGACCTAGTCGACCACCCCTACTTCGCCGGTGACCTGCTGGGATACTTCCCACCCTCAGTAGTCGCCCGGTTCGGGCACCTCGTCGCTGAACATCCGCTCCGGCGCGAATTGATCGCAACCATCGTTGCGAATCAAGTTATCAATTCCGAAGGGATCACCTTCGTCAGCCGTCTTATGGACCAAACGGGGGCCGATCCCGCGATGGTGGTGGAGGCGTATCGCATCGCACGGGCGATAACCGGAGCGCAAAATCGATGGGATGCGCTCGAAGCCGAGGTTGACAACATCGACCCAGAGCTGCTCCGGAGTTTGGTCAACAGCGTCGACTGGCTGGTCGAAACTACTGCTCGCTGGTTTCTCAACAACCCCACAGGACACGGATCAATCGACGAGACCATCGATGTGTTCGGTGCGGACTACGAAGTGCTCACAGAATCGATCGGATCGACCGGTGCCCAGGCATGGCAGCAGGCGAGGATCGCAACCACAGCCTCGCTCCAGAAACAAGGGGTACCCGAAGCCGCGGCCAGAGGCCACGCCTACATCGAAGACCTCGTCCACGGCCCCGACATAATCCAGTTATCCCAGCAGACCGGGCGGTCGATCGCCGAAGTCTCGGGCGTCTTCTTCCGACTCGGCAAAGCCATCCGAATCGACTGGTTAGAAAAGCGAGCGGCGGAGATCGAGCCACGGAATCGGTGGGAACGTCTCGCCAAGCAAGCTGCTGCAGCAGATCTGGTCGTGTTGCGACGCCGCATTGCCGAGAAGATCTTGGCCAAAGCCGGGTCGCGCACGCCCCGAGAGGCTGTGCGCAAATACCTGGCGGAACGAGCAGACGCCCACGGGCGGATACTGGTCTTCATGAGACAACTCAGCGACGAAGGCGTCGATTCTGTAGATGCCGTTATCGTCGCCACCCGCCAAATCCAACGCCAGATGGTCTAGGTGAGTCTGTGCGGTTCGTCCGGCCTCGCCCGTCCGAGTCGTGACTTTCTGAGGCATTCTTGGGTCCAAAAACCCTACAATCGGTCAAACTTGAGGGTCCGGAACTCTTTCCTTTAGTTCTCTGACTCGCCGACCGATGGTTAAGAACAATGATCCGACGTTCACGCAAAAGAAACAGTCGCAATGGTGGAGACTCGTCTTCCAAGGCGCGCGAATCCATCATGAAAGAGCGCCTAGAGAGCATCTCTGGCTATGAGTTCGATAAGGACAAAGCCAAAGAGGTCGAAGAGCGCCTGCGCCGGATGAGCTACGGGCACAAGGTCGAAAAGTAACCTTCCTCTGACCTCCCAGCCAGAAACCAACATTGTCTTCAGTCGCGTTTAGGGCTGACTGGTCGTCGCTGCAGAACAAACCCTTCCCCGGCGAATCGTTCACGTACTACCGTCAGGGCCATCAACCCGACGAGAACACGATGACCCGGCCAATAGCAGTGCTCGGCTCAATGGAGCAAGAGACCCGCATCATCGAGGCCCGGCTGGTGGCACCGATCGAGCATATCGAGCGGGGGCGCAAGTTTGTCAGCGGAACCCTGTCGGGCATCCCTGTGGTCACTGCGATTTCTGGGTACGGGAAGGTTGCCGCCGCGGCAACAACTGCTTGCCTCATCCAACGGTTCGACCCAACAGAAGTGATCTTCGGTGGGGTCGCTGGGGGTATCGACCCGGCGGTCGAGATCGGGGACGTGGTCGTCGCCGACCGACTGGTTCAGTACGACTACGACGCCAGCCCGATATTTGACCGCTTTGTTATTCCGTCTCTCGGCATTGCAGAGATACCAGCAGATCCAAACCTCGTGGAGCGACTGATGAATGCGGCGAGCCGCTATGTCGAATCCAACGCCCACCACGATATCCGCGATCGTTCTGGTAACCGGGTCGACGTCAGCAACACCACTGTTCACCAGGGACTGATCGCGTCCGGCGACCGATTCATCGACGATATTGCCGAGGCCCGAACCATCTCGGGTGACCTGCCCGGCCTCCTTGCGATAGAAATGGAGGGCGCTGCAGTCGCTCAGGTCTGTGCCGAATGCAGTGTCCCGTTCGCAGTCTTCCGCTCGATATCAGACCGTGCTGACCACCACGCCGATGTGGATTATCTGACATTCGTTGCATCGGTAGCCGCTCCCATCACGGCCGGCATCGTCGAAGAATTGGTGGCAGGCCTCATCTAGGGGATGTCGGTACCTCGTCTCGAACCAGCACCCTGTCCCACAGGACATAGCCGACCAGTCCCGCGGCGACGAATGCGCCAAGCCCACCGAACGCGGCCGTGTAACCACGCCAATCGATGACGACCCCGACCACAGGCGCAGCAGTCAGCACCGCAAGATCAAACAAAGACGTGAAGATCGCCATCGCCGAACCCCGCTCCGCATCACGCGCTCTCGTGACCACCTATGCAGTTAAAACCGGGAACAACAGACCATGGCCGCTACCGAGCAATGCCGCCGCCATCCCCATCTGAAGATCGGATCCGGCCATACCGAGACTGAGCAGACCCAGTGCATACAGACTGACCGACGTAATGATCAAAGGCAGCTGCCGTAACCGATCAAGACAGGCGCTGCTGCCGATGCGCACCACGATCGCCACTCCACCGTAAGTAGGAAAGAAGACGCCAACCGACCCTATCCCGCGCACGTCGACATAGGTCCGGGGCGGCGTACCCAGGTTGTCCATCAGCCTGCCGAGCATGGGTCGCAGCAGCAATCCGAAGACGGCCGACAGCGAATAGAGCAAACCAATGCCTGCTTCGCTGGCGCCGAAGTCGCTGAGGAGCCCCGGAAAATGGACCATCAGGCTCCAGGCGAGTTCCTGGAGCAGCCCGGCAATCCAAACGAGTACAAGAAGACGGGTAGGAGGCGGGTTTCTTGCGGCATGGCCGACCGACGCCAACAGACCCTATAAACCCGCTGTCCAGGTGGTTCCTACCCCGCAATCGCAGTTGTGGCGGGAACCGACCTTGGCAATGCAAGGACAAAGACGCTCTCTCCGTCGTGTTCATAGGTGAGGTCGCCACCCATTACCCGAGCGAGCTCCCGAGACACCGTCAGTCCCAGTCCCACCGACGCAGTCACGCCTGGTGTTTGTCGGGCCCGGTAGTAGCGCCCGAAAATTGCTTCTCGCTCATCCTCCGGGATCGGGGCACCACCGTCCCGCACCTCGAGCCGCACCTCGTGTTCGGAGTTCTGCACTATGACTCGAACTGGCTTGGTTCCGTAGCGTCTGGCATTGACCAACAGGTTGCGAAGAATCTGGCGGACTCGTCCCGGGTCTGCTGACACCGTTGCCACCACGCCGACGGTATGACAGTCGATGTCTCCCTCCATCTCCAGTCCACGGAGTGTTGTCTTGGCTTCTAGATGAAGGTCAACCGGCTCGACACCGACCGTGAGCGAACCGGATTCCGCACGGGCCGCGACCAACAAATCTTCCACGATCGTCGCCACTTCGATGCTCTGATCCGAGATCATCTCAAGGAGGTCCCTGGCCTCGTCCTTGCTGAACTGATCGTAAGCTTGGCTGAGTTCCATTGACAGTCCGACAACCGTTGTCAGTGGGGTGCGCAACTCATGGCTCACCGTCGCGATCAGTTCATCTTTCGACTGGAGAGACCGCTCCAACCCGCGGCGTGCGTCGTACATCTCGGTGACATCGACGACAGAAACGATGACACGGCTCAAGTCAGGTTTGCCGAACCGGCGGGGCACGGCCCAGTGCAGCAAGCCGTCGAGTGGATTGCCTTGCACGGTATAGCCACGCCGTACCTCGGTAGAGACCTGGTCAACACCATCCCAAATCGCTTCGAATTGCGCGGACATTGAAGGCAGAGCGTCGTCGGGGAAGGTCTCTGGACGCAATGGGCCAATCAGGGCAGCGGGATCGGATGCCTCGAGGAACAGGACAGCCGCTCGGTTCACCCGAACGACCTCAATCAGACCCATGCCTTCACGGAGCGTCTCGGGATTCTCGGCAAGAAATGCGTGAAGGTCGGTGACACCTTGATTGCGCAGTTTCTCCAACCACACGCCGACCTTGGAGAAGTCCTCTTCCCACAGTGAGACCGGGGCACGCTCAAACAGGTTGAGAAAACGGCTCGCAGAATCTATTGATCGATCCCGCATCCAGCGCAGCCCGAGAGAACCGAGGACAAAAGCAACCACGGAGAAGGACGCCTCGGCAACGGCGAGACCGCTTGGTCCGTGCCACCAAACATTGGCTGCCGCGATGTAGGCAGAATAGGTCACCAGAAACAGGCTCCCTTTCCTGCCCACGAAGAGCACGGCGGCAATGCCAGCCAGCGTGACAGTCAGCGAGGCATAGCCATGAATCGCAGTAATGGCTGAGACTTTGTGATAGATCGTGACGAGCACGGCAGCGGAACCCAGCATCGCCATTCCGTTCTCATGCCTGGTCTTGATCATGCCGTACGCAAGTCCGGCCCACGCAACCGAACCCGCGGCAATCACGAGCGCTATCTGCTCCCCGGTCACCATCCAGGCGACAAGCGGGGCCACAATGAACCCGGGAGAGAGCCTGAATAGGAATAGAACTGAAACTCGGTGCAGATCCGTTACATCCCGCTCCAGGGATGACGGCATAGAGATCATGGATTCCATAAGTCCATCTATCGGCTGGACCTCGGACCCAGTGAAGCGCTAAGGCTCGGCCCAAAACGTCCGTATGCCCCTTTTGACTGGGTCGTTATGCCCTTGCCCCGCGATCCCATTCAAGGCACTCTCAACTGAGGAGAAGTTTCATGTTCACCATTGTCGACGCCCGTTTCGTTGGGCCAGAGGTCAAACGATTCGAAGTAGCCGCGCCTCAAGTCGCCAGACACTACGAGGCCGGGCAGTTCGTGATTCTGCGAGTTTCTTCCAACGGCGAAAGAATCCCATTGACGGTGGCCGCGGCCGACCCGGTAAAGGGCACAATCACGCTCTTTGTCCAAGGTATCGGCAAAACGACTCAGCTGCTCAATACGAAGCTGACCGGAGATTCGCTGTCGGATGTCGCAGGTCCACT
>CAXMRC010000163.1:0-27393 GCA_964195945.1 uncultured Gemmatimonadales bacterium
GGTGCAGCAACGGTACGCCGCGGCTGCCCGCAGTGTCGATCCTTCATGTTGCGACACCGACTGCTGTGGTCAAAGTGCGTCCGATGCCTTCAAGACGGCTGATTCTGGCGACTTCGGATCGTCGCTCTACAAGAGCAACGAACTATCCACCATTCCCGACGGCGCTGCGCTCGCTTCCCTCGGCTGCGGGAACCCGACAGCCGTTGCCGAGCTCAACACGGGGGAAACGGTGCTCGATCTCGGTTCCGGCGCAGGCATCGACGTGCTCTTGTCCGCAAGACGAGTTGGCCCGACCGGGTTCGCCTACGGCCTCGACATGACCGACGAAATGATCGCTCTGGCTCGTAAACACCAAGAGGAAGCCGGTGTAACAAACGTCGAATTCCGCAAGGGGATGATTGAAGACATCCCCCTCGACGCGGCGACAGTCGACGTCGTGATCTCCAACTGCGTCATCAATCTGTCTGCGGACAAACCAGCGGTGTTCGCAGAAATGCATCGAGTCCTGAAACCCGGAGGTCGGTTGGGAATTGCCGACGTGGTCGCGGACGATCAACTGACCGATGGAGAGAAGCTGGAACGAGGCAGCTGGGTGGGATGTATCGCAGGGGCGCTCGGATTCTCAGAATACGAAACAGGTTTGCGGGACGTCGGCTTCGTGGACATCTCTATCGAATCGACGCACACAGTCGCGGACGGCATGCACTCAGCCATAGTCAAAGCTTCCAAGCCCTGACCAGGAGAGGGGCACCCGATGTCCGGGCGCCCCTGAGCGACCTGGCTACTCCATGACCCGCAGCGTTCCAGGAAGGTCCATGTGGCGCATCCGGCGCACCGTGAACACCGGAGCCACAGCAACGGCGAGAATCCCGAGCCCAACGATCGTACCCAGCGTCGTCGGCGACAGCTCCATAGCAAGTCCGATATCCGGCATGGTCTCCTTGGCAGTGACATTCACCACCCACCAGACCATCCCCAGCCCACCGCCGAAGCCGATGGATGTTGCGGCAACGCCGATGAGCGTGTTCTCAACAACCGCCATGCGTAAGGCTTTCTTCACCGGCACGCCATAGGCGAACATGGTTGCGTGTTCCCGTTGTCTCTCTTCGAAGCTGATAGAGGCTGAATTGAACGCCATCAGAACCGCCAACAGCAACACAAACAACGCCACGGCCTGCAGGATGCCTACGAACTGCGCCATCAACTCGTCAAGGGCATCCGCGGAGGCAGACGCCTTCTGAGCCGAGCTCACCGCGTCGAGGGCAAACAGCTCTCGCTGTACGTCTGCGGCTCCGTACCCTGGCGCAGGGTTTGCGTAGACGATATTGGCGAGCCCCACCGCGTTCACAAGCTCCAGTGCAGAGTCATCCATATACGCAGCAAAACGGAGCGGATTCTCGTGCAATGCGGCAACAACGATCTCAGATCCAGCGAAGGTAAACGTTGTAGGCCCCGTGCGAACTGGATGCGTCAGATCGATCGTATCGCCGACCGCGACACCGAGATCCTTCGCCGCGGCCTCGGACAGAATCAGCCCGCGTTCCGCAGCGGATTCTCCAATGATCGCCGGCTGCCAGAGTTCGTTGTCGAGGTCGAGAATCTCGACGAGTAGGTCCACCTCTTCATCACCGGTTACCTTTGCACCGATCTGCAGAGCGAAGGAGGTTTCCCCGACACTGTCGGCACCAGCAATCGCGGCAACTCCGGGGGCGTCGACAGGAAGCACACCCTCGAGAGTGACCACCAAACGATCCGGCGAGTCACCCTTGATCGCCGTGGCACCTCTATCGATGGCACCGACGAAGGAATCGATCGATCCGAGGAAGCCGACCAGGACCGCCATCACAGCCGCGATGGCCAGCGTGGTCAGTATCGCCCGACGGGGAGCTCTCAGGAGGTTACGAAACGGGAGTTGGGCAAATGTGTCGCCCGGCAGCGGTATCCGCTTCAGCAATGGTGCCAGGCCACCACCGCGAGCCGCCAGATGTCCGGTCCTGATCGCCTCGATCGGTTTCACCCTGACTGCTCGCCACACCGGATAGGCAGCCGCAAAGAAGGGGATCACGAAACCGACCACCGCAACCCAGAAGAAGAGATTCCATTGGAACTCGGTCGTCCATATTGGAAGAGGCAGGAAAGTCACCAACACCGATCGCATCAATTGCCCGATCAATACACCAACCAGGACCCCGAATACAACGCCGAGCAGCGCTATCTGGGCACCGACCAGCAATGGGCGCAACGCAATCTTGCGCGGCGACACTCCCAGAGCCATAGAGATTCCGATTTCCCTCCGCTGCGCCTCGGAGAGCCTTGTGATCAGGTTGAACGCACCCATCACGGCTCCCACAAAGATGAGAAAGGCAAAGACGCCAAACATCTCCTGATCGTTTTCGACGTCCTCGACCAGGATCCTGTATGCCGGATCATCTTCTTTCATCATCACGTCTACCCCGACCCCGCGGGCGGTAATCGCGTCCTCGATTTCGGCCGCGACAACGTCTCGGTCGCCATCTGACGTGACCGTGACGATGAGGTCGTTGACCGCACCCTCCATACCCGTGAGCCGCTGCGCCGTCTCCAGCGAGGTAAACACGCCGGCATAGGTGCCTTGAGCAAATGTGGAAGTGTTGTCAGGGACGACCATAAAGAACTCGGGCGTCATCGCACCGCCGGCGTACGTCAGTTCCTCGCCACCGCTGATGGTGATCGCACCCGATGCAGCCAAGTCATTGTGGGCCAAGAAGCTGTAGTCGAGAAGAACGATCGGAGCCCCGCGGTCAGCCGCAGTTAACGCCGAGCCTGTTTCGATGTACCAGCCATTGATGTCGGGACCACCGTTGGTGATATCTGCGCCGACCATCAGCCCGGGCACCAGGATTGTTTTGCCGTCGGTGGATGCGTCCACCTGAGTCGGCCGGACAAGTCGTTCCTCGGACCCTTTCACCCAACCGAGGTGTTCGATGCCACCAATCGCAGCTACGAGCTCGCCTGTCGGCATTGAACTTTCGCCCGCAAGCTGGAGCCTGATGTCGTACATGTTGAGCAAGTCCAGGCTGGCTGTGTTGGACTCGCGCCTCCAGTTGGCGGTGCTGGTAAGGCCCGCATACGAACCGGTACCGATCCCAATCACAAGGGCTATCGCGATGACCTTCACCCAGTATTTGCGCAGGTCTCGCCACGACCAGCGGAGCAATAGAATCCAATCTTTCATGATGTCACCAATGCAACTCTGCGAGCTGTGCTTTGCCCTCGGCGGGTGGACCGTCACTCACGATTCGGCCGCTGCTCAGCTCGACAACACGGTCCGCCACCCGGGAGATCTCCCTGTTGTGGGTGACCACCAGGACCGCCTGACCTTCCTTTGCCTGCTGTTGTAGTAGATCGAGAATCTGGACGCCGGTTGTGAAGTCGAGTTCGCCTGTGGGTTCGTCGGCGAGCATGACTGGGTTCCCGGTGGCGAGCGCCCTGGCGATGGCCACACGTTGCTGCTCGCCACCCGATAGCTCGTGGGGAAATTGGTCGACTCTTTCGCCAAGCCCGACGGACTCGAGAATCAATCCTGGATCAACACCATCGCGTCCGGTTGCGTCGGCGCCGAACTGAACATTCTCAGCAGCCGTCAGACCAGGGAAGATATTGAAGCTCTGAAAAATGAAACTGACTGACGTACGGCGAAATTCAAACAGCTCTTTGCGTGTTGCGTTCGAGATGTCGAATCCATCGACAACAATCGAACCGCCCGAGGGATTGTCGAGAGCGCCGATCATGTTGAGGAGAGTTGTTTTGCCGCTCCCCGACGGCCCCAACACAACCACGAACTCGCCAGCCTTGACGCTCAGATCGACGTCGGCAAGGGCCACGATCGGGACCCCGTTCCCAAATTGCTTGGACACCTTGTGGAGTTCGATCATCGTGTGGCCTTTCGCCATGCAGGTTGTCATCACCTGCCCATATCGCTAATATCAACGATATCAGTAATAACTGAAATAAGTGATAGAGGCAAAAGTCCCTATCGGGAAGGGACACCCGTGGCTGATTCGGATCACAAAACCGAGCGTACCCTTCCTCAGTCGGTCGCAGAGTCGATTGAGTCGTTCAGCCTTGTATTCGAACAGTTCGGGTTCCCACGAATGGGCGGGCGCATCTTTGCCTACCTCATCCTCAGCGAGGAACCCTATGTGACCCAGGCCGAGCTCACAGAACTACTGCAGGCAAGTACCGGCTCTATCAGCACCATGGTTCGCCTGTTGGAACAGACCAGCTTCATAGAACGAGTCTCACTCCCCGGCCACCGCCGCGACCGCTTTCGGCTGCGGTCGGACCCCTTGGTAGAAATGACCAGGCGCCGCATCGAGGGCGCCATCCACGTGATTGATGTCGTTGACAAGGCAAAGGTCCACAAGGAAGTGGGACCACAAGCTACCGACCGGCTGGAACGAGCAGAATCGTTCTACCGCTATTTCCATGTCGAAATGGAACTCGCCCTGGTCCGCTGGCTGGAAGCCAATCCCCTTGCCGACGAACAGTCCCGCGGCTGACGTCGCCAAAGCTTTCCTACTCATAGCCTGCAGGAACGTGCATACTGGAGTCGGGTAGGAAGGCCTCTGTGCGCAATGGAGGTGCGAATGCTGGCAGGCGACCAAATCCGCTGTATCGACTTTCCGTGCACCGATGTGCGCCACGCAGGCACCATTCAACCCGTCCTACCCGCCCGCCTCGACCATATACGCGTAATGATGATCTCGGCCGCTCCCCCCGCCGATCGCACCAAATCGGGGCGACCGGACTTGGACCCGCTGATATGTCACGAAACTCTGGACGCGTTCGTGGCGGCCGGATATGACGTTGCCACCGTCGCCGACATCCGCAACCTCGGCGTCTACGTCACCACCGCGGTCAAATGCCCAAAACTCGGTTTCGGGCTCAAACCTGAAACGATCGCCAATTGCTCACGGATGCTCGAATCCGAAATCGCCATGTTCCCGAACCTACGATCGATTCTTCTCATGGGCAACACAGCTATCAAGGCTATCAACGAGATCGCCGTGCGCCTCCAGGGAGACCTCGTAATCCCAAACGGATCCTCATACAAGGTGAAGGGACACGAGTATCACCTCGGCGACATCAGCCTTTTCCCCTCCTACCCCGAGACGGGACGCAATCTCTCAGTTGAGGGTGACCGCCACGAAATCATCGCAGTCGACATTCGAAACGCCATCGAAGTCGCAGGCGGACCGATCAACCGGCCACATCAAAACCGACCGAAGCGAGAACTACGCCATTCACCTGAACCTCGACCACGTGAGGTCCTGGGACAATCCGCCGAGTAGTCATCTGCCGCAAACTGATCTTCCGTCTCATCGCGACGGACTCCCCGGCGTCCAACCGCACTACCTTGCCTTTGAACACCTTGCGCGAACCCGTGCCGGAGACGTTCTGGAACACGACGGCGTAGTCAATCAACAGTGGCTGCATTTCGGTACCCGTGGAGACCACAGAGAACTCGACATGGACGCTCTCCCCAACCACACCTGACTGTGGTGTAACGAGTAGGTCAGCAATCACCGCGTGCGCCCCGATCGAAAAGCCAAGCAGTGCAAGCGCCCCCGGATGGCCCTGCTTGACCAAGGTCCGCAGCGCATGCTTGGTAAGCGCACTGGTTGCCTCCGAACCATCACCCCACCCAGAAAGCACGTCAACGGCCAATTGTGGATGATCCTTGCTGATGTCGTTCAGGTTGTTGGCCACGCTACGTCGCACAACCTCGGATTCATCCCGGTAGAGAACGGCCAAGACACGTATGACCGATGAAGGGTCCTGCTTCACAGCCGGCAAGCCCATCCCCCATGGCAACCGCGGCCGGTACCCCTCGCTGGCCAATCGCCGCACATCCGCATCATGGCTGTGCGCCCACTCGAGCATCTGGCGGGCCATCAGGTCCGGGTAGCGCTCGATGAATGGGCGAACCGCAAACTCTGCAGACGCAAGCTTCGTGAACTGTTCCAGAGCAGGAAGGGAGATTCCCGGTTCAGCCACTCCATACTCTTCAACGAAGTCGTTGAAACACCACACCGACAACGAGCCCGCTTCAACGCTTTCCCCAGCCTTTCGCATCAAGGCGAGCGCATCGGCATAGTCGGTAGGAAGAAACGTGCGAATCGCGACGGCGATGTGGCGAATTCGTTGCTTGAGAGCCCGATCCTGCCAATCGGCGTCGAAAACTCGAGCGACGATGGCAGCGGAGTCGACGCCATCGACCACCGTCGCCACCGCAGTGGCAATCGCCTCAACCGAGGCACGGTCGACAAAGTCTTTGAGTAGAGGAGCGTCAGCCATGCGGCAACGATATACCGTCAAAGTTGGGGCAGCAGGCTGGGTACGCTGCGGGAACGCCATCGCAGGGAGAACATGATGCGCCCCAAACCAGCTATGAGCCGCCGTGCATTCATGATGGATCTTGGCAAAGGAACCCTTGCAGTTGCAGTATTCGGGGTCACGGCCGTCGCTTGCAGTAGCGACGATCCAGCCCCGGCAACCACAGCGGCGGGGATCACAGGTGAGCCAGGCGACACCAGCACAACCTCAGCTGCAACCACCTCACCCGAGACGACAGGCGCTCCAACGTCGGAGGACGAGGATGGCCCCTTCGCATGGGAGCGGGTGAATCTCGGCTTCGTGTCCGCCTACGTCCTCGCACGTCGTGGTGAAGCAATCATCGTCGATACCGGTGTGTCTGGTAGCGAATCTGAGATCGAGTCCAGCCTCGCAGTTCTCGACCTCGGGTGGGCCGATGTAGGGCACGTCATCGTCACCCACCTGCACGGTGATCACCAAGGAAGCCTCCCCGCAGTGCTAAACCTGGCACCCGATGCAATCGCATATGCCGGAACCGCAGACATCCCGGGAATTTTGTCTCCACGGGAACTCGTTGGCGTCGGCGACGGAGATAACATCTTTGGCCTCGACATAATTGACACACCCGGTCACACGCCTGGCCACATATCTGTATTTGACAAGGCCGGCGGATTGCTCGTAGCCGGAGACGCAATGAACGGGGCCGATGGTGGCGTGATCGGAGCCAATCCCGACTTCACCCCAGACATGGGATCGGCGGGTGACTCGATCCGGAAACTGGCCGCGCTGACATTCCAAACCGTGGTATTTGGCCACGGCGAACCGGTCGCGGGGAACGCATCCGACCAGGTCGCACAACTTGCGGCCATTCTTTAGTGGTACGTCGCATAGATACACCACTAGATACCTCTACTGAGGCTCAAGGACCACTACAGGAATGACGCGATCGGTCTTTGCCTCGTACCCACCGAATTGGGGTGCGGTCGCAACAATCTTTGCCCACATGGCGTCCCGATCGGCGCCAGCGTCCTTGGCCGATACCCGAATTGTCTCACCGCCCACATTGATCGTGGAGTCCGGGTTAGCAAGCAAGTTGAAATACCATCCAGGGCTACGTTCGCTGCCTCCGGCTGAAGCCACGATCAGGTATCTGTCCCCTTCCCGAATGAACATCAACGGCGTGTCGCGCACCTTGCCGCTTTTGGCGCCCTTGTGAGTGAGAACCAGAACCGAACCATTCTTACCACCGCCAAATAATCGACCACCGGTCAGCTTGTACAGCTTTGCGTGGATACCGGTGAACAACCGGAAAACGAACTTGCCCATGTGCACCCCTTCCTGTAGCCGACATTCTTGCTGAACCAAAGAGGCCTGATGACGGTTAGCGCGGTAGGTCGCTGCTGCCCATCAGGAACTCGTCAACAGCACGGGCGCACTGACGACCCTCCTTGATCGCCCACACGACGAGAGACTGGCCACGCCGCATATCTCCTGCTGCAAAGACGCCGGGAACACTGGTTGCGTAGTCATC
This sequence comes from uncultured Gemmatimonadales bacterium, assembly GCA_964195945.1. Classification (GTDB taxonomy): domain Bacteria; phylum Actinomycetota; class Acidimicrobiia; order Spongiisociales; family UBA5794; genus JAAETI01. Next base: position 7,889 of record CAXMRC010000163.1, read on the forward strand.
GGTGTTTGCGGAGATGTTGCCGCGCTGATCGAGCTCAACAGAGAGCTGCTCGACAAACCCTTCGTGAACCGGGCTCACGAACCCCATCGCCAGCAGCACCAGATCAGCCCGCAATTCAAACTCGCTGCCGGCAATCTCGGACATCTCCCAGCGTCCTGCGACCTGCTCCCACGCCACTTCAACCCCATGCAGTGCCGTCACGGTGCCCTTCTCACCTACAAACCGGGAGGTGGAAACCGCCCACATGCGTTCGCAACCCTCTTCGTGCGATGTCGACGTGCGCACCTTTGACGGCCAATTCGGCCACGTGAGCATCTTGTCCGCCATCTCGGGAGGCCTTGGCAGTAGTTCCAATTGAGTAACCGAGGCGGCACCCTGCCGGTTCGAGGTTCCGACACAATCGGCCCCGGTGTCGCCACCCCCAATCACAACAACGTGCTTTCCCTCGGCTGTGATCGGGGGCATCGTCCCGATGGACTCCCGACCCACTCGCCGGTTCTGCTGTGCCAGGAAGGGCATCGCAAAGTGAACCCCGTCCAGATCGCGACCCGGCACCGCCAGGTCGCGGGGAGTCTCACATCCCGCCGCCAACACCACCGCGTCGTAGTCGTCAATCAGTCTCCGCACCGGCACGTTGACGCCGATATGGCTGTTGACACGGAACTCGACACCCTCCGCCTGCAACTGCGCCAGACGACGGTCAATCACCCGTTTCGAGAGCTTGAAGTCCGGAATGCCGTAGCGGAGCAGACCGCCGATCTTGGCGTTCTTCTCAAATACTTTCACCTGGTGGCCGGCGCGCGCCAATTGCTGAGCCGCCGCCAGTCCCGAAGGACCTGACCCAACGACCGCAACACGCTTGTCCGTGCGGCGCCCCGGGATCTTCGGTTCAATCCAACGGTTCTGCCAGGCCTTTTCGATGATCGAGTACTCGATGGTCTTGATGGTCACCGGCACATCGGTGAGGTTTAGGGTGCAGGCCTCCTCGCACGGCGCAGGACACACCCTGCCGGTGAACTCGGGAAAGTTGTTGGTCGAATGCAGAACGTCGATGGCCTCGCGCCAATTCTTTCGATAGACAAGGTCGTTCCAGTCGGGAATGGCGTTGTCAACCGGACAGCCCGAGTGGCAGTACGGCACACCGCAATCGATGCAACGGGCGCCCTGCTTTGACACTGCATGATCGCTAAGCGGGATGGAGAACTCACGGTAGTTCTGTTTCCGCTCCGCAACGGGCAGATAGCCACGGTCCTTGCGGTCGATCCGTTGGAAGCCTGTGGGGGAACCCATCAGCCACCGCCTACTACTGCCGCACGCCGTTGTTCAAGCGCCTTGCGGAATTCGACAGGAACCACCTTGTAGAAGCGGGGCAAATAGTCATCAAAGTTGGCGAGGATCTCTTCGGCTCTGGAACTGTTGGTGAGACGGGCTTGTCTTTCAATAAGAGTTCGGAGACGCCAAACGTCATAGCGGAGCGGATCTGCCAGAAGCTCCTCGGGTGTCGGGTCGCGCCCGACATCGACGGGTGCGCTGTGGTCGTTGGCGATCGGCTCGATCTCGACCATCTCGCGATTCACCCGCTGTTCAAAGTCGCCGGCATCATCAATCACATAGGCGATGCCACCGCTCATGCCCGCACCAAAGTTTCGACCGGCCTTGCCGATGACAACGACGCAACCGCCGGTCATGTACTCGCACCCATGATCACCGACCCGCTCAACAACAGCAATCGCTCCGGAGTTACGAACAGCAAAACGCTCCCCGGCGCCACCGTTGAAATAGCAATCACCGGAGATTGCTCCGTACAGAACGGTGTTGCCCAGAATGATGTTCTCTCTCGGCACCGTTATTCCCTGTGGTGCCGCCTCAATAATGATGCGGCCACCAGAAAGACCCTTCCCTACATAGTCATTCGCATCGCCCTCTAGATGCAAGGTGACACCATGAGCCAGCCAGGCGCCGAAGCTCTGCCCCGCGGTGCCATTCAACTTGATGTGAATAGTGTCATCAGTGAGGCCTGCATGGCCGTAGCGGCGAGCGACCTCGCCAGACAGCATCGCACCGACCGACAGATTGGTGTTGGCGATCGACAGCTCAAGCGAAACCGGCTTCTGGTCCTCCAGTGCAGCTATCGCTTTGTCGATTAGCTGGTTGTCGAGGGCCACCTGCAGATTGTGATCTTGCTTCTCCGTGTTGCTGATGGCAACCCCCGGTCCGGGTTCCGGCTTGAAAAGCACCCTGGAGAAATCCAGGCCTCGAGCCTTCCAATGATCGACGGCTGTCCTCATCTTGATCCGGTCGCTCTGCCCGATCATCTCCGCATATGTGCGAAATCCGAGCTGTGCCATGATCTCGCGCGCTTCCTCCGCAACAAACATGAAGAAGTTGACGACATGCTCGGGCTGCCCAGGGAACAGTTTCCGCAACTCCGGATCCTGCGTCGCCACCCCAACCGGACAGGTATTCAGATGACATTTCCGCATCATGATGCATCCCTGTGAGATGAGGGCCCCCGTGCCAAAGCCAACTTCGTCGGCGCCAAGCAACGCCGCGACAATCACATCACGTCCCGTCCGAATACCGCCGTCAGTCTGAACGGCGATCCGACCGCGTAGTTCGTTGGCTACCAATGTCTGATGGGTTTCCGCAAGTCCGATCTCCCAGTGCGATCCCGCCTGCATGACTGACGTGAGCGGACTGGCCCCGGTTCCGCCGTCGTTCCCTGAGACCAGCACGTGGTCGGCGTGCGCCTTGGCTACGCCGGCGGCGATGGTGCCGACCCCGACTTCCGAAACCAGCTTGACGCTGATCCGGGCCTGCGGGTTGACGTTCTTGAGGTCGAGGATCAACTGCTTGAGATCCTCGATCGAGTAGATGTCGTGATGTGGTGGAGGCGATATCAGACCAACTCCGGGCGTCGAGTGTCGAACCTTGGCGATCCAATCGTTCACCTTGTGCCCGGGAAGCTGTCCTCCCTCGCCCGGCTTGGCACCCTGGGCCATCTTGATCTGAATGTCATCCGCACTAACCAGGTACTCAGTGGTTACTCCAAAACGGCCGGACGCCACCTGCTTTACCGCCGAGCGCATCGAGTCGCCGTTCTCCATTATCTCGAACCGACTCGGCTCCTCGCCGCCCTCACCGGTATTGGATTTGGCTCCCATCCGGTTCATGGCAATCGCAAGATTCGTGTGGGCCTCCCACGAAATCGAACCGAACGACATGGCACCGGTGGCGAACCTCTTCACGATTTCAGATGCCGGCTCGACTTCATCGATCGAAATCGACTCCGGGAGCAGGTCCAATTCGAACAGACCGCGCAGGTTCTTTAGCTTGCGGGTCTGGTCGTTCACCGCGGCGGTGTATTGCTTGAACAACCCATAGTCGGCCGAGCGGACCGCATGCTGCAGAGTCGAAACCGTCTCCGGCGTCCAAACGTGATCCTCACCACTTATCCGATACGCGTAGTCACCACCGACATCGAGTTCGGTCGTCGCATAGGCCTTGACCCCAAACGCCATCTCATGTCGACGCACGGTCTCTGTGGCGATTTCGTCAAGACCGATACCCTCGATCACCGAAGGTGTGCCCGTGAAGTAGCGGTCGATAAACACAGTGTTGAGACCTATAGCATCAAATATCTGAGCACCGCAATAGGACTGGAACGTCGATATACCCATCTTCGACATCACCTTGAGCATGCCCTTGTTTATCGCCTTCACATAGCGCCCCTCTGCCTCCTCGGGCGTGGGGGCACCATCAAGCTGATCGACAAAGGAATGGATAACGTCAAAGGCCAGATACGGGTTGATGGCTTCAGCGCCATACCCGCCAAGCAAACAGAAGTCGTGGACCTGGCGCGCCTCGCCGGTCTCTACAACAAGCCCGACCTCGGTGCGGAGCCCCTCTTTGATCAAGTGATGATGCACCGCCGCCGTTGCCAGTAGCGCGGGAATGGCAATACGTTCCACGTCCTGACGTCGATCGGAAAGGATCAGGATGTTGCGTCCCTCCCTGACCATTTCAGTCGCTGTCTCGCAGAGCTGTTGCAACGCCCCCCGCATCCCCGAAGCACCTTCGCTAGCCGGGTAGCAGATGCTCAGTTTCTTGGTTCGGAAAGCGTCATCAACGTGATTCTCGATTCGCTGCACACGTTCGAGATCCACGTTCCTGAGAATCGGATGCGAGACTTCGAGCCGCTTATGCGTCCCCCCTGTGTGGAGATCGAGCAGATTGGGTCTCGGGCCTATCAGCGATACGAGGGACATCACCGTCTGCTCACGAATCGGGTCGATCGGCGGATTAGTGACCTGGGCGAAACGTTGCTTGAAATAGTCGTAGAGCATCTTCGGACGGTCGGATAGAACGGCGGGCGGTGTGTCTCTGCCCATGGAGCCAATCGGGTCCTGACCCTGAGTCGCCATCGGCTTCAGGAAGAACTCGACATCCTCTCTGGTGTAGCCAAACGCCTTCTGCGCACAACGCAGCGTTTCTGAGTCGGGGCCCATTGCTGCGACTTCCTGGGGAAGCTCTGCGATGTGGATCTGCGTCTCGTCCAGCCACTGCTGGTAGGGCTTGGCACCTGAGAGATCGTTCTTGAGCTCGGCGTCATCGATGATGCGTCCTTGCTCGAGATCGATGAGCAACATCTTGCCGGGCTGCAGACGCCACTTCTTGACGATCTTCTCTTCGGGGATGTCGAGGACGCCCATTTCCGAAGCCAACACAACCAGGTCGTCGTCGGTAACGAAGTAGCGTGACGGGCGGAGCCCATTGCGGTCGAGAGTCGCCCCAATCTGGCGTCCATCAGTAAACGCGACCGCCGCTGGACCGTCCCAAGGCTCCATTACCGCAGCGTGGTACTCGTAGAACGCCTTGCGACCAGCATCCATCAGCGGATTGTCCGCCCATGCCTCTGGGATCATCAGCATCATGGCGTGACCGAGCGAGTAGCCGCCAGCCAGAAGCAGCTCAAGAGCGTTGTCAAAGGTGGCTGAGTCCGAAGCGCCATCGCCGATAAGCGGCCAAAGTTTCTCGAGGTCATCGCCGATGACCTCCGACGACATGTTGTGGCGACGCGCCAGCATCCAATTGACGTTTCCCTGGACGGTGTTGATCTCACCGTTGTGACAAAGGAAACGAAACGGCTGAGCGAGACGCCACGAGGGATTGGTATTGGTGGAGAAACGTTGGTGGATGAGGGCGAGGGCTGACTCGACGCGTTCATCCGTGAGGTCCGGGTAGTACGTCGCCAGGTTCTCCGCCAACATCATCCCCTTGTACGTGATCGTGCGAGCCGACATCGACGTCACGTAGAAGTTGCCGCGCTCAATCAGGTAGGGAGCCCGTTGCCCGAGCTGGATATGGGCTTGTTTGCGGATCACGTAGAGCTTCCGCTCGAAATGATCAGCATCAACGATGCCCGTGCCGCGCCCAATGAAAAGCTGGCGGATCACCGGCTCAATCGGCTTGACGCTCTCACCGAGACAGGACGGATCCACCGGAACGTCCCGCCAGCCGAGCATCTCTTGTCCCTCGCGAATGACGAGCTCAATCAGCAAGTTCTCAGCAACGATCCGGTCAATCGGGTCTTGCGGAAGGAAGATCATCCCGACGCCGTAGTCACCCAAAGCGGGGAGTTCGACACCGTGTTGGGCCATCTCGGGACGGAAGAAGGTGTCGGGGATCTGGAGGAGCATCCCGGCCCCGTCGCCGGCAAGCGGATCGGCGCCAACCGCGCCACGGTGAGTTAGATTCGCCAGCACCTGGAGGCCCTGGGCGACGATCTGGTGCGTCTTTCGGCCCTTGATATCTGCCACAAAGCCGATGCCACACGCGTCGTGATCGAATGCAGGGTCATAGAGCCCCTGCGTCTTCTTCGACTGACGGTGCTCCGTGTCCATCTTCCCTCACATACCCGTTTTGCTCACCGACCGGATTTTGGGTGAGCGTACCCAGAGGTCGGATCTTGTGCGAAGGCAGGACTGTAGACGCTTTGTACTCGTGGAAAACCCGCCATCCGCTCCTTCGAGCATATTGCACCGCTGGCCCGCCGATGAGGGCCGGATCGCCCTAGCCGGTCGATTGCATATCGACGTAGAATCGAGGTAGACCTGATCTGGATCTAAGGAGGCGAGTCGCAATGAGTCCTGCCAATCCGATAGAGAAGTTCCTCCACGGACATCTGTATGGTGCCAAACCCGGCGGCGGTCAACAACTCGCCAGGATCAGACCTTTTGTTACCATCTCACGCCAAGCGGGTGCCGGCGGTCACACTCTTGCCAACATGCTGATCGAGAGATTCGAACAACAAGATGACACCGAGCTGTTTGGCGGGTGGGAAATGTTCGATCAGAAGCTGGTGAAAATGGTCGCAGACGATCCTGACCTCACCGTCTCTGTTGAATCCCTGCTCGGAGAGGAATACCACCGGACCGCCGATGACTTCTTCCGCCAAATCCTTATCTCGTCGACCCACCAAGACATTGTTGCCGACCGTATGTTCCGGCTGGTGCGACTCCTGGCGGAGGTCGGCGAGGCAGTGATTGTGGGTCGGGCGGGCTCTGAGGTAACCAGAGACCTCGGGCCATCGGTATCCATCAGGCTCGTCGCCCCTGAGGATGCCCGGGTCGCCAGGATGATGAAACTCCGGAGTCTCAGCGAGAAAAAGACATTGGCGGCAATTGACCGACAAGATTCAGGGAGGAAGCGGCTCCTCAAGCGGCACTTCCGCGTCGACATAGATGATCCACTTCTCTATGACGCCACGTGGAATACAGACGCCGTTTCGTTTGAAGCGATTGCAGACGCCACCATCGCCGTACTGCGAGACCGGGCCGCCGGCATCTAGTCCTCATCGAACCCGTGCGAAATGAGTTTGCGGTACCAGTGGAAGCTGTCCTTCGGGATACGACGGCCGGTTGCATGATCGACCCAGACAATCCCGAATCGCTGGCTGAAGCCGGCAACCCACTCGAGGTTGTCAAGCAAGCTCCAAACGAAGTAACCGTCGACCGGCGCACCGCGTTGCCGAGCCATCGCCGTCGCCCTGATATGGCTGTCGAGGTAGTCGATTCGGCGTTGGTCGTGAATCGCTCCGTCGTCTCCAGGACCGTCCGAATAGCTGGCACCATTCTCAGTAACAACGATCGAGACGGGCGAGTAGTCCGCCTGTAGCTTCACTAGGTATTCGGTCAACGCATCGGGAGTGATCTCCCAACCCATCTCGGTGTAGCCCTCCGGTTGATCCGGGCCTTCCGGCAGTGCCGCACCCGCCCCTTCTGGGTCCGCTGCGCTGATATCGACGCTGCTGTAGTAGTTGAGCCCGAGGAAATCGATCGAAACTGCAATCTCATCGAGATCACCTGGCTGGACGAAAGGCAAGCCTTCGCCTTCGAAAACAGCTCGCTGCTCAACTACCCGAATCGTGTCTTGCGGGTAACCCTTGCCAAAGACCGGGTCAAAGAACCACCGGTTACGGAATCCGTCATGGATCCGCTCCGCAACGATGTCCGCGGGATCCTCGCTGGCAGGGCGCGACGGACGGCAGTCCAGTGCAATGCCGACATGCGAATCGACGGAGTTGTTGCGGATCACAGGGACCGCTCGTCCGTGCGAGAGCAGAATGTGATGACCGGCGATCAAGGCAGATCCGAAGTCGGCGATCCCTGGGGCGAAAAAGCCGATGCCATGCCCTAAGTGGGCCGCAACCCACGGCTCATTGTGAGTGATCCAGTTGGCAACACGATCGCCGAAGGAGCTGCTGACAACGTCGGCATAGCGGACGAAAGCATCGACGGTGTCTCTATTGAGCCATCCGCCGCTGTCTTGCAGTCCCTGAGGAAGGTCCCAGTGGTAGAGGGTGAGCCACGGTGTGATCCCGTTGTGCATCAGCTCGTCGATCAAGTCGCTGTAGAACTCGAGCCCGGCTTCATTGACCTCGCCCGCACCGTCAGGAATGATCCGCGTCCATGCCGTTGAAAACCGGTACGCGTTGATCCCAAGCTCGGCCATGAGGGCGATGTCCTCGCGCCACCGGTGGAAATGGTCGCATGCGACATCACCGCTGTCGGGCATCCTGCCGATGTCGGAGAATCGATCCCAGATCGACTCCCCCTTGCCATCCTGGTAACGCCCGCCTTCGATCTGGAAAGCGGAGGTGGCGGCACCCCAAACGAAGTTGTCGGGAAGGATCTTGCTCATGGGCCGATGATAGAAGCGTGCCAGGAAGGCCCGGTCTCAGGCCGGATTTCGGCTTGCCTTTGAGAAGAACGCCACCGCCAGCCGGATTGACTGCTCTGCCGAAGACCCATGGCTATTCCGCTATACCTGTTACCAGGTCGGCGGTGCCGGCAACATTGAGCACCTTCCTCATGTCCCGGATATGAACCTCGAGTACTCGCTGTGGCGTAGCTAACGCCCAGTCTCGGATACCAACCCGCTGCGTAACCGGTGCGCGTGGGCAAGCACCCCGGTTCGGACACAATGTCCCGATCCGGCTGTTCAAGTTGACGCACACAAAAGCCGATGCGGGATAGAGTTGCTCGAATCGTCTCGAAGGATGTCACCGCAAATGCGCAGGATCTTGGCAATGGCAGTGTTGGTTATGGCCCCGGCACTGGCCACTTCACCCGTGGGGGCGGCAAGCGGGCCAGAGCCCTTCGTCGCGGGCGTGACCAGGCCTGCGGAGACCGATGCTGTTGCCCCGATCTTTGACGACGCTGCCCGCGGTACCAACGCCCTCGACGAATTCTCCGGCGACCCGCTACAACTTGTTGTCTGGCCGAATGACGTCCGCCGCTACTCGTTGACCGATGACCGCATCGGCGTGTATGTGTGCACCTGGACGGGAGCAACTGGAGGTGTCACCCTTCCCGCGGCGACCGCAACGCTCAACAACGAGGTCACAACGTTTTACGAGGGGTTGTCTGGGGGGGCCTACAGCCCGACGTTTATGGCGCGCAAGGTGCTGACCGTCTCCGGATTCGGATTCCAGACCTGCGCCGATGCAATGTCCGCCGCAGCCGAGGACAATCCGCTGTGGAGCGACGACGGGGCTATAGGTGTTCTCGACAACACCTCTAACGCGGGGCTGGGTGGACCTGGTCTCTATTGCAGCAACTGTGAGAGCCTCAGCTTCCCCACCTTCCCCGGTAATCAACGTTGGGCGGTCATCGAGGGCGGATCGGTGAAGCCCTCAGGATTGCGGCCGGCGCACATCACGACCGCAGCACACGAGATCGGCCACACAATCAGCTTCCCCCACTCCTTCTCAGGGGAAACGCTCGACGAGTACGACAATCCCATCGACTACATGAGCGGCAACATGCCGGACAGTTTTCTCGGCAGAGCCGATGACCCGTACGCCTCGCTTGCCTTCAACCGTTACCGCGCCGGGTGGGTTGACCCGCTCGACGTCGTGTTCTATGCGGGCGGGGTCACCGAGCTGACCATCGCCCCCCTCGGCGTTGACGGGACCCAGATGGTGATCTTGCCGACCGACTATCCATACTCTTTCGTTGCACTCGATGCACGAATCAACTCCGCCCTCGACCCGATCCCAGAGACGTTTGAGGGTGTCAGCGCCCACTACATCGAGCAATGGTGCACAGATCCCTTCACAGAAGCTGTCGAACCCTGCGGCGGGCTCTCGTCGCGTCCCTATAGCTATCCCCCATCCCCGAACTCGATCGATCACGTCACTGCGGTTGGCGATGCCGCTCGATTCGATCTGGATCAAGGTGAATCGCTGATCGCCCAGGGCACCAAACTGACGGTTCTGGCCGAGACCGCTGAAGGCCTGGTGATCCAGTTAATCGGCTTTGATGATGTCGCCACCTCGGTCTTCCTGGATGACATTCTGTGGCTCGCCGAGTCGGAGATCACCAAGGGCTGCAGCGACACCAGCTTCTGCCCTAACGACTTCGTAACACGGGGTCAGATGGCCGCCTTCCTGGCGAGGGCGCTTGGTTTTACCGATTCTGGCGACGGCAACCTATTCAGTGATGACGACGGCAGCATTTTTGAAACGTCCATCGATCGGCTCGCCACTGCCGGTGTCACCAAAGGCTGCAACCCTCCCATCAACGACAACTTCTGCCCGGACGCCTTTGTGACCAGAGAACAGATGGCTGCGTTCCTGGTGCGGGCTCTGGGGCTCACCGACGACGGCGGCGGAAATGCGTTCGTCGACGATGACGACAGCATCTTCCAAAGCCAAATCGCGATCCTGGCCAAGGCCGAAATCACCAAAGGCTGCAACCCACCGGAGAACACAGAGTTCTGCCCATACGACCGTGTCACCCGCGAGCAGATGGCAGCCTTCCTAAAACGGGCGCTTGGTTAGGCGGGGATGAAGGCGAGCTGGATCTCCAGAACGCCGACGTCGGCGATATCCAGTACGGAGAACCCGGTCGGCTTCTCTATGCCGTAATCGACAATCGCGATGTCGACTGATCCGACAACAACTACGGTGTCGTCTACCAGCGATCCTTCAAGGTCGAGCACGATCGACCGGGTGACGCCGTGCAAGGTAAGGTCACCGGTCACCGTCGCTGCAAAGGTGTCCCCCTCAGCGGGAACCGCCCCAAGGTCGACAGCGCTGGTCAATACGAAACTCGACTCTGGGAAACTCGCGGTCTCGAGTCCACGGGTCCGCATGGCAGAGTCACGCTGCGACCGGTCGCTTTCGAGCGTGGTCATATCGACGGTCACGGCAAGGTCGGAAACCTCGATGCCGGAAAAAGTGAGGGTCGCATCAATCTCGCCGGTCCGGCCAACCGCGGTGGCGGAACCGAGACTCGCCAACTCCTCATCGATCCGGTAGCCAACAAACGACACCGCACGGTCGACAATCCAAGCCCCATCGAGTCCTTCACGGGCGGTCGAGGTATCGGGCGCTGCTGTGGTCTCTCCGGTCGAATCGGCGGCCGTTGTCGTCGTGAGCGAAGCAACCGCATCCTCGAGCGTCGCCGGTGGGGGCGCATCGCTACGCAGAAAGAAGAACCACACGGCTCCGGCGAGCATCGCCACAGCTCCAACAAGCCCGATCAGCACCGTCCTCTTACTCATTGAATTCCCTCCCTAGGTCAGGCCTGGCGAGCCCGCTCCTTCATAAGCTGCTCGACGTCGAGCAGAGGGCGCGAATTCCCCAGGGACCTCGCATTGTGCGCCTGGATCTTGGCGTTGAGTGACTCTAGGCCAGACCGGATGTCGCTGACGACGGTGCCGGCGAGAAGACGGGGAACACTCATCTCGATCTCGCGCGTTAGCTCGGCCATCTGAGTGCGGAGGCGCTCGGCCTTGACCCAGTTCTTCGCCCACCAGGCCGGATCGTGGGTGCCGGTCAGACCCTCAATGGGCCGACCGGCACCTTCGGTTACATCTAGCTTCCCTGCCTCGTGGGCCTCACGGATCAGCCGCTCAGTCCACGACTCATGCATGAGTCGGCACTCGCTACCTCGAGAACTCGGCAAGCGCTATTTCGTCAACAACAAAGCTCGCCAGAATGGCGTCGAATGCTTCGAGATCGGCGTCGTCCACGACCACGATCTGCAGCATCATCAAAACCTCAGAGCCGGGGGTCTCCGCGGCTAGTACGACAAATATCGTGTCGGTACCGTCACAATCCACCCACAGATCGTATGCACCGTCGTAGAAGACATCGGAGTAGTCGGTTCGACTGTCGTAGCTGCAGGCGAAGCTGTAGTCCTGGCCATCGAGAAGCGAATCGACGCTATCAAATGCGGGCAGGAGCGTGGATGCGCCAAAGAAGATCCCCGGCGTGGTCCAACCCGACTGCCAGTCAGCGATGTTGGAGGCAGCGCTAATCGAAATGCCCACATTCTCGTCGCCGTAGCTCCACAGGCTCTCGAGATCAGTGTCAGTCCAGGCTGAAGGGACCTCAACGCTCATGATCCCGGCGCTGTCTACAAGCGTGATGTAGGAATCGTATCCCGCGGCGTTGGTCCCCGTGTCTCCAACCTCGTCTTCAAGCTCATTTGCAAAGGAGTAGGACACCTCGAGGATCTTTTCCGTGTTGAGTGTTCCCTCGAGGAAAACGTCATCAGAAGCCCGATATACCTCGACGCTGAGCGGATCACCAACAGCATGAGAGCGCAGGATGTCGCAGTAGTCGGCCATGGTGCCATCGGTCCCAGGGATTAGCCCCTCGACAAGTGTTACCAGATCGCCAGACTCGATCCCGCCAAGATCGGCGGCGCTGCCGGATGCCACCGAAGCAACCCATATCCCGGAGAAGGCCCCGTCATAGATTGCCTGACCATTGATACCGACCGAAGTGACATCCTCGCCCTCGACGAGGCGGGGAAGAACCTTCAGGGCTTCGTCACGGCCGATCCCGAACGACTGGCCTGAGCTGTCACCCGCGTAGTTGACGGCAACGACCTTGCCATCGTCGGTAACGAGAGGGCCGCCTGAGCTTCCGGGGAGAGTATCGGCTGAGTGCTCGACGACGCTATCGACGGACGCCCAGTCGGACTCGCCGTCAGCATTCTGTTTCGAGATAATCCCATCCAAAAGGGTGAATTCTTCGTCGCCGAGCGGGAACCCGGCCGCATAGATAGCGGTGCCTACGGCGATGTCACCGTCGTACCAGTCCAGGTATGGAAACCCGTCACCGTCTACATCGATTACAGCCAGATCGGAGCATTCCGAGACGCCTAGAACACGGGCATTACGAGGTGCTTCTTCGCCGTCAACGTAGACCTGGAGGAATGCTGCACCGGTGACGACGTGATTGTTCGTAACTGCGAGACCGGAAGGGTCGATGAAGAAGCCGCTACCAGAACCCGCCGCGTTGTATTGCTGTCCATACTCGGGATCGGCGAAGCTTCCCTCTGCGACAATTCTGACGATGGCCCCACGCACCTCCTCGAGGCTGTCAACCGCACCACTGGCGGCGCCAGTCGTTTCGGTGGGTGCAACGGTGTCCGTGGGTGCCTCGCTCGTAGTCGCAGCCGGGGCTTTTGTAATGCTCGTAGCTACCGTCGTGGTGGTATCAGTCTCTCCGCCACATGCTGCGAGAGCAAGTACAAGAGCGATAAGAAGCTTCGTGATCCTGCTGGCCTTCATGATTGGTTATCTCCAACTGAGTTGACTTCGGGGGCCCAATCCAGCACATGCCGCACTCGGCCTCCCCCACCGGGTATATCGGCATCAACTGTAGAAACCAAAGAGACCATGTGACGGTGTTTCCGGTAGCTACAGGAATGAGTCCATACTGCCGATCACCAACCTGAGCCTGGCATCGGCTACAGCTCAGCGAACAGCGGACCACTAACACCTCGGACACGTCAGCCGCACCGAGTCCACAGGACAATGAATCGTTTTCGCCTTCTTTCAATCCTCGCAATCGCCTCGGTAATGGCAACGCTATTGGGGGGCGCTCCTGCGACCGCCGGCCCTACCGTCTACCTCGACGAGCCATACACCGATTCGCCAGCAACGTGGGCAACCGACTGGTTCGACGCCGACATCGGCACCAGGAATCGGATCACAACTGTCTTCGACGGATCGGACGGCAGCGGGATCAAAGTCTCTATACCTGCAGGGTCTCATTTTGGTTCCGCCATGCACTGGCAGTTCGAGGACCAGGGAATCGCCGACCCCGACGAGTTGTACTTCCGGTATTACCTGCGGGTTCCAGACGGATTCACCAACTACGGACGCGGCAAGCTCCCGGGACCGGCCGGCCTCTACTCGGGATCCGCGAGGAACAACATCAAACCGTCCGACGCCCAGCCTGGCTGGTCCGCCCGCATGTTCTTCTCCCCCACTTACACGAGCCGTGATTCGGAATACACCCAACTCGGTTTTTACGTCTATCACCGCGATCAGGCCTCCGACAACGGCGACTTGATCTTGTGGGACGACCAGACAGGAACGCTGCGCCACGACGCGTGGTATTGCGTCGAGGGCCATGTCGATATGAATACGCCGGGGGTCGCCAACGGACTGCTCGAAGGCTGGGTCGACGAGCAACTCGCTTTCTATCAGGACGATTTCAAGTTCCGCGGCTCTGCCGACACCGGAATCAACGTCAAGAGCTTCTGGTCCGATGTGTACTACGGAGGCGAAGAAACCGCACCTGGCAGCATCTCGTTCGACTTCGATTCATTGGTTCTGAGTAGTGAGCGAGTCGGATGTGGAGACAATCCGGTCAGCGGCTTTCGCGATACCGGTAGCACCGTGCACCAAACCGATATCGAGAAGCTCGCTTTCGCCGACATCACCAAAGGCTGCAATCCGCCGCTGAACGACCTCTACTGTCCCGAGGCCTCTGTCACCAGGGGCCAGATGGCGGCGTTCCTGATGAGGGCGCTCGATCTGAAGGCTTCGTCGTTCGACTACTTCACCGACGATGACGGTTCTGTGTTTGAAACCAACATCAACGCACTGGCGGCTTCGGGCATCACGAAAGGGTGCAGCGCGGAAGGGTTCTGCCCTGATCGCCGGGTTACTCGCGGCGAGATGGCCGCCTTCTTGGATAGGGCGCTGTCTTTGCCATCTACCACACCCGACAAATTCACGGACGACAACGACTCGATCTTTGAGGGATCGATTGACCGGCTCGCCGGTGCGGGCATCACCGCGGGATGCAACCCTCCAGACAACACCAGGTATTGCCCGCATGACAACGTGACCAGGGGCCAGATGGCTTCTTTCTTGAGCCGTGCCCTCGGCTTGCCCGCCCCACCACCGCCACCTCCCGGCTATGTCCCACCGGTCGTTCCGGCAGGATTCGACGCGGTAGTGCCGGTCGGTTGGTCGATCCAGGAAGTAGCCGACTCGCAGCCCGCAGGTGCCCGAATCTTTGTCGAGGCAGGGACGCACTTTCGGCAACAAGTGGTGCCCAAGGCAGACCAAGAGTTTATCGGTGAGCCCGGCACCATCATGGATGGTGTCAATGAGACCGCGTTTGCCTTTACCGGCACCGCCAACAACGTGACCATCCGCGGTATCGAGGTCAAGAACTACACATCCGCGATCAACAAGGGTGCCATCAACGCTGAGGGTACCGGTTGGCTGATCACCGATTGCGAGGTTCGCGACAACGCATTCGTCGGGATCTCGATCCGGGGCGGCTCCACAATCTCAAACTGCTACGTCCACCACAACAACGCTCCCGGCATCTACGTAGATGGCGGGTCCAATGCGGTCATCGACGACAATGAAATCGCCCACAACAACGACGACCCGGCATCACGCGCCGCCGACCTCGCCGGGGCGAAATTCCTGGCAACAACGAACCTCAAGGTCACCGGCAATCATGTTCACGACAACCACGGGTCGGGCCTGTGGACATATATGGACAACACCGATGCGTACTTTGCAGGCAACGTCATCGAGAACAACTGGTACGCCGGCATCAACCACGACCAGAGCTTTGCAGTCACTATCACCAACAATGAGTTCACCGGCAATGGGTCAATTGCCGACACAGGAGACAAGTTCTACAACGGTGCCGTACAGATCACCGGCCCAAATGCCACGGTGACCAACAACGTCATGAGTGGGAACCACAACGCAGTTGTCATCATCGGCTACGGCCTGACTGGAACCCTGACACCGCAAGGCACCGTCGTTACCGGCAACACGATCACCAACTCAGGGAATACGGGTTTGGTCACCGACGGCACGATATCGGTATTCGACTCAGCCACGTTTGACTACAACACGTATCAATACACCGATACCGCAATCTCTCACTGGGTCTGGGATCAGGGAGGAACCACCAATTGGGATGGCTGGCATACCCGCAGCAACGATCTCAATGGCACCCTGTCGTCGGCGCCGTAAGCCCGACTACTGATCAGCTGGCGACCCGTATCTGTGGTGGCCCAGGGTTGCGTGCAGGAACGCCAAGCTGAGGAAACTCTGGGTCGGGCTCCCATCCGTATTTGAGGGCAAGGTTTTCGTAGTCTCTCCGGTAGATGATTCGACACCCCACGTCGGGATAGAGCTCTCGGAGCTTGCGGAGCTTTCCGTTCTTCTTTGTGCACAGATCTTGCTTGAGGACTGTCAATTCGATGTATTCGCCGGTCTCGGGCAGGTAGAAATCAGGTGCAAAGTACTCAGTGGGCCTGCCCTGATCGTCAAAGGCGATCGGAAACTGATGCGGTTCGTGGAGCCAGTCGATGCCATAGCTGTCGAGGAGCGAAGCAAAGTGCTGTTCGGTGGAGTTGGCCCAGTCCGGCTCTTGCTGCTGGACCACTTTGGTAATGCGGTTGCCAACGGTCTTCGCCACAGCTCCTCCAGGGAGTTCGCTGTAGCTTTCCTGTCGGCAACATCGGGCGTTCTACAAGTGACCGCCCTGTGACGTCAGCCCTTCTTTTTGATTTCTACAAGGCGCTTGACCTTCACAACACCGACTGGATCGGTAATGCTCGTGTGGCCGTCATCCCATTTGATCTCGTAGGCATGACCGCTCTTTCCAACGATCTTGCCTTCTGGCGATGGCTGGCCGACCTTCTTGGTCATCCTGCGAACCCTGGTACCTGGTTGCAGCATCTCAACCTCCTCGGGTGTCTGCTTCATTGAGAGTAACCGGCCTGCGACGGTGTGGGCAGATGCAAAGGTCCCTGGTTGGTACTGCTATTCGCGGCAGGCGACGGGGTCAGACTCGGTGCCGAGGCATTCGATAGGCTGCGCCAGCATCGGTCGGCATCCTTTCTGCTCAGCGAACCCTACGGCCGCGGCATAGAGACCCTCGTAGTCGTCGGAAAGCACCGGGCCCACGAATACCTTCGATTCGTTGCACATGAACGTGATCATCGGGTCGCCGCCGCGCATCCCCAGCGCACCAGACCCGTTGCCGATATCGATGGCTTCGGTTGCAAGTCCGTCAAATTGCCGCCGTAAGTCGAACGGCATACCAACTGGCAGCTCTGTGAGCGGGATCGACCTTGGCTCGTTCGGACTGATCAGCTGTGCAATCACTCCCCCCGTGGTCGTCGGATAGAGCGGCGCGATTCCGCCGTCACGGGTCACGGTGAAAACACCACTTCCATGAGGTTGAGACGAACAGGCACCCCACGTGATTGCGGCGAGGGCGACTCCGTCTTCCCGCCACCCGAGTGCCCAGGATTCCGGCCACAGCTCTCCATCGTTGCCAAATCCGACTGTGACATTTCCCATGTGGATCATATGGGCGCTTGGAGCCTCACACTCCCCCGACCACTGGCCAAGCACCGCCGTGCCGTCGGGACTCGGCATAACCGCGACCCAAAGGCCGGCTACAGGATCACTCGGGCTTTCTTCTGCATACGCATAGCCAGCTCCTCCGATTCGTTCTGTGGATTCGTCGGCGTATCTCACCCGAATCTCGACCCGCCATGCCGGGTTCTGGTAGCTCGTTGTGTCATCGGCAACAGCCGTACCCGACGACTCTTCATGGGACGACCTTCACAATGAGTAGACGTCTCACTTCTGCGATTAATCCCCTGGATCTAGCCCGCCGCTGTCGATCTACGCCCGTCCGACTCCGGCCTGACCGAAGGAGACCCCGCCGACGTCGGCGGGGTCTCCTTCATCGTGGTGGAGGTGGGGGGAATCGAACCCCCGTCCTATGAAGTTTCAGCGCCGGCATCTCCGAGCGCAGCCGGCAGCAAGTTTTCGGACCGAGGGACTCTGCCGGCAAGTTTCCCAAGGCCCTAGTCAGTTAAGTCTTGACCCACCGGTTCCTGACTTCCCAGGTGGGAGCACCCTGCATTGCGTTGCCCGGTTCCGGTGAGGCAGGGACCCCCCGGGCGGACAGGCGCCTTATTTAGGCAGCCAGTGCCATATCGTTGTCGGCACGTATTTGTTTCCCGGCAATTTAACGAGGACTCCGGGGTTCCTCGGCTCGCTTCCGACACATCAACCTTCACAGTCGAAACCGTGTCACCCCCACGAATGGGATACGGATTGTTGGTCCGTCTTCGTCAGGATACTGCAATCTCGCCATCGGGGAGACGACAAATCTGCTTCTCCAGACATTCCGACTACCGTGCGTGAGCAGTTGGTCCTGGTGCGTAGAGGGCCACGGAAGGGTGTGCGAATGACTAGCCAGCGACGCGTTTACTACGCGGCCAGCCTGTTCAACGAAGCGGAACGAGAGTTCAATCGGAAGGTTGTCTCGATGATCCACGAACTCGGCTATTCCACGTGGTTCCCCCAGGAAGACGTCGGTCTTCTGTCGAACCTCATCGAGAAGGACGGCATGGACCTGGACAAAGCGCGAGAGCACATTTTCCGGATGAATATCAGAGAGGTGCAGGCTGCCGACTTAGTCGTCTTTGTGCTCGACGGACGGGTCCCAGACGAGGGCGCGTGCATCGAAGCCGGGATCGCATGGGGGATGAACAAGCAAGTGATTGCGCTCAAGACCGACTTTCGCGACGGTGAGCCCGGCGGCAATAACATCATGATCGACGGCATCGTCACCGATCAAGCTGGGTCCATCGACGAGCTCCGAGATCTCCTCGCTGTAGACACGATGGTCGACCTCACTGGAGACGACCCGGTCATCACGGTGCGGCACAGAAGAGATAGGGCGCGGAAACCGGCCGTCGAGACGGTCCCTGAAATCACCAATTGATCGTCGGCGCGCTGACATACTCGACTCGCCCTTATATTCATTGGCGGGCATACTTACGGCATGAATGAAACTGACCCGATCACGACAACAGATGAGATTGAACCGGAATCCCCCAGCAACGAGGCAGGCGGCCAACCTCGAGACCTGAGCAAGGCTCTGTTGACAACTGTCGCAGTGATGCTCGTCGCAGTGCTGGCCCTTCAGGTTGCTCAGTTTCTTCAATCAAGTGATCTCACCGATGAAGTAGCTGCTCTGACCGAGGATGTCACCGACCTCAAACCCCTACGTCGCGACGTCGATATCCTTGGTGACCAGGTAGCGGCCCTCGGTGGGAATATCGCAGCAGCAGTCAACCCAGATGGTGCCTCTCCCGCATCGATTCCCACCCAGGGCGCCGACGGCAGCCTGCCTCTGTTCGAGAACAGCGCCAACGATCCTGCGGTCCTTGCAGAGATGACCCTGGCAACGATCGTCGGCCAGGAGTACTACTCAGGGGATAACCTCAGCCTGGCATCAGCCGACGGCAAAGCGCGCGTATGGATGGTGTGGGCGCATTGGTGCCCATACTGTCAGGCCGAGCTCCCAGAACTCGAAGCGTGGTACCCGGCCAACGCGGCAAGGTTCCCGAACGTTGAATTGATCACAGTCACCTCTGCGATCGACGACACCAGGGACAACCCTCTGTTGCCGTACCTTGATGCGGAGCAGTTCCCGTTCCCTGTGATCGTGGATGAGACCGGGGCAGCATCGCGGCTCTTCGGTACAACAGCATTCCCCTTTTGGGTCGTCACCGACACCGAAGGCACAGTCGTATTGCGGGTGGCCGGTGCTCTCGACATCGCCAGTGTCGATCAGATATTTGCGCAGTTGGAGACAATGGCAACGGAAAGTTGATCTCCAGCCCCTG
>CAXMRC010000164.1:0-3682 GCA_964195945.1 uncultured Gemmatimonadales bacterium
GATTCGGCAACAGCTTTGCGAAATGCCCGGTTTGCCAAGACCGCAGGGCGAAACCCGGGGTCGAGAGGGGGGGTCACCTGGGGCGTGACCAGGCTGGGCCTTGTGACAGTCATCAGACGACTCCTAGTTCCTGATTTACAACTAGCGCAGCTGCACCCATGCGAACCGCACGCTCCCCGGTTCTGCCGTAAGAAAGCTCGAGTTTTGATGCGAGTGCCGGCAACACCGCGTTGTCGATCTCAGTGCGAAGACGATCGAGGAAAGGATCACCGAGGTGCGAAACGATGCCGGTGATGATCACTTTGTGAATGTCGAGGATGGCAACTGTTGTGGCCAGCACCGTTCCCAAGCTGCGGGCGACGGTCTCGACGATGTGAAGGATCGCGTCATCGCCCCGTTCGAGTGCTGTGCCAGCAGCTATCAGCCAGTCGGCCATTCTGTCGGCCTCGATATCGAGATGTGGCTCGAATGCGTTGACCAGGCGGGGTGCCGCGGCCATCGTCTCCAGGCAGCCGACCTTGCCGCAGTAGCAGGGGAGACCCTTGGGGTCGATCACTACATGACCAATCTCTCCGGCTGCGGCGTCTTCTCCAAAGTGGATGCGACCGTCGATCAAGATGCCGGCGCCTATACCGTTGCCGATCTTGACCACGAGCAGATTCTCGGCGTCGTGGCCGCCAAAGGAGTACTCCGCCAGCGCCGCAGCTCGGCTGTTGTTAACGATGTGAACCGGCACCGAGTACCGCTCGGAGAGGAGGGCGCCGAGCGGCACGTTGTGCCAGTCGAGGTAGGACGCTTCGATGACAGCACCTGTGCTGTCGATGACACCGGGTGAGCCGATTCCGATGCCGAGCACCGGCGCCGGCGTCTCTTCGAGTAGCTCGTCGATTGTTTCGATGAGCTGTTCAATGCCGGCCTGGCCCCGCAAGGAGTGTTCTGATCTGGTGGTGCGGTATGCCGAGGTGCCCTTCAGGTCCAGCACCGAGCCGACCCGCTCCCCGTCGCTCAGGTCGACAGCGATGACGCTCCGGGCTCCCGCGTTCACGCCATATAGCGTTGGTGGCTTGCCGCCGGCAGAGGGCCCGGTGCCGAGTTCCGCGAGGAGTCCGTCGCTTTCGAGATCGGCAACAAGGTGTGAGATCGTGGCGGGGGTGAGGCCGGTCGTTCTGGAGATATCGGCGCGACTGATCGAGCCTTCCGCAAGGATGCATTGAAGCACCAGGCGGAGGTTCTGATTGCGTTGATCGTGTCGGGTTGCTTTCTGCTGAACCCGAAGCCGTGGAGATATTTGCGGATCCTTCCCTGACTAACTATGTTTAGCAAACATACTAAGTCCTCACGTCTCAGGCAAATGACATTTTGCGCACAAAACGAGTTTGATGAGGGCGGCCTTAATTGGTCTACGGAGGAGAAGGATTTTGATGAAGAGAGTCAAATGGGCAACCGTTCTACTTGCCTTTGCCCTGGTCGTTGCGGCCTGTGGCGGAGACGACGATGACGCTGCCACAACCACGGCCGGCGATGCTGGCGGCACCGAAACGACGGCAGCCGTCGAGACCGGCGAGACTGTTGAATTGGTAATCGAGAGCTGGCGTAACGACGACCTGGCGATTTGGGAAGACACAATCATTCCGGCCTTTGAGGCAACGAATCCCGGCATCAGCGTCTCATTCACGCCAACCGCACCGGCTGAGTACAACGGTGTGCTGGCGACCCGTCTTGAAGGCGGCACCGCAGGCGATCTCATCACTTGCCGTCCCTTCGACGCATCGCTCGAGTTGTTTGACGGCGGCTTCCTGGCTTCGCTGAACGACCTCGGTGGCATGTCGAACTTCGGCGATGTTGCGAAGAGCGCATGGATCACTGATGACGGTTCTGACGTGTTCTGCGTGCCGATGGCTTCGGTCATTCACGGCTTTATCTACAACGCAGACATTTTTGCGGAGCTCGGTCTTAGCGAGCCAACCACCGAAGCAGAGTTCTACGCAGTCCTCGATGCAGTCGTTGCAGACGGAACCTACGAAGCTCTCGCCATGGGCTCTGCCGACCAGTGGGAAGCAGCCACGATGGGCTTCCAGAACATCGGTCCCAACTACTGGGGTGGAGAAGCTGGTCGTAACGCACTCATCGACGGCAGCCAGAAACTGACCGACGCCGCATATGTTGACACGTTGGCAGCACTTGCCACATGGGCCGACTACATGCCAGGTGGCTTCGAAGCCATCGGATATCCGGACTCGCAGAACCTGTTCACCCTCGGCGAGGCGGCCATCTACCCGTCGGGTTCGTGGGAGATTGGTCTGTTCAACGAGCAAGCCGATTTCGAAATGGGAGCGTTCTCGCCACCGGTGCAGAACGCAGGCGACACTTGCTACATCTCGGACCACACCGATATTGCTCTTGGCATGAACGCGGCAACCGCGCATGCAGCTGAGGCAAAGGTGTTCCTCGATTGGGTAGCCTCGCCCGAGTTCTCATCCCTGTATGCGAACGCGCTGCCTGGGTTTTTCAGCCTGGCCAACGAGCCGGTCTCGCTTGACGATCCGCTGGCTCAGGAGTTCGTCTCCTGGCGCGGTGAGTGCGAGTCAACCATCCGTAACTCGTATCAGATCCTGTCCCGTGGAGAACCAAATCTCGAGAACGAGATGTGGGCAGTCAGCGCATCTGTCATCAATGGCACGCTGACCCCCGCCGACGCGGCACAGCGTCTCCAGGACGGGCTTGACACCTGGTACACCCCGTAGCGGCAGTCGTTGCACTGGATAAGTAGAGTCACTGCATGACTCAAACGACCGCTGCAAAACCGGTCAAGACATCGACCGGGGGATCCGCCAAACGCTGGCGGATCCCCCGGCATGTCGTTGTCTTTCTCGCCCCCGCCGTGATCATTTACACGATGTTCATGGTGTACCCGCTGCTTGATTCGCTTCGTCTCAGCCTGCTCTCCGATGAGGGCGCTTTCGTCGGGATGGAGAACATTCGTGAGTTGTTCCCCGGCGGCAATTTATCGGGGACGTTCTGGAACGCACTTTCCAACAACTTCGTCTTCTTTGCCTTCCACTTCTTCATCCAGAACCCGCTGGGACTGCTGATTGCGGTTCTGCTGACCCAGCCCGGACTGCGCGGTCGCGGGATCTATCGGACCCTTATCTTTGCCCCCACGCTGCTATCAGTTGTCATCGTCGGTTTCGTCTGGCAACTCATCTTGTCGCCACTGTGGGGAATCGTCGAAACCCCGCTCCTTGGTAAGACAGCGACGGCCCTTCCCACGCTTTCGCTCATGTCGGTGTGGCAATACCTCGGCATCCCAATGATGTTTTTCTACGCAACGCTGGTCGGGATCCCCGAAGACCTGCTTGAGGCCGCCAGAGTCGATGGCGCGTCCGGATGGAGGATCTTCTGGAAGATCACGTTCCCGCTCATGCTCCCCATGATCGGCATCATCTCGATCATCACCTACATTGCCAACCTGAACGCATTCGACCTCATCTATAGCGTGCAGGGGGCGCTAGCCGGCCCCGAGTTCTCTACCGACATCATGGGAACGCTCTTCTATAGAAGCTTCTTTGGCCAGCAGCTCCAGCTGGGATCGACCGCGGTCGGTGCCACCGTGGCGACTGCGATGTTTGTAGTCATCCTGATTGGGGTGCTGGTCTATCTCTTTGGGTTCCAACGTCGAGTC
>CAXMRC010000165.1:0-8629 GCA_964195945.1 uncultured Gemmatimonadales bacterium
CTCGAACTCCTCCCTAAATCGCACCGTGAAGTGGGTCGCAAAGTCGATCCCAACTCCGATGGCTATCGCCGCAATTGTTGCGGTGATCGGGTTGATCGCAAGATCGACAATGAACATGAATCCGTAGACCCAGGCAACCACCAGCAGAATCGGCACGATCGATGCGATGGCATAGCGGAACGATCGCATCACTGCTGCCGCAATCAGGATTGCAAGCACAATGGCGATGGGCAGTGACAACAACATTGAGTCGATGAACGACTGCAGGCTGGCCTGGTTTGTAATCGGATCGCCCGAAATGCCGACCGTGCTTGCGGCGGCTCCAAGCTGGGTCTCCAGGCCATCCGCCGCAGCCTGCAACTCAGTTCGAGCTGCGCTCACTACCACGTCGTCGGTGAACGACGAGATGGCGATCTCGAGGCGTGTGGCCTGAGAGCTCCCATCGACATACAGGTATCGCTGCACAACGTCGGATCGGAGAATCATGACACCCTCGCTGTTGAGAATCCCGTCGGTCACCGCAAAGTTGTAGATGGCGGCGACCTGATCGGGGCTGTCGGGCAACCCATCGGCATTGCCGTCGGTGATCGTCGTCCCACTTGCCGAGATCGCGTCAAGGGCGGGCGGTGATGCCATGGCTGCCCTCACGATGGTTGCGGCGGTTGGGCTGGTTTCGCTTGCCGGCCGGTCAAATGAGGCCATGGTCGCCTCGATAGCAAGCAAGGTGTCGGGTGACGTCAAGTCGCCTTCGACATAGACGTACCCGGTACCTCCACCCTGTGATGGATAGTGCTCACTGAGTTTGTCAAGGGAGACCACCGAGTCGCTGCCCTCGGGGAGGAAGTCGGTGAATTGGAAGCGGCGCTCAACCTGGGTGAACAGGATCGCACCGATGACCGCGATGACGGCCACGATGGGCAGCGTTACCACTCTCCATCGAGCCATGAAGTGGACAACGCTCCCTGCGGCGGCAAAGCCGTGGCCGGCGCCGCGAACATCATCAACGAGAAGTCGTTCCTCGGCAACCGCCTTGGTGTTGCGGCGCTTGGTCCACCAGTAGGGCATAGCCAAGAACAATCCTATGAAGAACACAAAGATCGCCGCACCGATTGAAGGCATCACGACGGTCATCGAGACCATGATTCCGCCGAACAGGGCAGTGACCACAAAAAGCGCCTTGTAGCCGAGCATGAGACCGAGGTCGGCAGGACGGCCCTTGAGCTTGGCCTCAATGCCGAGTAGCACCCGTGGCGATAGCAGGCCAAGGAATACGTATGCCAGCAGCAGCGCGATCGCGGCGCCGATACCGAATTCGGTGATTGCTTCGACGCCGGAGACAGCATTCGACAGGAACGCAGCAGACGAAGTCACCGCCGCCAGGAGTAGCGCCTTGAATACGCCGGTCATCCCCAGCGGATAAGCCCGTTCTCGGCTGTGACCTTCCACTTGGGCTTCTCTGGCTCGCCCGGCGCCGTGGATAAAGAAGTCAACACCAAACGAGATCATCGCTATCGGAACGATCAACTGCAGGAAGGGAGACACATCCAGTTGGACGATGGCGACGACACCGTTGTAGGTCATCATCGTTACACCCAAACCGGCAGCAACAATAGCCCCAGCCCAGTACGACCGCATCAGACCCCCGACAAGCATCACAATCAGTGCCACCGCAAGAAAGATGTACGGTCCGCCGGCGAGGAATGAGTCTTCGAATTCGGTCTCGATGCTGATCGCAACACCCCAGACATTGAGGTCGGCGTTTTCAGCGAAGGGCACATCGCCGTCACGGAGCACGGACTGAACCTCAATCAGCCATGCCTCGGTGTCGGTGATCTCCAGAGCCTCGGTGTCGGCGACAAACGTGTTGGGGTCGTAACGAAGCGAAGCGTTAAAAGCAGGTGCTTCCCACACTTCCACAACGCCGGTGGCGTCAGGTACGACCACCTGATTGGCGGCGCTGGACAGAGTGAAGCGGAGGGGAGCAGTTGGAGCATCGACCGCCAGCAGCGTCGAGAGAACCGCCTTCACCTCGTCGTCTGTTGCGCCCTCCAGACCACCAGGCAGCGCAGAATCGACGGCATCGGCGATCGAGAAGATCCCATCGAACTCGATGCCAAGATCGATGTCGACACCGGTCTGCAGCCTGGAGTTGAGTGGAAGATCCACGACCTCTGTCGTCGCGGCCCGGAGCTTGTCGGAGCGCTGTTTGAAATCCAGAAGATGGTCTCGGGTGAGAACATCTGCGCCATCGGGATTCTCAACAATAAAGAGCGCACTCTCAACGCCGGATTCCGGTTCGAACACATCTTGGACCCGGTCGCGGATGTCGAAAATCTCCCCGGTCGGATCGAAGTTGACTTGTTCATCGTTTGCGATCGACGGTGCGGCGACAGCAAGCGCCACCGCAAGCACAACGACAATCGACGCGATAATCCCGATTCTGCGATTGACGAATTCAAAGAATGCGTAGCCGCGTTGGTCGTCGTGCTCTGCCATGGCGCTCTCCTCGCATGAGTGCTCAACTCGGTCCAGGACGGACTTGCCTGCAGGTTAGAGACAGTATCGGGCAGACGTCGAGGCAGGGTATTCACGATGTGGAAGATATCGGCTTGACAACCGCGAATCCCTGTGTTGAACCGGGCATGGGATAAGCTGCAGCATCTCATGAGCGACCCAAACACCCTCGGCGGCATCGTACGGCGCCGCCGTCTCGAATCCGGATACTCTCTCGGTCAGCTGGCCTCCAAGGTTGGCAAGACCGCGGCAGAGGTGCGGGCCTGGGAGCGTGACGCTGAGCTACCCGAGCATGGCATCATTGAACGCCTCGTCGAAACGCTCGAACTCGACCTTGACGACATCACCAAACGGTTGGAAGAAGGCAAGAAGGCCTTCGAAGCCGAGCAGAAGGCTGCGGCTGTCGCTGCTGCCGAAGAGAAGACCGAACTGGAACCAGACGCTCCCGTTGAGTTCCCGGACGAGCAGCAGGACGAACCCGTCGCCGGAGACGAAGACCTCCCCGGCTTTGCAGTCGATGATCCGTTTACGCCGCCCAACGACACCGACGAACTCGAGCCAGTCGTCGCCGACGACGGCGATGCTGAGTTCGACCTGCTCGACGCCCCGACCGAGGCCGTCCCGGTTCCGATCATTACGGAAACAGCTACTGCCGCAAGGGCCAGCCGTGCGGCAGCTATCTTGGAAGAACCTCGACCGCTACCGGTAGTGGAACCCGCCCCCGATGCCGACCCCGGGTTGCTTCGCTACCTCGAGCCGCTTCGGCTTCTATTCGATCCGCAAAGCCGCTACCTGTACTGGATCCGTGCCGGGTTGACCATCGTTGTCATGTTGATATTTGCCATCATCCTGTTCGACCAACTCGGCAAGCTGTTGGATGCCGTCGGCGAGCTTCTCGACACGATCGAACCGACGGCCACGGACCCGGATGATCTCAATGCGCTCGGGTTCTTGCTCAGCTAAGACCCGATCATTGGCCGAATGCGCGGATCAAGAGACCGACCGCGGCGAGGGTGGAGATCGTCAGGATCGCCGGTCGTAGCGCAATTCGGTCCAAACGGTGTCGCAGTCGCGAGCTCGTGACATAACCCGCCAAAAGCCCCGGCAGCAGAAGCACGGCCAGGAGAACGTCGTCGCCCGTGATCCGTCCCGTGAGGGTCCTTAAGAGAACGGTTACGACGAGGCCCACAGAAAAGAAGAGCGCAAGGCTGGAGCGCACAGTTGGTCCCTTGGCATCCTTGAAGAGCAGCGCAGCAGGGGGGCCACCCATGGAGGCCACCATGCCCATGATCCCGCCGATGATTCCTGTGGTGAAGTCGGTACCGGGATTTCTGGGCACAGTCATGCCTGCGCCAAGGATGGCAACGGCTATCAGCACGGAAGCAGCGATGCCGATGTCGAGGCTCCGTTGTGTTGCGATACCCAGCAGAGCGAGACCGATCGCCGCGCCAGGGATCCGACCCGCCAGCATCCACATGACGCCGGGGGCATCGATATGGGAGCGTTCTCGCCACGTCATTGAGAACGCAAGCGGAACAGCCAGGAGAAGCTGAGGGACCGGGGCAAGAACAGGGTTCAGTAGGGATAGGAGTGGTACTGAAACGACGGCGAACCCGATGCCGATGCTGCCCTGGACGATCGCACCGAGCGCGGTCACGACAAGGGCGACGGCGAGTTCGACTGGAGAGATGGGCATCCGGGGTCCACAAGTGGAAGATTTGGAGTATGCCACGTCCGAAACCACACCACATCGCGGAGCAATAGCACGACATTGCTCAAATACCTTGCGATCACGCAAAGACCGTGATTACGATGCCGCTCGCTAGATGACCTCCATTGTGATCGCAGGAACGTGGACCCAATCCAAGACAAGAAACGCCATAGTGCGCGCCATTCCGGCCACCGCTCCGTCGGTCTCGTTGTGCTGCTCGGTGTGGTCCTCTCCGCATGTTCGGGGTCGGGGCCGCAGACCGCGCTCGATCCAGAAGGTCCGATCGGTCGAACCATCGACGATTTGTGGGAACTGGTCTTCATCATGGCGACGGTCGTTTTCGTCATCGTGCAGAGCGCCATCATCTACGTGATCGTTCGTTATCGCTCCCGCAAGGGTGACGACCGCGAACCGGTACAGGTCCACGGCAACACCAAGCTCGAGATCATATGGACCATCATCCCGGTGATCATCCTCGCCAGCATCTCGTACCCGATTGTCACGGGCATCTTCGACGTGCGGGCGATTGCAGAAGGCCCCGACGTGCTCCAGGTTCAGGTCACGGGTCACCAGTGGTGGTGGGAGTTCGAGTACGTTGACCTGACGGACGAAACGGGGCGGACCCTCGTTACCGCTAACGAACTCGTGATCCCCGAAGACACCAAAGTGAATCTGACGATGACATCTGCCGATGTCATCCACAGCTTCTGGGTGCCGATCCTGGCTGGGAAGCGTGACGTCGTTCCGAACCGGATCACCAACCTGACCCTGATCGCTGATAATCCGACCGCTCCCGACGCCCCCCACCCCGGGCAGTGTGCGGAGTTTTGCGGGCTGGCCCACGCCGACATGCGGGTGAAGGTCCACGTCCGAACCCAGGTAGATTTCGATTCCTGGGTAGAAGCACAATTGGTGCCCGCCGAGATCCCAACTGCCGGCGCAGAAGCGGCTGGCTATGAAACGCTCAACATCACGTGTGTCGCCTGTCACAACGCCACGGTTGCCGGTGCGGATGGTGCCGCTGATATCGGGCCGGTGCGGAGCCTTGAAGTTGACGGTGTGACGTTTATTTCGTCGCTCGCCCCCAACCTCACCCACTTCGGTGACAGGATTACATTTGGTGCAGGAACGTTCGAAAACACCACGGAGCACCTCGCCGAGTGGCTGGCCGATCCGTCATCGATCAAGCCGATGCGTCCTGAACTCAACAACGTCGCAGAAGGCCGCATCCTCGGCATGCCGAATTTCAATCTGTCAACCGACGAGATCAACAACTTGATCGCGCTCTTGCAAGGATGGGAGTGACATGGTGCTCGACACCGAAAAGGATTTGGCACCAGCAGAACCGACCGGTCTCTGGAGTTGGATAACCACAGTTGACCACAAGCGCATTGGCCTCATGTACGGTGCCTCGGCACTGATCTTCTTCTTTGTGGCTGGCCTCGAAGCGCTCTTCCTCAGGCTCCAGCTATCAACGGCAAACGGCACCCTTCTTAGCGCAGACGCCTACAACCAGTTGTTCACCATGCATGGGCTCAGCATGCTTCTGGTGGTCGTGATGCCGGTTGGTGCGGCGTTCATGAACTACTTCATTCCGCTCCACATCGGGGCTCGGGATGTGGCTTTCCCCAGGGCGAACGCGTTCAGCTACTGGCTGTTTTTGTTCAGCACCCTTTTATTGCTCTCATCGTTTGTCCTCGGCGGCGCTCCCGACGGTGGGTGGTTCGGCTACGCCCCGCTGTCGACACAGCTCGAAGAGTTCGTACGCATGGACTACTACGCCATCGGTGCTCAGCTGCTCGGCGTTGCCTCGATCATGGCGTCTGCCAACTTCATAGCCACCGTCTTTACGATGCGAGCACCTGGCATGTCGCTTATGCGGATGCCGGTGTTTACCTGGATGGCCGTCGTTGTCTCGTTCCTTCTGATCTTCTCGCTCCCGATCTTCGGTGTCGGGCTCTTCCAGATGTTCTTCGACCGCAACTTCGGTGCCCAGTTCTTTAGCGGCAGCGGTGATCCGTTGCTCTGGCAGCACCTGTTCTGGCTGTTTGGTCATCCCGAGGTCTACGTACTCGTTCTTCCGGCGATGGGCATCGTGTCTGAGATTTTCCCAACCTTCAGTCGCAAGCCCCTTTTCGGGTATCCGTTTGTAGTGTTCTCTGGTATCGCCATCGGGTTTATGGGCTTTGGCGTATGGGCTCACCACATGTACACGGCGGGTCTGGGTCCAGTTGCCGAGGCGGGTTTTGGTGTCGCCACGATGATGATCGCAGTGCCGACCGGCGTGAAGATCTTCAACTGGATCGGAACCATGTGGGGTGGCAAGGTTCGCTTCGAGCTTCCGATGATGTTCTCGATCGGATTCATATCACTGTTTGTGATCGGCGGTCTCTCCGGCGTGCTCCACTCGGTCGTGCCGTCCGACTATCAGCAACATGACAGTTACTTCGTGGTCGCCCACTTCCATTACGTCCTCTTTGGCGGTGGCGTGTTCGGATACGTGGCCGGCACCTACTACTGGTTTCCCAAGTGGACGGGACGGATGTTGGACGAGAAGCTCGGCCAATGGCATTTCTGGCTGATGATTATTGGCTTCAACATGACCTTCGCGCCGATGCACGTTCTCGGTCTAAATGGGATGGCCCGACGCACCTACCGGTATCCGGAAGGCCTTGGTTGGGAGTTCTGGAACCAGTTCGCAACCGTTGGCTCTTTCATCATCGCGATTTCGTTCCTGTTCTTCGCCTGGAACCTCATCAGGAGCCGAAAGCACGGCCGTATCGCCGGGAACGACCCATGGGATGGCAGGACCCTCGAGTGGACCACGACATCACCGCCACCGGTCCATAACTTCGACGAGATTCCGATCGTGCAGCATGTAGATGATTTCTGGCACCGCAAGTACGCCACCGATGACGAGGGTCGTGCGGTGCGCATGCCCGAGGTGACCGACGGAGCTACTCCCGCAACAACCACCATTGGTGCAGAGGAGGCGCACGAAGAGGACATGCACATGCCGTCGCCTTCGTACTACCCGATCGTCTCTGCCTTTGGCGTCGTCTTTGTCGGGTACGGACTTGTGTATGTCCCCGGAGGCTGGGTTGCCGTCGGAATCGGATCAGCAATAGCGATGTGGGGTTTGTTCGGGTGGTCGCTCGAACCGGTAACGAGGGACGCAGATCATGAGTAGCCAAGCCGCGTCGGCGGAGACGCACGATCCCCACGATGTTCGCCCCATTCGCAAAGCGGCGATGTGGGTATTCCTCGGTTCAGAGTCCATGTTCTTTGGGACGATGATTGCCACGTTCCTTCTATATCGGAACAACACCGGAGACGGCCCCGGCTCAGAGATATTCAATATCCCGTTTACTTCCGCCAGCTCGTTTGTGTTATTGATGAGCTCGCTAACGATGGTTCTGGCCCACAACGCATTTGAGAAAAGGGACGCCCGATCTACAAGGATCTGGCTGCTGGCCACTGCGCTCCTAGGAATCACTTTCCTCGCAGGACAGATCTTCGAGTTCACCGAGTTTGTCCATGAGGGCCTCAAGGTCTCGACCAGTTCGTTTGGATCGGCGTTCTTCTTTCTCACCGGCTTCCATGGTGCACACGTTGCCATTGGGGTGACTTTGCTGCTGGCGATGTTCTATCTATCACTCGACGGCCGTCTCCACGAGCGTCAAGGTTTGAATGTCGAGCTGGTCGGCCTCTACTGGCATTTCGTAGACATCGTCTGGATCGTCATCTTCACCGTCGTCTATCTACTGCAGGTCTGACCAATGGCAGAAACAGCACATCGCGCCCATCCCACCCCCGCCGTCTACTGGGGGATCGCGGCATTCCTTGCGGCCGTCACTGCGATCGAAATCGCCATTCCCAGTATTGCGGCATTGGACTCAGTCAAGGTCCCGTTGTTGTGGTTCCTCGCTGCGATCAAGTTCGGAACCGTCGTCAGCTTCTTCATGCACCTCCGCTATGACAAGAAGCTCTATCGGACACTGTTCCTCCTTGGCGTCATCGGCATCATCCCGCTGATGACTGTCATGCTCTTGTCTCTGGGCGCGTTCTAGTGCCGCTAGGGGCTGTTCTGGCCGCCGCCGACCCAACCCGGATCGGTGACGTAACCCCGTTTCATTTGCACCTGGATGTTGTCGGGGTGCTTGCTGCCATGGTGGTGCTGTACGAATACGGTATACGGCGGCTCGCCCCAATCCATGCCCCCCGTGGCGAGGTTGTCGTCACCTCAGGGCAGCGTAAGGCGTTCTATGCCGGGATTCTTTCGCTATATGTGGTCTCGACGTGGCCGGTGCACGATATCGGCGAAAACAGCCTGTTCATGTTCCACATGTCGGAGCACCTCGTGTTTGGGCTCGTCGCCCCGCCGCTTCTGATCGCAGGGACCCC
>CAXMRC010000166.1:0-1914 GCA_964195945.1 uncultured Gemmatimonadales bacterium
TATGGGCGGTGCCAGGATTCGACCCTAGGTCCGGGCTGCGGTCATTCGGCGAAGTCGTATCCGAGGTCGTGGATCGTCTCGGCGATGAGGAGCGAACCGGCTTCAGACGGATGCAGACCGTCAGCTGCGATGAGTCCGCGGACCTGTGGGTCGTCGGTGCCATCCGGGCCCATGAACTCATCGAACACCGGTGCCGTTGGAATGCCGTATTCGGCAGCCGTCTCAGCGAAGTACGCCTGGGCCTCTTGCCAGTATGGGTTCGTCATTGCAAGCGTGCCAGCGACGATCTGATCCGTGGCAAATGGTGCGTAGACACCTACGGCACGGATCAGCGTCTCAGAAGGATCAACAGTCTCCGTGAGGATCGAGAAACTCGTCTCGACACTGTCCTTGAAATCGGAGAGAGCGTCCCGTAGGCACTGCTGGTGATCGTCCCCTCCGCAATCCGCCGGATTCGTCTCCATGAGTCCGGCCGCGACAATGGCGGCATTGAGCAGTTCGACGGTTGGGCTCTCGAAGATGACCATATCGGCTCCTGCCAGGTCCCTTTGGCCTTGATCAGAGCTGAGGTAGTCGACGAACAAGGTGTCGATGAACAAGGTCGGGAAGCCGGAGGGGCTGGGCGGCCTCCGCAGGCTGACCCTGCCTCCAAGATCCTCCTCCAACATATCTGTGTATAGGTCAATCGCTGACCCTTGACCCAGATTCGGGAACCAGAGGACTGAGTCGCCGTACATCCAGAGCACCAACGGCTGATCCGGGTCTTTCGGAGCCGTCAGCGTCGACGACCCGGAGTCGCTGCATGCAGGCAGCAGCAGTACTACCAATGCGAAGGGGACAAGCCAACGGTGAGAGAGTGGCCGCATCATCAGGACTCCTCCTCAACGTGCGGGGCCGTCACCCAAACCGTACACCCCATTCCCGAGACCAGCTACCCACAACCAGGAGAAACACCCGCCCATAACCGGCTGGGTGTGTCGCTATGCGATGATGTGGGTGGTGTTGCACGCCCCGGTCGGGCGGTGAGAGCTTCGCCAGTGAGCGGGCATTCAGGGGTGCGTAGCCTTCCCTGGTGAAAACCGACTGCCTCCTCGACGAACCCTGGCCACCGGACCTCGACCCGGCCACTGTGCCGTTCCTCGCACGTTCGGTCACGGTCCTGCGTCGTGCCGGGTTCTTCGACGAGCCGTCGCTGTTGCGACACGTCCATTCGGGTGCCTATGTCGGGACCTTCTCCTCTATTCGCTCCCTCCGCGAGGGAGCAGCTTTGAACGTAGAAGCCGATCGCCTTCCGCTGTGATTCACGCGATGCGGGACGGTGGATTATCGGCGCCGTTTCTTGGGAAGCTAGCTGGGAGGAGACGGGAGCAAACCGCGCTGGATACAGGCTCGATTGTGGCGGTTTCGCCACTTCTATACAGGACGCCTTGGCAGGGAGAAGCTATGTCAAAACGAAGAAGCGTATTGTTGATCGTGGCCGTGGTAGTCATGGCCATGATCGTTCCGACTGCAGCCCTGTCGGCACTGCCGCAGGATGCTGAGATCGGCGAGACCAACATCGATCTGGTTCGCGATTACAACGACGAATCCACCATGGGAAACATCGTTACCGACTCGATGTTGTGGAGCGCTGATCTCTACGACGATGGCAAGGTCAACGGTACGGTTGACGTCGCCTTCACCAACCCCGGCGATCTTCAAGCGGACATCCTGATCCCCGGCGGGGCAGAATTGCCCTACGCGGTGACGTGGGGCGACACATCCGACGTGCTGCCCTTTGGCAACACGCTGTATCTGATGGATCTGACCGGAGCGCAAATCCAGGATCTCCTGGATCAGTCGGCATCGTTACAAGAGGGCATTCTGCAGACATCGGGCGCAACCTACTACTGGTACAACGACACCGGCGACGAC
>CAXMRC010000167.1:0-22180 GCA_964195945.1 uncultured Gemmatimonadales bacterium
GAAGGGTCACGACCGTGCTCCTGCATCACCCTGGCCGTATCGGAGAACACACCCATGTCACGCATCGCTTTTACGAAAAAGCGTGCGTAGAGGAGATGCATGACCGCATGTTCGGCACCACCGGTATAGGTATCGACCGGCAGCCAGTAGGCAGCTTCTTCAGGATCAAAAGGGGCGGAATCGAATTGAGGTGACAAGTAGCGGAACCAGTACCACGACGAGCACATGAACGTATCCATGGTGTCCGTCTCACGACGAGCCGCCTCGCCCTCGGAATCGACCACCGCCAGGAACTCCTCGTTGTCAACAAGGGGACTGCGTCCCGAAAACTCGACATCCTCAGGGAGAACAACCGGCAGGTCAGAATCCGGGACTGGCTCAATGCCGCCATCGTTGCGATGGATCATCGGGATGGGTGAACCCCAGTAGCGCTGTCGCGAGATCAGCCAATCTCGCACCCTGTAGTTGATCGCCTCTTTGCCCGCACCGTGCGATTCCAACCAGTCGATGGCTGCGCCGACAGAAGGGTTCGCTCGGCCCTTGGCGTCGGTCGTGGTAATTCCATCGATGGGGCCGCTGTTGACCATCGTTCCCGGCCCGACATAGGCCTCGGCCATCGCTGGTTCATCAAGCGCCGGCTCGCCTTCGGGATGGATGACGGGGACTATCTGTAATCCGAACTGGCGGGCGAACTCGAAATCGCGCCCGTCGTGGGCGGGCACAGCCATAATCGCGCCGGTGCCATATGACAGCAGCACGTAATCGGCGATCCACACCGGGATTCTCTCGTTGTTGACGGGGTTGACGGCATAGCCGCCGGTGAAGACCCCGGTCTTCTCTCGACTCTCTTCCATACGTTCGAGTTCGCTCTGCGCAGCTGCCGCGATGCGGTATTGCTCGATTTCCGAACGCTGGTCATCAGTCGTGAGCGAATCAACGAGGGGATGTTCGGGGGCGAGAACCATGAACGTCGCCCCCCACAGCGTGTCGGGTCGAGTTGTGAATACAACGATTGCGTCGTTTGCTTCAGTGCGGAACGTGACCTCGGCGCCTTCAGAACGCCCGATCCAGTTGGTTTGCATCATCCTGATCGGATCCGGCCAGTCGATGCCGTCAAAGCGGAGTAGCTCATCGGCATACTTAGTCAGCGCAAAGAACCACTGTTCCATCAGTTTCTGGACGACCGGTTGGCCGGTGCGCTCGTCCATGCCGTCGATTACCTGCTCATTCGCCAGGACGGTTTGCAGGGTCGGCGACCAGTTGACCATGGCCTCGGCGCGGTAGGCGATGTCGGTTTCGAACATCCGCTTAAAGAACCACTCGGTCCATTTGTAATAGGAAGGATCACAACTGACAGCTTCACGTTCCCAGTCGAACATGGCTCCCATGGAACGCAGTTGTGCCCGCATCCGGTCGATGTTGTTGTACGTCCACTTGGCGGGGTGGACGTTGCGCTGCACCGCGGCGTTTTCGGCGGGCAAGCCAAAGGAGTCAAAACCCATCGGGAACAGGACGTTGTAGCCCTTCATCCTCATGAAACGAGCGCGGGCATCAGACGGAGTCATTGCGTACCAATGACCCATGTGCAGGTCGCCGGACGGATAGGGAAGCATGGTCAGCGCATAGTGTTTTGGCTTGGACCAGTCCACCTTGGCGCGGTAGAGGCCGTCCTCTTCCCAAGTCGCCTGCCAGCGTTGCTCGATTTCGTTGTGTCGGTATTCCATGATGCCCCGGGGAGTCGAAGCAGACATGGTAGATCCTTGCGGCACCTGATCGGTGATGTTTGGCTGCGAACGCGTCGGCACCATTACGCTGCAGGCTCGATGTATGACACAGCACCAGCCGATGATCTGCTCCGTGCCGCCGGGATCGACCCCGACAGCTTGGCGGAGCTGATGCCGCGGGTCGACCCTGCGACGGTCAGGGTGCGGGTAGCGCCATCATGGTTTCGACGCGTCTGGGCGAAAGGGATTGTCGCCGTAGCCCTGCCGAACGGCGTCTTTGTCCAACCCGGTGTGATGGAACGGTTTCGTTCCGGGGTTGAACCCGAACGGTGGGGGCCGCTCATTGTTCACGAACTCATGCATATCGAACAATGGAGGAGGCTGGGAGCACCACGGCATGTTTCCCAGTACCTCGGTGACTATGTCCGCCATCGTTTCCAGGGATATGGGCATTGGGAGTCGTACCGAGCCATTCGGCTTGAGGTTGAAGCCCGTGATGCCGCGGCGCAGGTTCAGGGAGGTGGGATGAGGTGAAGGACACCGGCCCCTACCTGCCCGGCTCAGTCTGGACGTACGGTGATGTCGCCGCGTTGTTCTTTGGGGGTCTGGTTGGGTCGCTCACCGCCATCGTGGTTGCGATCGCAATCAATGGCGGTGAGGAACTCTCCGACGTTCCTCTATTGATTATCTCGAGTCTCGGGCAAGCGGCGGTCCTGGTACTGATACTTGTCTACTTGTCCCGGTCCCGTGGCACGGCCTCTTGGGATCTCGACTTCGGTCTCAGCTTCCGCCGATCTGACTGGTTGGGGCTGATCTATGGCATGGCCCTGCAATTGGGTGTGACGATCTTTGTCCTGCTTCCAATGGCCTGGCTGTTTCAAATCGAGGACCCGCCGCAGCAGGACGTCGCCGATATCGCCGCCGGAGCCACCTCAGTCGGCAGCCGTCTCGCAGTCCTGCTGATCCTGGTGGTGGTTGCGCCGCTGTCGGAGGAGCTGCTGTACCGGGGATTGCTGTTGGCGCGGCTGCGTCGCTCGTACTCGGCCCATCACGCAGTCATCGTCAGCGGCGCTGTTTTTGCGGGCATTCACCTCATCGATCCTGAAGCGATCTTTGTTGTTCCCGGTCTGTTCGTCATCGGGCTGGTCCTGGGGTACCAGGCACTCCATACCGGTCGCATCGGGCTATCGATCATGACCCATGCAGGCGTCAATCTCTTGGCGGCTGTTGCCCTACTGCTGAACCTCGACGTCTGACATCCCCCTTCCCAGGACACGTCCGTCCTGGTACATCTGAGCTGGGCGCAGATTCCACATCGACGGATTGATGGTTGGAGTTGCTGTGGCGTCTCGCCATTGGGTCGCGGCCGTCGGGCTGGTTGTTGCCGCCCTGGCGGCTTCAATTTGGTACGGCGGGTCTGCTCAGGACCCTGCGCCGCTTGTGTTTGATGTGCCCTCTGCCGCGGGTGGTTCTTCGATAACGGTGCACGTTGCGGGGGAGGTCGTCGCTCCTGGTCTCGTTGAGATCGCGCCGGGGTCGCGGGTTGCGGATGCGGTGGCAGCCGCCGGAGGATCGACAAGGGATGCCGATCTCGCTCGTGTGAATCTGGCAGCCGAGCTTCGTGACGGGGAGCAGATCGTCATCCCCGGCCCCACCGCGAACCCGGCCGCTGGTGCGGTTGGTGCGGACGGGACGGTCCGGATCAACGCAGCTTCGGTGGGGGAGCTCGAACAGCTACCCGGCGTAGGGCCGGTACTGGCAGGCAGAATTGCTACGTACCGAGACGAGCATGGTGCCTTTGCTGCCGTAGAGGATCTGCTCGATGTTCCCGGCATCGGGGAGGGCAAGCTCGAGACGCTCCGAGACGCGGTGGCTTTGCCCTGAGCCAGGTGCATCTACCAACGGGGCCGGGGAAGCTGGCAATGGCCGCGGCCGGCTCGATATGGCTCGGAGCGTTGCTCGGTGCCGTGTTGGCACCTGGCGTCGGCATTGTTGTTGTCATCGCGGGGTTAGCGGGCGCAGGGCTGTCCCGCCGACCGCAGTTCGTCCTGATCGTTGTAGTCGGTGTTGGGCTGTTCTCTGGTAGCGCAGCCGCTTCTCGTGTCGATGTGACCCTCAATGCGGAACTGCCCACAGGTCGCGGGACCCTGTCTGGTATCGCCGTTTCCGACGCCACTCCGTATGGCGGCAGCTATCAATTCATCGCACGACCGACCGGATGGGCGCCTGCTGGTCAGGCGGAGGCTGTCTGGCGAGGACCGACCGTCGCGGTCATTGCTGAAAACGGT
Organism: uncultured Gemmatimonadales bacterium; assembly: GCA_964195945.1. GTDB lineage: Bacteria > Actinomycetota > Acidimicrobiia > Spongiisociales > UBA5794 > JAAETI01. The sequence continues at coordinate 4,013 of CAXMRC010000167.1, forward strand.
GTGGTGACGGCTGGCGATCGGGTGCTGGTGGCGGGTCTGCTTCGAGAGTTACCTGATTTGGTGCGTGGCGATCCTGTTGCGGGCAGGATTACGGCCACACAGGTCGACATTGTGTCAACCACCGGGTCAACCGTGATGGTGGTCGGCAACATGGTGAGAAATCGGGTGCGGTCTGAGCTTGCTGTCCTGGAGGGGTCACCCGAGGCGGCGTTGCTCGCCGGGTTCCTGATCGGAGATATTGCGGATCTCCCGCGGCCGGACAATGAATCGTTGCGACGGGCCGGGCTAACACATTTCGTCGCGGTCTCCGGCAGCAACGTGGCCCTTGTGCTGGCCGCGTGGTGGCTGGTGTTGGGCCCGGTCGGTGCGGGGAACCGAACACGAGCGGTCACCGGTCTGGCCGTCCTGGCCGTGTTTGTAGTGGCGACCCGGTGGGAGTCGTCGGTGATCAGGGCCGCAACGATGGCTGCTCTCGTGTTGGGAGGGCGTGCCGTTGGACTGCCGATCGACGCCTGGACCGCGTTGGGTGGTGCGATCACCATTCTGCTGACGGCGTCGGGGGGCCTGGCATATGACGTCGGTTTCCAGCTGTCGGTTGCGGCTACCGCCGGAGTGTTGCTGGGATTCCGTCTCTTCTCCGGCCGAACCCCACGGCTGTTCTGGGGAGCACTGGCCGCGACGGTGTCGGCGCAGTTAGCTGTGGTTCCTCTGCTGCTTTTCCACTTTGGGACGATTCCGCTGCTGTCACCGGTGGCCAATCTTGTCGCGGCACCGCTCGTCACCGCGGCGACGGCGCTTGCAGGTGTGGGAGTAATCATCGGCTGGGGCGGGCCGTTGCATCTGGCCGAGGGCGTGGCAGGCCTGGTGTTGCGGGTAGCCCGGATCGCCGGTGAATGGCCTCAACTTGGCTTGACCGCCTCGTTGGCTGTGGCCGCGGTCGTCGGCATTGTGTGGCAAACCCGGTTGCGGTGGGTGGTTGTGGTCTGTGGTTCCGTAGCCGCGCTGTGGATGTCGCTCCCTTCCGGACCGCCGGATGTCCCGACGATCGTGTTTCTCGACGTGGGGCAGGGGGACGCGGTCTTATTGCGAGACCCCAGCGGGGCGGTGGCACTCGTCGATGGGGGCCGGGACCCGTCGGTGTTGGCTTCCGGGTTGCGCCGCTACGGCATCGATCGGATCGACCTCGTCGTCGCCACTCATGGCGACGCAGATCATGTTGGGGGCTTTGCCGGTCTCTTTGCCAGGGCGGACGTACGTCATCTGTGGATTTCTGACTACATGGAGCCTGGTGATCTGCTGACCAGTCTTGTTGCCGAGGCGACAGCGGCGGGCGTTGCAGTCTCCTCCGTGGGGGCGGGGTCCGATGCCAGGCTTGGCGAGTTCGGGCTAGACGTGCTGGGACCGATCCGCCGCTATGCCGAAGGCAACGATGGTTCTGTCGTTCTCTGGGTCACCGTTCGCGGCATAACCGTTCTCCTTCCCGGCGACATCGGAGCGATCGCCCAGCGAGAACTGCCGGCGGTGCACCCGGATCTCATGATGGTTCCCCATCACGGTTCCGCGACGACAGATCTCGATTGGCTTGCCAACACAGTCGGAGAGGCGGTGGTAATCAGTGTCGGTGTCAACACGTACGGCCATCCCGATTCTGGTGTTCTCACCACTTTGGAGTCTGCGGGCGTTGTTCCGATGCTTACTCGCGATCGGGGCGACATCTCTGTGCCCTTTGGCTGAGTGAACCTTGTCAGTCGGGAAGGCTACGCTCGTCCTCATGAAGCCACTTGTTGTTATCTCGGGACCTCGCGACGCCGGTCCCGGCGAGCGCGACCTGATGATGCACCGAGCTGCCGCGTCTCTCCAGCAGCTCGGAGTTGAGAATCCGACCCGGATTGACGTGCCCCCTAAGGGTACGAGCGGTGACGATGCCACCGATGGCACCTTGCGGGGGGCGGTCCAAGAGATTGTCCCTGCACTGCAAAGCGGTTCGCTGTTCGGTGGCGCCGACGGGGTTCTTGTGGTTGATGCGAATGCGTTGCTCAAGGCCGAAGCTGAGGTGATTGCCGAGTTGCTTGATCTGTCATCGGGCGACGATGCCGTTGCGGTGTTCGTAGCCACCGGAGCGATTCCTGCGCCGCTTGGCACGTTGCTGAAAAAGCGCGGAGAGACCATATCGGTCAGTCGGATCACTGAGAGGTCTGCGGGGGAGTGGCTGGGAAAGGCTGCCCGCGACCGTGGCCTTAGGATTGACAGAGAGGCATCCTCGATTCTGCTCAATCGTTTCGGTACGAATGTTGCAGCCCTGGGGCAGGCACTCGATCAGTTGATGGTGGAGGGCCCCGACGTCGATGCCGAGAGGGTGCGCAGCCGCTTCAAGAATCGGCCGGACGAGCCCATGTGGCACTACGTCGACTCTGTTGTTGCTGGGAGCCAGGGTGACGCACTGCGCCGGTTGGCTGACTTTCTCCAGCACGGGCATCCATTGCAGCTACTCGCCTTTCTACAGAGCGACGTGCGGCGCCGCTCCATGGCGGCCGCGGCTCCTGACTATGACAGTTTTGTCGAATGGGACGGCGGCCGTGCCGGCTGGGCTTTGGAGAAAGTCTGGAAACAGCGCAGCCGGGTCAAAGGGTCAGATTTGAAGCTGGCATTACGTGCTTTGGCTCGGGCCGATATCCAGCTCAAGTCGGCACCCGAAGCCACTCATCGGGTCACAATGGAACGTCTCACCGTGGCAATGTGTAGGTGGTACGGAGGAGCGAGGCGTCGCTAGTCAGAGACCTCTACGTGGAGTTCGCCGTTGTCATCTATTAGCGATATGCGCACGGGGATTAGTGCCCTGGAAGCGTTGTCACGAGACGGCTGCTATCCCTCGTAGAGACGAACGGCCTTGACGGTCATGGTGAAAGTCCCGCCGGGTGCCTCGTATGAAACTTGATCGCCTGGCGACGTTCCCAGAAGAGCGGCACCGACCGGGCTGGTCGGAGATGACAGAATCATCCCTGCGATCTTGTTCTCTGCAGATGCGATGAAATAGTCCATCTCGTCGCCGTCTTCGTCGACGACCGTGGCAATTGTGCCGACCTCGACGCGGCCAGAGTCCTCGGCCTCACGGACCTCGGAATTCTCGATGATGTGGGTGAGTTGCCGAATGCGAGCTTCCATCATGCCCTGATCATTCTTGGCCGTGTCGTATTCAGCGTTCTCGCGCAAGTCCCCGTGGTCGCGAGCTTCGGAGATGCGCTTCTCGATAGCGCGCCGGCCGTCGGTGGTCAGATATTTGAGCTCTTTGACCAGCTTGGTGTGAGCTGCAGGTGTCAGCCAGGTTGTATCACTCATGACCGGATCAGCCGAGTGTCCTTGCTATCTGCTTGGCGAGGCGCGATTTGCGGCGGGACGCGGTGCTCTTATGAAGGAGTCCTTTGCTCGCCGCCATGTCGATACGCTTCTGCGCATCGAGCAACGCGGCCTTGGCCGCGTCGGCGTCGCCTGCCTCAGCAGCATCCACTGCTGTCTTGGTGCGTGTTTTGAGTTCAGAGCGAATCGCACGATTCCGGACACGAGCTGTCTCGTTCTGGCGATTCCGCTTCTTCTGTGACTTTATGTTGGCCATACGAAAAAGACCTCTAGGAGTTGGAGGAACGGCGGCAACAGTAGCAGCGTCGGCAAGCGGGTACAATGCCACGCCCCTTCCCCTCAATCGACGGTTGTGGATTGGCGAGACGCCTGGGGAGGGTGGATTGTCAGCGATCGTCGTCGAATTGTGTCCGTCATGGAAAAGGTGGGTCAGCAAATCCGTAGATTCATCTCAACGACACGACATTTGGGTGCGCTGATTACCTGCAAGCCGCCCATCGGAGCGATTGCGATCTCGTGAACGACCCAACCCTTATCCGCAACTTTTCGATCATCGCTCACATCGACCACGGCAAATCGACGCTCGCCGATCGCCTGCTCGAGGCCACCGGGGCTGTAGACAAACGCGACATGCGTGAACAACTGCTCGACACTATGGACATCGAGCGCGAACGCGGCATCACCATCAAGGCAAATGCCGTACGTCTGGAGTACAAGGCACAAGACGGCCAGACCTACACCCTCAACTTGATCGACACCCCAGGGCATGTCGACTTCTCATATGAGGTGTCGCGCAGTCTCGAGGCGTGCGAGGGTGCCTTGCTTCTTGTCGATGCCGCACAAGGAGTTGAGGCACAGACGCTTGCCAACGCCTACCTCGCCATCGAGAACGGGCTCGAGATCATTCCGGTTGTCAACAAGATTGATCTTCCATCCGCAGACCCGGAGAGAGTTTCCGCAGAGTTGCTCGGCATCGTCGGCGGCTCTCCTGACGATGTAATCCATGTGTCGGCGAAGAGCGGGAGCGGGATTGCGGCGCTTCTCGAAGCGATCGTCAACCAGCTACCGCCCCCAGAAGGGATCAGCGACGCACCGTTGCGCGCATTGGTGTTCGATAGCCACTACGACACATACAGAGGGGTTGTCTGCGCCGTCCGTGTTGTCGATGGCCACATCGAGTCCGGCGAACAGGTGCGTTTCATGGCGACCGACCTCGTCGAGGTCGCAGACGAAATCGGGGTGCTGCGACCGAATATCGAGCCGGTGCAAAGGCTCGAGGCGGGGGAAGTCGGCTACCTGATTACGGGGATCAAAGAAATCGATCTCATCAGAGTCGGCGACACTGTCACCGACGCAACTCACTCGGCTACACAAGCTCTCCCCGGATACCTAGAACCGAAGCCGATGGTGTTCTCAGGGATGTTTCCAACCGACGGTGACGACTTCGAACGGCTTCGCGAAGCACTCGACAAGCTTCGCCTCAACGACTCTTCGCTGGTCTACCAGCCAGAAACGTCACGTGCGCTCGGCTTCGGCTTCAGATGTGGTTTCCTCGGCCTCCTCCACATGGAGATCGTGCGCGAACGTCTCGAGCGTGAGTACGACCTTGACCTCGTGACAACAGCGCCGTCGGTGGAATACCAGGCACATCTGACTGATGGATCAACTCTGCAGATCAGGTCACCACAAGACCTGCCGGGCCCGCAGGTCTTAGCAAGCATCTCGGAGCCATACGTCAAAGTGATGATTATCACGCCATCTGAGTACGTCGGCACCGTCATGGAGCTGATCCAAGAACGCAGGGGAGAAATGGGCGAGATGACCTATCTCACCCCCGAGCGCGTCGAGCTCCACTATCAGGTTCCACTTGCCGAGATCGTGTTCGACTTCTTCGATCAGCTCAAGTCACGGACAAGGGGATATGCGTCGATGGACTACGAACCCGGCGAATACAGGCAATCCGCTCTTGTTCGAGTCGATATCCTCCTCAATGGCATCTCCGTCGACGCATTCTCATCGATCGTGCACAAAGACCGGTCCTATCGCTATGGACGGGCCATGGTGGAACGTCTCCGCAAACTGATCCCGCGCCAACTCTTTGACATTCCGGTCCAGGCGGGGGTGGGCAGCAGGATCATTGCCAGGGAGACCATCAAAGCCCAACGCAAAGACGTAACGGCCAAGTGCTACGGCGGAGACATCACTCGAAAGCGCAAGCTGCTCGAACGTCAGAAAGAGGGCAAACGGCGCATGAAGATGGTCGGTCAAGTGGAGGTGCCGCAAGAAGCGTTCATTTCTGCTCTCCGCATCGATGAGTAACCAAGTCGACAACGCCGCGCGAGAGCGGGCAGCGTACGTCCACATACCGTTCTGTCATCGGCGCTGTCCGTACTGTGATTTTGCAGTTGTCGACATGGCGAAGGAATCCAGCCCGATCGAGCGGTACATCGATGCCGTGATTGCAGAGATCGGCATGGAGGACCTGTGGGGCCCACTACACGCCGTGAACCTGGGCGGGGGAACACCATCGGTTCTTGATGCGGTTCAGATTCGATCTGTTCTGTCCGCATTGGAATCCAGATTTGGCCTTGTACAAGATGCTGAAGTCAGCATTGAAGCCAATCCCGAAGACATGGATAAGCGCTACACCACACAATTGCGAGAAGCTGGCGTGAACCGGGTGTCTATTGGAGTCCAGTCCTTCGATGTGGTCATCCTCGAGGCGCTCGGTCGTCGTCATAACCCGGATCAAGCAGTCCAGGCGGTCGCAAACGCTCAGGCAGCGGGGATGACAACCGTGAACCTCGACATGATCTTTGGGACACCGGGAGAATCCCTGGAATCATGGGTGAAATCGGTGGCCGTAGCCCGCGATCTCGGCACAGAGCACTTGTCTGCGTATGCGTTGACCGTGGAGCTTGGGACGGAGCTGTCCAGAGCTGTCAGCGACGGGGCGGCCGCACCCGACGGCGACGATCAAGCGGACAAATACGAGATTCTGGCGGAGGCAATGGCGCCGGCAATGGTTCGCTACGAAGTGTCGAACTGGGCGACGCCCGGACATGAATGTCGATACAACCTCACCACTTGGGCTCAGGGCGAATACCTGGCCTTTGGGCTGGGTGCCCACGGGCATCGTGACGGGGTGCGCAGACGCAACGCACGCAGACTGGATGTGTACCTCGATCAGGTCGAACAAGGCATCCGTCCAGAAATCGGCGCCGAGCAAATCGACAAGTGGGCGAGGGAGAAAGAGCGGCTGTTCCTTGGGCTGCGACGCCGGGTTGGCGTCATCGCCGGCGAAGGCGGAGAGGCGTTCTTGGCAAGCGAGATCGGGCAGCGGTTTGTCACCGCTGGTGTTGTGGCCAAGATCGAGGACCGGATCGTTGTTGCCAAACCGCTGCTGACGGATGCTGTGTTGCGTGAGGTTCTGGCCCTGGAAAGACCTCAAACTGGGGCCTGATGAGTGATGTCTTATCACTCTCACCCCGCGAGTGCTAAATTCGGCTGATGCTCGACGATCGCCGATCCACCATTTTGCAGACACTGGTAGAGGAATACATCCGTACCGGCCAGCCGGTGAGCTCGCGCGCGGTTCTCGAGTGCTGCGCAATCGACGTGTCGAGTGCGACAGTCCGCAACGACCTGGCCAAGCTCGAGTCCTACGGGTTTGTCACTCAACCACACACTTCTGCGGGACGCGTCCCCACCTCCGCCGGTTACCGCTATTACGTTGACAACTGCTCTCCGACCAAACTTCGTCACGCCACCAGGGATCGCATCGAGTCCTTCTTCACGGGCTTCCACGAGGAGTTGAGCAAACTCCTCCAACAGACAAGCGGCCTTCTCACCGAGATCACGCAATACCCGGCAGTAGTGATTGGTCCCGGTTTCGGGGATGAGATCGTGCAGGGCCTTCACCTAGTCCACCTGGGCGGTCCTGTGATCTTGGCAGTCTCGGTTGGTGCGTCCGGAAGGGTCGGCCAAGAAGTAGTGCGGCTGAACTTCAATCCCACCGACAGCGAATTGAGTGACGCCGAGGGCCTTCTTGCTTCTGCGTTTGAGGGCTCAACCCTTACGGGGGGTGGCGAGGTGGTCAATTCCTTGTCTCCCGAACAGGTTCCTGATCGCATCCTGAAGATTGCTCGATCGGTTGCAGCAACGACGGGATCGACGGTCGATGCCACACGAGAGCTCTATGTCGGCGGCACTAGTCAGCTGGCGTCTTTGTGGAAGGACCTCGCACAGGTGCATACGATGCTGGAGTTGCTCGAGCAGCACAATCATGTTCGACAATTGCTTGGTAATGACGAGACCGGAACCTCGGTCCGGCTCGGGTCGGAAACGGACGTTGCCGACGTCGATTTTGCAGTCGTTTCGACCGCATTCAGTGCGGGCGGCCGGGGGACAGGTCGAATCGGTGTTCTGGGTCCGATGCGTATGGACTACCGCAGAGCGATCCGGATCGTGGAAGAGGTCGGCGAAGGTCTTGGGGACAGTCTCGGCGTATGAAGGATTACTACGACATCCTCGGAGTTTCGCGCGAAGCCAGCCAGGACGAGATAAAGAAGTCCTTCCGCAAACTGGCTCGTGACACCCATCCGGATGCCAACCCCGATGACCCGGGGGCCGAGGCCAGATTTCGGGAGATCGCCGAGGCGTACGAGATTCTCTCTGACCCGCAGCGGCGTTCCGCGTTCGATCGTGGTGAGCAATTCGGTGCCGGGGATCTCTTCAGCAACTTTGGCGGTCTCGACGATATCCTTCAGCAGTTCTTTGGCGGCGGGTTTGGTGGCTTCGGTGGCGGTCGGCGCCGCGGGCCGGCGCGTGGCGGCGACATCGGCGTCGCCGTTGACATGACGCTGGCGGACGCTGCGGTCGGAGTCAGTAGAACGATTGAAGTGTCAGCCCCGGAGCGTTGTCCGGCGTGTAGCGGAAACGGAGCCGAGCCGGGGCATGATCCTCGTCGGTGCCCGACATGCAATGGCGCCGGTCAGGTGCAGGTTGCTCGCCAAACCATGCTTGGTTCGATGATGACGGTTACCGACTGTGCGACCTGTCGTGGCAGGGGTGAGATCATCGACAACCCATGCAAAGTCTGTTCCGGTCAGGGTCGCATCGATTCTGAACGATCCCTCAGCGTCGAGATACCCGCTGGCGTTGACGATGGTACGCGGCTGCGTCTTTCCGGTCGTGGCGGGGTCGGCGATCGTGGAGCGCCCCCTGGAGACCTATACGTCCAGGTAAGGATCGCACCCAATCCCTTCTTCACACGGGTGGGCAGCGACCTGCACCACAAGGTTCAGCTTGGCATTGCTGAGGCAGTATTGGGCAAGGGGATCAGTGTCCCGCTTGTTGACGGGTCGGAGACGGAGGTGGACATACCGCCCGGAACACAATCCGCAACAGTGTTCCGCCTCAACCGGCTCGGCATGCCACGTCTGCAGCGCCGTGGTCGGGGAGACCTGCTCATCGAAGTCGAGGTCGTGATCCCAACCGACCTATCGGACGAGGAAGAAGACGCGCTTCGTGAATTCGCCTCGCTGCGCGGGGAGGCTCCGGCGGACAGCAAACGACGCAAGCGCAAACGCCGCGGGCGGTAGAGGGTGGCTCGCCACATACCGCACTTGTATCTCGCTGGTCCTTGGCAAGAGAACCGCATCGACGTCACCCTCGAGGTGCGTCGTCATCTCGAGAAGGTGCTCAGGATCAATGCTCCGGCCGAGGTTACCTATACCGACGGCGCAGGCTTGACCGGGTCAGGGAGTTTCGACGGCGCTTCGGTGGGACGAGGTTTCGAAGAGATGCAGCAGCATCGTTCCGGTCTCACCGTTGCAGTTGCACCGCCTAAGAACACCGCACGGCTCAGGTTTGTTGTAGAGAAGCTGGCCGAAATTGGGGTGAATCGACTGGTCTGGCTCACTACCGAGTACGCGGAGGGCAGGCCGCCGCGACTGGACAAGGCGGCAGCATGGGCGATAGCGGCGCTCGAGCAATCGCGCGGCGCCTGGCTTATGGACATTGACGGACCGGTGTCAATCTCCGAGGTCGCCCAGTTTGGTTCGCCCTTGTTCGCCGATCAGGGCGGCGGCCCCGTGGGCGATTTCGACCTGATTCCCGAACCGGTGTTGTGCGTCGGTCCGGAGGGTGGCTTCGCCCCCGGAGAGTTATCCGAACACGGTCCGCGCGTCAATCTTGGTCCAACCGTCCTCCGCGTGGAGACCGCGGCGGTGGTCGGGGCCACCATGTTTCTTCGCAGATCCCCGGGATGAACCCATGAAGGCTGTGGCGCTGACTACCGTATGGGACTAGTTAGCCAGCTTGAATCTGAAATAGGGCAGCCCGGGTCAATCAATACAAGACATTCTGGTTACCCTGGGTTATGATGTTGGCTACGCAGAGCGTTCGCGCTGCGTAAGCTCGGTGGAGGGCCTAGGAGACTATTGATGTCGACATACAACGAGATGGTGGGAAACCGGCTGCGTTCGATCCGGCGACAGCGAGGGTTGTCGCTCCAGGATGTTCAGAAGCTGTCGGATCAGGAATTCAAGGCCGCGGTCTTGGGTGCGTACGAGCGCGGAGAGCGAAGCCTTTCGCTGCCTCGGCTCCAGCGCCTTGCCCAGTTCTTTAGCGTTCCGATTGTGCAGCTGTTGCCGCAGGAGGACGCACCGTCACCAAGCGCGGCAGCGGAAGGTGTCACCATCGATCTCAATCAGATCGAGCGGCTGTCCGGGCAAGATGGTCAGGTTGTCGAACGGTTCCTGCGGGGGATCCAGATGCTACGCCAGGATTTCAACGGACGTGTATTGACAATCCGCGCCAACGATCTTCGTATGCTGGCGATGCTGCTCGACCAATCTGAACAGGACTTTAGCGAACGTCTCACTGAGCTGGGTGTCACCTCAGAGGGCGAATAGACTTCGCTCTCCGTTCTCAGCTACGAGCGATATGGTAAGAAATGCCATGGTCGTATTCCCCTGACGGAAACCCGCCGATATACTGCCGCCTTGCGAACAACGAAACTTTTTCGCGAACTTCTTCGATGATTGATTTGTCGTGACGACCCCTTCTCCAACCCAGATCCGTATCCGCGTCCCCAGCAACCATTTGATGGTTGATCTGTTGGGCGAGCGCGACGCATACCTCAAGCAGGTTGACGCTGCCTTTCCCGAGGTGCGCATCGTCGCGCGCGGTAACGAAATCGTCATCGAAGGCTTCGGAGATGTAGCGACAGGCGAGATGGTGAAAACCGCGTTCGACGAACTTCTCATCCTCATCCAGGAAGGCGAGGCGCTCAGCGAGGATCGGGTCACTCGCGTCGTCGACATGGTGAAGGAGGATGTTCCTTCACCTTCCGGCGTATTCACGGACTCGATAAAGGTTGGCCGCGGCAAACACGTCCGACCGAAGACTCATGGTCAGAAGGTCTATGTCGATGCGGTGCGTGACAACACAATGATCTTTGGGATCGGGCCTGCCGGCACAGGGAAGACCTACCTGGCGATGGCATGCGCCATCGAAGCCCTGCAATCCGGTTCCGTGCGGCGCATCATCCTGACCCGTCCCGCGGTCGAGGCCGGCGAGCGTCTCGGGTTTCTTCCCGGTGATCTCACCGCCAAAGTCGACCCATACTTGCGTCCCCTCTACGACGCCCTATACGAAATGCTCGGCCCCGAGGAGACGGCAAATCTCATGGAACGGGGAACTATCGAGATAGCTCCGCTCGCTTATATGAGAGGGAGAACGCTCAACGACGCATTCGTTGTTCTCGACGAAGCGCAGAACACGACTCCCGAGCAGATGAAAATGTTCCTCACACGTTTGGGGTTCAACTCGAAGATGGTTGTAACTGGAGATGTCACTCAGGTTGATCTTGATGGCGGCAAGCCATCTGGTCTAAAGACGATCCAGGGAGTCATTCGTTATGTCAGCGGCGTCGCCTTCATCGAACTGACCGGCGCCGATGTCGTCCGACACCGCATAGTCGCCGCCATCGTCGAGGCGTACCGCAAGTACGAAGAGCGACGCAAGGAGGAAACGACATGAGTTTCTTCAGGCGCTATGGCATTCCGCTGAACGTGCTCGTTATCGCGGTGACGATCGTCTTTGTTGGTACCGCGCTGGTAGTCGGCCGGGCGGTCGCTCCTGATGCAGTCGTGGTGGAGGCGGGACTGAGTTCGCCAGAGACATATCAGGCGACTCGGACCATCCCTGTAGTCGACGACGCCGCGACGGCGGCTGCGAAGGAGCGAGCCAGCCTTGCAGTGACTTCCCGTTACTCGATAAACGGGGACATCATGCCCGTTGTTCGTAACGATATTGCGCTCTTCTTCGAAGATCTAAAGCGGTACGCAACCCTGACCGCCGAAGAGGCCGGGATCGCAGCTGAGCCGACAGCGGTTGATCTCGCCATAGCGGAAGCGGGCGGCACCGATGTGATCGCCGACGAAGACGGCACTGAAGTCACCCTGAGAGGATCTGTTCCGGACGAGGACATTCGAGCGGCAGTGATTGCCGCGGTGAGCGCCGTCGAGGGAGTCACGCAGGTCTATGACTCCGAGCTCGCCATCGCCGAGGTGACGGAGTCTTCGACCACAACCTCGACGGAGGCCGAGATTGTGGAAGGTGAGTCAACAACGACGACTACCATTTCCACTACGACAACAGTTCCCGAGGCAACCACTACCACGCTGCCGCGCCGAGCGGTCGACGAGTGGGTTGTGAAGCTGGAACCTGATTACCCGTTTTTGAGCGACGAAACGATCCTGGCGTTCGTGACCCTGTACAACAGCGATCTTGACCGCATCGCGTTGGGTGAAGCCTCTGCTTTTCGTGCCATCGTGGATGAAGCGGATGATGTCACCAAAGTGTTGCTGACAGCGGGCATAAAGCAGGAGGAACTTGACGAGATTCGCGTCGAACTGCAAAGTGAGGCATCACCGGTCTTCGTAGTCGGCCTATCGGTGGAAGAGCGCGAGCTAGCGCACCCTGCGATTGGGGAAGTAGTCGCTGACCAGCTGGAAACGAACGAGTTCGTGTCCGATGAAAACACGGAGCAGGCGCGACAAGACGCGGCGGACGCTATCGAAGATATTGAAGTTACCTACATCTCCGGGGAGCTGATCGCCTCTCAGAATGACATTCTCACCCCGGTGCAGGTTCAGGCCATCAAGGAGCTTGGTCTCGTCGAGAAGGAGCCGGGCACATCGCGCCAGGCGATCGTCGTGCTCGGCGCATTGACTGTCGCACTTGCCGCCTTTTTCCTGTGGCGGCTCGCACCAGGGCAATGGTCCGAACCAAAGCACTTTGCCCTGCTGGGCATCCTGCTCGTTCTTGCGGCGCTTGCGTCACGCATACCCGAGTTGGTTGACGGCGCCGACGGCGACTTCGAAGCCCTCGGTTTTGCTATCCCGGCGATGCTGTTTGGGTACGTCGCCGCCATCTTGTACGACCCGCGTACCGCGGTCCTATTGGCCGTCCCCGTGACGACTTTCGTTGCGATATCTACTGCCGATCCCGCGCTCACGGTGTTTGCAGCTGGGGCGACGGTCGCTCCGGTTGCCTTCGTATCTTCGGTTTCGAGCCGGAGACAGCTTCGTGTGGCTGTGGCCTTGTCTGCTCTGGTATTGGGTCCCCTCGCCGCCGCTATCTCGTGGCTCTTCCGCGGCTACGACACCTATCCGGAGGCTGCCATGTTCGGTGTTCTCGGAGGAATCCTTGCGGGTCTCGTTGCCCAGGGTCTTGTGTCATTCCTGGAGAACCTGTTCCGTATTACGACCACACTGACCTTGTTGGATCTTGTTGACAGGAACCATCCTGCGCTTCGTCTCATCGAGGACAAGGCACCGGGAACCTTCAACCACTCCATCCTGGTCGGAACCCTTGCCGGCAAGGCTGCCAGAGAGATCGGTGCTGATCCGCTGCTGGCTCAAGCTGCGGCGTTCTATCACGATCTGGGCAAGGTGGAGGATCCGATCTACTTCATCGAGAACCAATTCAGTATCACGAACCCCCATGATCATTTGGATCCAATCGAGTCATGCAAGATCATCCGGGCCCATGTGACTGATGGGCTGCGGCTGGCGCGCCAGTATCGTCTGCCCAACGAGATTTCAGACGGAATCCGCTGCCACCACGGCACCGGTCTTATGCGGTACTTCTATCACCAAGGGGTCACCGCTGACCCTGACGCCGACCCACAGTTGTTCCGTCATCATGGTGAAAAGCCAAAGCGAAAAGAGTTGGCCATCTTGATGATCTGCGACGCGGTTGAGGGTGCGGCTCGCGCCCACGCCCAGGAACAGGATCCGACCGCCGAGAGCATCACCAAAGTGGTTGATGCCGTCGTTGGTGAGAAACTCGATGATGGACAGTTGGACGAGTCCGACCTGACCTTTGGCGATCTCACCGCGGTCAAGTCGGCAGTAGTCGATGCGCTCGTGGGTTACTACCACACCAGAGTTCCCTACCCAGGGTTCCCTGGACCGCAACCAGAGCCTACGTGATGGACATCACGTTTGTTGATGAACAAGACGACCCACTGCCTAGCCAATTGCTTGTCGATCTAGCAGAAGCAGCGATGGTGGCGGAGTCCTTGCCACTGTCAACGCAGCTTGCAATAGCTCTTGTCGATGCGGGGCGGATGGCCGAACTCAACTTGGAATATATGGGCAAGTCCGGCCCGACCGATGTCTTGTCCTTTCCAATCGAAGACTTCTCGGAAGGTATCGGCGACATCGATGAGAACGGTCCGCCGTTGCTGCTTGGCGATATTCTGATCTGCCCTGCCGTTGTGCGTGTGAATGCCGACGCCTCTGGAGTAGCCTTTGAAGATGAAATGGCGCTCATGGTTGTGCACGGACTCCTCCACCTGCTCGGACGCGATCACGTGATCGAAGCCGAAGCTCAAGCTATGGAGCAGCGAGAGCGCGAGATCCTGGCGTTGGTAGGCAGGGAAAGACCATGACCACCGCCGCTCTCGTCATCTCGGCATTTCTGATCCTGCTCACAGCTGTGGTGCGTGCCGCTGGTGCCTCGCTTGTCCGCACGCCACGTGCCGACGCGTTGCACGACGCTCGTAACGATGACGCTCGCGCCGAACGTATCGCCAGCCTATTGGCGGACCGACCCAGGATTCAGCCAGCGCTTGGCCTGGTCAGTACCGGGCTGTTGGTGCTTGCAGTGATTCCTGCAGCGTGGGCGCTGACTCGGCTGACGAATGGCACAAGACTTGCGGCCGCGTTGATCATCCTCGGGTTCGTGCTGATTGTTTTTGGGGATGTCGTGCCCCGCATCCTCGGTCGAAATAGGCCCAGGACGATCGCATATCGATTTGCCTGGCTGCTCGGACCGTCAATTGCATTGGGACAGGCAACCGCCGACCTGATCATCGACCTCGACGAGGATGAAGAGGACGAGGAAAATACGGCTGCGGAAGCCCATGAGCGAGAGCTGATTTCACAGGTCATCGACTTCGCCGATGCAATTGTGCGAGAGGTGATGGTGCCACGGCCGGACATGGTGACCGTCAACGCTGACGAATTGATCGAACAGGCTCTTGGCGTTGTTCTCGAGGAGGGCAAGTCACGGATCCCGGTGTTCGGAGATGACACCGATGACATTCTCGGGGTGCTTTATGCCAGGGATCTGTTGCAGCTATGGGACCAAGAAGCTGGGCCCCGTCTTGCCCGCGACCTCATGAGGGATGCATATTTTGTGCCAGAGACAAAGCGAGTTCCCGATTTGCTTCGTGAGATGCAGGCCAACCAGGTTCATATGGCCATCGCTGTTGACGAATTCGGCGGCACCGCCGGCCTTGTGACCATCGAGGATCTTCTCGAGGAGCTGGTCGGCGAGATCGCCGACGAATACGACGAAGAGGAACCCATGGTCATCCAGGAGAACGATGGGTCCTATCTCATTGACGCCCGTCTCGATATTGATGACCTGGGCGATCTGATCGGCTCAGCCATTCCCGACGAGGATTGGGACACGGTCGGTGGTCTCATCCTCGGTCTTGCCGGGCGGGTGCCTGCTGAGGGCGAGAAGTTCGAGTTCGGTCGGCATACGCTCACTGTCGAGCGGGTACAGGGGCGTCGCGTTGCCCAGATTCGGTTGCATCCATAATGCGCTCAGGTTTCATATCAGTGGTTGGAAGGCCCAACGTCGGCAAGTCGACACTCGTCAACGCCCTGGTGGGAGAGAAGGTGGCGATTACGTCACCACGTCCGCAGACGACAAGGAACACCATCCGCGGCATCCTCAACAAAGACGACATGCAGATTGTGTTCGTTGATACTCCCGGCTTGCATCGACCTCGCACCGCCCTGGGCAGCAGGCTCAACAGGCTGGTCTACGGCTCGCTCGAAGAGACGGACGCGGTGCTCCTCGTTTTGGACGCTACGCAGAAGATTGGCCCCGGTGACCGTCTCATCGCCGAGCGACTCCGCGCAGCCAATGCCACAACCATCGTTGTGGTCAACAAGACCGATATCGCCAAACCAGAGCAGATCCTCGAGCAGCTCAGCGATGCGGGTGAGTGGGACTTTGCTGCCTACGTCCCGGTGTCGGCCCTGGATGCGGACGGAACGGATTCGATTCTCGACGAAGTGGTGCCTTTGCTTGAGGAGGGCCCACAGTTCTTCCCTTCCGATGTGCACATGGATCAACCAGAGAAGGTATATGCCGGTGAACTGATCCGTGAGAAATTCTTGCATCGACTACGTGAGGAGCTACCGCACTCCCTGGCGATTGTCGTGGACGAGATTGAACCTCGCGACTCTGGTGTTATCTATGTCGGCGTTTCCGCCTATGTCGAGCGCAAGTCACAGAAGGGCATTGTCATTGGCAAGGGCGGTTCGCTGCTCAAGACAGTCGGTGTCGAGGCGCGTGCAGAGTTGGAACGGTTCTTCGGTGCAACGGTCTATCTCGACATTCGAGTCAAGATCGAAGAAGACTGGCAACGCCAAGACCAGATGCTCGACCGCCTCGGCTTCTGAGACCGGTCGCTCCCGTCGCCAGTTACGGCTACTAAGTTGCGCTTGTGGCTATTCGACATGACCAGGGCATTGTGCTGCGTTCCTTTCCATTTGGGGAAGCTGACAAAGTTGTCGTGCTGCTCAGCCCCAATAACGGGAAGCTGCGCACAGTCGCCAAGGGCATCAGAAAGACCAAGAGTCGGTTTGGCGGTCGCCTCGAAACGTTTAGCCACGTGGACCTGGTGCTCTACGAAGGCCGAAACTTGGACACCATCACGCAGGTTTCGATGATCGAACCCTTCCACGCTCTGCGAGCCGACCTCGATAGCGTTGTCTCCGCGGGTGCGATGGTCGAGATCGCAGATGCTGTTGCTCAGGAGAACGAGTCGTCGGTTCGGCTGTTCCTGCTGCTACAGCGAGGGTTGCGCGCGCTTGACGCCGGTCCCGTGCATCCTGATCTCGTGACGGCCTTTCTGCTCAAGGCTGCTGAAGCGATCGGGGTGGCACCGGCTCTTGACCAGTGTGCGGGCTGTGGTCGTACCGATGACCTGCGTCGATTTAGTTTCTCCGCTGGCGGTGTCCTCTGCGAGCGATGCCGGACCCCCGGTGCCTACTCTTTGCGGGAAGGCCTAACTGACTATCTGGCGACCCTGGCGAGCTCAGAATTGGCCGCGATGCCACAAGGCGACGAGCGATTCAGTGGCGAAGCAAGAGGCGTCGCCCGCCGGTTTATCGAATACCATCTGGAGCGACAAATCCGATCTTTGGCGGTATTGGATGTATGACAACGTCGACCTAAGCCGGGTACCTCACCATGTCGCGATCATCATGGATGGCAATGGGCGGTGGGCCAACGCTCGCGGGCTGCATCGGACCCAAGGTCACGCTGCCGGTGAGCCAGCGCTGTTCGATGTGATCGAGGGTGCGAGGGAAATGGGCGTCAAGTGGCTTACTGCCTACACGTTCTCGACCGAGAATTGGTCGCGAGACGCGGTTGAAGTGAAGTTCCTGATGAAATTCAATGTCGATCTTCTCGAGCGGAGACGCGACGAGCTTCACGCCAATGGAATCAGGATTCACTTCATTGGCGAGCGTGATGATCCTCGAGTTCCCGATGACTTGCGTGACAGGATCAATGGAGCCGAGAGGCTTACTGAAAGCAACGACGGTATGAACATGGTCTTTGCATTCAACTATGGGGGCCGTACCGAGATCGTGCGGGCCATCACTCATATCGCAGCCGACGTGGCTTCCGGTCTAATTGCCCCAGACGACATCGATCTCGATGCTGTCGCCGATCGACTCTATTTGCCGGAGATGCCCGATCCGGACCTGGTGATTCGGACAAGCGGCGAGCAACGAACCTCGAACTATCTGTTGTGGGAATCGGCCTATTCGGAGTACGTGTTTACACCGGTTCTCTGGCCCGACTTTGATCGGCATACCCTCGCCGATTGCATCGCCGAGTACCAGGCTCGAGACCGTCGTTTCGGTGGTGCGGTCGATGCCTCGCCTCCGGCGAGGTTCGACTTCTGCTCCGCAGAAGATCGGCCTGTGGAGGGATAGGGGTTGTGCCCGGCTGCGGTGGGGTTCGACTTCTGCTCCGCAGAAGATCGGCCGGGTCCTATCGTCCTAGTATGCCGCACCAACCCCCGAATCTGGATCTGATATGTCTGTAGATTTCGACACCATCGTTAATTTGTCCAAGAAGCGCGGCTTCGTATTTCAATCGTCCGAGATCTATGGCGGTCTCCGCTCTGCCTACGACTACGGACCGCTTGGCGTGGAATTGCTGCGCAATGTCAAAGAGCAGTGGTGGCATTCCATGGTGCGGATG
>CAXMRC010000168.1:0-58333 GCA_964195945.1 uncultured Gemmatimonadales bacterium
ATGCCGCGGCAGACACCCGGACGCCATCCCTCAATCGCGTTTCTCCGACCATATGCGTTCCCTCCCGATGCTGCCCTTGTTCCAGACGCAGATGCACTGTCTTCATCCTATTCGGGGAATGCGCCCAGCGTGCTGCGGGCACGAGGATTCGCCGTTGGCTCTAACCGCAGTGGGCATAACTCCCCTTCTGCATCCGTTGATTCTTCTCTGGCGAGGTCCCGCTCTGCAGCGGTGTACGTGACAGCTTTCACACCTTGATCCACCGCCGCAGTAAAGGTTCCCAGACCACAGCGAATCGCTGCCGGCACAGCGAACGGCGCACAACTCCGCGCGATGAGCGACAAAGCCACAGGTGTCCTCAGTCGCAGTTGGCTGTGCAGGTGGCCAGCGAGGGTCGGCCAGCGTCCCGGATTCGTCGGGCACACCAGCGTCTCGCTTCGATCTCGAATAGGCGCTCGTACACCGGGCCAATCCATCAACTGCCCTCGCACTGCAATTCGCATCCGACAAAGCTCTGATAGGCCGCAACAGTGTTGTGACATCGACAGTGATTTGTGGGCCCGGCAGGACTCGAACCTGCGACCTACGGATTTTGAGTCCGCTGCAACCCGATTCGCTGACCTGGGGAAATGCTCAGAATCGCCTAAGGACATTGAGTTTCTAACGTTCATCGTCTCGCGCTGTCTGGCATCATTTCGCACTGGCTGACGGACAGGAGACGGACAGGAATCACTGTGATGTGTCTACTTGTTGCTATTGGGTGGAGGTCTGCTGCTGCCGGGCGTGGTCTCGTACCAAGATTCGCGTCTTACAGGATCGCTTCTCAGAGCATTTAGTTAATAGAATCGCGTTGAGGCCACTATGCCGGATGAAAAAGCTGAAGATTCCTTTACTCGGTTCGCGACGATTGCCGCACCGAGGCTGAACCAGGCTCTGGTCTCTGTCGGGGGAGATGCCGGTCGGGATGCTGCTTCGGAATCACTTTTGTACGGATGGCAGCATTGGGATCGTGTCTCTCAAATGGAGAACCCGGGGGGGTACCTCTACCGCGTGGGTCTTAGTCGAATGCGGCGTGGTCAGCGACGCAAACGGCGGGTCGTCTATCCGGAGCCACGTAACGGGGAAGTGCCGTGGGTCGAACCCAAACTCCCCGGCGCGCTGGCAGATCTTTCGCGAAACCAGCGAGCGACCGTGGTGCTGATTCACGGGTTCGGGTGGACCGTTCGTGAGGTCGCCGAGCTGATGGGCGTATCTGCTGGGACGATACAGACGCACGATGAACGAGCGATGCGGAAGCTTCGCTCCGCGCTGAAGGTAGGTATTGATGCCTGATCTTGACTCAATCCTCCGGGACTTCGCCTCCGCTATTGAAGAGTCGTTGCCGCCTCCAGACGTGGAACGATTGGTTCTCAGCACGCCTGTGCGCTCCGTGGAGAGGCGCCGCTGGCCTCCCTCCGTCGTGTTGGCGGCAGCGGTGTTGACTGTATTGACGATCGGCGCGCCACTGCTGGTGTTCGGTGTCTTTTCTTCGACTCCTGCTTCTGAAGATCCGATGACGACTACGACGGTGCCCGCGACGACCACCACTGTGCCTGCGACGACCACGACCGTAGCGTCAACGGCGACCGAAGTGCTCGAGACGCCCAAAGCCAACGCGTTTTCCATCGCAGTCGCGGAAGACGCGGTCGCAGAGTTGCACGACCTGTGGAACAGCGGCAACGTCGAAGGTGTCCTCGCCGTGCTCGGCGATCCAGAAAGGTTCGGCGGTACGGACAGAGTTCGGCTCGCGATAGCAATTCAGGATGTTGGGGCGAAGCTCGAAACGGACTGTGAGCGAGGTACCGGGTCCAGCAGGGTCGAGATCGTCTGTGCCGTCACGCTACTCGGCGACGGCTTCTACACACCGGCGGGCGTCCGGTGGACCAGACAGGTGACCTACGTTGTAAGCGAGCGCGGGATTGACACGGACACCGGATTCTTCTGGACCCAAGGGCCATCCGGCGAGGCATACGAGTACCTCGTCGCCTTTGACCACTGGCTGTTTGAACGATACCAAGATGGTGAACCGCTACCCGGATGGATCTGGGTCGATCCAAACAATGGGCTCTTGCCGAACTGGCTCGACGGGACGCTGTGCTGTCTCTACTCGGTTGAGCACAGCACAGCCGCGCAGTCCATGATCGCGCTCGTTGACGAGTTTCTCGCGCTTCCCGATGATCCGTGGCCGCTGCCAGTTCAACGCATGACGGAGGTTCGTAACGGGCCACGGATGGAGATGGGTGGAAGCTGCACCGATCCCAAAGGTGACGTTGTAGGGAACCCCAAGGGCGGCCCCGCAGTGCGAGACTTCCTTGATGTCGTAGAAGCCTCAGTTGCTCTCACAGATACAGATGTCGTCATCAATCTTCGGTTCGATACGGAGACGGGGCTAGCGGATGCCGCAAGCCAACTCACGAGCTTCTCGCTGCAGGACGAGTACACCGTGTGGCTCGTCAACAGTGAAGGAGAGGTGCTTGCCACGCTGGGTGTGTACGGGCCAGTTGCATGGAATACCGTTGCGGGAATCCGGGATGAAGACCAGGGAATGCACGGCCATGCTGATTCGCTGGCTGGGGTAACTCTCAACATCGAGGGAGACACCCTCGAGCAACGTTGGTCACGATCAGTCCTCCAACAGCAATTCGCTCTCTCTGAGTTGGTCGCCGCGCTGGAGAATCTTGAGTGGTTCGTGACTACCGGTGCAGGCATGCACGGACCTGAATGGTTCGATCGGTGCCCCGACAACCTTGCACGCGGGTAGTACATAACCGGCTCGGCTGGGCCGCGGTGACTGCTGGGGCCTCGTAACGAGCGCATCAGCGCCGATATGTGCGGCTCGCTGTGCCTAATCTTCGTCGTCAGGTTCACCGCATTACGAGGTTTCCAGCACCCAGGTCAACGACGTGCTCACCGCCGATGTCGCCGAACTTATTCCCCTCCAGGAGATTGTTGTCACCTAAAAGGACGAACCCGTCCCCAGCGACCTCATTGAGCGTGTTCTTGGTGAACAGGTTGAAGTCGCCGTCGACAACGAACCCGTCTCCACCAATGTCATTGAACTCGTTCTTGACGAATGCGTTGTGCTGGGCTTGCGCGCTGCTGTGGATGAAGACACCGGCCTTGTCAAGAGTGGCGTTTCGCACCTCGTTCTTACTAAACGTGTTGCCCTCCTGTACGCCTCCGGAACTGGTCGGGTCAACCGCTGGATAGAGGGCAATCCCGCTTGCTAGTTCGTGGCCCCCACCATCGATGGTGTTTTTCTCGAACTTGCAGTTCGAGAAATAGCTGAGCAGAAGGATTCCGTAACCGTTGGGTGAGTCCTCGATGTAGGTGATCTCGTTGTCCGCGACTTTGCAAGATCACCCGCGCCAAACGGCGGACGAGGCACCTGGCGACCAGCCTGACCGCACGTCGAAGCCTCGACGCAAACCGAACACTACGATTCCAGCCTCCAGTCGGCGACCAAATCTCTCGGGAGGTCAGGCTTCAGATCAGGCAACGCTGGGTAGGCGCCTAATCGTCCACGACCGACTGGCGTAGCAAGCCTTCGATGATGTCGAGGCGGTCATGGAGGCGCTGCACATCTTCATTCACATCCTGCCCGTCGTCCTCAGCGAAACTCGCTGTAAGGGGTGTGACGAGGATCCAGGCAGGATCCTGAACGGCAGGAGCTACTGGGCTCTTCCGAGCAGCCGTGGACGACGGGCCGTGT
This sequence comes from uncultured Gemmatimonadales bacterium, assembly GCA_964195945.1. Lineage (GTDB taxonomy): Bacteria > Actinomycetota > Acidimicrobiia > Spongiisociales > UBA5794 > JAAETI01. The sequence goes on from CAXMRC010000168.1 coordinate 3,752, forward strand.
TCGGCATATGCCCCGGTCAGAGCACGGAAGAGCGCTCGTCGAGTGTATCAAAATGGGTGATGTCCATACCTTGTGAGACGTTGACTTCGGACACGGTTCTGAGCCGCGATTCGGACCCTTTTCAGGAGCTGTGCCAAAACCACCGTTTATGAGACGAATCAGCTCGAAAGCCAAGTAGAACGGGGCAACGACCTACAGGTCTGGTCAAGTTTACCGCCCAGCGATTCAGGATTCTGCACCGTTCCTCGTCACACCCCAATTAGCCAGCCAAAGACATAGTCCCGTTGAATGTCGGCCTCATTGAGGTCAAACTCTGTTGCTCGTACCTGAAGTTCGTCTCTTGTTATCACGGATCAATCTCCTGGTGGCAATTATACCCGAACACCCGTTCGACTTCCTAAGATTGGCTGCTGTTCGGTTTAACACCGCTCTCCACTAGTTCCTCAATCTGGTTCTGTAGGAATACAGTCCCAAGTTGTGCAAGCGTCCCAGACTCGTCAGGTAGCGGTCGTGCTGTGTAGCAGCCAAGGAACGCAAACGCTGTCCCGATGATTGTCTCAGGGTGCATCTGGCCTTCAACAAGCTGCCCTTCAAGCCGGGTGGGAGTGATGATTCCAGAGTCCTTTACAAAGACAGGTGATCCGCTCATCCCTTGTCTTGTTGCAGTATCGATCAGAAGCGGAGCAGACTTCTGTATCGCTATGGCGGGCTCACTGGCAATGGTTGCTTTCTTCCAGAGCGGCGTCGAACCGCCACCATCAAGTCCCTCGGGGAAACCCACCACGAACGCGTCCATTGAAGCCGTGACCCGGAAGTCTTCATATTCGCTGAGGTCGTCATTCACGGCTACATGCCAGTCAAGCTCTGTACCGGCTGGAACTGGTACGGATGCAATGTCGACAGCGGGCCTCTTTGGATGAACTCGCCACAGTGTGTTGCCAGCGTTGTCCTGAAGCGGTATCTCGGTTGATACCCACCCCACAGTGCTCACGTTGTCTTGTCTTGACCTTATGCTTGCGACTTCAACCAACAGACCATCCGGAATCGCTCCAGCGAGAGACAGGTGTTTCCCCGTGGTTGGATGAACACCGGTCAAGTTGTGAGCAGCAGTGACAAGCTGAACTCCATCTTTACCTCTCCATAGAAACCCCGATCCCTTCGCAAGCGGCTCGCCTTGCTTTGTCATCGTCAACCGCAGAGATGCTCTGGTGAGCTGATGTATTACTGGCTTCATGCTGATCTGATTGTCTCACGAACGTTCGTTGCTGTCGCGTTGTCGAAGCTCCTTCGCCAACTCGATTAGTGCCTTGGCGATTGCCTTGTTGTCAGGTTCGGCCTTGTGATGGGCGATGATCCTTAGACGGCGTCCGTCCTTGGTGACGTGGCTGCTTTCGACGAGGTAGCCACCGCCCGGGTGTGGATAGGAGCCTGTGGGGCGATGCGCATGTCTGCGCTTAGTCATAATGTCCTCCTTTCTCCCGCCCCTGCTCAGGATGACACCATGTGTTGTTTCTGACACGACGACTTCGCAACGCCGAGGAACTGACCCCTGTTATTCCGTTGTCATCAGCACATCAGATGGGGAAACAGGACTCGAACCATTCCAACAGAGGTCGCAGGTCACGAAAGCTCAATCAAGTCAAAAGAAAAGAGACGTGCGACTTGCACGTCTCCATGATTTCTACCACTGTTCTAACTGGTAATTCCTTCCAGTATGGTGGGCCTAACAGGACAAAACTCGAACCATCTCACCGTCCTCGGATAGCGCCGATTGCCGGACCCGCAGCCAGACGAGTCGTTGGTCGTGGGCAAGGACAATCACTGTCGCCCGGTCGCGCAGTCCGAGTGTCGTGAAAACGCGCATCATCGGCCAGAACGTGCAGCTAAGAAACTCCCCCAAAGTCTCCTGTCGTCGGCCACACTTATGGATGGGAATAGGAACATGAATACGCGTCACCACATGCAACGCTTCGGGGACCCAAACGGCCCGAAAGGGATGGATGCAGATTCGCCCCCACGAGTTGGCTTCGTCAGCACTTACCCGCCTACTACGTGCGGGCTAGCGTCGTTCACTTTTTCACTCCGGGCCGCGATGGCCCGGCGCCGCGCTAGTGACGAGGGGCTTGGTGTTGTTAGGGTCTCAGACGGGAACGACATCGGCTGGGTGACGGTCGGCGCTGAGGTGGTCGCCCATCTGGATACCGGCGACGCTGGATCTCTCGCAGCCGCGGCACGACTTTTGTCGGGCTCTGATGCCGTCATCTTGCAGCATGAGTATGGGATCTACGGTCCCGGCTCTGGCAAGGCCGTGCTCGATCTGGCAAATCAGATCGAGGCGCCGCTCATCACCACGCTCCACACCGTCATGAATGAGCCGACTGAGATGCAGCAGAGGATCCTTGAGCACTTGGTCGCGTCCTCCGCTTGTACCGTGCTGCCTACTCGTGCGGCACGGCGCTTGCTGATTGACCGGTACCGGATCGATTCGGACTCCACGACGGTGATTCCTCACGGCACCGTCCGCGCATCGGTACGCCAAGCCGGCTCTGTGCGTGGCGATATGGACTCCTCCACCTCGGATCCCGTACTGCTCACATGGGGCTTGATCGGTCCCGGTAAGGGTTTGGAATGGAGCTTGTTGGCTGTAGACCGGCTCCGACTTCGATTCCCGGGTCTGCGGTACGTTATCGCTGGCAGGACCCACCCCAAGGTTCTCGACGCGGGCGGAGACGCATACCGCATCTCGCTGGTGGAGACGGTTCAACGGTTGGGCCTAGACCAAACCGTCGAGTTCATCGACGAGTATCTGCAGCTTGACTCTCTTCAGGATCTGCTCCAAAGAGCCACGGCCGTAATCCTGCCCTACGACTCGACCGAGCAGGTTGTTTCCGGTGTACTGGTCGAAGCCGTGGCCGCCCTGGTGCCGATAATCGCCACAGAGTTTCCCCATGCGGTCGAGCTCGCTGAGGAGGGTGCCGTGCTGACCGTCCCGCACCAGAATCCGCAGGCGCTGGCCGATGCCATAGGCGGTCTGCTGGAGTCTTCGCAGATGCGGGAGCGCATGATCCGCTCCCAGCGCCGACTGGCGCCGAGCCTCGAGTGGGCGAGCGTTGCTGTCCAATACGAGCGGGCAGTTCGCGACGTTACCCGCACCGCGGTAGCGGTGGCCCCATGAGGCTCCCGGTCGCTCGCTACGACCATCTGCTGTCGATGGTCGATGACACTGGCATCTACGAGCACAGCCTGTACGGGATCCCCCGACGGGACCACGGCTACACGGTCGACGATGCAGCTCGAGCCGTCGTCGTGTTATGCGACGCCGCTGCTCAGGCCGACCTGGACAGCGCCATCGAAGTCCTCCTCGGCTTTGTGATCCATGCGATTCGGCCCGATGGTCGCTTTCACAATCGGCTTGGTTACGACCGGCGCTGGCAGGACGTCGTCGGTTCAGATGACGCTCACGGGCGAGCGATCTGGGCGCTCGGGGTGGCAGCAGCCGATGCCCCTCGACCTGAATGGCGAGATGCGGCGCAGCAAACACTCAAGGCTGCCCGTGTACCCGACTCGTCGCATCTGCGTCCGCACGCCTATGCCGCACTTGGCGCCCACGCCGTTTGGCGGAGGCGCCCCAACGACAAGAAAGCAGGGGCGATTCTCGAGCGGGCCGCCACCCAATTCGAACGAACTCCGAAACCATGGCCGGAGTCTCGGCTCTCCTATGCAAACGGTCGCCTTCCCGATGCGATGCTTGCCATCGGCGAAGTGCTCGATAGCCACGACCTCGTTGATCGGGGACGCGAAGCACTTGCCTGGCTGGAGGATGTGGAGACCCATGGCGACCGCTACTCGTTCACCCCCGTCGGTGGGTGGGAACCGGGGGAACCTCGTCCTGCGTTCGACCAGCAGCCGATCGAAGCGGCGGCGCTGTCGGGTGCGGCAGAGCGGGCGTGGCACCTGACCGGTGACATGCGGTGGCGCGACGCGGTTCTCCGGGCTGGCTCGTGGCTTGCTGGCCACAATGACTCGGGTGCAGTGCTCTACGACTCGGCGACCGGCGCGTGCCGGGACGGACTCACCCCCACTGCTGCAAACGAAAACCGCGGGGCGGAATCTACTATCGCCGGTCTCGCCGTGCTGCAAGCCTGTCGCCGGATCGGGATGGCGCAATCGGACACGGAGGGATCGTTGATCTCACACGGCGGTGACGAAGCATGAGGATCGCCATGCTGGCGCCGATCGCCCACCGTATCCCGCCGACTGGATACGGTCCGTGGGAGCAGGTTGCCGCCAATTTGACCGAGGGCCTTATCGCTCATGGGCATGAGGTGACCCTGTTCGGACCAGCTGGGTCTGAAACGGAAGCGGATCTGGTGGCGACCGTTCCGTATCCTCTCGACGAGTGGCCTGAGCACGAGCCATCTCCCGACCATCGCATCATGGAGGAGATCCACGTTGCCACGATGGCCGAGCATGTAGCCAAGGGCCGGTTCGACCTAGTCCAGTCTCACCTCCACGTCCACGCTCTTGGCTACGCTCGACTCCTGCCTGTCCCGCTCGTGACCACGCTTCACGGTGCTGCTTGGAACAAAGCGATCCACCCTGCGCTTGCCCGTTACAAGGATCTTCCATTCGTCTCCATCTCCCACTCCGAACGTGAGTTCTTCCCGAAAATCCACTACGCGGCAACGGTCTACAACGGCATCGACTGCAATCGGTTCTCGCTTGGTGACGGAGCAGGCGGCTTTCTGCTCTTTGCCGGCCGCCTGGCACCGGAAAAGGCGCCACACATGGCCATCGACGTAGCCCTGAAGGCGGGCCTGCCACTCAAGCTGGCAGGGATGGTCGAGGACCAGCATCGTGACTATTTCGACACCCAGGTGAGACCCCGACTCAACAATGCGACCGTTGAGTACCTCGGGCCGATCGACCGCTTCTACCTCGGGAGCCTCTACCGGGGTGCTGCAGCTCTTGTGATGCCGGTGTGCTGGGACGAACCCTTTGGGCTAGTCGTGGCGGAGGCTCTCGCCTCGGGGACACCGGTGATAGCTTGGCGGCGGGGTGCGCTCCCTGAGCTCATCCGCGATGGGGTCACCGGTGCGCTTGTGGATGACGTGGACGGTGCCGTGGATGCCGCCTCTCGGATTGTTGCCTTTGATCGAGGTGAATGCCGGCGCGACGCGGTGGCTCGGTTCAGTATCGAAGCGATGGCTCGCGGATACCTCGAGGTTTACCGACAGGTCCTGGCCGCCTGAGCCGTCTGTGCAGGTTCCGGCGTTAGGTCATGGCGTCGAGGAGTTCATCGAGAGATACCGTTGCCACGCGTATCGCTCGATCTGACAACCCGTAGGGAATGACTAGCCGCCCGGCGTGGGTCATGCCGCCGCAGGAATAGACGACGTTGGGAACGTACCCGTCGCGTTCGTCTGGAGCCGGCTCGAGGAGCGGTGTCTCGAGCTGGCCGATCACCCGAGATGGTTCTTCGAGATCTAGCAGCAGCGCCCCGATGACGTAGGTTCGCATCGGCCCAACTCCGTGGGTGAGCACCAGCCAGCCGTGCGGAGTCTCGATCGGAGACCCGCAATTACCCAACTGCACGCTCTCCCATCCGTGTTGCGGGGAATACACCAACTCGGCGTGATCCCAAACACGGAGTCGATCGCTCTGCAAGACGTGGAGATTCTCTTGATCGTGCCTGCCGAGTGCTGTGAAGAGGCCGCCGATCCGGCGCGGAAACAGCGCCATTCCCTTGTTGCGGGCACAGGCTCCATCCAGGGTCGCAAGCCGGAACGTGACGAAGTCGTCGGTCTCGATCAGCTGCGGCAAGATGGTGAAACCGTCAAAAGCGGTATACGTCGCGTAGTACGACACGGTGCCGTCCTCATCGACGAATCGCACAAAGCGGGCGTCCTCTATCCCGCGACTGTCCGCTGGCCCCGCCGGCAGCAGAATTCGCTCCGAAATGGGCACGTCACCCGGAAACACGACCTCGTAATTCGAGGCTGCGAGCCAGTGAATCAACCGCGAAGTCTCGAACGCCACAGCCTCGGACACATCCCCCCGCAGCATCACATCCAGCGCGGCTTCGAGTTCACCGAAAGCGAACCGATCCGAAAGCTGATCCATGACGATACCGGTCAGCATCGGGTCGGCACCAATCGCAATAAGTCTGTCGCGGAACGTCTTGTTCTCGTAGACCGGAGTCTGGCGGCTACCTCTGGTCAAATAGGGGCTCGGCGTGTCGATGTGGACCGAGCCGTCGCTGTCGACATATCCGGATCGAAACTCTACCGATGAGATGTGACCCTCACCGATCGAACGGAGGCTCATCACAAACCGCCTGTCTGCGTCGGGCTCGGACACGGCCACAATCGATGGGTTGCATACCGCTGCCGCTTGCGGCGCATACTCTTGAGTGAAGAACGCTCCAAGCAACAAGCGCTGCTCACCTCGGAGGTCCTTGATGGCGGGCACGAAAGACGCCGCCGCCGTGGCGTTTTCTTCCCAGGCCCCTTCCAGATCACGATGCCTTCCGGCGAACGATGCGCTGGTTCGCCCCAAGAGCTTGGAGATCTCGGCAGTCGAGAGGGCGAGGACGCGATGGGCGATCTGCTCGATCCGAGTCCCATTTCCGGCGAACGTCGGTTCGCCCGAAATGAATGGCTTCGCTACCACTCTTCTGGGATCAGGGCTGAACTCGATGTCACCGCGGGTAACCGTCACCATGGCATTACCAATACTGGTCGCATCGCGCGATTGGGGCGAGGATCCTAGACAGACGCATGAGAATCCACAGCCTTACTTCGGCACGCCACTTGAACGAGCAGGTCTACGAAACGGCCTGCCACAGAATCCCACCCCAGGGTCGCGCTCAGCGACCGAGCAGCCGTTGCAGCCTGCAGATAGGCCTCGTCGTCTGTGAGAAGACGCCGGATTGCCGCCGCTAGTTCAAACACATCATCATGGTCCACGGTGATTCCGGCGCCGCCGCCCAATAGCTCAACGGCGCCGGGGAACCGCGTTGCGACAACCGGTCGGGCGGCCGAGACAGCTTCGGTGATGATCCTGGAGGCTGTTCGGTCTACGGCGTCGTACATGACAGCGACCACGTCGCTGCTCTCGACCTCATCCAACAGCTTCTGCCACGTATGCAAGACAGCTCCGAATTCCACCGATTCGCCCACCCCGAGGGCTTCTGCTGTCTGTCGCAACTCGTCTCGATACCGGGCGGCCTCGTCAAGGGGCCGGGCGGGATGACATACTCCGACTATTCGATACCGCGGCGGAGGGTCGACATCATCGAGAAGCGCAAGGGCCCGGATGACGCGCTCGGCCCCCACATCAGGACTCAAGAAGCCCCAGGTGAGGATGCGGCGCCGGAGGCCACGCGGTGGCTCGAGTGCCGACCAAGTTGACCCGTGTGGGATAACCTCAGCTTGAATCGAGCCAGCGGTCTGTTCCCTGAGACGTTCCCGTGCGCTCACCGAGGGTACAACGACTGTGAACGCGTTCTTTGTCAACGTGGCAACGGCCCGAGCCAAGGGAGTGTCGCTGCGAGGGATCTCGTCCAGCGTCAGTAGGACCGGCACGGTCGCCCGATCCGTTAGCTCGTCAATGAAGCGCATAGGGGGATCGTGCTCGAGTTCGACGATGACCACGTCTGAGCGATTCGCCCGAATCGCCGCGATATGCCCGCTCAGACTCCAGCTCGGGTTCAGGTCCATCACCACCGGACGCCCAGACGCCGAAGCCTCGCCTGACTGGACGAGCCGGATCACCTCGACCGTCACCCCGTAGCGAGCCAACGCGTCGGCAAGACTGGATGCAGCCTGGGCTGCACCGGAACAACTGGGCGGGAACCGAGTCACCATCGCCACCCGAAGCGATATCATCGCATCGTCGTCGGTGAGATCGATCACGTGTGAACTGCTTCTCATAGCCGAGCCTCGAAGCGGCGGACTTCTCCAACCATACCCCGCGTGGTGCAGAGCGCAACCAGACGACACCGTGATTGGATCGAAGGTGTAATCGTCAGCGCTGCTGGGGCCGGCTGCTCTTGATCGGCGACATTCGTAGTTATGCCCCGAAGTATCACCGGTGCTTCAATCAAAACGACACGTCAACGGCATCTAGCTATCGGTCGATCGATCGGTCACTCGAACCGAATGCTGACCCGGTCAACGTTGCAGATTCCACAACGCGTTGTGGGCCTAGAAGGACAGAACGCGAACCGAGGCTTCCGAGGCGTTTGCGACCCTGCGGATCCCTGTGAACTGCGTTCGGTCGATGGCGGCACGTGAGCGCCGACTCCGTGGACGGCTGGCAATGGGCGAGGCCGTCCGGTAGTGTCCTCCATAATTCTATGGAATAGTGGAGGATGGGGATGTCAGGGACGCCGGTGTCGGGTAGGGCGGTAAAGGACGGCCTGTATGGCCAATTTGCACGGGTCGGGAAGGCGGTTGCTCATCCAAAACGCATCGAGTTGCTCGACCTGTTGTGTCAGGGTGAGCGCAGCGTCGAGGTTCTTGCGGAGGCCGCGGCGATTGGGGTAACCAATACCTCAGCCCACCTCAAGGTGCTTCGCGAGGCTCGTCTGGTGGAGACGCGCAAGGAAGGCACAAGGGTCTTCTACCGCCTGGCCGACGAGGCAGTGTGCAGCTTCTACTTGTCGATGCGTGATTTGGCCTCGGAGCGTTATGCCGAAGTGGAGCAGGTCGTGCGTGACTACTTCTGGGCCAGAGATGAGATGGAACCGGTAGGAAGGGAGGAGTTGCTGGCTCGCGCCAGCGACGGGGATGTGATCGTGCTCGATGTTCGACCTCGCGAGGAGTACGAGGCCGGTCACATACCGGGGGCGATCTCGATGCCGCTCGACGAGCTGCGGGGAAGGTTGTCGAGTCTTCCCCAAAACGCAGAGATCGTTGCTTACTGCCGAGGAGCCTATTGCGTTCTCGCTCCGCAAGCCTTGAAGCTGCTGCAACGGCACGGGTTCCGGGCGCGCCGTTACGAAGAAGGGCTCCCTGAGTGGCGTCAAGCCGGACTACCAGTTGCGGTTGGAAAGGAGCAATGAACGTGAGCACACTGTTCGTGTTGAACGACCCGCCATATGGAACCGAACGGAGCTACAACGGCCTCCGACTCGCTGGATCGGTGGCCAAGAGAGAAGACGACGAGGTGCGGGTGTTCCTCATCGGCGATGCGGCGTCATGCGCCAAGGCCGGCCAGAAGGTGCCTAAGGGCTACTACAACCTCGAGCTGATGTTGCGGTCGGTCACCCGCCGGGGTGGCGTAGTTGGTGTGTGTGGCACGTGCATGGATGCGCGCGGGATTACCGACGAGGAGCTTGCGGACGGGTGCCACCGCAGCACCATGGACGAGTTGACCGGGTGGACCCACGACGCCGACAAGGTCCTGGTTTTCTGACATCGGTCATCATGACCGAAAGAGACGGAGGGATGGGAGACAACATGAGTGATTCCAAAACCGTTGTGATTCTGGGCGGCGGCTGGGGAGGCTTGACCGCGGCACACCACTTGCGTGGCCTGGTGTCTTCGGAACACCGAATACTCGTGATCGAGCGTAGCGCCACCTTCTCTCTCGGCGTGTCCAACCTGGCGCTTATGACCGGGGAACGAGGATCCGTGGGCCAGATCCAGCGGGACATGGCGAAGCTGAGGCGACCAGGGATCGAGTGGATTCATGCCGAGGTTCGAGGCGTGGATCCCGAGGCACGTACCGTCGAGACGGACGCCGGGACTTTTTCCGGCGACTACCTTGTACTGGCGCTCGGCGCAGAGCTCGCACCCGACGCGATACCGGGTTTCGCGGAGTCCGCTCACAATCTCTACGAAGCCACCGAAGCCGCTGACCTCCACAACGAGCTCGAACGATTCCAGGGCGGCAGAATCGTCGTCCTCATAGCGGGGGCTCCATTCCGTTGCCCAGCCGCCCCCTACGAGGCGGCGATGCTGGTCGACGCATGGACGCGAGAGAACGGCATCCGAGACCAGGTCGAGATCGCCCTCTATACCCCCGAGTCGATGCCAATGGCAGTGGCAGGCCCGGTGGTGGGCCAGGCTCTCTGCGCGTTGATGGAGCAACGGCGAATCGCTCAGCACTTCGACCACCAAGTGATCGGGATCGACAAGGCGTCGCACACTGTGCGGTTCGAAGAGGACGAAGCGTCGTACGATCTCCTCATCGGGATCCCACCCCACCGTGCCCCGCCGCTACTGAAGCAGGCGGGACTAATCGGCGCCAGCGGGTATGTGCCGGTTCACCCACAGACTCTCGAACTCTTATCTGACGTCGACACGCTCGAGGTGCAGTATCCCGGGGTTTACGCAATCGGCGATGTTGCCGCCGTCAGGCTGCTGAACCTCATGCTTCTTCCCAAAGCGGGTGTATTCGCCGAGGGGGAGGCACAGGTCGTCGCCACAGCCATTGCTGCAGACATCAACAACCAGCCACGGCCTGGTGTCTATGACGGCAATGGCTTCTGCTACGTCGACGTCGGCGACGGCCTAGCTGCATACGGCACCGGAGACTTCTACGCCTACCCCGGCCCACGAGTGACCCTCCAGGACCCCTCGGAAGAAGGGCGCAGGGCCAAACAAGAGTACGAAGACCTTCTCGACACTTGGTTCGAAGCCTGACACTGCCGGCTCCCCGGGACCACGACTCCGCGGGCGCGACGCGACACAGAGCAAGGCCTGCCTGCCAACCGTTGCGGTTTCCACAACACGTTGTGGGCCTAGCAGGACAGAACGCGAACCAATGCGACCTACTGCTATCGGTGGTAGATGAGATCAAGTGATGCTCATGAACCCTCATGCAACGTTGGATGAATGGGTGGGGCATTGAGCGTTCGATCCCCGGCCTAGCCAGATACGTGATCGTGCCTGACAAGAGCATTTGAACTGCCAGCGGTTCGCTGACCGCGGATCAGTTTCCCTCCGAACGAGTTGGCGAGGACTGCGGTGACGCTTGAGATCATGGCGATCATCGCCCATACCGGACTCACGAGGCCGGTGACGGCAGTGGGGACGCCGATTCCATTGAACATGAAGGCCAGGGCCAGATTCTGTTTGGTCTTGCGATAGGAGTTGACGCCTATTTGGTGGGCGTCCATCACGGCGCCGAGGGTGTCGCCCATGATGACGATGTCGGCTGAGTCGATGGCGATGTCGGTTCCGGCTCCGATGGCGATCCCGATGTCGGCTTGGGTGAGTGCGGGGGCATCGTTGATTCCGTCACCTACCATCATGACGCGACGACCGGCTTGTTGTAGTTGCCGGACTTTGGCGGCTTTGTCCTCCGGGAGCGTTTCGGCCAGGACTTCGTCGATACCTACTTGGGTTGCGACCGCCAGCGCCGTGCGTCGGTTGTCGCCGGTGATCATGATGGGTTTGATGCCGGTGTCTTTGATGCGCTGAACTGCTTGGGCGGCGTCGTCCTTGATGGTGTCGGCAATGCCGATGAGCCCTAGTAGCTGGCCTTGGCGGGCAGTTGCGATGACGGTCTGGCCTTTCTCTTCGAGTCGCTCCAGGTCGAGTTCGACTTCTTTCAGGTTCACCCCGGATTCCCGCACCCAGCCGGGCTTGCCTACCAGCACCGTGTCCCCGTCGACGGTCGCTTCGACACCCTTGCCGGTATGTGACGAGAAGTCGCTTGTGCTGGGCAGAGTGAGCCTTCGTTGTTGGGCCGCTTCCTCTACGGCGCGTGCTAGGGGATGCGCACTGTTGAACTCGACTGCTGCCGCCCACCGCAGTAGGTCGTCCTCGTTGGACGAGGCGACGGCGATCACCGGCTGGACCGTCGGTTGGCCCCGGGTGATTGTGCCGGTCTTGTCCAACACGATCGTGTTGATGGATCCCATTATCTGGAAGGCTTCGCCGGAGCGCATCAGGATGCGGCGTTCGGCTGCTTCTGCGCCACCGCGGATCGTTGCCAGCGGTGTTGCCATACCGAGGGCGCACGGATAGCCCATCACCAGGGCCGCCAGTCCGGCAAGGAGCGCTCTGTTCCAGTCGGCTCCATCACCGAAGACTGCGGGCAGGACCAGCCAACCCACCAGTCCGCCGGCGGCGAATAGAAGTACGGTCGGCACGTAATAACGGAGCACGACGTCGACGAGTTGAAGGACTCCCGGACGCAAACTGCGTGCCTCCTCGATAGAACGAGCCACCTGAGCGAGAAACGACTCCTCTCCGACTCGGACGACCTCGATGAGGAGGGTCCCGGTCTGGTTGATCGACCCGCCGATCACCTCATCACCTGCCGACTTCTCTGAGGGGATGGATTCACCGGTGACGAGCGCCTCATTGACCGCGGATACACCTCCGATCACGGTGCCGTCGATGGGGATCGACTCGCCTGGTCGGACTCGCACGCGGTCGCCGATGATTACGGCATCGACCGGAACCTCGATTTCCTCACCGCCGCGGAGGACCCGGGCGGTGTCGGGTCGCAGTGCCATCAACCTCCGGACCGCCTGAGAAGCCCGGGTCCGGACCGCTAGCGAGGCGTAGTGCGACAGGATGTGATAGGTCGTGACCAGCGTTGAGGCGGCAAAGAAGTCCCCGATGGGGAAGTCGTCCAACACGAACAGGCCGACGAAGCCGCCTGCCAGTCCAGCGAAAGCGGCGAACTCGAGCATGACGTGCTGATTGAAGATGCCACGTACCAGCGAGGACCACGCCATCTTCTTGATGAACCAGCCGGTGCCGAACATCGTTACGAGGGCCAGCGCCAGAAGTATCTCGGGCATGGCAGGAATCCGGACTAGGTCCAGCCACTGACCCACAGCCATGATGACAAGGCTGGTAATGGTGAATCCACCGGCGGTGAACAGCCGGTTGCGTTCACGACGAACCTCGACGGCGTCCTCTTCGAAGGTGCGAACCTTCTCCGGATCACGGTACGTGTAGCCGATCTGTTCCAGGGTGCGCCGCAGCTGTTCAGGTGTCACCTTGTCCGGGTCGTACTTGACCAGACCTTCTTCATGGGCGAGCGACACACCGATCTCGTGGACGCCGTCGATACGGGAATAGACCTTGTTGATCGTCCCCGTACAAAACGAGCACGACATACCCCCGATCCGCATCCGATAGACAGCCTGGCGGGTACCGCCAGAATGCCCTACGGCCTCGCCGTCTTCTGTGGTCTCAGTGTGCATCGTTCAGACCGTTTCGAATCCGGCCTGATGAATCTGTTCGATGATGCTCTCCTCGGTGATCCGGTCCGAGTCGAAACGGACCTCGACCCTTGCCTGCGCGTAATCGGCGTCGACCTTGATGACGCCCTCCTGACTAGCGAGTGACTGGCTTACGTTGTCTGCACATCCGGTGCAGTGAAACCCTTTAATGTTGAAGGTCTTGGATGTCGTTGCCATGATGTTTCTCCTATGTGTGATTAGTGACTACGTGTCGCTACGCATGGGCGGCGGTCTGGGCGTGTCCTCTGGTCAGGTGTCCGTCAGGCTGCGCAGCAGCTGAGCATGCTGATGTCCTTGTTGAAGCCTTGGGCGGCGAGTTTGAGGGCTTCAACCATGGTGAGGTAGGGGTGGTAGGTCTCGGCGATCTCATCGATCGTGGCCCGGTACTTGAGCGCCATGACTGCGGCTTGGATCACGTCGCCGGCGCCGTCGGCGATGATGTGGGCGCCGAGTAGATGCCCTGTCATCTCGTCGGCGACCAGCTTGACGAGGCCGACTGTGTCTTGATCGACCAGGGCTCGTGGGACCACTTCGAGGGGTAGCACTGAGGTGATGACGTGCTTGTGGGTGTCGCGGGCCTGCTGCTCGGTGAGTCCAACTGATGCGATGGTTGGTGTGGTGAAGGTGACTCTGGGCATGGTGGTGAAGTCGATTTTGCGACCAGTGCCGCGTATGGCGTTCTCGGCGGCAATGTTGCCTCCGAGGGCTGCCACGTAGACGAATTGGGGGTGAGTGGTGACGTCACCGGCGGCGTAGATCCGTTCGTTGGTGGTCTGGAGACGATCGTCGACCACGACATGACCGCGTGTGTCGACATCGACTCCGGCGGCGTCGAGTCCGAGTCTCGCGGTGCGGGCCCGGCGGCCTGTGGCCATCAACAGTCGGTCGGCCTCGACTCGTTTGGATCTGTTTGGCGTCTCGATTTCGAGCCAGACACGGCTATCTGTTGCGCCTGCTCGGGTCGCCTTGGCACTGGTGTGGATGGTGGCTCCTTGTGACTCCAGGTGGGTGGCGATGATGCTGGAGACCTCGGGTTCTTCGAACGGCGCCACACGGTCGAGCGCCTCGACGAAGGTGACCTTGGAGCCGAGATGGGTGTAGAGCTGACCGATTTCGAGACCGATGGCGTTGGCTCCCACGACAATGAGTTCGGCAGGGACTTCTTCGAGTTCGAGCGCAGCTGTCGATGTCAGATACTCGACCTCGTCGATCCCATCGATCGGGGGAACCCAGGGTGCGGCTCCGGTAGCGATCAAGAACCGGAATGCCTTCAACGACTGGCCGCCGATGTCGATCGTTTCGGCGTCGGTGAAGGTCGCCTCTCCACGGATGAGGTCGATTTCATAGTGCGCGAGGAGATCTTCATACTTGTCCTTGCGGAGCTTCGACACCAGGTCGTTCTTCTGCGCCATCAGGGCTTGGAGATCGACGGCTCCGGCTTGGGTTTCGACTCCGGCGAACGGTGAATGTCCGGCGCGCCAGTACGCCTCGGCAGCCCGGAGTAGAGCTTTCGACGGGACGCAGCCGATGTTGACGCACGTTCCGCCGATCTGATCTCGTTCCACTATGGCGACCCGTGCGCCAAGTTCGCGGGCCTTGATCGCTGCGGCAAACGCGCCCGATCCTGCCCCGATGATCACCAGGTCATACTCACCAGCGGCGTCCGCGGGGACTACTTGCTCTTTCGTCTCGGAGACCACCTGGTAGCCGATCGCCGCTACCTCGTCTGAGGCTGATCCCATGTTGAATCCTGTACCGGGGAGACCGGTGGCGGTACCGCGACGCCAGTCGACGCTGACCTCAGTCATACCGGCCCGGTTGAGTGCCTCGCCCACCGTGATCTCACAGTGATCGCAATGCATACCCTCGATGTTCAGTTCGACCATGTCGCTCATGCGCGAACCTTCCTTCTCTTCGCGTCGGTGAAGTTCTCGGCCTCGACGATGTGACACACGCAGTCGCCGCCCGGCCAATCGTCAGCAACCCGATCAGCAAGATCCCGCAACCTCGTCAGTTCGTCTTGAAGCACCTGAAGTTCCGCGATGCGAGACTCGATCGCCTTCGCCTCACGGGCCATCACCCTGCGGACCACTTCACATGGTGCCTGCCCCCTGGAACGCAACTCGACAATCTGGCGCACGTCGTCGAGAGGAATCTCCAGGCTGCGAGCCCTGCGGACGAACCTCAGTAGGTCGACGTCCTCGTCGCTGTAATCGCGGTACCCGGAATCGGTCCGCTCCGGGCCTGGAAGCACCCCCTGCTTTTCGTAGAAGCGGATCGCCGTGGCCTCCAGACCCGCCTCCTCGGCAGCCTCACCGATACGCATGATTGGCTCCTTGTGTATTCATACCCATAGACTAAACCTTAGAGTTAGTCGAAGGTCAAGAAGAAATCTACCAAGGCGGATTCATCGATTCTCTTGGACCGTGAATCGTCCTAGGCGACCTGCCACAGAAAACATACCGTGACCTACGGAAACGTTGTCCCAGCGACAACACTTGTGGGCCCGGCAGGACTCGAACCTGCGACCTACGGATTTTGAGTCCGCTCCTCAACCCTCAAGAAACCTTGTGTTTCCATGGTCCAGCCACGACATCGGCGGTTCTGTGCCGTAACGGCATCGGCGAAGCGGGCTTCCATACGATCAGCGAGGTCCTCTGGGCCTATACTCGAACCTCGTCCCCCCAGGTGAAGCGCCGCCTCTGGAATCGGACTATCAAGTTGGCTGTGCGCAGCAGCAGCCGACTCGATGGAAAGGTGACGTTCGGAAGCTTGCGAAACTCAGGGGCAAGCTGAGACTTAGAAAAGGTTCCGGTCATGCGACCCACCGTATACCGATCACAGAAGCTGCCAGAGCAAGCAAGCCGCCTGTCAACAACACTTACACCGACGCCAAGTCCAGACGCCACCACTCCCCGTCACCGACATGTGCCAACAAGACCAAGCGCAAAGTGCCGAACGTGGTTAGGCGGGGCCCGGCAGACGGCCGGCCACCATCAGCGGTCCACCAACGCCCGGCTGGTCTCTCCAGGCTTCCCAATACACGCCGAAGCGTTCGACGAACCGATCGGTGGGTTCGGCGTACACCCGCAGTCCTTTCGTCCACGCCTGCCACTGGAGATCGGGGCGCGGCTGTTCGAGAAGAGCGGTGAGGAGATCCCGTTCTCGTTTCCCGGACGTGAGAGAGTGATCGTCGTGGACGAGGTTCCTGAGTTCGGCGAGGTCGTGATCCGCCCCAAGTGTATCTCCGAGATCATTGACCGCGGACACAATCCCCTTGATGGCCTCGGGCCACAATTCGGTGAGTGTCTCCAGCTCGAAGCGGAGATAGCGCACTCGTTTCCGCCACTCGTGGAAGCGCTCGATCGACGGAGACCGATAGGCGTCGGCCATGCGGAGTCGGCCCCGGTTGTAGGTCCTTGCGAGACCGGGCGCGATCGCTCCATACGAATTCCTAATCGACGGTTTGGTGTTGGGCTTGCCGAGTGTGCCTTCAAGCGGCAGGGCCGCGTACCGGGCCCTTGCCGACCTCAGTGCGTCGACTATCTGGCGCCGCTGTTCTGGAACGCCGATGGCATGTTCGACGATGCCGGACCGCCGGGCCTCGAGGGCTCCACGGACTCCGGCGAAGACGTCGGTGACGAGCAACTCGGCGTACCGGCTTTCGACCGTCGCCAGCGTGTCGAGAGCTACAGCTGCGTTGCGCGCCTCGGAGATGAGGCGTCCGGTGTCTCTGAGGCGGATGTTCTCGAACCGGTAGACTTTGGGTCCGAGCTCGTCCCGAACGAGACGGAGAAGACCCCGGACCCGGCGCATAGCTTTGCGGGCTTCGTGCACTGCCTTGTCGGGGGATACGTCGCCTCCGACGAGGACACCGATTGCGTAGTCGAGATGTTCGAGGCTGAGCCGCTGGATACCCGCGGGCAGGGGCTCCCTCCTCCGCAGCCGAATAGATGGCTTCTCCAGCTTCCGTGTCGGCGGTCTGGGTACAGTGCGGATCTCTTGTTCGTATCGGGGAAGTGGGATTTGCCGGAGTTCCTGCGGAGGCACCCGTTGCTGGATTCCGTCAGAGCGAATCGCGAACTGGATCGCGGCCAGAGTGATCTCGGGCGGCCGATCGTCCCTCACGTCGACGACGACCTCGGGGGGTGGCAGAGTCGATCCAGGTAATGCCGTCGCCATAGTTCGTTCGGGCGAAGGGGAAGCGTCCATGCGGATATCATACCCTCGATGCCAGGCAAGCCTCGGGACCCCACGGTGACGGCACCCGTGATAGAACGTGAGTTCCCTATTAGGAAGCCGTTCTGTCAGTGAGCGCTCTCGCTGAACTGCACTTGGCACACAACCTAGTACAGGGCCAGCACGGTCGGGTGGCGTTGCCTCGCCCGTTGGATTGAGCATCCACCGCGGGTGAGGCCGCTATCGGTGGGCCTGTGGGCAGTCCGGGGTGAGAACCAGAACCGTTCAATAATGCACCCAAACATCCTCCCTGCCGGTTGCGTGCTACTCAGCTGGATTGCCTATGAACTGGAATGGCGGGGTTGTTCTCAACCCTGACTATCTCGATCCTCGAGATGTCGCAGGTCGCAGATGTGTTGTTACGCATCCCCTGCACGCAGCCAAGCTTCTTCCACGCTTCGGTCGGCACCGACGAATCGAATAGTCTTTCGTGCGTCCAGCAATACATCTGGACGGCAGTCTGCTTCTGCACCGAGTTCAGCATTACTGAGAGCATACTCCCAGGGTCTCGGCCTCAAACACCCTCACATTTCCGCACGTCGGGGCGGTTACGTCTAACAACCCTCAGCGCCTTTGCGCGAGCCTTCCCGGCGACATGAGCAAAGTACTACCCGGTAGTACATCGCTCACGCAGTCGGAGAAGAATCGGCGTTCTGAGGATCGTTTGGTTGCTGCATTCTGTGCCGGTTCTGTGCCGAACTGGTGCCGTAACAGGGGTGAAATCGCGCGTATTCACGCGAGTTTCTGTAAGTCTGGGTGAGGGTAGTTCGTGGGTCGGAATTGCCTGTGGGGCAACGGAATCAGTGGAAACCGTTGCCCCACGGGGGTGGGCCCGGCAGGACAGAACGCGAACCAGCGGCCCGTGCGGTGAAGCAGTTCGCAAGGCGAACTGCAGACGGACTCGCCCCCGGCGAGTCTGCGTGGGCCCAACTGGACAGAATGAACGACCACGTCGGCAATTCCTCCCTGCGTCGCTCGCAGGATGCGTTCGTCGGGGCAGTCGCTGGCTATTTGGTCGAGCACGTAGAGAGCCGAATTTGAAAACGGCGCATCGAGCGATCAGCAGACCGAACAGAGAGAATGAGTAGTGAGAGTCCGGGAAAGAACCCACCGATGCCGCAACAGCGACGTGTATGTCTCACATGGGATCAGCCAGCTGCCACCCGCAGCACCTGCCGGACTGCGACGTCGAACGCTTCCGAGTCCTGTTCCGACACATCACTGTGACTGGCATCAGGCACGACGGTCAATTCGGCATCGTACCCGGCTGCGACAAGAGCTTCGTACATCTCAACCGAAACCGCGAGCGGCACGTCATACGGCGAGGCATCAGCGAGGTCTCCGTGTATCAAACGAACCACAAGATCGAGGTTGCCGCCGATGTGCGAATACGGATCGATGGCCTCCCACATGCCGGGATCTGCTGCAAATGCTCGAAGTGGCCCGGCGGTATCCGCCGACCAGTCGTACGGTCCTTCGTAGCCGACAAAGGCGTCTGGCAACGCAGATCCATCGTTGACGGCGCAATCTCCATCATATTGATCGCCATCCATGGCAACAACAATCCCTGAAGCAGCACCCCCCGACTGGCCTACCAAAGTGATCCGGGCCGGATCACCGCCATAATCGGACGCCTTGGCCCTCGCGAAGCGAATCGCGCAGGCAACCCTCTCTATGGTCGTCTCGAGGGTGAGGTAGTTGCCACGTTCGTCATAGACCGACATCCGTACGTCGATGGTGAAGACAACGGCCCCGTGGGAGACAAGCTCCCTGGCAAAGTTCCCATAGGTCTGCCGGTTTCCTCCGTATCCATGCACAACCACTACCACCGGCCACGGACCCGGCTCGCTGGTCGCGTACACGTCAAGTTCCTGGTCCACCGTGTACGCAACGTTCTCGGTCACCGCAGGTGTTAGAGAGCCCGGCGGGGTGGTGGTCGAGTCCGAGACAGCGTCGGAGGTCGTGGCGGGTTCGACTTCCGAGGTCGTCCCTCCGCAGGATGACACAGCAAGAAGAATCGCTCCGGCGAGCAGGACAAGGCGCAAACCAACCGCCTCCAAGAGATGACATCGGAAACATGGCGTTCGCAAGCCATTAGACCAGTTATGTCCACGCAATAATAGAGTCTGGGAGCCAAGTCCGTGCGGAACGCGGTCGACAGACATATAGCCTCAGACCCGACCGAGCAGTCGGGGAAACTCCTCGAGGTTGTGAGCATCCACGAACATCACATCGCTGATCCGCGAACCGCGAGTTGCAAGTGCGTGCCCTAGCTCTTTCCAGTTCCCGATGCCAACCACCACGCGATCCGGAATCCCTCGGTCGGTCCCCGCGATGCCTAACCCCAAATAGCAGCGCCAGCCAGACGCCGATGAGACAGAACGTTGTTCAATCGACAACATTTTGTGGGCCTTACCGGACTCGAACCGATGACGAAACGGGGAACCCAGAACCCAGCTGTGATGGATGGTGAGTTTCCTGTTTCGGGTTGGAGTGGTTCTGGCGGGTGAGGGCGGGTACGAAACAAACGAATATACGAAACAAGCGGGCTAATTCGTTCTTTCGTCTACTTCGTACTGGCTTAGACCCGCAGAGTTACCGTTGGGTCGGCGTGACCCATGAACAGCTGCTTCCACCTCAGGACGGCCTAGGGCGCTAGTCGGTTTCGAGGCCTTCGCCGCTGTCGAAATAGGCACCCGCAGAGTGATCGAACAATTGGCCCGGTCGGGCATAGCTCGATACCATCTGCTCGCTTGTGTGACCGGTCACGGCCCGCACCGCAGCAGTCGGGATGCGCCTCCGGTCACACTCGGAAACAAACCCGGCCCGCAGCGAGTGTGCCGTGTACCGGTCGACGTCGAGACCGCACCGGTCGGCAGCGTCCTTGACAACATCGGTCACGGTCCGGGCCCCCGTCCGGGTCGCGTGGCGAATGTCTCCCCATTTCCCGACCCGGACGAATACCGGTTCGCCGTCCACAAGTTCAAGCCAAGTCCGTAGTGCCCGCACCGGACACAAGTTGTCGTTGCGATAGTGCAGAGGGATCTGCCGGCCTTGCCCCGTCTGATCGGTCTTCGATCGCGGCAGGGTGATGATGATCCCGTCGGGCTGGTCCTCGAGGTGTTGCCGGTTGATGCCGACGAGCTCGGAACGCCGGAGCGCGCCCCACCAGCCGACTAGCAGCATGGCTCGGTCGCGTATTTGCTTCGGGCCGTTTCCGACGGGGAGGCCGGCGGCGATCTCGGAGAGGTACAGCGGTGCGGCTTGTCTCTTCTGCCGGTTCGCTTCCCTCACAATCCCGGTCATTACCTGCCCGACGGTCGGGTGGTCCGTAGGGGACGTGAGACCGGCGAGGTGGTGCCAGAACTTGATAGCTGATAGATGCCTAGCCAGGGTGGTTGGGGCGACCTGAGGCGACCTGACGAGCAGGTAGGCGTGCACGATTTCGTGCGGTGTCGCCGTGTTAAGAGTCTCCGGGTCGGCAGGGAGCGGGTAGCCCTGCGAGGTTGACCAGGTCGCGAAGCCGCGCCAGTCGGAACGGTACCCGATCCACGTATTCGGGGCCTTCGACGCTTCGAGCAGTTCAGCGGTTCGGTCTTGAAGTGTCTCGAGTAGTTCGACGACCGGGGCGGGTAGTTGTACCGCGGTGTCGATGTCGATTGCGCCTATTTGGCGCGTGCTTGTGGTTTGCATCTTGGTCTCCCCAAACCTGCTCCACTGCCTTCATATTACATTATCATCACTTGAGAATGATGTCAATGGGTGCGGATTAGGGCAGCCAAACCACCGTGCCGATAATGCCTTTATGTATAGTGGGGTGGGTCTGTCAATCCCCACTTTAGCCTCGAAAACGGCCCATAATAGGGAATCTATCACCGAAGTGCACCCTCATAATCGCCGGAACCAGGGACCGCAGACGCCTCTCGACAATTCCTGACGATGTACGCAAACTCGATAGTCGCCTATGTGGGTGTTAACTGATGTCCCTAGACGCATCGATTAGGCAGGAACTTCCCGTGTCAGATCTCACCGTTACCCCGCTGACCCGGAGAGGGCGGCCCTGATCGGCTATCGACGAGGGTGACATTCCTGGTGACGTCGGGGAACCACGGCCGAGCCAGTGACAACCATCAACGCCAGCTGATATTCGGGATCATTCCTCGGGAGGCTTTCAAGGGGAAGGCCCCCGTGTCCTTGGCGGCCTCTGGTTCTAGGCCCGGTCCGGGCGATGGGCCAATACCGATCAGGTTGAGCGCATCCCGTTCGATGGCCGCAGGGAGCACCCGCCAACCAGCCAAAGCATCCAGAGTGGGCGGATTAGCGACGTCGGCCGCGGAAGCGATCGCGAAGAGCGCCGCCATCGTGGGCGGAATGCCCTCAGCTCGGTAGACCTTTCTTACGAGGCCTGCGTATCTCACGAGGAAACGGTGGGACCACTGGTCCAGTGCTCGCCCCCTACCTCGACCGTGCCGGGGATACCACTGTGGGGGAAGCTTGGATCCAAGCAACGATCTGGCATGCGACCAGGCACGGGCCGTCGCGGCGCGGTCCTGGAAACGAATGCGCTTCCCGCCGGCGTAACGACGGTATTGGATTGCGAATCTGCGTGTGAACCAGGGATTCAACTGCACAAAACTCGTGAGTTCTGTCGGCAGATCGGCCTTTGCCGCGATTAGGTGTCCCAGGGCCTCTTCTGCAAGAGGAACCGACACAACGGCTCCACCGAGGCCCGGCAGAGCTGCCCTCCAATTGGGCGACGCTGCCACATGGACAGGATTGGCCGTCACCCACCTCATCATCTCTGGTCTGGTGACAACAAGAGTGGCTGCAGAGTGAAGAGCCGCAGCGTCGTTAGCCGGACTGCTTCTCGCGTTTTCGAGCACGTGCGCAATGACCTCTACATCGCGGGTCTCGCTCATCGCGACCAGCCGTACCGTTTCGAGCAGATCGAGCCGATACTCCGGTTCTGCGTCAACTAGAAGACTCAGCGGTCCGGTGATTGACCCACCATTGCGCCACAGCGTGTCGATCGAGGTGCCTCTGGAATGTGGAGATTCCGCCAATAAGTCCTCTAAGGAGGTCCCGGGCACGGATTCGATGGCCATGGTGTCTTCCTCGCATTGGATGTGCGTTGCACGGTCACTGTCGCACCCGGTAGGGGGGTTCGGCACCACCCAGGCACGGACCCACCCGGGGGGGGAAACGGGATGCGAAACTCGCGCCCGATGATTCTAGTTGCGCTCAATCGTGCCGGAGCCTGACCCGGACCACCTGACGTCAGGCCATCCGGTTGTGCAGCGTCACGAAACTGACAGTGAAAACGACATGAGGTGTCACTCGATGTCGCCGCAATCTAGAGCTGCCCAACTCCGTTCCTGCGGCCATAGGCCTACCAGTCGACTGGGTCCGCAAGAACGGAGTCGAAGCCACCTTCACGCGGGCGATATCGACCATCGCAAAGAGAGGGGCGACCGGGCTTCAAGCCTGGTCGCTCAAGTCCTTTGCACGCTCCTCTGCGAGGAACTGTTGATACTTGCGTCCCTCCTGACCGCTGACGTCCATCACGTACGACACAACGTGGAAGGCGACCGCGAAGCCCCAGCCGATCGTCGGCCAGAAAGCCCAGTTGAGGCCACCGCCCTGGGCGATGTCCATGAACCAAAGAAGGAGATTGATGATCGCGTACGCGGCGACGTGCCACGTCACTTCGGTCCATTCCTTGGCTCGCTTGAGAGCCCGATCTTCAGCCGTCAAGTCTGCTTGATCACTCATTTGCTCCTCCTCTGATACTGTTTTCGACATTCTGCGGCACCGCTCTCGGGCCGGGCGGACCGTCTTGTGCGTGCACGAACTCGTCTAGGACAGATCTGAGGGGTCGTGGGCGACGGTTCGGTCGTCGAGCGGCCTCTCTTCCTAGCGGTGGGCTGTGGTGGCGTGGTGTATGAAGTTGTCTCATCCTTGGACCGCTTTGGGCCGTTTCCTGGCGTGTTGGGTTAGGCGTTTTGGCGGAGGTCTCTTCGGTTGAATAGCACGACCGCGGCAGCGATCAGAACGGTGGCGGCGCCTACCAGCGTTGCTGCGTGTCCCCAGTGGATACCGTTGTTTAGGGGATCGCTTGTTAGGTAGTAGTGAAAGGGCGTTGCTTTGGCGAGTCCGGCCAGGGTGCTGTTGAGAATGCCGAGCGAGTTGGTCAGGTAGGCGGCGAAGGCTAAGCCGGCGGTGACGGATGCGGCGATTCGGGTGTTGCCGGTTGCTGCTCCGATTGCGAGCGACAGGGCTCCGAAGACGAGACCGACCATGGTGGCTAGGAGTGAGGTGGCTGCGATGTTGGCCAGGCTCATCCCCAGGCTGCCGATTAGCGAACCCAGCCACACGCCTAGGCAGGTTGCGATTCCGACTGCAAGCGAGTAGATGCCCATCGCCAGTGTTTTCTCGAGCAGGACTCGTGATCTTGTGATCGGGTTGGCCAGTAGCAGCCCGATGGTTCGGTTGGCTTCCTCGGCTGCCACCGCTTGGGAGCCGAGGACTACTGCGACTGCTCCTGTGGCGATCGGTGCGATCATCCCGAATGTCTGGAATTGGTAGAACCCTTCGGGTGTGCTGATGTCGCCGTTTACCGACCCGACGAGCGCATACATGTCTTCTGGGATGTTGGCGGAGAGGCTGAGCAGGCTCTCGTCCATTATCCCGTAGATGGGGCCCATCAGGATGCCCATCATGAGAAACATCAGAGACGTTGTGATGATCAGGAGCCCCTGGTGCTCTGAGGCTGTCTTGATCCAGATGCGGGACGCTCGTGTGGAGCTGGTGATCTTGTCGACGATCTTCCGTGTCCATCGGCTGGTTCGCAGGCGATCCGTCAGGGTTACACCAGTTGATTGGCTTTTGAGGTCGCGCCGGTTGACGCCGACGAGGGCTAGCGCTGCAAGCGCGGCTGAGCTTCCGAGGAGTACGCTGGCGTGGCCCCAGTTCACACCGTTGATCATCGGCGTTGCCGTATCGAAGTAGTACCACGGAAAGATCTTGGCAAGGTTCTCCAACCCGTCAACGAGTTGAAACAACCCTGCTGCGACGAATCCGATGAGTAGCACTGCTGCTGACGCACCCGATGCCAGTTCCCTATTCCCGGTCCATGCCCCCAACGCCATAGCCAACGCACCGTAAAGGAGTGTGTTGGCCAAGAGATGAACGCCGTATGGGGCGAGGCGAAGCTCGCCCAACTCGACACCAAGTAATGCTGCGACCCCATGCGCGGCGATCCAGAGCGCGGCGACCGCTACGACACTGAGCAGCACCATACTGCCGGCTTTGTGCGCCAGTACGCGGCTGCGACTAACCGGGTTGCCGAGTAGCAGCCCCAAGGTGCCGGCGCGCTCTTCCCCTGCGATAGAGGAGGATCCCATCGCAATCGCGAGTCCGGCCAGAGTCCACGCAGCGGGTATCCCGTAGAACACACCGATCGAAAGCCCCGCCACGTCGGTGCCATCTGGAATGTTGACGAAAGACCGGAAGACTTCGGGCAAGTCGTAGTAGAAGCTGACCTCGTATTGCTGGTACGAAACCATCACGATTGCAAGGAGAACCGTTAGCGATACTGCGGCAATCGCCACGGTGCGCCACCCGTCCCGGACGGTCTTGGTGAGAACGGTGGAGAGCATCAGACCTCCACCTCCCGGTAGTAGGTGAGGAAGATCTCCTCGAGATCCGCAGATGCCGTGATAGATAGTGAGTTCCCTGTTTCGATCACTTTGGTGGTGGGAGAGGGCGGGTACGAAGTAGACCCTGTAAGACCTAATACCAAACACGCGCCGCCCACAGGCGGATCGAGGCTTAGGAGCTGGATTCGTGAGTCCCGTTCCACCAGCAGGACCAGGATCTCATCGGGTCATCGAAGGGTACGTCGATGCCTACCCAGTCGGCCCAATCAAAGTCATGGTAATTGACGGAGACACTCCTTCCGTCTTCCGAGAACGTCCCGTCCCACATCGGGTACGCCAGGTCCTTCGTACGAGGCGTCCCGTCGAACGCGGCAGGATTCAACGCCCACACCAGCGGCGGGTCTGGGCGATCACCCACCTCGCTCTCCTCCCCGGTCCCAGCCCAGGGAGTCGAGAAGTGATAGTCGTCACCGAACCAGGGCTCGCCATCCACGGAGAAACGAACGGGTTCGCTCGGCGGCTTCACCGCAAGCGGTGCCGTGCGGCCGTACTCGCCGTAGGCCACGGGCCAGACCGCCTCTGCGCCTGTTGGATCATCACACGCTCCAAACAGAGAGACCACTTCGCCCGAGGTCACGACCATGCGAAAATCGTCACGACCCGTGTATACGCCGTCCGCCGGCACGACTGCATCGCTGCCATCGCTACCTCCGCCGTTGGCACCTCCGCAGGCACCGAGAACCGCAAGCGCAAGCACGGGCCCAAAAAGTATCGACCGCCTCATTAGCGACACCTCCACCCAGTCTCGGCAACTCAATGCTGTCTGCTCAGCGCCATTCGCGTGTAGAGGCACAGGTCCCCGATGGGTGTGACGTCTGGTCACCGTTGAGGCGGTCCGAAGTCGGTCGAGCGTTGTCGTCGTGTGATCTTATTGACCCCGTGATAGATAGCGAGTTTCCAAAGTTGCCGTGTATTGCTGTTGCTTCTGGTCAATCCAATCTTGCTCTGTCGATCTCCGCGAGTGGGTGAGGGCGCGAACAGGGCGCGGAAGGGCGCGAAACGACGGGATTTCGCGGGAAACAACGGGTAACGCCATTCGTGCCGACTTAGTCCCCCAAGGTCCCACCGACATTGAAGAATCCCCCTATCGCTAGGGGGATTCTGTTGTGGGCGTTACCGGACTCGAACCGATGACCTCTTCCTTGTAAGGGAAGCGCTCTAGCCAACTGAGCTAAACACCCGAATGAGTCGCGACTTTAACTGAATCTGGCGGCCACGCTGCACCCCGTCGGGCTCATAATGGTTGATCGCGACTGCAGCCGAGCGGTTCATCGTGTGCGATACTCGGCGGCCATGTCCACTTTCACCGCCCGTGCCCTAGTTTTCTTCACATCGGCAGCTGTGCTCGTGCTCGAAATCCTGGCCAGTCGAATGATGGCCCCGTACGTCGGTGTGACCCTGGAAACGTTCACCGGGATCATTGGCACGGTCCTCGCCGGTATTGCTGTTGGCTCCTGGCTCGGAGGCAAGATGGCGGACCGCTATCCACCCCACCAGGTTCTCCCTCCGATTCTGATTGCCGGCGGCGTGCTGGCTCTGCTCACGTATCCCATCGTTACGCTCGTCGGGCCATCGTCGGCAGGCAACCCACTTGATATTGTCACCCTCGCCGCTGTCAGCTTCTTCGCGCCCGCGGCTGTGCTCTCTGCGGTGACTCCCACCGTCACCAAGCTACGTCTCCAAACTTTGCACGAAACCGGTGCGGTCGTAGGAAGGCTTTCGGCCATCGCAACTGCAGGGGCCATCTTTGGCACCTTTCTCGCCGGATTCGTACTGGTGGCTGCCTGGCCGAGCCGAACAATCGCATTCGTCGTCGGCGGTGCCCTCGTCGTCGCAGGGATCACCACCGCCACCCGAGCCGGGCGAGCCACGATGGCAATGGTTGTAGCGGCCATTGGATTCGCGGGGGTCGCCACGGTGACCGCGCTTGCTGCGCCCGCCACCTGCGAATACGAAACGGCCTACTACTGCATCAATGTTGACGTTGACGCCGACCGGCCCTCTGGGCGGATCCTGTGGCTTGACACCCTGCGTCATTCGTACGTCGATCTCGAAGATGCCACCTATCTCGAGTTTCGCTACGCCCAGATCTTTGGTGCCGTTCTCGACACGCAACTCCCCGCTGGCTCCGCCAACTCGCTGTCGATAGGTGGCGGTGGTTTCACTTTCCCCCGCTATGTGGCGGCTACCCACCCCGGAGGTACCAACACCGTTCTCGAACTCGACCCCACCGTCGTACAGATCGCCGTAGACCAACTCGGCTTGGACCCATCCAGCCTGGACATACACACCGGCGACGCACGAGTGACGCTGCGCAACACCCCAATCGGGGCATACGACGTCGTTGTCGGCGACGCGTTCGGCGGTCCCGCAGTCCCGTGGCACCTCACCACCCAGGAGTTCGCTGAGGAGTTCTCCTCACGTCTGGCGCCTGGTGGCTTCTATGTGTTGAACCTGATCGACTATCCGCCGCTGGGGTTCGCCAAGGCACAGACTGCAACCCTGGCCACAGTCTTCTCAGAAGTTGCAGTCATCGCTCCCCCGGATTACCTGGCAGGCGAACGTGGCGGGAATTTCGTGGTCGTGGCCAGCGACTCCCCGCTAGACCTCGAATCGCTTGCAACCGCTCTCGAAAAGCGCGCCAGCACCGGAATCATTCTTACCGGAGCGGCCCTCGACGTGTTCGTTGCCGGGGCAGCGATTCTCACCGATGACTTCGCACCGGTTGACCAACTCATCACAAACTAAGCAACGAGGAATCGTGACGGTTCAGAGGCCTGCGGTTGGTATGTCTGGCGGCATCAATGGATTGGGCCGGTTGCTGTGATAAACACGAAGCTTCTCTGCATCACAATCTGAGCAGAGGTCGATCTGTCGAGTTCCCACCACCGACAACTGAGTTCCTCTTCCTTTTTCCAAGATGGCGAGTGGAACCTGTTGCATGTCGCTTCCGCCACATAGCCCGCACGTGGCACTCAGATCCCGTTTCCATTTGTGCTCGCAACGCTCGCAGTAGAGAAGAATCGTGTCCCCGCGCGGGGTGCCACGCAGAGCCTCCGTCTCCCCACAGTTCGGGCACAAGATCTCCATGACGACAGTCTGCCACGTCCACTCACTCGGAGGGAACGAGAGCCTCCCATACCGCTCTGCCCAGGGTGAACGGCATCCCGCCCTCGACGAGGGCCGCGCCAACGAGACGACGCCCGTCGGCATGGGCTAGTACCACCGTCAATACCGGGGAACCGTCGACATCTCTTAACTCGACGCCGGCAAGGCGGGGAACAGGACGTTCTCTGCGCAGACGCGCCACGGCAGAGACAACGGCCTGGTTCAAAGAACGCGGGTCACTAACTGGAGAAAATGAGATACCACCGGTCGAATCCGAGGCGCGTACCGAGATACCACCGGCTGTCTCCTCGACGGCCACCAGCGACAGCCGGGTTGGTCGTGGCACCGAATCACCTTCGGGCGACTCGGGAACCAACTGAGAAGGCAACGGAGTCTCAACTGTCATCGCCATCAGTTCGTCAAGCCCGCGACCCAGGCCGGAATGGCGCAACTGACCCTCGCCCTGCCCCGCTGCGGTTCCGCGCGACAAGCCGACCAGGCTTTCGATGTGACTTCCGACGTTGTCGGCGTCCACGGAGCCATCAAGCCAGACGCGGAGTCGGGGTCGCCCATCTTCCCTGAGGTCTACCTCGACGTTGGCCACCCCGTCGACACCAGCAGCGAGCTGTCGCAATTCGGCTGCGGTCAGGTTCGAACGACGATCGGTATCCCGATTGTCTGTTGATTGCAAGAAGACCTTCCTACCCCACCACGAAATTCTGAACTATTGCCATGAACTGATCATAGGAATCCCGATGCATCGAATGGCCGGCCCCCGCAACGAGCACAAAATCAATGAATCTGTTCTTCTGCGTCGCCTCCACACCCATCTCCGCAGATACAAGCGCCCCCTGCTCAGGAGCCGCGGCCAGGAGCAGTGTTGGCACCTGTAGACCGAGCACCTCGGGCCAGACGTCCCATGGTGCAGCATCTTCCATCGTTCTGATGGGTCCCTCGACACCGCACTGCAGTAGCGCCTCGACTTTCAGTTCCACATCACGCGGATGCCAGTCTGGGTGTTCGGCTGCGATGTCGGCAACGGTTGGATGGGCGGACGGTTCGGGTGAATCTGCGAGCAACCGCGCCGTTTCCACCGAGTCCACGGCCGGGTCCTCCAAAACAACCCGCCTCGCAAACGATGCACGCTCGGCCATCACCGCCGCGGCGATGGCACCTCCTAGGGAGTGTCCGACCAGCAGATCCCATTCTCCGCCGAGAGCCAGGACATCATCTCGATATGAATCCATTGTCAGATAGTCCCCGGCAGGACTGTTCCCGTGCGCCCGCAAATCAGGGGCTACCACCGTGAAACCCATGCCGGCCAGTTCATCTGCGACCCGCCACCAGACAGCCCCGGACGAGGTGAGACCGTGCAAAAGCAGCGCACGTCGCGATCCGTTTCCCCAACTCGTCGTTGCTAGTGCTACCGGTTGGGTCATGCCCCGGCACGAACCCGACTGCGAACCATGATGCAGGAATTGGCGAGGTAGTTGAACTCGTGTTCATTGAGGAAGGTCATGACCTCGGGGCTCTCGGCGCCCGGCTGAACCCAGACGTTGGTGAGACCCATTTCCGCTGCCTTCTTGAGCACCTGCAGAGTCGATTCCGGCGGCACCACAATGTTGACGATGGTCGGCGCAACCGGCAGCGCCGCAAGGCTCTTGTAGGCGGGATCACCATCAACGGTCTCACGGCCTGAGTTGACGGGATAGACCTTGTAGCCCTTGCGCTTGAGGTCCCGGTAGATCACCGAGCCGTACTTGGCCGGGTCATCGGTGGCACCAACGACAGCCACTGTCGTGTCGTCTCGGTGCAGGAGGGTTGCAATATCGTTCATGCCGTTTCAACACTTCCGTCGCTCAAAATCATCCCGATTCAAGATCGGGAAACCACAGGATACGGGGCGGCGCATGCCGAACCAAGGACACTAGAAATGTCCCTCGCCCGACTATCCCAACTGTCGGGCACATGACATTGTTTGCCGATCGCTCTCGTCCCCCTTGTTGCAGTTCAAACAGTCACAGAAGGAGTACAAGTTATGACTGCACATGTTGATACGTTGACTAGGCCGAAGTCGGTTGCTGATTACAAGGCAACGACTCGTCATCGAGATATCGGGTTCATTGTTGCGACTGTTGGTTTGATGCTGGCTGTGGTGACGTTGATCGCAAATATTTCGGCGGCTAACAACAGTGACCCGGTGGCTGCAGCGGAGACGCTGGCATGGTCGTTTGGTCTCACTACCGCTGCGTTTGGGACGATCAAGTTCGCGATTGCGATCATCTTGGTCGGGATCCTTGTGCGTCTGTGGATACGTGTGGAGAGCGTCAAGGTGGCACTTGGCGAACTGAAACCGGCAGGCGATGGTCAGATCCATACCGAGAACATCAAAACCACCTACGGGCCAGCAACCGCTACGGCAACTGTTCCCAAGACACTGCAGATTCATAAGATGGCTCGCACCATGTGGGCACCGATGCTGGCGATGGGTGCAATGGCGCTTCTGGCCGGTCTGGTTGTCTCATTTGTGTGGACGGCCAATGTTGGAACCCGTACCGGGTCCGGGGCTCAGGCCTGGACGGCAGGATTGCAGTTCCTCGGCGAAGGCTTCCTACTGGGCGGCATCTCGTTCCTGTTGGGCTCGATCCTTGCCTCACTACGTGAAGGCGGCGGCCAGGTCCAAGAGGCTCTTGGTCTCACCGTTAAGACACTCAAGATGCCGACCACGGCAAAGATCTTCATCGGGATGATGATGATCGGTGTCATGTTGGCTGTGTTGCAGTTCGTGCTGTATCTAGTAGTCGTCTACGGCGAAACAGACCGCACTCTGCAAAGTTTCCAAGCATGGCTGGCATGGCTCGGACCACTGCGTGAACTATCACTCGGTGTCCTACTAGCTGGCATTGTCATGGCGCTGGTCACCATTGGCAACGTCCTCGACTTCCAGTTCGACCGTATCAAAGAAATCGTCAAGACAGGCAACTGAGAGACCCAGAGGTACAAAGATCATGGCAACAAAAACCACATTCAACTACGAGGTCTCAGCAAAAGGCCTCGGACTCAACAAACCACAACAAATGGGCACCAAACTGTGGGCACCCATGTTTGCAATGGCCCTCATGGGATTCGGTATCGGGTTCGTTCTCGCCATCGCCCGTGCCGGCATCATCTCCGACTTCGGAGCAGCCAACGAAGGAGCCCAACGACTCGGTCAACTAGTCGCTGCGTTCATGTTCATTGGATTCATCGGAGTGTTCTCCGCAGTCTCATTCGCAATTGCCCGCATCCTCGGTGTCTTCCGCACAGGCGGCGGCGAAGTCCAACAAACTGCCGGTGCCCAGGTCCACACCCTCAAGATGCCCGTAACAGCCAAGGTCTTCATGGGCATGATGGCAATGGGCATGATGCTCATCGCCACCATGGTTGTCCTCCACTTCGTAGTAGCAGGCAACATCGGCACCTGGAGCCCCGAATCAATAACACACTGGTCCGAAGTCCTAGAAGGATTCCGCAGACTCGGCGTCGCCATATACCTGTTCGGTATCGCCTACGGCCTCGGCACCATCATCACCGTGCTCCGCTTCCAAGCAGAGCGAATCCGACAACTACCGACAGCAGCGCACGCATAACGAGCGTCTAAACCAAAAGGTGGGGTTGCCTTCGGGCAGCCCCACCTTTCCTTGTGTCAGGTGAGATACTCAGGCAATGATCGTCAAACATGCTTCTGGACTTGCTGGCGCCGCTGCGGCGACGGGTGCAACGATCGTCGTTGACGTGTTCCGGGCGTTCTCTGCGGCGGCTTACGCATTCAATGCGGGAGCCACCGAGATAATCCTCGCCGCCGAAGTGAGCGAGGCCAGAGAGCTTGCTGTTTCCACACCGGATGCTGTCCTAATGGGAGAAGTCAATGGCGAACGTCCCGCTGGATTCGCACTCGGGAACTCGCCGGGAGAGATCGTTGCTAACCCCGCACTGGTCGAGGGCCGCACGATCGTACATCGCAGTTCGGCGGGCACCCGATGTGCCCGAGCCGCCCTCGACAACGGCGCCGACCCACTATATGTGGCCAGCCTCGTGGTGGCGTCGGCCACGGCGGCAGCCGTCGCAGATCTCTCTGAGGTCACAATTGTCTCCTCCGGGTTGTCCGGTGTCGCCGTCTCTGAGGAAGATGCCGTCTGTGCCCACCTCATCGCCAACTTGCTGCTGGGCAGCCACCCGGACCCAGCCGCCAGCGCCGAAGCTGTCGTAGCTACCGAGCTAGCGGACCTACTGCGCTCGGCTTCTTTTGCGCATCCGGATGACGTTCGTCTGTGCAGCGCGGTCGACCGCTTCCCATTCGCAATGCTGGCAACCACGAGAGATGGCGTCGTCACGGTGCGCCCGGTAAACGTGAATTAGTCGAGCTGCTGCGAATCGGGATCGTCTTGTGGACTTGCCGAGCGTTGTGCCGTTATCAACACCACTACCCCAGCAAAGACCAGAAAAGCCGGGAACATCCAGGTGCCATCCAGGAACGAGAAATCCGAATCGGATACAAGCACCGGAATTCCCAAACCTAAGAAGAGGAGCCCAAAGACAAATGAGACCGGGTCGAATGAATGATGCTTCATGGCGTTGTCTCCTCGATCTCGTAGATAACCAACTCGCCAAACCCCACATGGGCATCGAGGACAATTCGACCCGAGCCTTCAAACGAGATCGTTCTTTCGACGTTGATGTTGCCATCGCGCACTATCCCGTCCAGGCTCATCTCCCCTGCATCCAATTTCCCCGTGGCTTCTACGCCAACGTCAGAAGGGACAATCACCTCGAGACGGCCGAACACAACACTGGCATCGATCTCGTGCACGTCGCCATCGGCGAGTTCAACAGACGTGAGGTCGATCACCATCTCCCCTGCAATCAGACGGTATTCCGCTTCGAGTTCAGTTGCACTTTGTGGGGCATACCGCGGATCGCCGAAACCACCCTCGAATGGAACCCTCAGCAGAGCGACACCAAACAACAGCGGAGCGAGCAGCACACCAACGACTATGAGCCAGCGCGCCCTCCCGAAAACGCTCGAGACCACAAGAGCGACCCCAAAAACTACGAATACGACAGCTGCATAGTGCCGAAGCGAGGGTTCCCACCATCCCGACGATTGCCCAACACCCATGATCCCGACCACGATGAGAAGGGCGGCGAGGGCGAATCTACCGAGAGGAGACCGATCGCGGGGCTCGCGGGGCCGGGGCTCAAATGCCGGGTCCGGCGCCAAGGGTGGGTCGACCGGTCCAACCGATGCCCGCCCATAGACAAGCGGATCGGTCTCGACAGCATCGGCCACAGGTCCCGAATGTTCACGCTGCTCAGGGCTATACGACGGCGCCGCCTCATACTGATCTCCCGGACCGTGCGACTCGTCGTCCCTGCCAATGTCACCCCGATAAAGCAAGACGCCCAGAGCAACAAGGGCCGCGGCGAAGACCAGTTCTCCATCCACGATGCCGGTGTTACCAACAATGATCAATGCGGCAAGGACAATCAGACCCAATCCGACCCAGCTACCAGCCCCTTCGAGATTCCTCGCCTTGCCGGACGCTATCGATAGATCACGGCCCTCTTCAGGCATCGCCACCCAGCCAACTAGATACAACAACAGACCGGTCCCACCAAAAATCGTGGCGATGACGAAGCCGATACGGACCCAGGCGACGTCGATATCGAGATACCTGGCAAGACCCGACGCGACGCCGCCCACCACCCGATTGCTGCGCAACCGTTCTAATCGGGGACGCTGCGGTGTTTGCTGAGGAGTTACCTTTGTCGATTCCATACCAAGAGCATCCCATGAGGCCTCTCAGCAGCCTATCGGGTAATACCCTGAGAGCACCCTGACTCATCAGGGAGAATCCAAGGGAGACTCCTAGTTGTGGCAGCTACCAGGCTGTGACAACATCTATATCTGATGCAACCCGACACAGCAACGAAAACAGAACCTCCAGGGCTGCGCCCGATCGATCGGGTTCGGACATTCGTGGTGCGCCGCCCCGACGATCGCGTGATCCTCGGTCTCTCCGGTGGAATCGCCGACCGGCTTGGCATTGCCGAGGCCTATGTACGGGCCGCTTTTGTGGCGCTTACGCTCGCTGGTGGAGCCGGCATTGTTCTCTATCTAGTTGGAACAGCCATTGCTGTCGAGGCTGACGAACCGCCCAACGAGTCTCCCGGGGGCCGTCAGATAATCGGCCTCATCCTGGTGTTCTTTGGTCTGATGGCATTCCTCCGCGGAATGAATCTTTGGTTCGGTGACAGCATCGTATGGTCCGGCACCCTTCTTGCATTCGGCGGAGCTGCCATGTGGGATCGCACCAACTTGTTTGACGGATCGGAGTCTGCAGGTCTCGCGCCGAGCCGCACCAGGATTGTGGCTGGCGCTCTTCTGTTGCTTGCCGGTCTGGCCAGCCTTTCGAGCAGCATTAAAGCAATCGAGTCTCTTGGCCCCGCGATCACCGCGGCTGCACTGACCGGGGCTGGTTTCATGATCATCTTCGGCCCATGGGTTACGTCGTTAGCCAAGGATCTAGGCGACGAGCGTCGAGATCGCATCAGGGCTGACGAACGTACCGACGTGGCCGCCCATCTTCATGACTCGGTTCTGCAGACCCTGGCCCTCATCCAACGCACCGACGACCCCAAGCGAATGGTCACGCTGGCCCGCGCCCAGGAGCGCGATCTACGCAACTGGCTTTACAGTCCAAGGGACGACGGCACCGAAGTTGGCATCCGGCAGGCGCTGGAGGACGTTGCGAGCAACGTCGAAGAAATCCACGACGTGCCGGTTGAGGTGGTAGTGGTGGGCGACATGGCGCTCGGGGAGCGCAGTAGCGCCCTTGTCGCGGCTGCGGGCGAAGCAATCACAAACGCAGCCAAGCACTCGAAAGCCTCGAAGGTTTCGGTGTTTGCCGAGATTCGTGACGATGCCGCCGAGGTTTTTGTTACAGACCAAGGAATCGGTTTTGACACGAGTTCCGTACCTGCCGGAAGACACGGCATCACAGACTCGCTGAATGGGCGCATGAAACGCCACGGCGGCGAGACCGACATATCAAGCGAACCGGGCGAAGGCACGGAAGTGCACTTGACCCTCCCCCGAGGTAACCATGACTAACACCACCCTGTTTCTCGTAGACGATCACAAATTGTTTCTTTCCGGCGTGCAAGCCGAGCTAAGCGAGCAGTTTCCGATTGTCGGAACCGCCTCCGACGTAGACGATGCCATCGCCAAGATCCGAGAACTCAGGCCCGGTGTCGTCCTCGTCGACGTCCACATGCCAGGAGGCGGCGGGGTTACTGTCATCAGCAATGTGCTGCAGACACACCCTGATACTCGTTTCTTGGCTCTTTCGGTTTCGGACTCCCCCGAAGACGTCATCGCCATGATCCGAACCGGTGCGCGGGGCTACGTGACCAAGTCCATCTCACCTGCGGACCTCGCCGCTGCAGTTCGCCGGGTCGCCGATGGAGATGCGGTCTTCTCCCCCCGCCTTGCCGGTTTCGTGCTCGACGCATTTGGGGGATCCATTTCCCCTGCAGCCGATCCCGAATTGGATCAACTGACCCCCCGTGAGCAGGAAGTACTACGTTTGATTGCCCGTGGTCTTGCTTACAAACAGGTTGCCAGGAAACTCTCGATTTCGATCAAGACAGTCGAAACCCACGTATCGTCAGTGCTGCGAAAACTGCAGCTCTCCAGCCGTCACGAACTGGCACGGTGGGCATCGGATCGCAGGATCGTTTAAGGCCCGATCGGGCATCGAACTAGACACCTGGCGGGACGGCGAATGATTCTGCTGGTTTTCGACGTTTGTGCCGATGACTCACCATGGAACATGGACAGGCACGGAAGCCCGTACAGCACCGGGTCGGGACTCTCGTGCTCGCCATGGCGGGCATTGTTGCGGTTACGCCGCTGGCTCTGGCGATCGCGATTCGAAACGCAGATTCATCCACACGTAGCGCCCTGCTTGTGACCGCATCGGTGATCTGGCTCATCGCTCTTGTAACTTATCGCGGCTTGGCCCTTGCCCACGAGCACTGGCGGCGTCGCTCGCTGCGCAACGAGATCGCGGCCGCCCGCCGGGCCCGTCGCGACGCAAGCGCAACATTTCAGGACAAGCTCAACGATCAACATGCCATTCTCGAGCGAATCGCTCAGATCAGCGAGACGATTCTCGTGGAAGGCATTATCGATCCGCAGATCGCCATTGACAATGTACGCCTCATCAGTTCCCACGCTATCGAAGCGCAAGCCCTCGTCGAGGACACCATCACCGAAGCCCGGGTCGAAATCGGGGTGGCGGCGGTGGAAACCGAGGTCTTCGACACTCGTGACGAGATTGAAACTGTGGTGACCCCCTTTGTACGTAGCGGCGCCAAGATATCAACCGGCGGACCTCGCCACTTCGCCGAGACCGACATAGCCATGTTCCGGCTCATGTTGCGCGGTCTTGTTGGTGGTGCCGTGGCGCGGAACGCCGAAGAGATCGACGTTGCGGTAGCCAGAGACGGCGACACCGTCGTGTGCACCGTCTCTGACAATGGGCCCGATCAGAGTGTTGGCGGACTCGCCGCGGTGTCTTCGGTCACGAAGTCTGCGGCATACACAGTTGGAGCCTCGGTCGAATTCTCACGTGCGTTGGGCCGCAACCAGTACAGCATCGCCGTCCCCGCCACTGACACCCCCGAGTCCGCGAAACCTGCAACAACCCCGATGGATGTCTTGGGGAGAAGGCGACCCCCGGCCCCTACGCCGCAATCGCCGCCAAGTGGATTCCGCCACCAACCGCAAGCCGAAGACGAGATCGTGACGTTCCTTGGCGACCAGGAACGAGACCTGGCACACACCGTGGCCGCCCGCAGAGAGAGACACGTGACATCTCGATAGAATCTGCGCTGGAGGCGATATGGACTCAGCATTTCTGGCGCAACTCGAGACCCAAACGGAAGAACTCCATGAGCTTGGATTGTTCAAGGAAGAACGGACGATCGCGTCACCGCAACAGGCAGTGATTACGCTCGATGACGGATCCGAAGTCATCAATATGTGTGCGAACAACTATCTGGGCCTGTCGAACCACCCGGCGCTGGTCGAAGCGGCGGCGGCGGCGGTTACCCGATATGGATACGGGATGTCGTCGGTTCGCTTCATCTGCGGAACACAGACAGTGCATAAGAAACTCGAAGCTGAGCTGAGCGAGTTCCTCGGCATGGAGGACACCATCTTGTACTCCTCGTGCTTCGACGCCAACGGCGGTCTTTTCGAGACACTCCTCGGTCCCGACGATGCAGTGATCTCAGACTCTCTCAACCATGCATCCATCATCGATGGTGTCCGACTCTGCAAGGCAACGACGTACCGATACGCCAACAACGACATGGCGGATCTCGAGGCCAAGCTTCAGGAAGCAGCCGGTGCTCGACACACCATCATCGCCACAGACGGCGTGTTCTCGATGGACGGCATCATCGCCGATCTCGCATCAATCTGTGACCTTGCCGACCAATATGGTGCCCTCGTGATGGTTGACGACTCCCATGCGGTCGGCTTTGTTGGAGCGTCTGGTGGCGGCACTCCCGAACACTGCGGTGTCCTCGGCCGGGTCGACATCATCACGGGAACCCTTGGCAAGGCCCTCGGCGGGGCGTCAGGCGGCTATACATCGGCAAGGAAGGAGATCGTGGCCTGGCTGCGGCAGAGGTCCCGGCCGTACCTATTCTCCAACTCTCTTGCCCCAATGATCACCGCGACATCGTTGACGGCCCTGGAGTTGCTGCAAAGCTCTGATGCGTTGCGAGCAAAACTTCGGTCCAATTCTGATCGGTTCCGCAAGGGAATGGAGGCGGCCGGGTTCACCATGGCAGGCGCCAATCATCCCATCATTCCTGTCATGCTTGGCGATGCCAAAGTCGCTTCCGAGATGGCGGACCGGCTCCTCCAAGAAGGCATCTACGTAATCGGATTCTCCTTCCCAGTCGTCCCCAAAGGGGAAGCTCGGATCCGTACCCAGATGTCGGCTGCACACACCGACGAACACATAGACCAGGCTGTCGCGGCGTTCACCCGCGTCGGCCGCGAACTGGGAGTCATCTAGCGATGAAGGCTTTGGTAAAGAGCAAAGCGGAGCCTGGGATCTGGATGGAAGACATCGCAGTGCCGGATATCGGGCACAATGATGTTCGTATCAAGATCAACAAGACTGCCGTCTGCGGAACCGACCTCCATATTGTCAACTGGGATGCATGGGCGCAGCAGACCATCCCGGTTGGTATGCAGGTCGGTCACGAGTTCGTCGGAGTTGTCGAAGCTATCGGGTCGGAAGTCAAGGGACTCGAGGTCGGGCAAAGAGTCTCAGGGGAAGGCCACGTGACGTGTGGGCACTGTCGCAACTGTCGAGCAGGTCAGCGCCACTTCTGCCGCAACACGGTCGGGGTCGGCGTTCATAGACCTGGCGCCTTCGCTGAGTATCTGGTGATACCTGCGGTCAACGCTTTCCCCATCCCAGACGAGATCCCGGATCGGATCGCCACCATCTTGGACCCGCTGGGCAATGCCACCCACACTGCACTTTCATACAATCTTGTCGGCGAAGACGTGTTGATCACAGGAGCGGGCCCTATCGGCATGATGGCTGTGGCAATTGCCCGACACGCCGGCGCCCGGTTCATCGTGATCACCGATGTCAACGACTACCGCCTCGACATCGCGGCTGGAATGGGTGCTGACATGGCCATCAACGTCACCACCACAACCATCCCCGATGCCATGCAGAACCTCGGGATGACAGAGGGTTTTGATATCGGAATGGAGATGTCGGGGATCCATAGCGCTCTGCACGAGATGCTGGAGACGATGAATCACGGGGCATCGGTTGCTCTGCTCGGAATCCCGCCCGAGGAAGCCCCGATGGACTGGAACACCATCATCTTCAAGGGCCTCACGATGAAGGGCATCTACGGGCGTCGCATGTTCGAAACCTGGTACTTGATGACTGCCATGCTCCACACCGGCCTCGACGTTTCGCCCGTGATTACACATGAATTCGCCGCCGATGATTTTGACGAAGCCTTCGCCACAATGCGGAAGGGGCAATGCGGCAAGGTCATCCTCGATTGGACATGAGAATGTCGACACATCAGGACACGTAGCAAACGGCGGTTCCGCTCTCCTACACTGCCGGACATGAAGATCGTTCCAACACGACGAGCCGACTACGGGGTCCGCGCGCTCATCAATCTCGCACAGAACCATCCGGGTGGTCAGGCCGCTCCGGCGATATCAAAGGATATGGACATCCCGGTCGGCTTCCTGCGTCAGGTTCTTCAGGAACTGGGGCGTGGCGGTCTTGTCAATTCACAGCCCGGGCGCACCGGTGGCTATGCGCTGGCGAAAGAGCCCGAGACGATCACCCTCTTCGACATCATCTCTGCCCTCGAGGGGCCAGGAGATGAGCCGGCTTGCGCTCTCGACGGCGGCCCCTGCCATTGGGATCGCGCCTGCGCTATCCATTGGGTATGGATGGCTGCCAGGGAATCGTTCACCGACAAGCTAAAGAGTGCGACTCTCGCCCAGATCGCACAGGACGACCTTCAGCTCAGGATCGGCGTCTTGCCCGCTCCGGTGGTCGAGCAGCACCGCTAACTGTTCAAGGTCGGGGCTGCGGCTTCAAAGACTGCTTTTGCATAGTCCAGCAACGTCTGTGCGGCATCGGTGGTTGCAAGCAGGTCGTCGTAATACAGGATCGACCCTTCCCATCCCTCAGTGTTCCACTGTGCCGGCTTCGGCAACGAGTGTGCCGTCAGGGCTGCCGCATCAAACGGCCAGGGGTTCGAGTAAAAGTACGGACGGCCGGCCGGGTAGAAACCTAGATTCAGCTGGGCCGGCATCTCGGTAACTTCCCCATTCTCCTCGTGGGTGGCCATCTTGGCGCCGTACCATTCAAATGCGAGATCGAAGCCGTGTGGCCAAATCTGCAGAGGTCCGATCGGCCCTTCCAATGACAGCCGATGGATCTCGAGGTTGTGGTGAATGTTCACGAGAGCGGTGAAGAACGCTGCGGCATCGGTTGCAGAGTATTCGCGAGGCTCATCGCTCTCGAACTTCTCGGTCACGTAATCCCCCGCAAGACCGAATTCGCCCACAAGAGCAAGCAGACGGCCGCCAAACTCCGACCCGGTCAGACCGTCTTTCATCGACAGGGCACGCCGCTCCCCCGTACTCGTCTCCAAGACAACCTCATGGGAGCGGAGATCGAGTCGCAAATCAAACGTTCCTCCGCCTGGAAGCGGCATCGTCTCGGTGATGAGACCTGTCGACCGAACCTTGAGGCTGATATGCCACCACTTGGGATGCGGAACTGCGTGGGCGCGAGCAACCGCTCCGACAGCGTTGGCGTACAAGTGAAGCGTGGCGCGGGTCGGCTCCCAGTTCTCAGGCATCGGTGTTAGCGGGAGCGGTGTCATGACCTCATCCTTGGTTGCTTGTAGTTGTTCAAGGGATGATGGTCGGGATTAATTCCCTCGAAGTGGCTTCGTCCCGGCGAAATCCCTACCTTGAAACAATCAGGAGGTAAGACCTATGAGCGAACTGCATTTGAGCAATCCCCAGATCCACCCCAGCGCCTTCGTAGCCTCCACGGCCACGCTCTACGGCCGGATCACCGTGTCGCGTCTGGCGGTCATCATGTTCGGAACTGTGATTCGTGCGGAGCTTGATGACGTATTCATCGGTGAGCAATCCAACATCCAGGACAACTGTGTCATCCATGTCGATACGGGATTCCCGGCTTCACTGGGATCCCGGGCAACGGTCGGCCATGCTGCGGTCGTCCACGGAGCAAGCGTGGGTGACAATTGCCTGGTCGGAATCGGAGCCCGTGCTCTGAACGGATCAACAATGGGCGAAGGCTCTTGGTTGGCAGCGGGATCGATATTGACCGAGGGCAAGACGATTCCTCCGTGGACTCTTGCGGTCGGTATACCGGCGAAACCGCTACGTGACCTCACTTCAGAAGAGATCGCCCACCAGAGCGAAGGTGTCGACCAGTACCTGGCCTTCGGCACCGCGTACTCGCGTGTCGGGTCTCGATCCGCGGATTGAGCTGACTCAGAACATGGGCCGACGCTCAGCCCATGGCATGATGCGCTCGAGTTGACTGGCCAGCGAGAGCATCAAACCTTCCTCGCCGAATCCGCCCATAAAATGAGTCCCGATCGGCAGACCGGCTCCAGACCAGTAGGTCGGAACCGACATGGCGGGAAGGCCACTGAAGTTCGCCACCGGGGTAAACGCCACGTAGCTGTAGAGGTGCTCGACCACGTCGTTCCAAGGTGCGCTCTGATCGATTTCCCCGAGCCGCACCGGTGGTGTGCCTAAGACCGGTGTCAGCAGCATGTCGTATTCGTCGAGGAATGCTCCAACCGTGTGCGACACTCGCTGAAGTTCCGATTTGGCGGCTTCTAGTTGTGCAGGCGTGCGACGCCGGGACCGGTCGGCGAGGCCCCATGTAAACGGCTCGAAGGCGTCGCGACCCGACTTCCGCTTGTCGAGGCGGGCGATAACTTTCATTGCCCGCCAGTCACCGAGCACCCTGCGCAGCAAGGCTCCCGCACGTTGCTTGGATGCTTCGGTGACGATGATTGTGAAGACCGACTCGGCCAGGGACTCCCACACCACCAGGAAAGCTTCGGCGAGCGACTGGCCATCAACGCGAGGCCTTGTCTCGATGAGCGTGTGACCTTCTTTGCGTAGTTGCTCCGCGGTTACTGCCACCGCCGCAGCGCAGTCCGGATCCGTTGCCCCGCCTCGATAGTCCTCCGATGAGTAAGCGATCTGTAGCGGACGAGGGTCGGTGCTCGCCTCTGCCGCGAAAGGTCCTAAGGGAGCAGGCACGTTGTAGGCGGCACCGGGAACTGCACCATGGGTGGCATCAAGCAGCGTCGCCGTGTCTCGAACGGTTCGGCTTACCGCCAGATCCAACGAGAGGTAGTCGGCGGCTGAACCTGGGAAGCGAGGCATCCGCCCTCGCGATGGTTTAAAGCCAAACACCCCACATGCCGATGCCGGGATCCGAATCGATCCCCCACCGTCGCTGGCATGTGCCATAGGCACAATCCCCGCGGCGGTCGCGGCAGCAGAACCGCCACTGGAGCCTCCTGAAGATCGAGCCAGATCCCATGGGTTCCGCGTCGGGCCATGTAGCTCAGGCTCGGTGGTCGGGAGTAGCCCAAACTCCGGAGAGTTGGTTCTCCCCAGCGAGATGAGCCCGGCTTCCTTGACCCGTTTTTGGTATTCATCTGTGAAATCCGGTCGGTAGTCACGAAAGAACACAGAACCAAAGCTCGCAACGTGATCCTTGACCATGGCGAGATCTTTGGTCAGAAAGGGGACCCCATGAAACGGACCTGCCGGCGCACCGGTGCGAGCGACGCTCCGTGCCTCTTCGTAATTCTTGGCGACCACCGCGTTTAGCGAGGGGTTGAGCTTCTCCACCCGTTCGATGGCCGCCTCCACCAGCTCAGACGGCTTCATCTGCCCTGTCGCCACGAGAGCGGCAAGACCGACGGCATCAAATTGCTCGTATTCGGGGAAGCTGTATGCGGTCATTTGGACTTGAACCTAAACGTTAGGCA
Organism: uncultured Gemmatimonadales bacterium; assembly: GCA_964195945.1. Lineage (GTDB taxonomy): Bacteria > Actinomycetota > Acidimicrobiia > Spongiisociales > UBA5794 > JAAETI01. The sequence goes on from CAXMRC010000168.1 coordinate 46,703, forward strand.
CCGCCGCAACCAACTCAGCGTCGGCCAACTCACGGAACTGGTCTGGGTTCTCGGCAGCATGGTCGCTCCCGGGCACGAACATGGGGCAGTTCGTCGCTGCGTATGCTGCCGAGACGCACGATTCGGCATGCCCATCCAACCCGGCTCCTCACACGCCTAGGCTGATCCGATGCCAACGCAAGATATGCACCGACCCCCCGAGTGGTATCGCGACGCGATCATCTACGAAGTTCACGTCCGCGCTTTTGCAGACTCGAACGGCGACGGCATCGGAGACTTCCCAGGACTCACCGGCCGGCTCGACTATCTCCAGCAACTCGGGATCAACGCGATATGGCTTCTCCCCTTCTATCCATCACCGTTGCGCGACGATGGATACGACATCGCTGACTACTACGACGTACACCCCAGCTACGGAACTCTTGATGACTTCAAGCACTTCCTCGACGAAGCACATGCACGCGGGATGTACGTCATCACCGAACTCGTCATCAACCACACCTCAGATCAACACCCGTGGTTCCAACAGGCCCGGCGCTCCGACCCCGGCACAGCAGAACGAGACTTCTACGTCTGGAGCGACACAAAGGAACGCTACGAAGACGTACGGATCATCTTCCAGGACACCGAAGCGTCGAACTGGGCCTGGGACCCGGTGGCTAATGCGTTCTACTGGCACCGGTTCTTCTCGCACCAGCCAGATCTGAACTGGGAAAACCCACTCGTGGGAGAGGCCGTCATGGAAACACTCGATTTCTGGCTCGATCTCGGCGTCGATGGGCTTCGACTCGACGCCATCCCCTACCTGCACGAACGAGAGGGCACCAACGGCGAGAACCTGCCAAGCACGCATGACGAACTGCGCAAACTGCGCGCTCATGTCGACGCCAAATACGGAGACCGCATGCTTCTTGCGGAAGCCAACCAGTGGCCCGAGGACGCTGTTGCCTACTTCGGTGACGGTGACGAGTGCCACATGTCGTTCCACTTCCCCTTGATGCCCCGGCTGTACCTGGCGCTGGAGCGAGAGAGTCGGCTGCCCATCATCGACATCCTCGAACAAACACCGGACATCCCCGACTCAGCACAGTGGGCCATCTTTCTGCGCAACCATGATGAACTAACGCTCGAGATGGTCTCTGAAGAGGAACGCGACCTCATGTGGCGGACCTACTCCCCCGACCGGAGGGCCCGGCTCAACCTGGGGATCAGACGACGCCTCGCCCCCCTACTGGAGAACGATCGGAGACGGATCGAGCTTCTGATGAGCCTGCTGCTGTCGCTCCCCGGCACCCCTGTCACCTACTACGGCGATGAGATCGGGATGGGCGACAACATATTCCTGGCCGATCGTGATGGCGTACGCACCCCGATGCAATGGAGCAACGACCGCAACGCCGGGTTCTCGCTGGCAAACCCACAATCGCTCTATTTACCAGTTGTGGTTGATCCTCAGTTCCACTTCGAGACCGTGAACGTCGAGGCGCAACACGCCAACCCGAACTCGCTGCTGTGGTGGGTTCGCAAGATGATTCGCCGTCGGCGTCGCCACCCTGTCTTCGGTCGCGGCGCTATTCGGTTCCTCGAACCCGACAACACCCAGGTGCTGACCTACATTCGGGAAGGCGAAGGCGAGACCATCTTGGTGGTCGCCAACCTCTGCCGTCATTCACAGTTCGTAGAGCTTGACCTGGGTGACTACGCCGGACAGCATCTGATCGAGCTATTGGGCCACACCGAATTCCCCGCCATCGGCGACCTCCCCTATCTGCTCACTCTCAGCCCATACGGTTTCTATTGGTTCGCTATCGAGTCGGCCGATGCCGAGCACGACCCAACGAACATCTTGCGAATCGAGGGACCGGTCGAGGAACTCTTCGGCACCGACCACCCTCTGGCAGATCGGTTGGCCCGCTATGCGGAGAAGCAGGTGTGGTACCAAGGCCGGGGGCGCCGCATACTCGCAGCTTCGGTCTTTGATGCTATCCCCGTCACCACGGAGGAAGGCAACCTGTCCGGTTGGCTGGCTCTGGTCGACATCGAATACGTCAACGGTCATCCGCAGCGCTATTTGATGCCCGTGCGTCTCACCTTTGAAGATGCCGCCGCACCCGCGGACGGGGCAATAGTCGCTCCCGTTGAACAAGACGGCAAGACTGGATTCGTGGTTGACGCTCTGTACAACCAGCAGTTCTCCAATGCACTGCGAGCTGCGATTGGCGAGGGGCGAGAAATGCTCGGTAGCTCCGGGGCAGTCTGGAGTACCGCGGCGACAACCGAACCCGAGCCGGTCGATGAAGCAGTCACGCCGCTTCTTCACCAAACCCCCCAGGGCGAGTCCTTCATTCAATTCGGACCGGACCTTACTCTCAAGTTGTTCCGCAATATCGAGCCGGGTATCCATCCCGACCTCGAACTGCGCCGCTACCTCACCGAACGAACCAGCTTCGAAAAGCTGGCGCCGGTCTACGGAGCAATCGAGTATCACTCCGGAGACTCGTTCAGCCTTGGGCTCATGCAACAGGACCTGGATCCGGAGACGACTGCTTGGACCCTGTTCCTAGATCTCTGCACCGCCTATCTGGATGAAGTTGCCGGATCCCCGATTCCCCATCTTCACCCGACCGCTACCTGGACCCAGGAGCAAGACCCTTCAGCTCAAGCCAGTCCCGCGCTGCGAACCGCACTGACCCATGCGAGCGCGCTCGGTGTGACCACAGCCGAGCTCCACCAGGCATTCTCCGCATATACCGAGGAACCCGATCTTCGGCCGGACCCTGTCAACCAGCTCTATCAGAGATCGCTATACCAGTCGATGCGAGCGGGGGTGCGTCAAGAACTTGCAGCCATCCGTCGACTCGTTCCCAACGCGCCCGACACTGTCCAGGCGGGCCTTGCCGAACTGCTTGCAGGCGAACCGTCGATGCTGGCCCAGATCGATCGTATCCGTCGGATGCCCGCAAGCGGGCAGAGGACCAGGATTCATGGCAACTACAGGCTCGACGAGTTGCGTTTGATCGAGAATGACTTCTACGTTCTTGACCTGAGCGGTGACCACACTCGACCAATGAGCGAGCGGCGTCTCAAAACGCCGCCACTGCGCGACGTTGCCGAGATGTTGCGCTCTCTGGACTACGTGTCTCTTGTGGCCGCCCGCGAGCACCCTTCTGATGATGCCGTCGCTCATGCAACACATTGGTACCGCCGCCTTGGCGAAAGATTCGTTAGTTCCTACCTGGAGGCATCGGCGGGGTCGCCGGCACTGCCGACCGACCCGGAAGGGATCGAGGCTGTCCTCGAGGCATTCGAGCTAACCAAGGCACTGCGCGAGGTGCACTGGGAGCTGTTAAACCGAGTGGACTGGATTCCGATCGCTCTACATGGGGCGCTACGAAAGATCCGCTGAGCCGATTGCCCTGCGGCGAGCCGATTCGAGAGCTTCGAGAACTTCGGCGACGACCTCCTGAGCTGCAACACGATGATTGGCGACGGTGGGGCCCGGTCCCACTTTGACACCAGCGTCACTGTCGAGGAGAACTGAGAATGCATCCTCGTCGGTGATGTCATCACCGACATAGACCACAGCCGAGGCGCCAAGCGTTGCCCGCAGAGTCCGCAGAGCACTCCCCTTATTGGCATCTCCAAACAGACATTCAACGACTTTCTTGCCGGCAACGGTCCTCGCACCGGCAGCTTCGGCAATAGCACGAGCCTTGGCCGCCGCCTGCTCTCCTCGTATGGCATTCCGAAAGTGAAACGCGGCGCCGATTGGTTTGGGCTCTACTTCGGACCCCGGATACTGTCGCGCCAAGGAACGCAGGTCGTCTTGGAGAGCGGTCACCGACTGCACCAGGTCCTCGTCGACCTCGTAATCCAGCCCCTCGGCACCATGGGTCCCGATCATCATGAGCCCATCTGCGGCACCGGCAAGCCGAAGCAACGCTCCCCGCGATCGGCCTGAGATCGCCACCGCATGGGTCTGCGGCAGTCGACCTAGTCGCACGAGGGCCCCAAGAGCAGCCTCATCAGGTACGGCCGCCGCTGGATCAGCGACGATTGGCGACAGCACCCCGTCGTAGTCGCTGGCAACTAACAGAACCGGTACCTGCGCGATCGCTTCGAGCTTACGCGCGAGCCGTTCGTCGATCACAGAGCCTCCAGCATTGCAAGGCAGTCACGGGCCCACTCGAAAACCGTCTCACTTCGGACCGTACGACGGAGCCGCTGCATTCGAGCCCTGGCTTCGCCGGGGTCCATCTCGGTTGCCGCACGCATTGCCTCGGTCACCCCATCGACATCATGCGGGTTCACGATCACTGCTGCACGGAGTTGTTCGGCAGCCCCGGCGAACTCGCTAAGAACCAGAACACCCGGCCGGCCCCGGCGACAAGCTACGTACTCCTTGGCGACCAGGTTCATTCCGTCTCGAAGCGGAGTTACCAGCATGACGTCGGCAGCCACGTAGTAGGCGATGAGATCTTCGAGCTCGAGGCTTCGGTACAAGTAGGAAACTGGGGACCAGCCCGGTTCGCCGTAGTCGCCGTTGATCCGTCCCACTAGCTGCTCTATGTCCGACCGCAAATCTTGATAGGCAGGGACATTTTCCCGGCTCGGTACCGCCACCTGCACAAATGAGAAGCGGCGCGGCTGGCCGGCGTTTTGTTCGAGCAACCCGGCAAATGCCTTGAGGCGTAAATCGATGCCTTTCGTGTAGTCGAGTCGGTCGACACCAAGAAATATGTGGGTGGCATCTCCGAGTTCATGCCGAAGCTCGGCAGCTCTCTGTTGGACAGATTCCGACCGTGCCAGCGATTCGAAATGCTCCGTGTCAATGGCGATAGGGGCCCGTTGCAGCTTGATGGAGCGGCCCTTCCAGCGAAGCTCGCCACGGCCGACCGCCTCTGCGCCACCGTATTTTCGTGCCGCCCTGGCAAAGTTCTGCACGCTGGCGCGGGTTTGGAAGGCAAGGACGTCCGCCCCTAGAAGACCTTTGATGATCTGACTCCGCCACGGCAAACGTGAGAACAATTCGATGGGCGGGAACGGGATGTGCAGATAGAACCCGATGGTTATGTCGTCACGTATCGAGCGCAACATCCCTGGTACGAGTTGCAGCTGGTAGTCCTGAACCCATGCGATATCGCCAGGTTGCAGTGCGGCCGCGGCCACTCTCGCATAGCGTTCGTTCACCGCACGATAGGGACGCCAGTGATGGCGATGGAACTCGGGAGATATGACGGCATCGTGATAGAGCGGCCACAGCGTGCCATTGCAGAATCCGTAGTAGAAGGCGTCAACCTCGTCCTCTGCCAAGGGGACGGGACGCTGCTCAATTCCGTCGTGCTCGAACGGGTCCGGTGCGTCACCCGCATTGCCGGCCCACCCAACCCAGGAGCCGTTTACCTTCTGTAGGACAGGTTCTAGCGCCCGAACCAAGCCGCCAGGACTCGTTTTCCATTGCTCCCCGTCCCATGAGACCGGGAGCCTGTTTGCCACCACAACGATACGACGTGTCACTAGCCCTCCTACTCGGAGCCTAACGGAAACAGGTCGTCTGACTTGTTTGCAGGTCCGATTAGGGTGCCGAGTCTGCGAAGGAGTGAGGCAATGACGAATTCGGATCCGCCTGGAATGCCCGATGGCCGCGACGGTATCACCAGAATGGGATGGATTTCTCTCCCCTATTCGTGTGTCGGTCTGGTACGAAAAACCGGCATCGGCAACAGCAAGACCGTTTGGTCGTGGCTGATCCTCACCCCGTGGTCGTCCGATACCAAGCCATGGATCGACGGATCTGAAGTTGTGCCCGCGTCAACGCGCACCGAATCCGACGAACGAGACGAGATCGTCGCCAAGATGCGCTCCGTGCTCGATGGCCGCTACGGAGAAACCGTTGCCACCAAAGCGGTCGACGATCTGATCCGCAAGCTCCAAGAAGAGGGTTGAAGCCATCTCGGTGCTATAGCGCGTCGGGATGCATCCTTGGACACTTGACCCGGCAAGCGCCCACCTGAACCAGGGTTCGTTTGGAGCCTGTCTCCGGCCCGTTCTCGACGCACAAGACACCTGGCAGTCCGAGATGGAGATCAATCCGGTCCTGTTCTTTATGAAGAACCGCCAGCCTGCACTCGACCGGGTCCGCCATGTATTGGCCGACTTCGTCGGAGGCGATGCTTGCGGCATGATCTTTGTTCCGAATGCTACGGCGGGCGTCAATACAGTATTGCGTTCGCTAGAACCGACCTTGAGGCCAGGGGACGAAATCCTCATGACCGATCACGCATACAACGCCTGCCGCAATGTCGCAGCAGTCGCAGCACTGCGGTCCGGCGCCCACCTCATCGGAGTTCCGGTGCCGTTTCCGCTCGAATCTCCCAGCCAGTTCACCGAGTCCTTCCTGAGCCGAGTGACAGTATCCACAAGGGTGGTGATGATCGATGCCGTCACTTCGCCAACGGCGATTGTCGTGCCGATCAACGAGATCGTCGAGCAACTCGAACCGGACATCCCTGTTCTTGTCGATGCGGCGCACGCTCCGGGGATGATCCCTCTCGATCTTGGGTCGCTGGGCGCTTCCTTCGTCGTCGGCAAATTGCCATAAGTGGTTGTGCGCACCGAAGGCCTCAGGTGTTCTCTATCTGAGAGAGGACCGGCGGGCCGACATGGTCCCTGCAACCATAAGCCACGGATGGAACACCGAGCCAGCGGCTGGATCCTCACGATTCCACCATCTGTTCGACTGGATAGGCACCGACGACGCCACCGCCAGGCTTTCGATTCCTGCACAGTAGAAACGATGGCTGGTCTTCACGATGACGGTTGGGTGGCGTGATGGCGACAAACCACCGTCTCGCTACCACCGGACGGAAGATTGTCTGCGATACGCTAGGCATCGCCGTTCCAGTCTCGGAAGGAGCCGTCGGGTCGATGGCGACGATTCCCTTGCCGGGGCCCGCCGGCGCCGGGGGCACCGGGGACCCCGATCCGCTAACCGACCGTCTTCGCCATGAATGGAATATCGAAGTCTCGGTGTTCTCGTGGCGCGACTGGCCGAATCGATTGCTTCGCCTGTCGGCGCAGATGTACAACACAGAATCTGATTACGAGCGACTTGCTGCCGCGCTGTCCGTAGAACTTTGAGTAAGAGTTGCCCTTCGCGAGTGAACCCCCGCTCTCGGGGGTTCACTCTTCCTAGGATCAGTTGAGCTTCGTCGGCTTAGTTACCTAGAGCTCGACATCGATCCACACGAGTCGATGATCCGAACTGGGGAACGGGAACGTCCCGACCAGCGGGAACAACGGATCCGATGTCTCCGGCCAAAAGACCGCAGCGTCGATGATCTTCATGTTCTTCCGCGGCAACACGTAGTCAGCGCGCAGGTTGCCGGGCGCGAAGTCACTGAAGTCGGCGGTATCGAACGCCGGGTCACTGAGGTGGGACACGTTGATCCCGCCCTGCAGTGCTGACTGTTCGGTCCCGCCCAGGCTGGACGGTGTTACCTTGGTGTTCACCTTGGAACTCTCCAACAGCTGCTGGATCGCCCCCGGGATGCTGTCCCCGTCCAACGGGTCAGAGTTCTGGTCGCCGGCGATCACAAAGAGCGCATCGTTGGCCAGACCCCCGTAGCTTCCAGCGTCGTCGTAGATGTAGGAAGCCGAACCTCCGCCATCGACATAATCAGCCCAGAACCGGATCTCATCGAAGTTGCGGGTTCCGTTGCGGTCCTCGGGACCATCAAACACCGGAGGTGTCGGATGGCTCGTCAGGAAGTGAACGGTCTCGTCACCGATAACGATCGGAACGTCCCAATGGCTCTTCGATGACAACCGGAACACGTCCAACTCTTCCGGCGAGTACCAATCAGCAGGACCAGCGAATGCTGGATCATCTGGAAGCAGCGCACCGGGCATGTCCTTCCAAAGGAAGTTCTGGAACGTACGAACATCGCTCCAGTTGATGGGGTACTTGGACGCCACCGCCATGCCGAATTGGCCTTCAAAGAAGCCGAATCCGAATGAGTCGTTGGGTACGAAATCGCCAGCAACCCCGCTGTTGTCGAGATCGAATCCCGAGTACACCCCGGTGTTCGATGGAGCTACATACCAGTAGGGATACTCGACCGGATCAGCTCCGCCCTGCGACACGGACAGGTAATTGTCCTGGAACAGCTGAGCCGCCAGGCCGCCAGCGTCGTAGTCGAATTCGTTGATCAACAAGACGTCCGGATTCGACCGTTGGATGATCTCAGCGATCACCGCCGGCTGCGGACTGCCCGGCGTCATTAGCTCTGACACCAAGTCTCCGGCGTTAAACCGGTTCAGGGAGGCATTGAAGGTGGCGAACCGGACCTCGACCTTGCCGAGAGCCTTCGTCGCCTCCTTCCACGCCTTCTTGTAGTCATCGATTGCCTTGTCGGGCTTCGACTCGGCATCGCCTTCCGCAAGAGCCTTCTCTGCCTTGGTTGTGTCCGCCCCGGCGGCTGCCGCCTCAGCGATCACCGTCGCGGCGAGCGTTCTGTCTGCTTCAACCAATGCTGCGATGACAACCTGGGCGTCGGCCTTTGCCGTGCCCCCTACCTTCGTCAGCTCCTTGACGGCCTTCTTCTCCTCGTCAAAGACCTTTTCGCCCTTGTCGGTGAGATGGAAGTCGTCCACCCAGTATGCGGGATTCAGGCTGTCTTCGATGCTCTCGATTGCCTTGTCGATCCGTTTGTCGTCATTGCGGTTACCAGTCGGCAACAGCGATGACAAGACCGTCAACGAGTGCGCCTTCGCCTGCATCGGGGTGACCGTCAGTTCGAGTCCGACGATGACCGGGTCATGATCGGAGGAACGGAACGCATTCGGCTCATACAGAGCGTCCTGGGCATCCCTCTTGAACGACGTGTCGTAATCGAGAATGTCCGGCTCATCAGCGTTGATGTGCCAGATGGTTGTATCGGTTACCTGTGCGGCCGCGGCCTGGTTGGCCATGACATAGTCCAGGTAGCCCAGTTCCGCACTAAACAGGTACGAGTAGGCGAACGGTCCGATGTCCCGGAACGCAAGATCGGTGTAACCCAGTGCCTTGAGAACGTCGATCGGGTCTTCCATGTCATAGGAGTTGAGGTCACCAATGATCAGGAAGTCAGCGTCGCCGCTTCCGGTCGGATCGGTTTGTAGCCAGCTGGCCAGAATCTGGGCGGCCAGTGTCCTGGTCAGGTTGCAGCTTCCTTGCTCCGAATCGTCATCTCCGGTGCCACAGGGCGAGCCCTTGGACTTGAGGTGGTTGACCGCAACGGTGAAGACACCGCCGTTGGCATTGTCAAGGAATGACTGTGCCAACGCCGCCCGGTTCCTTTCGGAACCTGTGTTGTTCGGGTCGAGGAACTCGCCCTCCAACACTGCGTGGCTACCGTACGGCGTAACCATCGCGGGTTGGTAGATCAACGCCACCCGAATCGCATCCGCTCCGACCGGACCAGTTGCGATGTAGTCGTAAGTGCCTGCAGCCGTGGCGGCATTGAGACCGCTGACCAGATCGGCAACGGCCACATCGGCTGCGTCGTTCTCGATCTCCATCAGCCCAACAACATCAGCATCGATCGCAGTGATGGCACTGATGATCTTGTCCCGCTGACGAGTGAATTCGTCAGCGTTGTCGGCGCCACGACATCCCAGGTCGCCAAGCGGACCACAGATGCTTCCCGAGTCGTCCAATGTGGTGAAGTAGTTCAACACGTTGAAGGTGGCTACCTGAATGTCGCCACCGACCGCATCGGGGGTCGCAGACCGCGGATTGACGGAGGCATAATCGCCACCGGTCGTCGGCTGGATCTTGTAGGCACCAAACGAATAGTCCATAACTCCAGGCAAGTTGGTGACAGTGTCGCCACCGCGGAACCTGTTGGTTAGGTCGAAGATCGCGCCATTCGGATGAAGGGCCGGATCCGGGTTCTGCGACCCGCGACCATCATCGAGTGTGATGCGGCTGCGGGAGTTGAGATCAGCCAGGTTGGCTGCGTCGACTGAACCGGGCTCAAACACGGCAGTCGGCTGCGCCGCCCTGTCGGTCGTCAACACGATCTCGCCGAACCTGTCGAAGTTGAAATACTCCGAGATGACGAGCGCCTGCGGGAGCAGCACCGACATGCCCTCAAATGCTTCGAGATCGCCGGTACTGGCAAATGGAAGAGTCACCGTCGCCGGTGTCGCTGATCCCACCGAATCGATGATGGAAGCTGCATCGCCAGAGAAGTTCGTCAACTCCGTGAGACCGAAGAACTCAGACACGTCACCGGTAACTCGGACGGTATCTCCTATCGAGACATCAATGGCATTCGGGGCGAACACATAGATGCCTTCGGAGGTGGCGTGATCGCCGTCAGCGTCCGTGTCTTCCTCCTGGACGTGGAATCCTCCGATCTGACCGGCTTCCTGGAAGTCGCCGACTACAACACCTTCGATGGTCACCGTGTCGCCAACCATGGGGCTAATGAAACCAGCGCCTTGGATGGCATGAATGCGCGTTGGACCTGTAGCCGCGGTTGTGAATGACGATTCGAAGTCAGCGGCGAGGTTGTCCACGGTGCCATCAAGATCTGCGATCTGCGCTGCGGTCAACGAAACTGTGCAGACCTCTTCATTTACATAATCGGTATCTGGATTGAGCGTGAACACTGATGGGCCACCGCCAACGACCGCGCTGTGGGCGCCACTCGTGACGCAAGAGATCCCAAACCACGGATCGGTAACCGTGACGTCTTCGCTAAATGTGACAACGACATCGCTATCTAGCGCAACACCATTGGCGCCGTCCGCAGGTACCACTGCGTTCACCGTTGGGGGTACATCGACCACGGTCGCGGTGTACGACCCGATCGGGAAAGGTGTCGTCGCCGTCGCGTTGTCTGTTTCGCCGTCAAGTGCATTGGGACCGCTAAATGTCCAATTGGCGAGGGCGAACGTCGTGCCATTCTGTCCCGAACCATCGATGCGGTATGCCCAGCCGTCAACGTGATCCCAAGGTTGGCCACTGCCGTCAACGTTGATATCTCCAAAAACATCAACAACGCCGCCGTTCTTGAACAGTTCGATGGCGTCATCACCATTGATGCTTGCCGCACCGCTGGTGTAGTCGGGGGCAAATCCGAAGAACGCGTTGAATCCGGCCGCCTCGCTGGCAACATAGATGAATTGACCACTGACTGCGGAGACCGCAGGGAACGTGAACTCCTCACCGTCGGTGCCGCCGCCATTGTTGGCCGAGCCGATCCCATAGATCGACAAGTCAGGGATGTTGTTGGCAACAAAGACCTCAACGGCCTTCGGAATACCACCCGGCAGCGGACCATCAACTACACCGGTTATCACTAAGTCGCCGGTGGTCGCCCCTGCCGGTGCTGTCCCCAGCGGCAACAAAGCAGTCAACATACCTAATACAAGTAAAAGCACAAGTCGCGAACGTCTCACGTATTCCTCCTAAGCGTCTTTCTCCCGATTACCCCAAAAAAAAGGACGGAACGTGCCGTGGCACAAACCGTCCTGGTGCGCTGATCACGAAGGCGACATGACGCGTGAGGGGATACTCCCGTCGCATATAATCCGTTCTCCTTCGTCCAGCGCACCGACCACCCTACCCAATATCGGACC
>CAXMRC010000169.1:0-28568 GCA_964195945.1 uncultured Gemmatimonadales bacterium
ACCCGGTATTTGGAACGATGGTCGACGATGGGTCCGTCGTCACAGTGGCGATCGGCGTCGTAACCGCCGAACCCCCGCCTGACGAGGGTGGCGGAGGCGGGTAGCGCCTGCCCTGCGGGCAGGTTCGACTTCTGCTCCGCAGAAGCTCGGCCACTCAGTCCCCTCCCGCCCTGCGGGCAGGCCTAGCCGATGAGGTGCCTGGCGACTATCTGTTGTAGCTCGTGGTGGATTTCCCCGTTGGAGAAGATGGTCCCGTTGATGGGTTGGTCGTAGCGTTGCGGGGACCCGTTCACATCGGTGACGACACCGCCGGCTTCAGTAACGAGAAGCGCTCCCGCCGCGGCATCCCACGGAGATCTCTTAGTAAACACTGCAGCCTCAAACGTGCCAACTGCGACTTGCACCGCTTCGTAAACCAACGAGCTGTGATGCAGCATGCGAGTACCAAGACTCTCGAGCTTGGCATAGATCGGACCACCCAGTGCGACCGCATTGCGGGCACTTCGGCCTGACACATTCATGATTGCTCCTTTGAAGGTCGTCTTGTCAGAGACTGCAATCCGCACGTCGTTGCAAAAAGCACCCTCTCCCCTGACGGCGGTGTACGTCCGGTCGAGATAGGGGTCGGCAACAACAGCCACAATCGGGGTTCCGTCTTCGACAAGGGCTAGCGAGAAGACGTTGGTGGGGATTCCCAGGGTATAGGGGAGGGTTCCGTCGATGGGGTCGCATACCCACTGCAGGCTCGAGTTGGGTTTCTCAACAGACGCCTCCTCCCCAATGACACCGTGGGTTGGGTACTGAGAGGCGATCCGATCAATAACCATTTGGTTGATGGTCTCATCGGCGATAGTCACCGGGGTGTTGTCCGCTTTGAGGCTTACCGCAACACCGGTGTCGAAGTACTTCAGCATGATCCGACCAGCTGAATCGGCAAGCTCTGTCGCTGTTTCTAGGTAGTTGTTCACCCGGTGTTCCTTCACTGTTTGTGCTAGCAACTTACAAGGTGGCGCAGAAATACCTAGTCCGCAAGGAAGTTGGCAAGGAGGTCCTTGCCAGATGTGGTCATGATGCTTTCTGGGTGAAACTGCACACCGGTGATCGGCAACTCATGGTGACGGATCCCTTGTACCACACCGTCTTCGCTGTGAGCTGTTGCATAGAGGTCTTCTGGCAATTCGATGGTCGCCAGCGAGTGGTAGCGCGTCGCCGGAAACGGATTGGGGAGCTCGCTAAACACTCCACGGCCGTCGTGGGTGATCTGCGAAACCTTGCCGTGGCGTGGTTCCGGCGCCAGGTCAACAGTGCCACCGAATGCGACCGCTATCGCCTGATGGCCAAGACACACGCCGAGGGTCGGGATCTCCATTCCCAGGGTACGGATGAAGTCGATCGAATACCCGGCGTTCTCAGGACGGCCGGGACCGGGGGAGATCAGAAGCCGGTCGTATCCCTGGCCGGCGGCGTCTGCAGGCTTCAGATCATCGTTGCGAACAACGACAGGATCGGCACCAAGTTCACCTAGATACTGCACCAAGTTGAAGGTGAACGAGTCATAGTTGTCGATAACAAGCACCTTCATTCGACGGTGCCTCCCTGGTCGAGGATCAGGTTGCCAAGCCAGTCGTAGAAGAAGTGCAGGACGACCATGACAACGACGGTAAGAATCATGGCCTCGATAATGCGAACCGCGAGGGGTCCGGGCAGGAGTCGCCAGGTCCTGGTGATCATGACAACACCTCGATCACTTCGGCGTTTGGACCAAAAACAAGCTCGGCGGAGATAACCAGTCGTTCCCGTGCCGAAAACTCGGGATTGCATGTCGTCAGGGTCAGCCAGGCCCCCTCGCGCGGGTCGGCGACCCACACCTCTGTTGGAGCCACGATCCAGATCTCTCGGACCTCATAGATGTGGGTGCCGAGTGCAGTGTCTACTTCGATGCGGTCCCCTGGGTCGAGCGCATCTAGCTCCCGAAACGGCTGGCCATAGGTGGTGCGGTGGCCGCTGATGACGGCATTGCCCGGCTGCCCGGGGAGGGCGGTGTTTGGCATGTGGCCCGCCCCGTTGCGGAGGTCTCTGGTACTCACTCCCTCAACGACGTTCCAACCCTCTCGCAGACTATCGATCTTGGGGATACGGATAAGGGCGAAGGCAGCACCGTTGTCTGGCGCTGACTCGACCTGCAACACGAGAGGCTCGGAACGGATCCCGTCTCCGATTTGTCCTGTTGCCCCTGACACGATCCCGGCTTCGTCGACGTTCTCCGTGTTGGGAACGACAACCACTTCGGAAATCTCGGTGTCGGCCCACTGTTCGATACGTTCGATCGCAAGCTCAGACTGATTCTGTTGCGCAAACCATGTCGTGACATAGAGCTGATGGACAACAAAGCCAAGCGTCAGCGCCCCGAGGTAGATAAACGTCCAGCCCAGGTTGTGCACCACCCTCATCCCCCGACCACCTGCGAAAGGCGCAGATGCGGGTTCAACCTCCGGTGAGGTAATGGTGTCGGTCATTGGTTTCCTTGCGTCCGCCGAATGTGTCTATCGCTGGCATTGGAGAGTATCGGCTCCTAGACGCTAGCCTTGACGCCCATGCCTGTATCTAAGAAGCGTAAATCAGTAGCCAATCGCCGCCCCACCCCCCCCAAGCGGGTGGACCCTACCGCAGAGAAGGGTCCATCACCCGTCTGGTACGTCGGTCTCATGTTCGGACTCATGGGTGTCGGCATGGTCATCATTCTGGCCAACTACATCACCTTGTTGCCGGGGAGCCCTGACAACTCGTGGCTGATGGGCGGCCTAGCCGGCATCGCCGGCGGGTTTGCGATGACACTCAACTACCGATAGCTCCGTAATTACATAGTTGTAGTTATCCACCTTGTTCTCCACATGTGGGGACAAGTCGCGAAACCGCACCCTCTCCCCGTCGTCGTTGCGAATAGTCGCCGGGAGCGACTTAGGAGACACCAATCATGTCCTCGCGGCAGTGGCGTGGAGCCTCAGGATGTTCGTCTTGGGCGTGAGTAATGGTGAGTCGCATTCCGCATACGATGCAGCGGTAGTCAACCGCTATCTCCTTCACCTGATCCGGATCTGGGTCAGCAGGCTGCGGGATCAGAAGCATCTTCACGACCCAGAGCGTCGCGGCAAGAATCGACACGCCTATTGCTATGGCAATCGCTATCTGCATTGCCTGGGCTCGTTCCTACGAGTCGATCAATTCAATGATGGTTCCGTTGGCCATACCGCCACCTTCGCACATTGTCTGCAGACCGTAGCGGGCACCACGTCGCTCCATCTCGTGAAGCAGCGTCGTCATCAGCTTGGCCCCCGATGCACCAAGCGGGTGTCCCAAGGCCACTGCCCCACCGTTGACGTTGGTCTTGCTCCAGTCGGCCCCGGTTTCTTTGAGCCAGGCGGCGATAACCGTTGCGAACGCTTCGTTGACTTCGAATAGGTCGATGTCGTCGATGGTCAGACCTGCCTTCTCCAGAACCTTCTCGGTTGCCGGGATCGGCCCTGTCAACATGGTGATGGGGTTCACACCGACGACGGAAAAGGCCGTGAATCGCGCCCGTGGGGTTAGCCCGAGTTCCTTGGCTTTCTCTTCGCTCATCACGAGAACAGCGGCGGCACCGTCGGTGATTTGAGAGGAGTTACCCGCGGTTACGATGCCGTCTTCTTTGAAGACGGTGCGAAGACCGGCGAGAGCTTCGAGGGTTGTGGTCGAACGAATGCCTTCGTCCCTGGTCATCATCTCGGTAGTGCCGTCCCCGTTCTTGGTTGCGATGGGGACGATCTCGCGGTCGAATCGGCCCTCCTCGGTGGCCTGACTGGCTCGCTGATGTGAGTCGAGAGCCAACTGATCGATCTCTTCCCTAGTGATGTCCCATTGCTCCGCAATCAACTCGGCAGAGATTCCCTGAGGGACGATTCCGTCGTCGTATCGCTTGTTCATCTCGGGGCCAAATGGGAGGCCGGGACCTTGCTGCATATTGATGCCCATGGGCACTCGGGTCATGGATTCGACTCCGGCGGCAATCACAATGTCGTAGACACCGGCCATGATCCCCTGAGCTGCGAAGTGAACTGCCTGCTGACTCGATCCGCACTGACGGTCGATGGTGATGCCGGGGACCGTTTCGGGGAAGCCCGCGGCGAGAGCGGCGTTGCGACCGACGTTGACGCTTTGTTCTCCGGTTTGGGTGACACACCCCATGATCACGTCCTCAACCAGGGCGGGGTCGAGGTTGTTGCGCTTCACGATCTCTTTGAGAAGCTCCGCCGCCAGATCGACCGGATGCCAGTCTTTGAGCTTGCCGCCGCGTTTGCCGCCCGGCGTGCGAACGGCATCGACTATCACTGCATTTGCCATGGCTCTCCCTCCAGAAACAAATATGGACAGAAGTGGTGGTGGAGACGATCGGATTCGAACCGACGACCCCCTGGTTGCAAACCAGGTGCTCTGCCAGGCTGAGCTACGTCCCCAAGCGAGTCCGCATTGTATATGTAGCGACGGACTCTGGATACTCCAGGATCAATCTCTGGTCAGCAGCGGTCTCCAGAGGTATGTTCTGAGATGGAGGAGCACTCACTGAGGTGGTAAACTCCCCGACTCGTTGGGCCCATAGCTCAGCTCGGTTAGAGCGCATCCCTGATAAGGATGAGGTCTCTGGTTCAAATCCAGATGGGCCCACGCAAACCCGCCTCCGGCGGGTTCGTTGGCAGTTCGTTCTAGGAACTGCTCAAACGCAGGACGGACTCGATCATGTGGTCGAGTCCGTTTTCGTTCTCCTCTTGCGGACACTCCCCGGTACGAACCACATACGTTTTGTACGCAACAACAGCGGTCTTCCCGTCCCCAAGTCGGTCTGCGACCCCCCGGGCCGTACGAAGGCGGCTTTCCACAGACGTACACTCGCGGCCATGAGAGTCGCCGTCTTTAGCGCCAAGCCTTACGACGAAAAGTTCCTCGCCGCAGCCGCGGAGGGAACCGATCACGAACTCGAATTCTTCGAGGCTCACCTCAGCCGTTCGACTGCTCCGCTGGCCGACGCTTTCGATGTTGTTTGTGCGTTTGTCAACGACGATCTCGGTGCCGCCACGTTGCTCAGGTTGGCTAAGAACGGGCCCAAACTGATCGCCCTGCGCAGCGCCGGGTTCAACCATATAGACCTCGAGGCCGCTAAGAGTCTCGGCCTGACAGTCGTGAGGGTCCCGGCCTACTCCCCTCGGTCTGTCGCCGAACACACGGTCGCACTGATCCTCGCCCTTGACCGGAAGATCCACCGTGCTCATGCCCGGGTCCGTGAGGGCAACCTGTCGCTCGATGGACTGCTCGGGTTTGATCTGGGCAGTCGCACCGTCGGAGTAGTCGGCACCGGGAAGATCGGAGTGGCTGTCGCCCGTATTTTGTCCGGTTTCGGATGTCGCCTAATCGCATACGACGTGCAAGAGAACCCCGATGCTGTCGATCTTGGCGTTGAGTACGTGAGCCTCCGCGAGTTGTGGGAGCAGGCTGACGTTATCTCGCTACACGCACCCCTCACGCCCGAAACACACCACATGGTCGATACGTTCGCCATCGCCAACATGAAGGACGGCGTCATGTTGATCAACACCAGCCGTGGCGCTCTAATTGACACCGCGGCGGCGATCGAGGGTCTGAAGTCGGGCAAGATCAGCCACCTTGGGCTAGATGTCTACGAGGAAGAGGGGGATCTCTTCTTCGAGGACCTATCCGATACGGTCATCCAGGATGACACGTTCTCGCGATTGCTGACATTCCCCAACGTGCTAATCACCGGACACCAGGCATTCTTTACCGTCGAGGCGTTGGAGGCCATCGCTGCCGACACCATCGCCAACATCACTGCGTTTGCCGAAGGACGCGAGTCGGGCAACGAGCTCTAGTAGCACCGTCGGAAGAAACTAGTCACATAGTCCCCGGCCATAGTTAGCCTCGTTCCATCCGGGCAAGGTGGTCAATTCTGCGGCATATGCTGCTCGTCGGAATTGCGACGGCATTCACGATCATATCGATGGCCCCAGCAGGTGCAGGGGGCTCCTGGCTCGACCCGTCCTGGGTTCGGGTCGAAGCTGGCGAACACATCGAACTGTCCGGCTTTGTCTCGCATGGTCAACTCGGCTGGATTGAAGACGGACCCTTCTATGCGTACCTGCGCGGCGACACCTACGGAGAGGTGATCACCGAGGGCTTCGGCGGGACCGAAACTGATGTCCCGCTTGGCAAGCTGAACGCCGCGGCACAATCAACCGGTATCCAGGTATCGGCCGATTTCGTCCTGCCAACCGACATGCCGCCAGGTGAGTACTGGGTGTTGGTATGCAACGATCCGTGCACCACCGGCCTCGGGGACCTGATAGGTGGCGTCATCTACGTTGGTGTTGACCCTCCATCTCGCGAGGAGGAAATCACGTCGATCCGCACCAACGACACCTCGCTATCAGCTACGAGCGTTGCCATCATCGATGGCGGAGACACACCATCTTTTGTCGCGAGATATGCGTCGCTCAGTCCGTACCCATCCCGATCGGTTGGACTATCGCCTGCCTGGATAGCCATGTCTGTCACGCTCACAGCAGTCGTGTTGTTGGCGGCGGTCGCCACCAGGCAGAGAACGGGGCCGCGGTAATCGTCACGCCACGAGCGCGGCACCGAGCCTCTCGTAGTCCGCGGTTACAGAGCGCTGTGCAATCTTGCCGACCAATCCTTCAAGGAATCGGGGGACCCGAGGTCCGCCTCCGATAACCGCAGAGACCAAACAGGTGCCGACGCCGCGGTCCTCGACCCAACGCCTCACCTTGATCGGAAAAGTGCTCTCGATCGTTTCAAATGTGATGCTGGTACCTTCCGCTAATTCGACGACCTCGAAGAGCGAAACCACGGATCGGCCGAGAAACGACGCCTCCTGCCGGTATTGCGAGCCGACAGCGATCGGCCCATCGGTTATCCACTCGCACCTCTTCATGCCCTTCTGCCACAGGGGGTTGTTCCTGGGCTCGGCGAGATACGCAAATACATCCGTGGCAGGACGTGAGATCTCGACAGATGCAGTGAGCTCCATGGCGTCCATCCTATCGGGAGACCCAGTGCATCCGTTAGACGAATGGGTTCCTAACCTCTGCATCCCAAATACCGGAACAGAACGACTGGCGGAATGCAAGAACCGGTCACCCGGTTGTAGCTAACAACACTAATCTCTGCACCGCAGAGCGAAACGTACGGCGACTGCCAATGCAGCGCCAAGCAAAGGAGCACCCATGCGGAGACGCATGATGAAATCAAAGATCCACCGAGCCACCGTCACCGACGCTGACCTGAACTACGTGGGATCCATTACTCTTGATGTAGACCTGATGAAACTCGCCGACATCCGCGAGATGGAACAAGTCCACGTACTCGACATCGACAACGGAAACCGGCTGGTTACCTATGCCATTGCCGGCGGACCCGGCGACATCTGCCTCAACGGCGCAGCTGCCCGACTCGTCCAACCCGGCGACAAAGTGATCGTCATCAGCTACGCCGACTACGACGAGTCGGAATTAGACGACCACTTCCCACAGGTGGTCCACGTCGACAACGTGAACCGCCCCGTTCCCGCCGACATCGCACGGAAGATGGCGAACACCGAGCCGGGACCCCTCCTGTACGAGGAATTCAACGGCGGCGCAACGGCCTAGCCGTACCCGGCTCCGCTTCCCCACGAGGGGAATGATGCAGACGCGGATGACGGTGCCTGCCTGGGGAGAGTGCAGACACCGTCATAGATTTGGCTGAGGCTGACTGGGGCTCAGACGTCGAGCAAGGCCTCATCGGCGTTTTTGTCCTCGGTGCAATCACCACTGAAGAACCCGAAGTGGTCTTCGGCGTGGCCCCGGAACCGATCCATGTTGAAATTCTCCATGTCGAAGCCGAAGTCAAAGTTCATGTCGCGCAACCCAAAAGGGAAGCCCTGCGAAAGATCGAAATTCTCGATCATCTCTTTGATGTGATCCGCTTCGTCCTGGGTCATTGTTCCTTCGGCAACGAGCTCGTCGAGATGGGCCAGTGCCGCCGCGGTGGCATCCGCAACCACGTTATCCAAGTCGAGGCCCATGCTGTCAAGCGCCTCGTCGATACTCGCCCCGGACCTCAGAAGGTCACCGAGTTCAGCCAGGTCTAGATCGAGTTCGCCGAGGAACCCGCCGATATTGCCGAACCCCCGCATCCCGTCGAAGGGGTGACGATCGTCCATCGACCCTTCGGGCATGTCACGGCGGAAATCGCGAGACCCAAACGGGAGCGCACTCTGTCGATCAAACGATTCCATCCGCTCCTTCATGGCGTCGGCCTGCTCCTCGGTGAGGTCACCGTCTTCGACTCGCTGGTCGATCGCATCAATGGCCTTCTGGTGCAACTCGTCAAAGACGGCGTCAAGATCGACACCGAAGGTGGCGGCTATGTCGTCGAGCGTGGCACCCGCTGCCAGCTGATCCCGCAACTCTTCGAGCGTGGTGCCAAGTTCTTCAGCAATACCGTCGAGGTCGCCGCCCATCATGCGGGCGTCGCCCCGGAACGAGCGGAAACTCCGATCCGGGGAGTCTCCTTCAACTGTGATCTCTGGTTCGTCGGTCTCCTGGGCCAGAGCGAAGGAGGCCCCAACCAGGAGTCCCGCGAGCAGCACTGCGCCACCCATGGCAGCTGCGATGCTCGTTCTCAATCTATTTGCGTTCATTCAGTCGATCCTTTCCACATGGGAGAAGTACAAGATTGACTTTCGTTCATCGTATTAAGTCAAGCGTTCCACTTGTCTAAGAATCCGCTGAGAACTTGGTTGCAGATTCTTGAGCCTGAATAGGAGAGGTGTCATCTATCGCCACGACGGGACTTGGGCCACTTTCGAATTTCGGCTCCCTGTGTCGATGAAGGAACTGACCGCGGCGATGTATGCGGAACCAGCGTCGGCTCGAAGGCCATCGGGTCGGAGAACGGTAAACCGGCGCATCACCCGGTATTCTCCTTTACATGCTCTATGTCGACGGAGAATGGCAAGGATCCCGGTCCGGGGCCAGCTTCGAAGTGACAAATCCCGCTACCGGTGAACCGATCGGCGACGTCGCTGACGGCACCCGAGAGGATGCTGCTGCCGCGGTTCTGGCTGCATCGGTGGCGTTCAACGGCTGGTCGCGGCTGACGGCGTTCCAACGATCTGATCACCTGCAGCGTGCGTACCAGCTGATGATGGAACGCAAAGAAGCGATAGCCCGGCTGATGACCGAAGAACAGGGCAAGCCTCTGAAAGCGGCCCGCAACGAAGTGCAATATGCCGCCGACTTCTTCCTCTGGTACGCCGAGGAAGCGAAACGTATCCATGGGGACATCCTCCCTGCCCCTCGTCCCGATCAACGCTTCCTAGTACTCCGCCAACCCGTCGGTGTGGTTGCGGCCATCACCCCGTGGAACTACCCGGTATCGATGATCACGCGCAAGGTCGCCCCAGCCCTTGCGGCTGGTTGCACCATCGTTGTGAAACCGGCCGAACAAACACCGCTGTGTGCAATGGAGGTGTTCAACATCATGCACGACGCCGGAATACCGGCAGGTGTCGCCAATCTCGTGCCGACCTCGGATCCCGCACCTATCGGCGACGAGTTCGTCACTAACCCTCGGGTGGCCAAACTCACGTTCACGGGATCAACAGAAGTCGGCACCATGCTGGCGGGTCGCGCCGCCACCGCGATGAAACGTCTATCTCTCGAACTCGGTGGGCACGCACCTTTCATTGTCTTTGACGATGCTGACCCTGCGTATGCCGCCAAGGGTGCCTCCCTCGTGAAGTTCCTCAACACCGGCCAGGCGTGCATCAGCCCGAACCGTATCTACGTTCACAAGAACATCATCGGCCCGTTCATGGAAGTGCTCGAAGAGCGGGTCCACAAGATGCGAGCCGGCAATGGTCTCGAGGAAGGCGTCGGTATCGGACCACTCGTCGATGCACCTTCGTTGGAGAAGGTAGATCGTCAGGTAAAAGACGCCGTCGCCAAAGGAGCAGACCTTCGAGTGGGCGGCAAGAGGCTGACCTCGGACGGGCTCGACCGTGGCTTTTTCTACGCCCCCACAGTTCTCCGCGGAATCACCCCGGAAATGGAAATCTACAACAACGAGACCTTCGGACCCGTCGCCCCAATCATCGAGTTCGACAACGAAGACAGGGTTCTCGCACTAGCCAACGACACCAACTACGGGCTCGCCGCATACATCTACACACAGAATCTTGGCCGAGCCATGAGAATGTTCGAAGGACTCGACTACGGAATCGTTGGTATCAACGACATCAATCCGACAGCCGCGGCCGCCCCCTTCGGTGGAATGAAACACTCAGGACTCGGTCGAGAGGGTGGCAGCGAAGGTATCTCCGAGTTTCTCGAGACCAAACTCGGTGGCTTCTCCATCTAGGGGTGCGCCGGCTTCAGCTGAACCTGCAGACTGGACGTGTCCCTGCCACCGGTTAGTCTCCCCCCGATGGCACACGAAGAGACCCCCCACGACGACAGTGTTCACTACGAACCACATGTCGGCACCAGCCGCCAATACTGGCGCGACATCATCCTCGGTGTCAACGACGGCCTCGTCTCCACCGTCCTTCTCGTCGCTGTGGTAGTTGGCGGTGGCCTCACCACCAGCCAGGTCTTGTTGACCGCGGTCGGTGGAGCAATCGCCGGAGCCATCTCCATGGCGGCCGGTGAGTTCCTCGCCACGAAGTCACAAATCGAAGTACTCGAGCGTGAGATCAGCCTCGAACGAGATCACATCCGCGACCACCGGCAGATGGAGGTCGATCAGCTGCGTGACATGCT
Organism: uncultured Gemmatimonadales bacterium; assembly: GCA_964195945.1. Taxonomy (GTDB): domain Bacteria; phylum Actinomycetota; class Acidimicrobiia; order Spongiisociales; family UBA5794; genus JAAETI01. The sequence continues at coordinate 10,866 of CAXMRC010000169.1, forward strand.
TGCCGACCTGGCCATCGCGGGTGACGACCTTGACGAAGCTGTTGCCATCTTCGCAAGAGACGATGAGCGTCTTCTCAACTCGATGAAGGTCATGGAGTTCGGGATGATCGATTCCGAGGAGCGATCTCCATACGCAGCTATGGCTGTGTCCGGACTGCTGTTTATTGCTGGGGCTCTGCCGTCTGTCGTTCCCTTCGCTCTTGTTGATAGTCCCCAGGTCGGCCTCGCCATCGCCGCGGTTCTCACCGCAATCGGATTGTTTGCCGTCGGAGCAGCAAAGAGCGTCGTCACCAAGACAAACGCGGTGTTGGCGGGTGTTGAAAACCTCGTTATTGCCGGTGTCGGCGGTGTGCTCGGTTACTGGATCGGCAATCTGTTCGAGAAGGCCGTCGGATAGCTAGCGGGACCCCTAGCTGTTGTGAGTCTGTACCCTGAGGGGCAATGAAACGTTTCCTTGCCCTCGCCATGATTGCCGCAGCCTTCGCTGCCTATCTAAAGCGCCCGGTCAAACAACCGACAACATCAGGGTCCTGGGGCCCGACTGAGCAGCAACGGACCCCCCGCTAGCCATGCGCCTTGCCATCCACCAATCCGGAGAAGTAGCGACGCGCGCCGGCCGGATTCTGCTCGCAGAACGATCGCTCACGGCCATAGGCCTCATCGACAAATACCCAACCGAGCCGGATGATCGTCTCGAACATGTCGATGTACTCGCCACCTACGACGCCCTGATCACCGACGACGAACACCCCGAGCCACAGATCGAAGCAGCACTAAACGCCGGGATCAGCTGTGTCGTCTGGGGTGATGCCAACGGAGCAGAGGACGACTACGGAGAGGCCTTTGCAGACGCCGAGCTACGACTACTCACCGGATGCAATCTAGGAAGCGGCATCGCCCCATCACTCACCGCCCACGAAGTAGCGGGGACTGAGACTGTCCTCGACGTAACAACCGCCTGGACAGAACCGGGCACACCGCGGCGCCGCGGCGAAGCAATCCCGTTTCCCGAGCCCATCGGATCGCGCTGGGCAGAACCAAGAGAGACCGCTTACACAGATCGCGCCTACGTCTCCCGAGTTGGCGGCCACTGGGGCGCCGCCATGGCACGGGTGACCGCTGCAACCGGGGCAGGGGTGGTCACCCGAATCGTTGGTGTCGCGGATCTTGCCATTCACCTCGAGGCACTAGCACTGGCCACCGGTGCCATGGTCGTTTCTGCATACCCGGTCGGACACAGCCGACCCGCAGACCTCGCCGACGAATACCTCAGCCGCGCCCTCGATGCGGGGCTCGACGTCGCCGCGCACACCCACCACGGCAACTGACCTCGTCATGCGAATTCTTCTTACGGGCCTGGTTCTAACGCTGGTCACCAGCGCTTGCACCGCCAGCAGCACCGAACAAACCAACGCCGCTCCTCCCCCCACGACGGCAGGCGCTATCGAACAACCCGCGATTGTCGAGCAGTCATATGCGGGAACAGTCCCTGCCCCTGAATTCCCCGCCGACCTTGACTGGCTGAACACCAACACACCCATCCGACTCGGCGATCTCAGAGGCAAGGTCGTTCTCCTCGATTTTTGGACCTATGGCTGCATCAACTGCATCCACATCATCCCGGATCTGAAACGCCTCGAGGAGGAATACGCCGCTGAACTTGTAGTTATCGGTGTGCATTCCGCAAAGTTCCTCAACGAGAGCGACACAGAGAACATCCGGCAGGTTGTGCAGCGCTATGAGATCGACCACCCCGTTGTCAACGACGGTGACTTTCAGATATGGCAGACGTGGGGAGCGCAAGCCTGGCCGACCATCGCTCTAGTCGACCCAGCCGGAAACGTCGTCGGTATGCATTCAGGCGAAGGTGTGTATGAGACCGTGCAGCCAGTCGTCGCAGCGCTCGTCGTCGAGTTCGACGAACAGATCGACAGAACCCCGCTAGAGCTGGCCCCCGAAAGTGCCAACCAAGCCAACAGAGTGCTCTCGTATCCTGGCAAGGTGGCCACGGGCGACGGTCTCCTCTTCGTCAGCGACACCGGCCACCACCGGGTCCTCGCCGCGGATCCATCGAGTGGCGAAGTCGTGGCCGTCTACGGAAACGGTACTGCCGGCTTCGAAAGTGGGGCGGCCCTGACGGCAGCATTCGACTCGCCGCAAGGTCTCGCCTTTGATGAGACCACAGGGACCCTCTACGTTGCGGACACCAACAATCACGCCATTCGGTCGATCGACGTCGCGTCCGGTGACGTCACAACTCTTGCCGGTACTGGTCAGCTCGGTTGGCCGCCAGCCGCCAGTCTCGTCGACGACGCCAGGCTCAACTCGCCGTGGGGGCTCACGCTTACCGCAGGGCGTCTTTGGATTGCAATGGCGGGATTTCATCAGATTTGGGTCGCCGACCTCGACGGTGGAGTCATCGGTCCGGCGGTAGGCAGCAGCCTCGAAGGAGTCGCCAATGGCTCCCTTACCGAAGCTGCTCTCGCCCAGCCGAGCGGTCTTGTGTTCGACGATCAAGGCCGTCTCTACTTTGCCGACTCCGAATCGAGCTCAATCCGCTGGGCCGACCCGCTTACAGCCGATGGCGAAACCGGGACCCTGGCTGGGACAGATGTCAACCTGTTCGACTTCGGAGACATCGACGGCATCGGCACCGAAGCGCGGCTGCAACACCCTCTCGGGATCGTATGGGATGAGATGACAGGTGATCTGATCATCGCCGACACCTACAACAGCAAGCTCAAGCGAATCGACCCCACAACAGGCTTGACGTCGACATATCTCGGCTCGGCACAGGGCTGGGCAGATGGGACGAATCCAGCCTTCTACGAGCCGGGCGGCCTCGCCCTCGCCGACCGAACTCTCTATGTCGCCGATACCAACAATCATGTCATACGTCTGGTTGACCTCGAGACGGCAGAGACATCAACTCTGGTGCTCCACGGAATAGAGAGATTCACCCCACCGCCAGAAGACGCCGACTTCCCCGGAACAATCATCACCATGGATGCACTCACGGTAAGTGCCGGCACCGGATCGATCATCCTCGATATTGCTCTTCCCGATGGCTACAAGGTGAACGAGGAAGCCCCCTCATCGGTCAGTCTTGTCATAACCGGATCTGTTGCATCACTCACGGCCGGTGACAAACAGTCCCTCACCGGCGCAGAGCTCCCCGTAGAGCTTGCCGTCGAGTTCCTCGACGGCAACGGCCTCATTACTGCCGACGTGACGCTGCTCTACTGTCGCACCGATTCTGAGGGTCTATGCATCATCGAGCAGATTCGGTTTAGCCAGCCGATATCGGTCGGATCAGCTGGGACCGCAACCATCGTTCTCCCCCACACAGTGGCCCTACCGGACTTCTAGCAGATCACGCCTAGCGAGGGGTGGCCTACGGCGAGATGTGCTCTCGTTCCGGCTCCGCCGGGTTTCCGTTGGTTCCTGGCTGCGGAAAAGGATGCCACCCAAAGGTGCGCTGCCGCGGCTGTGCTGCTTGCTGTGCAACGTTGTAGGTCTCCTCGAGAACCGACACCTCAATGCCACCGACGAGGTCCGAGATGAGGTTGTAGATGACCGCACCAAGCGTCATAAACGCCGTGGTCCCGATGACACCGATTATGGCTAGAAGGACCACAATGCGGAAATAGAGCCCGCCGTCAATGGTGAGCTCAATGGTCACGGCATCAAACAGGTCCACAATCTTTTCCGGGATGCCCTTTTGCAAGACCAGTGACCACATCACCCAGCTTCCCAGGACATAGATCAAGCCCATGACCGCGTTGAAGACGAGCGATGCCTTCAGCACCGTCCATGGGTCGATCTTTCTAACTATCCGACGAACACGTCGAACTGCCATAACAAGGCTCCTTGGAATGAGGCAAGTGTAACCCCACCGCAGAAGTATCCAACGTAATAGCAGTCGTTCTTGGTTCCGAAGCTAACTCAGTGCGTTCCCACACCACAGCGGCTCCGCCGCTGCGGTACTTCCCCCCCAAAGGGGGGACTGACCCGGACGCGCGGCCCAATCAGCCCGCACACGACCCACCCAGCCCGAGTTCGCCAAAGCGAACTCGGTACGGACTCGGCCTAGAAGGCCGAGTCCGCGTCTTCTTCGTCTCGAGGCACCAGCGCGGCTGCTGCCAGCTTCGTACCCTCGTCGAGGTTCATGACTCGGACACCCGTCGATGCTCTCCTCTGTCGGCTGATCTCGCCGGCGCCCTGCCGGATCACAATCCCGTCCGACGAAGTGACAAAGATGTGATCGTCCGGGTTGACGGTTATGGCCGCTACCAACTCGCCGCGGACTCGGGTCAGCTTCATTGCCTTGACCCCGATCCCTCCGCGCTTTTGCAGTGGGAACTCGCTCATGGCGGTCCGTTTCCCGTAGCCCCCGCTGGTCAGAAACAGGATCTCGGAACCTTCGGTCACACTGGCAGCCGAAACCACCTCGTCGCCCTCGCGCAGCTTGACGCCTCTCACGCCGCGGGTATCTCTACCCATCGGACGGGCATCTGTCTCCGAAAAGCGAATCGCCTGCGCATTCCTGGTCACCATGACCAGATCCGTATCACCAGAAGTGGCTCGTACGGCAACAACCTCGTCGTCCTCAGCCAGGTTGATGGCCACCAACACCTGGTTGCGGGAGTCGTAGTCACTGAACTTCGACTTCTTGACCTGACCGTTCTTGGTGAATGCCACCAAGAAACGGTGCGACTCGTAGGTCCTCGTATCGATAATCGCTTCGATCTTCTCGTCCGGCTCCATTGGAAGAACCGATTGGACGAGGGATCCCTTTGCGGTGCGCTCCTTCCGAGGCAGCTGGTGGGCCCGGACCCGGTATACCTTGCCCCGGTTCGTGAAGAACAACAGATAGGCGTGTGCCGATGTGTGCAGCACATGGGTGATCAGATCGTCATCACGAAGATCTGCTCCCTTGACGCCGCGACCTCCTCTTCCCTGACGTCGATATGTATCGGCAAGAACGGACTTCACATAGCCGGCCGCAGAGGCCGTTACCACAAGCTCTTCATCGGCGATCAGATCTTCAAGAGACAAGTCGCCCTCGTCGGCAATGATCCGGCTGCGCCGCTCGTCCCCGTACTTTTCCTGGATTGCAGTTAGCTCCTCCGTCAGAATGGAACGACGGAGCTCTTCGGAATCAAGGATCGACTTGAGCTCGGCGATGTAGGCCTGCAGATCGTCGTATTCCTGGCGAAGTTTGTCCGTCTCGAGTGCCGTGAGACGGCGCAAGGGCATGTCGAGAATGTGATTTGCCTGGATCTCTGACAGCTTGAACGTCTTCTTCAACGCCTGGCGGGCGTTCTCGACGTCACTCGAACCCCGGATGATCTTGACGACTTCGTCGATGTTGTCGAGGGCGATAAGCAACCCCTCGACAATGTGCGACCGGGCCTCTGCCTTCTTGAGACGGAAGACGCTGCGCCGCTCTATGACCTCGAGCTGATGATCAATGTAGTAGCCGACCATCTCGCCAACGTTCAACGTGCGAGGAACCCCGTCGACCAATGCAACGGCGTTCACGCCGAATGTATCTTCGAGCTGAGTGTGCTTGAAGAGCAGGTTCAGCACGACCTGCGGGTTGGCGTCCCTCTTCAGCTCGATAACCATGCGGATGCCGTCTTTGTTCGTCTCGTTGCGAAGGTCGGCAATCCCCTGGATCGCCTTGTCCTTCACAAGATCGGCAATCTTGGTCATGATCCTGTCGATAGACACTTGATAAGGGATCTCGCTGACGATGATCGCCATCCGGTTGCGCTTGTTTTCGACGATGTCGGTAACCGCTCGCATCCGCACCGACCCACGCCCCGTTAGCAGTGCTTCCCGGATCCCGGGAGTACGTACGATGAGGGCTCCGGTGGGAAAATCCGGTCCTTTGACATACTGGAGCAGATCTTCGGCTGTTGCCTCGGGATCTGCGATCTTGTGCAAGGTGGCGTCGATGATCTCTGTGAGGTTGTGTGGCGGGATGTTGGTCGCCATACCGACTGCGATACCTGTAGAGCCGTTGACCAGCAGATTTGGATACCGCGACGGCAGGACCGTTGGTTCTTGGCGCTCCCCCGAGTAGTTGTCTGCGAAGTCGACGGTCTCCTCGTCGATGCTTTCCAACAAGTGCATCGCAATGGGAGCCATCCGGGTCTCGGTGTACCTCATCTGGGCCGGCGGATCATCGACGGACCCGAAGTTGCCCTGTGGCTGCACCAAGGGGTACCGCTGTGAGAAGTCCTGACCCAGACGGACCAAGGCGTCATAGATGGCATCGTTGGAGTGGGGATGGAACCAGCCCATCACGTCACCAATGACACGGGCACACTTTCGGAATGGAGTTCCGGGACGGATGCCCGAGTCGTACATTGAAAAGAGAATCCGGCGATGGACCGGCTTGAGACCGTCGCGCACGTCAGGCAGCGCTCTTGAGACGATGACAGACATGGCGTACTCGAGAAATGAGTTCTCCATTTCCCGCTCGATCTCGATCGGCTTTATTCGCTGTGTATCTTCGTTCGGCATTTCGATGGTCCCTGTTCTAAATGTCTAGGAAACGGACGTCTTTGGCGTTTTGCTGGATAAAGGTCCGGCGGGCGGAGACGTCGGTACCCATCAACGTGGCAAAGACTTCTTCAGCGCGGAACTGGTCATCGAGCTGTACCTGCAAGAGCTGTCGCTTGGCGGGATCCATTGTCGTGTCCCACAGCTGATCCGCATTCATCTCGCCAAGACCTTTGAACCGCTGGATGTTCAGCTTCCGGCCTTCGAGTTCTGCCTTGACCTCGTCAAGGTGCTCGTCGTTGTATACCCAGCGCAGCTTGGTCCCAGCCTTCACCGAGTACAACGGTGGCTGTGCGATATAGACATAGCCGGCCTCGATCAGTTCAGGCATGTGCCGGAAGAAGAATGTCAGCAACAACGTCCGGATATGGGCACCATCAACGTCGGCGTCGGTGAGGATGACAACCTTGTGATAGCGGGCCTTGGTGATATCCATCTCGTCGCCGATACCGGTGCCTATACCGGTAATCAGCGACTGCACCTCGGTGTTCTGCAAGACGCGGGTAAGACGGTTCTTCTCCACGTTGATGATCTTGCCGCGGATGGGAAGGATCGCTTGAAATTCCGAATTGCGGGCTTGCTTAGCCGAGCCACCGGCCGAGTTACCCTCGACAATGAACAATTCGCTGAGCGCAGGATCACGAGACGAACAATCGGCAAGCTTTCCGGGAAGACCAGCCGACTCGAGCAAGCTCTTGCGGCGGGTTAGGTCACGGGCCTGGCGAGCCGCCATGCGCGCCTTAGCTGCCGTAGAAGCCTTGTCGATTATGCGTCTGGCGTCACCGGGGTGCCTGTCCAACCATTCCGGAAACATCTGGTTGAGGGTCCTCTCCACAAACGAGCGGATCTCGGTGTTGCCAAGCTTGGTCTTGGTCTGTCCCTCAAACTGTGGCTGTCTCACCTTGACGGAGATCACTGCGGTCAGACCCTCACGGACGTCCTCACCGGTCAGGTTGTCGTCCTTCTCCTTGTAGAGGTTGCGACCCCTGGCGAAATCGTTGATCGCCCTGGTCAGCGACTTGCGGAATCCCTCTTCGTGGGTGCCCCCCTCGTGGGTGTTGATGTTGTTGGCGAAACTAAGGACGGTCTCGGTGTAGCCGCTGGTCCACTGCATCGCAACCTCGACCTCGGCCTCCTTTGTCACCGCTTCGAAGAATGCCACCTGCTTGTGAATCGGCTCGCGCTTGGAGTTGAGGTGCTTGACGAAGTCGATGATTCCGCCGCTGTACTTGAAGTTGTGTTCTTCGTGCTCCTGCGAGTCCGCGCTGCGGATATCGCGGATCCGGAACTCAACACCCTTGTTGAGGAAGGCCATCTCGCGGACCCGGCTGACGACAGTCTTGATGTCGAAGTCGGTGGTCTCCTCAAATATGTCTGGGTCTGCCCAGAATCGAATGATTGTGCCCGTACGCTTGGCGGGCTTGCCCTTCTTCAGCTTTGTCGTTGGTGTCCCATATGCAAACGATTGGAACCAGTGGAAACCGTCGCGAATCACTTCGACGTCTACTTGCTTCGAGAGAGCGTTGACCACAGAGACACCAACGCCATGAAGACCACCAGACACCGTATAGGCGCCGGCTTCGAACTTGCCTCCGGCGTGCAAGACGGTCAATACCGTGGTCAGGGCCGGCAGTTTTGTCTTGGCGTGCTTGTCTACAGGAATGCCACGACCGTTGTCTCGTACCTCGACGCTGCCGTCGGGATGAAGGGTCAGATCGATCTTGTCGCAGAAACCGGCCATGGCTTCATCTACTGCGTTGTCCAGCACCTCCCAGATGAGGTGGTGAAGACCCTTTGGCCCTGTGGAACCGATATACATTGCAGGACGTTTTCGGACTGCTTCAAGCCCCTCCAGCACGGTTATGTCCTTGGCCCCATAGGACGCGGCGGACGACAATCTTGGCTTGCTCAACGGGACTCCTAGAGGCCGGAAAGGCCGTGGTTTGCTGTATCAACTAACAAGGATGTCATTATAGGCGAAAACCCAACGTAGTCAGGCGTTTTGCGTGCATTCATCTACTATTGGACCAGTCCCGGCTACGACGCACGCGCAGCCGGATCTGGGCAACTTCACCACGGCCGAGACGTTCGTCGAGTGCGGCCCGGATTTTTCCCTGTTCCAACCTCAGTCGAGACGCTGCTCCCCCGTCGGAAACCTCGATCGTGAGCACTCCTTTTTCGAAACCGACCGGACGGGAACGCTCCCGCCACGTGTCGGAAACTATCTCCGGCCACGCACCCTTGATGACCTCAAGAGTCGCAAGACGACCTTCGGTCACACGTTCGAGAACGGACTCGAATGTGGCCTCGAGCGCATTCAATCCTCGGTCAGGGTCCTTGCCTGTCCAAGGGTTCCTCACAGTTGCCGGCCTCTCATGTCAAGACACCTTCCTGAACCCGCCACCGTCTTCCCATGTCAGGGACCTCATCATCGCGTGCGCTTGTGACAAATACTTGGCCTCGTGGCAACAACTCGGTCACCCCATCCGCCCTACCCGAATCCAGTTCAGAAAAAACATCATCAAGAAGAAGAATCGGCGGACGCCCGTGCCGTTGGTCAAGGAGCTGATATGCCGCAATTCGCAACGTGAGCGCAACCGAACGCTGTTCCCCCTGGCTTGCCTGCACCCTTACATCACGATCGTCGAGCCTGAACCCGGGATCATCACGGTGCGGCCCGGCGCTGGTGCTCCGCGCCTCCATGTCCCGAACCCGCCGTTCCTCGAGTGCCCTGAGCAATGCCGAGGCAAACACTTCGAAGTCCGGATCGAGCCCATCAGTGATCTCTCCTACGTCCACCCATGAAGATGCGTACTGCGGACGCAGCGTTTCGTCGGATTTCCCCCCGACGGTCTTGTAGGCAGCGGTGAGGCGATCACACAGCCTTCCCAGGAGACGGAGACGGTTGACCAGCACGCGGGCCCCTGTCTCAGCAACACGCACGTCCCAAACATCCAACGTCATGGGATCAGCGTTCCTCCCCTCGTTGCGCAAAAGGGCGTTGCGTTGCCGCAGCGCTTTTTCAAACTCTCGTTGGTCCGCACCAATCGTTGGGACCAATTGTGCCCCGAGATCGTCTAGATACTCGCGACGCAAGGCCGGACCACGTTTCACAAGATCCAGGTCATCCGGAAGAAAGGCAACGACAGGAGCGGTGCTGGCCACCTCGCTGAGCCTGCCCGGTCGTTTTCCATTGACCAGCACTTGACGGCGTCCCGTCAGTGGAATCTCGACGGCGATATCGATAGCACTGTCGTCATCACCGAATCCACCACGGATGATCGCAGCCTCTTCTCCCGATCGGATCAGAGCTGAATCTGGAGTGCGGCGAAACGACTTCTGCATCGACAGATATCCGACCGCTTCCAACACGTTTGTCTTGCCAGCCCCGTTGCGTCCGATGAGTACGTTGATACCGGCATCGGGTTCAAATCGTAGGCTCTCGTAACTACGGAATTGGTTTAGCTCAAGCCAGGCAAGATGCACGGAAGTGAACTACAGCCTGACGGGCATCAGCAGGTAACGGAACGAAGCGTCATCGGAAGCGGTCAACAGCCCTGGCTTGAGCGGATTGATCGTCTCCAATACCAGGCTCTCGGACTTCATGGCGGCGACACCATCTGTCAGGTAGCGGGTGTTGAACGCAATCACCATGTCCTCGCCCTCGTATACAGCTTCGATGTATTCCGTTTCCCCACCGACGTCCTGCCGGCTCACGTTGAGCTCTACCCCACCAGAACCGAGACTGAGCCGCACCGGGATGTGATCTTCTGCAACAAGAGACGCACGGCCGACTGCCTCGAGCAACGCATCGCGATTGATCGTAAGCCGGTTGGGATACTCGTCGGGCAGCAGTTGCCGATAGTTCGGGAAGGAACTCTCGATGACACGAGCAGTCATCCGCCCCCGGTCAGAGAAGAACGTTCCCTCACGTTCCGCAATGGCCATCGAAACTTTGTCGGCCCCGATAGTCCTGCCAATTTCCTTGAGTGCCCTATATGGGATCAACGTCGTATCGACACCGGCAACACCCGGAACATCACGGACCGCGAGGCGGTACGAATCCGTCGCAACCAACCTGAGGTGATCGCTCTCGGTTTCGAAGAGAACACCGGTCAGCGTGGGGCGGCCATCGTCGCTCGAAGCAGCGATACCGACCTGGTTCAGCGCTGCGGTCAAAGCCGTTCCGTCCATCTCTACACCGGTGGTGATCTCGCCTTTGCCACCAACGTCTGGGAAATCGTTGGCGTCAAATTCACGCAGATTGAACCGCGGGCCGTTGCCGGTGATCTCAACCTCACCATCGCTTGCGGAAAACGCGACAGCCCCTGGTGGCAACTTGCGGACTGCCTCGGCAACGAGTTTCGCCGGAACGACGGTACGTCCGTCTTCCAGGACTTCGACATCGAGTGCGGTCTCGATAGTTATCTCAGTGTCCGTACCGGTGACTTTCAGTGTCCCACCAGAAACGTCACAAAGCAGTCCTTGCAGGATCGGAAGGGCAGAACGAGTGCCAACGGCTCTAGCGGCTCTGGTGAGCACATCTGCAAGGTCATCTCTCTCAGCTCGGATACGCACAGTTGTTCCCTCTTCTTCGGTTCTTATAGATTTAAAAGAGTAGTCGTAGTAGTAGGGCCTGTGGATAGTGGATAACTTTCGATTCTTCCCGTCTTTGTTGAGGAATCGGTTCCACAGGCGATGTGGACAATTAACGACTCTTCCACAGCATGGTCTGAAGGGGTGTCACGAACTGGGGAAAACATCAAGTTGTCCTCAGGTCTTGGGATAAAGCTGTGACATCGTGAAATACCTCAGCATCGGTCTGCATCAATTTCTTGATCTTGTCGACAGCGTGCAACACGGTGGTGTGGTCGCGGCCGCCGAATGCTCTCCCAATCTTGGGAAGAGACAGGTCCGTGTATTCACGACAGAGGTACATCGCCAGCTGCCGGTACCTGGCGAGTGGCTGACGTCTGCTTGGTCCGAGGAGATCGTCACGAGTGTTGCCTGAGAACGAGGCGACACGGTTGATTATGTCATCGGAGGTCAGTGGTTTCGTATCGGCTGTTGGCGCCAGATCCCGCAACACCTCTTGAGACATCTCCAGGGTGATTGTTTCGTGGGTCAACGCGGCATAGGCGGTTACCCGGGTGAGGGCCCCCTCGAGCTCTCGAATGTTGGTCAGCACACTTTCCGCGATGAAATCCAACACATCCTTAGGAACGGGAGTAGGGGCGAACTCGGCGTTGCTACGGAGGATTGCGAGTCGTGTCTCGACATCGGGCATCTGAATATCGGTAAGAAGACCCCACTCGAACCTGCTGCGGAGACGATCCTCGAGTGTCGAGAGATGTTTGGGGTGGCGATCAGAGGTGATCACGAGCTGCCTACCTGCTTCGTACAGGCTATTGAACGTATGGAAGAACTCTTCGAGGATTTGTTCTTTGCCATCGAAGAACTGCACATCGTCGAGGAGCAAGACATCGGTGGTGCGATACCTGGCTTTGAATTCATCCATACGCTTGCGGCGGATGCCGTTGATGAACTCGTTGAAGAACTGCTCTGATGTCACATAACGGATGACAGCACCTGGAGCGAGCTCGCGACGATGGTGGCCAACGGCGTGGAGAAGATGCGTCTTGCCAAGACCGGCGTTGGCGTAGATAAACAGCGGGTTGTACTGACTGCCGGGCTGTTCGGCAACGGCCATTGCCGCGGCGTTGGCAAAGCGGTTCGAAGGACCTACGACGAAGTTATCGAAAGTGTATTTCGAAATGAGGCGTGATTCCCCATGCAGGGGAAGACGCGATTGTTGTGGCGGCGGTGCGGGGGTGGTTTGGGCTTTCTCTTGGGTAGCGTTCGTGGCCTGCTGCGGTTCTGCAGCCACTTCGAGGAGCACATCCACTTCCGCTCCGTAGATGGAGGTGGTGGCCCGCCGCAATGCTGAGAGATAGCGATCGCGAACCCAGGAGCGATGGAACTCACTGGGAGCCTCCAGCGTCAGTGCGGAGCCGCTGTGATCCGCACGCAACGGAGCGATCCAGGTCTGCCACGCCCCCACAGAGAGCTCATCTTGCACAACTTGTCTGAAGCTCTCCCACTGTGATGGAAGTGGCTGGGGTTGTCCGTATGTCATATTCTGACGATGCCGTCCTCTAGCCTCTGCGCCATCCACACACCTATCCACAACCTGTGGAGAAACTGTGTGAGCACGCCCGTATCTAAAAAGTCCCTGGGAAGTTGCTGATCGGTGATCCGACCCGCCGAGCGAGTATATGGACCGAGGCGTCCGGGATACAAGAACGACAAATCCGACGCTATCGGTGACTTGCGGAGCTACCGATCGTCACCCTAATCGGCTGTGTCGCAACGTGTTACGCAGCCTTCGAGTTCTCCGCTCGTGGTGCTTCGGTGTGCCAAGAAGGCATGTTTGGGCCTAATTCTTTCTTTCGCGGGGGATGCGAACTTTTCGCGATTGGGTCGTTTTTGGGCGAAGCGAGTACAGACAGAAGCAATTCCCCTTTGACAATGTCTTGCGGTGCTTCGTAACCTAGCGCCGACCCCGAACTCCCCTACCTGGACTTTCTTTGTTATGAAACGCACCTATCAGCCAAATGTACGCCGCCGTAAGCGCAAGCACGGCTTCCGTTCCCGCATGCGCACGCGCGCCGGTCGGGCCGTCCTCAAGCGACGCCGTACCAAGGGTCGCCATCGCGTCTCGGCCTGATTCCCGACCCAGCGAGGGCGGTCGACAGTATCGATCATTGCGGGGTCACGGAGGATTCTCGTTGGCCTACAAGACCGGTACCCGCCGCCGTTGTGGCGCGATCACTTCGGTAATCGCCGGTGGTCCATCCGGCCTTCCCACAGTTGGATTCGTCGCCGGCAAGAAGATCGGTACGGCAGTGATCCGGAATCGGGCGAAACGACGGATGCGGGCGGCAACGTCTCGTTGTACTCTCAAAAGAGATACCGTGTACGTACTGATTGCCGACCGGGGAGTCCTCACCGCCGACTTCGACCAACTGGTCGGTTGGATCAGCCGCTGTACATCAGACCTCACCGCCGCCGAGGAGAAATCATGAAGCCGAAGCCCTACCAACCGTCTTTTTGGGCGGTGAAGCTTGTTGGTGGATACCGACGCTTCGTTTCGCCTTTGCTCGGTGACAACTGCCGATATCGACCGACCTGCTCCGAATACACCCAGGACGCTTTGAGTATTCATGGGTTTGCAAGGGGCGGTTGGTTGGCGGTGCGCCGCATCGGCAGATGTCATCCCTGGCACGATGGCGGCTACGATCCGGTACCGCTTAGCAAGACATCCGGACAAACCTCACCACAAGGCAACCTGAAGTGAATCCTTTCACCATCCTCGCTCCCCCGCTGGGGCAGCTCCTCTCAATCCTGTACGACCTCTGGCCGAACAATTATGGCGTCGCCATCATCCTGGTGACACTTCTGGTCAGCCTGGTCCTTTTCCCGTTGACGTTGAAACAGACAAGGTCAATGAAGGCCATGCAGGAGATCCAACCGGAGGTAAAGGCCCTCCAGAAGGAATTCAAGACAGATAAGGAAGAGCTCAACAAGCGGATGATGGAGCTCTACAAGGAGCGAGGAGTCAATCCTGCGGCTGGGTGTCTGCCCCTCATCCTGCAGATGCCGATCTGGTTTGCGTTGTATCGGGTCTTTCGGGTGGGACCAAGCGGTGACGATCCGACGGTATTGGATCCCTCAGACATAATTCCCACCGACTCCAACCTGGCCGAGGCTCTTCTCAGCGGGCACACCGAGTTCCTTAGTCTCGACATGTTGCAGTCACCGCAATCAGCAACCGCCGAGGGGTTGGCATCGGCGATCCCGGCCATTGCTTTGGTCCTCCTGGTCGTAGCATCCAGTTATTACCAGACATTGCAGATGTCGAAACGCAACAAGAACGACAAGAACCAGCAAGAGAGCAAGCAAGCACAGCAGATGCAGACGATCACCAAGATCATGCCTCTATTTATGGGATTTATTTCCTGGGGTTTCCCGATGGGTCTCGTTATGTACTTTGCCGTGTCAAATCTCTTTCGTGTAGCTCAGCAGGCGGTAATTTTCCGTCTGGACGGGGGCAGTGACGGGTCGGAAGCAAAGCCCGCCAAAGGTGAGGGCCCTCCCCCGGAGACCCCTCAGACAAACGGTCCCTCGCCAAACGCCAGCAAGAAGCGCAATCGGCGCAGGAGGAACTAGGTATGGAGTGGGTTGAAGCAGTCGGCCGGACTGTTGAAGAGGCGGTCTCGGAGGCGATGAGCGCCTTGGGCGAGAGCTCGAGAGACGCCGTCGACGTTGAGATCGTTGAAGAGGCCAAGAAGGGCTTTCTGGGGATGGGCGGGCAAGACGCCCGGGTCAAAGTAACCCTCAAGCCAAAGAAGAAGCGTCGTCGACGTGGCGGGCGCACTCGCGATCGTAAGGATCGGGAAAAGGACTCTGCCGAACCGTCCCCATCTCGGAACGGCAAAGGGCGCGGGAGTCAAGACGACAGAACGCAGCAGAACAAGAACAGAAACGAAAGCAAGAACCGCCGTAACAAACCCAGTCAGGGGTCATCAGGTGGATCCGGAGCGAAGAAGGTTGCCGTGGACAAGAAGCCTGAGGAAAAAGCGGATATCGAAGAACAGGCCCAGGTAGCACAGGAATTCGCCGAAGGCCTGCTCAAGGCGTTTGGTGTTGATGGCGAGGTAGTTACCAAGGTCGAAGACGATATCTTGTTTATTGATATCACGGGAGACCAGACAGAAGCCCTTGTTGGTCGGAAGGGTGCTGTCGTCCAGGCAGTCCACGAGCTGACACGAACCGTGATCCAGAGAAAGACCTTTGGCGCCCCGAGAATGAGACTCGATATCGCCGGCTACGGGGCGAATCGACGCAAGGCACTCAAGATCTATGCGACACGGCTGGCCGAAACAGTCAAGGAAGACGGGCGCGAGGCAATGCTTGAGCCCATGAACGCTGCGGATCGCAAGGTTGTCCACGACGCGATTGCCGAGATTGACGGAGTGCGTTCCTTTTCCGAGGGTGAAGACCCCAATCGCTCGGTGGTTGTCGCTCCGACGGACTAACTACTTATGCGGACCGCTTGTGTCAGCCCTCATGTTTCACGTGAAACATGAGGGCTGATTCGTTGGAGTTGGCAATCCGCGCCGCGGAGTGGGTAGGTCGCAAACTAAGCGCACAAGACCGGGGCAGACTCATCGTCCTCCACAACTGGCTGGCCACGGAAGCTATCAAGGCCGGAGGTCTTGGACCTCATGAGAGGGAGCGACTCTGGGGCCGCCACGTGGCCGACTCGATCCTGTTTGGTGTCGCCTTTGATGGTGATGGCGAATGTCTTGATATCGGAAGCGGTGTCGGTCTTCCGGGTATCCCCCTAGCTCTGGTCTACTCCGAGATCCGGTTCACTCTCTTGGACCGATCGGGTCGCCGATGCGACCTTATGCGTCGGGCGGTAGCGGTGCTCGGGTTGGAGAATTGCGAGGTGGTACATCAGGACATCGTCAATGTTGACGAGAAATTCCGGTGGGTCGTGTCTCGTGCCGCGATACCGCCGACGACCATAATGATTCACGTGAAACATCTCCTCAAGCCCGGGGGCATTGCGATTCTTGGGCTTTCGCGATCCGACAACTCCCGGAATCCGCTCGGGGGGGAGCGTGGTATCGACAGCACGGTGGTCACCGTTCCGACCGATATCCTTGACACTGACGTAAACCTTCTTAGGATTGAGCCAACTTAATCCCCGGGAGACGCTTTATGGCGAGTAACAGCGATGCGACTATTGTCGCGATCGCAAATCAGAAGGGCGGAGTTGGCAAGTCAACCACCGCTATCAACCTAGGGGCGGGTGTAGCGCTCCAGGGCGACCGAGTCCTTGTGGTGGACCTTGACCCACAAGGCAACACGTCGTCCGGTCTTGGAGTCGACCGTGGGGGCATCGAATTCTCCACATACGAAGTCTTGATCGACGATGTACCGATTGAAGATGCAGTAGAGCCCACTTCTGTGCGAGACTTATTCGTCGTTCCGGCTACCATCGAACTGGCGGGGGCGGAGATTGAGCTTGTTTCGCTGTTCTCACGGGAGATGCGTCTTGCCAACGCCCTAGAACCAGCGTTGCAGGACTACGACTTTATCCTGATTGATTGCCCGCCTTCGCTTGGCTTGCTCACCATCAACGGTTTGTCGGCTGCGAACGAGGTGGCCATCCCCATCCAATGCGAGTACTACGCACTAGAGGGTGTAAGCCAACTGGTCAGAAACATACAGCTTGTCCAACAAAGCCTCAACCCTCAACTTGAGGTTGAAGGCGTCATCTTGACCATGTTTGATGGGAGGACAACTCTATCTGCCGACGTGGTCGAACAGGTTCGCGAGCACTTTGGTGATACGACGTACAAGACCATCATCCCGCGGACCGTGAGGCTTTCGGAGGCACCCTCGTACGGGGAGCCTATTGAAGCGTTCGATCCGATGTCGCGTGGTGCGATCGCATATCGAGAACTGGCCCGCGAGTTTAGGAGGCGTCATGGCCGCACGTAAGAGTGGTTTGGGACGAGGATTGGACTCGTTGCTGCCCGTGGATCGCCCCCAGGGCGGGTTTAGCCACATTCTGTTGGACCTAGTCGAGCCCAACCCGCAGCAGCCGAGAAGACACTTCGACGACGAGACCTTGCAATCGTTGGCGAGCTCTATTGCCGAGATAGGGGTTCTCCAACCCGTTGTGGTCCGCCCGGACGGCGAGGGATACGTACTTATCGCCGGAGAGCGGCGGTGTCGCGCGGCACGTATGGCTGGACTTGAGGAGATCCCGGCCATCATCAGGTCGGCGGATACAGACGAAACGACGAGTCTTGCTGAGGCGTTGATTGAGAACATGCAGAGGGAGGACCTTTCCCCGCTCGAGGAAGCTGCAGGATACCAACAACTCATGGAAGAATTTGGGCTGACTCACGACGCGGTGGCTGGCCGGGTTGGCAAGAGCAGAAGTGCTATCACCAACACGGTACGGCTTCTCCAACTGCCCTCGGCAATCCAGGGAATGGTTGGTCGCGGTGAGCTAGCTGCAGGGCACGCCCGAGCGCTGTTGGGCCTCGA